>JALFTI010000025.1 GCA_022778585.1 Pygmaiobacter massiliensis | reverse complement strand
GCCCGCAGTTCCAGTGCTTTCAATCTGGCCTCGGCTCTTTTGTCCTTATTTTCCTTGCGCGCTTGCTCAATCGCTTTTATTTCTTCATCGATGAATTTGTATCTGGAAGCCATATTTATCACCCAGATATAGTATAGCATATCTTTGTATTTATTTGAAGTGTTTTATTAAGAAATAGTATAAATAATCTCATCGAGCGCCCGATACCTATATTCTACAAAGTGTAATGGATACTTCAATCCCTAATTTCAAAAACAATAAATTGTGCAAATTAAGCCGATTCAAAAACAACCGCAGCAGATTAACTGCTGCGGTTGTTAACTGTCTTATGAGCTCCGCCCCTTTGCAGGCGGCCTTTTTTCTGTTTTCCAAATCAGGCTTTGCTTTGGGCTTGCGCCGTGTTCAAAAAAGAACCATCCATAGCATCCAAAAAATCCAGGCGCCCACCCCGCACAGCAGGTAGGTTTTCCCGGCGCGCTTTTCCCCATCGCTAAACTTTATAAGCCCCATCACAATGCCCACCAGCGGTATGAAAACCGAGCACAAAAGAAGCGGTCTGCTGACCGGTTCGGGGGGCTGCCAGTTAAATTCTTCTGTGCCCATTTCCTCGCCGCAGGCCTCTTCGCCGTGCAGCTTAGCCCCGCACTGGGGGCAAAACCGGGCCCCTTCCTCTACTTTGCTGCCGCATTGGGTACAAAACATAAAAGCTCTCCTCCCATAAGCGTTTTTTCTTTTATCATACTCAAACCTTGTGGAAAAATCTACCCCTTTTTGGCTTTGCGCCACCCCTTTTGGGGCGCTGCGGCAAAAGGGGCCCCAAAAGGCGCCCGGCAAAGCGGCTATGCGCAAAAACCAGGCGGCCGCAGCGCCCCATAGCTCGTTTTGCCGCCGGCAGCACATTGGTTTTTCAAGCACACCGGCACATCAAAAACCTGCCGCCGCAACCGCATGCAAAGCCCTGGTGCAAATGTTCCGGCACCGAAATGCAAGGCTTTGCATTTGGGCCGTGCGCCGGCATTAGCAAAGCAAAAACGGCCAAAAAAGCAAAAACCACCTTTTGAGCTTTGCCCCAAAGGTGGTTTTTTGTGCTGCCAAACAGCCAGCCTGCAAATGGGCTGCTGTTTTGCCTGCCGCCCCACCGCCGGCAAAACGGTGTTTGGTCGGTTTACTTAAACGAAATGGAATTTAAAAGATTCAAAAAATCCATCTCATAGTCGGCCGCGCCTTCCTGCCAAGTATAAAGAAAGGTGTAAAGGTTTTGGCCTGCCTCGAAGGTAACCAGATCATAATGGACCACTACTCCATCCATATCATTCTGGCTTTTCGAACGCAGTGCACGCTTGCCGTCAATCTGCATTTCGGCCGGCTCTTGTTCTGGGGTGATCCCCAGCATATCCAGTATAAATTCATGATAAAGCGGCCCGTCGTCGCTTTCCTCTTGTGAATCCGACCCGCCGGACGAGCTTTCCATATACGAAAGATAGGATTTTCCTTCCTCAAAAACAATATTTCCTTTCTCACAAGAAAACTTTGCATCATACCGGAATGTAAGGCCGTCCATCTCCACCGTTTCCATCTGGGCAGAGTCATCCTCAGATGTCAGCACACTGTCGGCTGAAAAAGCATCCCCGCCGCTAACGGCCGGTGCAGCCTGCTGTCAGCCCGCCAGCGATAAACAAAGCGCTGCCCCCATAAGCAAAGCAAATACTTTCTGCTTCATTTTTCTCCTCTTTTCCAAAACAATCACCATACCATTTCGCGCGCCGCACATCTGTCCTTATTTTCTGGCCCGTCTCTTTGCCTGGCGCACCGCAAACGGTGCAATGCTTGCTAAACGCGCAAAGCTTTTTCCAAAACAAGCCGCAAAAGCACACCTTTTGCTATTTTACCCGGTGCCCCGGCCGGCACAAGCCTTCCGTTTTACAAATGCCCGCCGCACAGCGCTTTATCAGGGGCTGTAAAACCAGTGCTTTGCCGTCAGCGGGGAGCGCGGCGGCTGTATTTTGCTTCGCCAAACCAGCGGCGCGGGGCGTGGCGCTGGTCGCGCATTTCTTTCCACACAGCGGGGTGGAACAAAATTAAAAGCGGGAACAATTCCAGCCTTCCGGCCAGCATATCAAAAATCAGCACACATTTGCTGAAATTACTAAAATGGCTGAAATTGCTGGTGGGGCCCACCAGCTCAAGGCCCGGGCCAATGTTGTTAATGGTGGCGGCCACAGCGGTAAAGTTTGTAACAAGGCCCTTTCCTTCCAGCGAAACCAGCACCACCGAAACGGTAAAAACAATCATAAAGGTGGCAAAATACACATTGATGGAGCGCACCACCTCGTGCTCCACCGTTTTTGCGTCCAGCTTTACCTTGCGAATGCTTTTGGGGTGAATATAGCTGTTCAGCTCCTTGGCCACCGTTTTTACCAGCACCACCACCCGCGACACCTTAATGCCGCCGCCGGTGCTGCCGGCACAGGCGCCAATAAACATCAAAAGCACCAGCACGGTTTTGCTGGTTTGGCTCCACAGTTCAAAATCGGCGGTGGAAAAGCCGGTGGTGGTAATAATGGAAGCCACCTGGAAGGCCGCATGGGTCAAGGCGCCGGCCAGCTGCATGCCGCCTTTGCAAAGTTCAAACCAAATAATGCCGGTGGCGCACAAAATAATAATCAGGTACCAGCGCACCTCTTCCATGGCCAGGGCTTTTTTTACCTTGCGGTACAAAAGGTAGTAGTAGGCGTTAAAGTTTACGCCAAACAAAACCATAAAAATGGTTACCACCCACTGCAGGTAGGCCGAATATCCCATCAGGCTGTCGTTTTTAATGCCAAAGCCGCCGGTGCCGGCCGTGCCAAAGCTGGTGGTAATGGCGTCAAACAGAGGCATGCGGCCGGCCAAAAGCAGCAAAATTTCCAAAACGGTTAAAGCCAGGTAAATTAAATACAAAAGCCGGGCGGTGTAGCGCACCTTGGGCACCAGCTTGCCCACCGAAGGCCCGGGGCTTTCGGCCCGCATCAGGTTAATATGGCTGCCGCCGCTTAACGGAATAATGGCCAAAAGGAACACCAGTACCCCCATGCCGCCAATCCAGTGGGTAAAGCTGCGCCAAAAAAGCGAACAGTGGCACAAGGCCTCCACATTGTTCAAAATGCTGGCCCCGGTGGTGGTAAAGCCCGAAACCGTTTCAAACATGGCGTCCACAAAGCTTGTAATCTCGCCGGTCAGCAAAAACGGCACAGCGCCGGCCGCGCTCATCAAAATCCAGCTCAGCGATGTGGCAATACAGCCCTCTTTCAGGTAAAAAACCTGGTTATCCGGCCGGTGAAAGCTCATCATTTGGCCCAGCACCATGCACACCGCCGCAACCGCCAGGTAGCAAAAGCCCTCACCTTCCCGGTAAATCAGGGCCACCAGGCAGGGCAGCAGCATCAAAGCGCCCTCAATTTTCAGCACGCAGCCCAGAATATAGCGAATAATAGAATCATTCATACCGTTGCGCACACCCCAAACTCAGGCCAAAATATCCAAAAGGTCGTTGAATCCGGTGTGGGTGGTCACCACCATAACGGTGTCCCCCACCCGAATGCAGTCCTTCCCGGAAGGAATCAGCCTTGCGCCGTCCCGGCTGATGAAGGCCACCAGCAGATCCTTTTTCAGCTGCAAATCCTTCAGCGGAATGTCGGTCACGGCGGACGGCTCGTTCACCTTAAATTCCACCGCCTCCACCCGAAAGTCGTACATATGGTACAACGTTTCCACATTGCTGTTCATGGATTCCTGCTTGGCCCGCACATAGGCCACAATCGCTTCGGATGTAATGTACCGCGGGTAGAGCACGCTGCCCAGATCCAACCCGTTGACGACCTCTTTAAAGGTAATGCGGTTGATTTTGGTGATGACCTTGGCGTTGGAAACCTGCCGCGCGTGCAAAGTAAGCAGAATATTCTCCTCATCAATGCCGGTCAGCGCCACAAAGCTTTCGGCGTAGGCAATGCCCTCCTCCTTTAAAAGCTCCTCGTTGGTGCCGTCGCCGTTTATAATAACGGCCTTGGGCAAAAGCACGCTCAGCACCTCGCAGCGGGCGCGGTCAATTTCAATAATCTTTACCGCCACACCCATCTGCAAAAGCTGGCGGGCCAAATAAAAGGCCGCCTTGCCGCCGCCAATAATCATGGTGTTTTTCACCTGGGTGGTCTCAAAGCCAATCTTCTCCAAAAAGCGCTTGGCCACAAGCCTTGTGGCCACCACCGAAATTACATCTCCCCGGTACAGCCGGTACTCGCCGTCCGGTATGAACACCTCGCCCGAACGCTCAATGGCGCAGATGAGGATCTCGTTTTCAATCTCTCTGCCCAGCTCGGCAATGGTCATGCCGTCCAGAATATTGCCCCCGGGAATTTTAAACTTCACCAGTTCCGCCTGCCCGTGCGCAAACGAATTGACCTCCAGCGCGGCGGGCAGGTACAAAATGCGGGCAGCCTCCTTAGCGGCTTCCAGCTCGGGGTTTATAATCATGGCAAGGCCCAGCTTTTCCTGCAAATAGCCCACCTCGCGGCTGTAGTCCGGGGTGCGCACCCGGGCAATGGCGGCGCAGTTTGCCACCTGCTTTGCCACCGTGCAGCACAAAAGGTTCAGCTCGTCCGATTCGGTCACCGCAATCAGCAGGTCGGTTTTTTCCACACCGGCCTCCATCTGCACACTGTAACTGGCGCCGTTGCCCACTATGCCCATAATGTCGTAGGTGTCGGCCAGCATCTGCACCTTGGCAGGGTTTTTATCAATAATGGTGATATCGTGCCCTTCCTTAATCAGCTGCTCCACCAAGGTGGCGCCCACCTTGCCGCAGCCCACAATAATAATGTTGAGCCCCTTTACCTTTGACATGCTATCTCCTCGTTTCCAATGCTACCAAACTTGCCTGTGCAGCCGGCACCGGGCGGCGGCTTTGGGCCGCAGCCTTTGTGTACCTGCTTTTACTATACCATGCCTTTTTAAAAAAGCCAGCCATATGGCAGCAAAATAAACGGTTTGTACACAAAACGCCCCGTTTTTTTGTTTTTTCCTAAGGGCGCTGCCTTTTTAAAGCAAAAGGCAGCCGCCCCGGGCACTTATACCCCCCCAATATAGCCTGGCCCAAAACTGCCTGCCGGCGCGCTTTTGGGCCAAAGCCCCGGCAAACCTTTTACAGTCTGCGCTTTATGCCAGGGCAAGCACTGCGCCCTTTGCCATCCGCCGCCTTTTTGCCGCAGCGCTGCAAATGTGCAAAACAAAGCCCGCCGCTTTTTGCCCATTGCGCCAGCGGGCCAAACGCAAAAAAGGGGCGGCAAAACCTTCCGGGGAAACCGAACCGCCCTGCCAGGCAGGGCGGTCTTTTGTTTTTATAAAAAGCCTTGCCAGCGGCAAAAATGGCCCATTTTTACCGGCCGCTTTTGTTTTTTGGGGTCAGTCGGCGCCGTTTTGCCAATCGGCCGGGTAGGTTACATACAAAAACCGCACATGGCCCTTGCAGGCAAAGCGAATGTCGCTTCCCTTCGGGATCAAAATCACTTCGCCGGCCCGGGCGCTCACCACATGGTCGGCAAAGTGAATATCCAGCTGCCCTTCTATCACATAGTCAATCTCGTCATAGCTTAAGTGCCAGGCAAAATCGCTGTCGGTCATCTCCATAAGCCCGGCGCCAAGCCGCGGGCTTTGGGCCAGGGTAAACAGGTCGTGGGTATAAACCCGGTCGGCGGGGTTTTTGGTGTCCATGCGGTCCGCTTCGGTCACCCTAAGCTGGGGCAAAGCAAAGCTGCGCACCTGGCTTTGCTGGTTTTGCTGGCTCACTACCCGGCTTACCACCTGGCGGATGGTCTGTTCCAACTGTTTTTCATCCATGGCTTTTCCTCCTTAAGCTATGCTGCAAACCGCACCTGCTATGCTGCAAACCGCACCTTATGAAAGCTGGCCTTTTTTGCTGCGCGCCACAATTTTGTCCACCAAAACGGCAATGGCGCCGTCGCCGGTTACATTGCAGGCGGTGCCAAAGCTGTCCTGCGCCAGGTACAAGGCAATCATCAAGGCGCACATGGCCTCGTTAAAGCCCAACATCGATTCAATTAACCCCAAAGCAGCCATTACCGCGCCGCCGGGCACGCCGGGCGCAGCCACCATGGTAACCCCCAGCATTAAAATAAACGGCAGTATGCCCAAAAAGCTGGGGGTTTGGCCGGAAATATACAAAATAGCCAGCGAGCAGCTGGTCAGCGTAATGGTGCTGCCAGCCAGGTGAATGGTGGCGCACAGCGGAATAACAAAGTCCGCCACCTCGCCGCTCACCCCGTTTTTGCGGGTGCACTCCAAAGTAACCGGAATGGTGGCCGCCGACGACTGGGTGCCCACCGCGGTGGCATAGGCCGGCAGCATGCGCCGCAAAAGGGCCAGCGGGTTTTTGCCCGCCGCAGCGCCGGCGGTAGTATACTGGGCCAAAAGCATAACACAGTGCAACAGAATAATGACCACAAACACCTTTGCAAATACCGTTATAATTTTGGCTACCTCGCCGGCGTAGGTCATATTTGCAAAAATGCCCAATACATGGAACGGCAAAAGCGGAATAATCACATACTCAATCAGCGCCGCTACAATTTTTTGAAACTCGTCAAACACGGCCTTTAAGGTGGTGCTTTGCACCGCGGCAATGCCAAGACCCAAAATAAACGAAAGGATCAGCGCGCTCATAACCCCCATAATGGCGGGCATTTCCACCGTGAAAAGCGCGCCCACCAGCGCCTCTTCGGGGTTTTGGGCGCTAAAGTCAAACAACGATTCGCTGCCCGCCAAAATAACCGGGAACAGCGCCGAGTTGACAAAATAGGCAAGGCTTCCCGCCACAACGGTGGAAGCATAGGCGATGCCGGCGGTAATGGCCAGCGTTTTGCCGGCCCCGCGGCCCAAATCTCCAATGCCCGGCACCACAAAGCCCACAATAATCAGCGGTATGACAAAATTTAAAAAATTGCCAAACAAGCCGTTAAAGGTGGCCAGCACCGCTATGCCCGTTTCGGGCAATATTCTGCCCAGCAAAATACCCGCAACAATCGCCAGCACCAGCCGGGGCAGCAAACCTATCTTCTTCATAAAAAACAATCCTCCTGTCATACTGGCAAAGTAAGGCTTTTAGGGGAAAATTTTGCCCTAAAAGGCCAAAAATCCGCCTTTGCCGCACACAGCATATAGTTTACTATGCCCCATACAAAAAAGCAAGCTAAACCGCCGCCAAGCGCCGCTTTAGCGCCGCTTTTTTATAAAACAGAACCCCCTGCCCTGCCGGCGGTTTGGGCAAGGGGGGTGCAGGGCCTTTGGCGCCTTTTTGTGGTTTATCCACAGGCTTTGCGCTAGCCCAGCCACCCTGCTGTTGACCTGTTTTACCCGGTGCTTTTTTACACAAAATTCCCCGGCGCAGCCTTTTGCATTTTGCGAAAAGCCAGTACTTATAAAACCCATAAAACCGCCGCGGCAAAAAAGGCTGCGCCACAAAAAGCAGGCAAAATTCCCCGGCCTTTTGTTCCGGCGTGCCCTATCTGCCTTTTCCGCCGCCTGCCTTTTGCCCGGGTTTCGGCACAGTGTTTAGGGGTGCGGGTGCTTTTTGTTTTGGCAAAAAGCTGTGCCAAGCCCCAAAACTGCCCTGGCCCCATTTTGCTTTTTGCCAAGCCGCAAGGGCCCGCCGGCAAAAAGCGGGGTTGGGGCTTTGGTTTGCCTTGTTTTTTGCCCGTGCTTTGCCGGCCAGTTTTTGTGCTTTGCAGCTTTTTTGCCGGCCAAAAGCCGGCAAAGGCGTTTTTTAAAGCACATTTTGGCCTAAGTTTGCCGCCGCTATTTGTGCCATTTGGGGCAAATTGGGCATATTTTTTATCATTTATCACGAAACGCGACAGTTTTGCAGGTCGTAATTTGTCAATTCCATCCGTTTATGGTAAAATAGGGGCAGTATATGTTTGGGCAGGGCCAAAACAACCAAAAAAACACAAGCGGCAGCGCCGCTTTTTCGGGGAGGGCGCCTTTATGGAATTGGGCTTAGGACAAAAACTGGAGCAGCGGCAGGTATTAAGCCTTAGCATGCGCCAGTCTTTGGCGGTGCTGCAGCTGCCCCTGCCGGAACTGCGGGATTACCTGGAAGAGCAGCTGCTTTCCAACCCGCTTTTGGAGATGGAAGGGGTAAACTGGGAACCGCTGCCCACCGCCGAACAGGAAATTGTCGGCAGCCACAGCGAGCAGGAAGCCGGCTGGGAGGCCGAAACGGTCACCTCGCCGGAGGAAGCGGTTTGGCGCAGCCGTTACGACGATGTTTGGGAACAGTCCCAAACCGACCAAACCGGGGATCTTTCGGCCTTTGCGGACCAAGGGGAAAGCTATACCGACCTTTTGTGCCAGCAGCTGGGAGAAATGGCCAGCCTGCCGGAACTGACCCGCAAGCTCAGCTTGTATTTGGTGGAATGCCTGAACACTTCGGGCTACCTTGCTTTCGACCTTTCGGAATTGGCGCAGGAAAAGCATGTGCCGCTTTTTGAGATGGAGCAGGCGCTTTGGGTGGTGCAAAGCCTGCAGCCGGCCGGCACGGGCGCGCGTTCGCTTACCGAATGCCTGATTTTGCAGCTGGCCCAAAGCGGAGATTTCAGCGCACACACCATCCGCCTGGTGCAGGACGACGGGCTTTCGCTTTTGGCCAAAAACGACCTTTTGGGCATTGCGCGGCTTTTGGGCTGCACCAAACAGCAGGCGCAAACCGCGGCCGAAGCGGTGCGCCGGCTAAACCCCATTCCCTCGCGGGGGTACGCCGCGGGCGCTGCCACCCAGTACCAGGTGCCGGAGGCCATTTTCCACCGGCAGGGGGGCCAGCTGGTGATAGAGGCAAACCAAACCCTGATTCCCCGGCTGCAGTTAAACGAACAGACGGCCGAAATTTTGCGCCAAAGCCCGGACGCTTCGGACAAAGCCTACCTGAAACGCCAGACAGCCAACGCCAAACAGCTGATTACCTGCCTGGAAAACCGCCAAAATACCCTTGCGCTGCTTTTAGACGAGATTGTCCGCCGCCAAAAGGACTTTTTCCTTTCCGGCGCGCCGCTTGTGCCCATGACCATGGCCCAGCTGGCCGAAGCGCTGCAGGTGAACATTTCCACCATAAGCCGGGCCGTGCAGGGCAAAAGCATTCAGTTTGAAGGCAAAAACTTGTGGCTGAAGGACCTGTTCACCACTGGCGTTCCGGCCGCGGGGGGCAGTGTTTCCAACGAAGGGGTCCACCGGCAGATCGCCCGGTTCATTTCGGCCGAAGATCCCCGCGCCCCCCTTTCGGACGAGGATCTGCGCGCCGCTTTGGCCGCCACCGGCGTAAAAATTTCCCGCCGCACCGTGGCAAAATACCGCGAAGAGCTGGGCATTGCCTCCTCTTCGGTGCGCCGCAAAAAACTGTAAAGCCAAAAATGCAAAACCCAAAAACGCCCCGCCAGGAAGGCGGGTGTTCATAAAACAGTTAACAGCCACAGTTTGATGAATTTGCACTGCTGTGGCTGTTCTTGCGTCATATCCTGTTATGTGTGATAACACGGAAACGAAGAGACCTACAAATAAGAATTTGAGGGGTCGATATATGATGAAGAAATATATACTGCCGCTTTTCATGCTGGCTATATTTGAAACCATAGCAATCACGCTTTACTTGACAAAGGATAATCTATTCTATCTGTTAAATTTCAGTTATATCGGTTTTTCAATCGCACTGGGTCTTTTCCTTTTTATCAAAAAGTATAGACACGCACGGCGCGTGACGCAGCTTTTGGTTGGGTTGTATATGCTGCTATATTTGGGCTTGGCGTGCAACGAAAATATGCAGATAGAGGGATTTTGGTATTATCTGTTTACGGGTGTATTCGAGGCCGCTACCATTCATTATGCAGTTGCAAAGATATTCGGACCGTTGGTTTTTGGAAGAGGCTGGTGTGGCTATGCTTGCTGGACAGCAATGATACTGGATTTCCTTCCCTATAAGGTACCAATGCAGCCAAGAAAGAAGATTGGCTGGATTAGGTACGTTGTTTTTGCAGCATCTCTGATATTTGTGGCGTCACTTTTCCTGACTCATGTG
>JALFTI010000008.1 GCA_022778585.1 Pygmaiobacter massiliensis | reverse complement strand
CGCTCCGGCACCGCCGCCGACGGGCAGGCTGTGCTGGAAAACTTCAATCAGGCCCACGGGGAAACGGACTACCTGCTCTCCTACCCGGATGAAAACAGCTTTAATGCCCGGCAGGAAAGCGAATTTCTGGAAAAGATGCTGTGCAGCGAAACCGGGGCGGAGATCCTGGCCATTGTGGAGGGCCAGGTGGCGGGAACCGCCGGAATTGAGGCCGTTGGCAGCAAGTATAAGGTCCGCCACCGGGCCGAGTTCGGCATCAGCATTCTGGAAGACTTCTGGCGCCTGGGCATTGGCAGGGCGCTGGCGGAAAGCTGTATCGAGCTTGCCCGGCAGGCAGGCTATCGGCAGCTGGAGCTGGAGGTGGTGGCGGACAACCACCGGGCCGTATCACTCTACGAAAGCCTGGGCTTCCGGGAATTCGGCCGCAACCCCAAGGGCTTTCTCTCCCGCACAGCCGGGTATCAGACGCTGGTGTATATGCGGCTGGAACTGTAAACAAAAAGCATCCGCAAATGGGCGGTGCGCATAAAACAGTTAAACTCCCAGTAGGCCATTCTGCTGGGAGTTTTCTTGTTTACATTGCAACCATGTGCTATAATAATTTTTCAGATAACTACGACAATCCCGAACTATATCAATATCACAAACCAATAGAGGTGCTTATTATGTATATTGACTTGTCGGCACAGCCTCTGCCCAAGATTTATAAACGCAAGGGAAAAGAATGCTACCTTGATCCGGTAAGAAAAAAACTCGTATTTATTACACCCGAAGAGACCGTTAGGCAGAGAGTTTTGTCCTATGTTATCAACGAACTCAAGGTCCCGATGGAAATGATTAGCGTCGAAGATCACCTGTCCCACTACGGAATTAAATCGTCTCTGAGAGCTGATATTTTGATTAAGTGTTTAACAGAAGAAAATGATTTGATTCCCATTGCGGTTATAGAGTGCAAGGCGCCTGGGATTGGACTGGGAGAAAAGACTGCAAACCAAATGCTCGAATATAGCGATCTGCTTGGTTGTGATTATGCAATGATGATAAATGGAAGTGAATTCTTCTGTTATTTTTATACGGAGCAAGAAAAACAGTATATCCAAATCAGCAATTTGCCGAACTATACGGATATGTTGGCTGATAAGTTCACAGCCTTTGACCCAGGTGAGTTTCCTGACAGAATTCCATATAACAAGATTTCTGATTGGCTAAAGGAAAATTTGGATGAATACAGCACAGATATAAGTGAGAAAACAGAACACAACCTTGCGTGCGCATCATTCAATCTGCTTGAGGGAACATTGAACCCTCGTTATAAAATGCCTGTTGGGCAGTATAGAATATTCCGACTGATTGAAGACTACGGTGTTAGAATGTTATCCTATGGTAATGCCGGTGGCGGCATTTTCTATGGACCATACCGCTCATTCTTAATTGAAAAGGATGGTAGCACGGAATTTGTGTCAATAGGTTTTTCGACTTATGGGTCATTTTCGAACCCTGATGTTTGTAAAACCGCATTGAATGTGGCCATAGATAATGAAAAAGAAACCCATCATGCATTACAGCTGGTGATTGACGATAATCTTCGCTATATTGGTAACAAATTTACATTCTATCATCACGGCAGAATTGCAGTGGGTAATAAAGGAAGCGGCAAAGTGAGTGAGCTTCGTGAATTTGTTAAAGTTCGCTACCCTCAAATAATATCGGACAATCAGTTTAATTTGGGTTCTCTTGTGTTTGATAGAGATTGGGAGCTAAATGACCCAGAGGTAATTAAACTCATAGAAAACTTGATTTCCTATGCTCTTGTCAGAGATGAATACCGAGCATTTGTAAAAAATCACCGAGGATAACGGAACAAACGTTGCAAATTCCAATTGTTAAGCGAATATAAGAGCGCACTTCTATACACCGTTCGGTGTAGTGCGTTGGGTGCGATATTGCACCGCCCCAAGCCTCCCTTTACACAAGGGAGCTATGGGTGCTACCGCACGATTACGAAAAAATAGTCCCTATGAAAAGTTCATAGGGACTATTAACTGTTTTACGGACACCCGCTTAAAGGGGGCGGCCTTTTGCTTTTGCTTTTGGTAATAAAATATAAGGCACTTTAATCGATAGTTTCATCGGTTTTGGCACAAGTTTGCCCCGGCCGCAGGCGGCGCAAAAAGGCCTGGCGTTCCTTCCAGTTTGGCATGAAAGAACTGAGCTCTGCATAAAAATCTGCCTGGTGATCGGCATGGTCCAGGTGAACCAGCTCATGTAATACCACATATTCCTGGGCAAACGCCGGCAAACCAACCAGCCAGCGATTCAAGGTAATAAGCTTTCGCTGTGGATAACATACCCCCCAGCGGCTTTTCATGGCCCGGTAGCGCAGTTTAGGCAGTTCACCTTGTAGTTGATGCTGGAAAAACGGCGCCCAGCGACGAACCCAGGGCAGAAGTGCTGCGTCGCAGTCAAGGTCTGTATAAGGACAGTCTGATGGGTCAATAGCAGGGTAAAGCTGTTGGCGGCGCCGAGCTGCGCTGATCCAGCCAGAACGGCTTATCACAAACGCGTCTATCTGCTCTGGCGCAACCCATTTGGGCGCGCTTACCCGAACATCACCGGAAGGCCCCAGCCGCAGATTTAAATTTTTAACCCGTTTGTGGGTAAGTTCGTAGCACAAAAGCTGGCCTTGTGCCGCTACGGTGCGCTGCATAAATGCATTTCCTTTCCATGTGTAGAGATGGATTTTGTAAGCGATTGTCCTTTTATTATACTGGTCTGGTTTTCTTTGGGCAAGAAGATGGCCTGTGATAAAAAGTGCGTTTATGAAGAACAGAAATAAGATTTGACAGAAAAACAAAACTATACTAAAATGGTATTGTTAAAACATTCCAGCTGGTTCCTCAATTTTTGGTCAAATCTCCAAATCTTCTGTAAGGGTGCAAAAACACCATTTCTGCAATTGACTTTATGATGTGGACTGTACTATAATTAGAGCCGTTAGACAACAACAAGCACAATATCTTGTGTTTTGTAATAATGTTTGGGAAGAATACGGAGGGTATGAAAAATGGCAGGCCAGGTAAGAACCATCATCAAGCGGGACGGCCGCGTGGTATTGTATGATGAGACCAAGATCGCTTCCGCTGTGCTGAAGGCACTGGTCGCAGACGGAAAGGATGATCCTGCAGCAGCTGCACGGGTTGCAAATGCGGTGGGCAGCCGCTTGGCAAAAGAGGGGGACGAAAGCCCTACCATTGAGCAGATTCAGGATGCAGTGGAAAAAGAACTGATGCGGGAAGGCTTTGACGAGGCTGCCAAAAAATATATCATTTACCGGGCAAACCGCACCCGTATTCGGGAAGCCAATACCAGCCTGATGAAGGCGATTGATGAGATTACCAATGTGGATGCCCGGGCCAGCGATATGAAGCGGGACAATGCGAATATCGACGGCAATACTGCCATGGGCAGCATGCTGCAGATCGGCACAGCAGGGGCCAAAGCCTATAACGCTGCTTATCTGCTGACCCCCGAACAGGCCAAAGCCCACCGGGAAGGCGATATCCATATTCACGATTTTGATTTTTATGCCCTGACCACCACCTGTACCCAGATTGATGTAAAACAGCTGTTCCAGGGTGGCTTTTCTACTGGGCATGGCTTTTTGCGCGAGCCGCAGTCGATTGCAAGCTATGCGGCTTTGGCGGCCATCGCCATTCAGTCTAACCAGAACGATCAGCATGGCGGTCAGTCCATCCCGAACTTTGACTATGCCATGGCCGAAGGCGTAGCAAAAACCTTCAAAAAGATTTACCGGCGCAAGCTGGCGGAGTCTTTGGAAGATGTGTACCAGCTGCAGGATGCGGAAAAGCTGGTGGAGGAAACCGCCCGCACCCTGTTTGAGCAGGACGGTGCAGAGCCCCGCCTTGAGAACGGCGCACAGGAATATGACAAAAGAATGAGTGCCCTGCTGGCGCAGCGTTCGGGTTTGGAAGAAGAGAAGATTGCACATTTGGTGGCTACTGCCCGCCGCCGTGCCGAGCGCGGAACCGACCGGGCTACCTACCAGGCTATGGAAGGATTTGTGCACAACCTGAATACCATGCATTCCCGCGCCGGCGCGCAGACTCCGTTCTCCTCTATCAACTATGGTACCGACACCAGCCCCGAAGGCAGAATGGTAATCCGCAATATTTTGGAAGCGGAAAATGCCGGCCTGGGCCATGGTGAGACCCCCATCTTCCCGATTCATATCTTCAAAGTAAAGGAAGGGGTCAACTATAATCCCGGCGATCCGAACTATGATCTGTTCGAATTGTCCTGCAGAGTTAGCGCCAAGCGTCTGTTCCCGAACTATGTGTTTTTGGATAGCCCGTTTAACCTGCAATACTATAAACCGGGCCATCCCGAAACCGAAGTGGCAACGATGGGCTGCCGTACCCGCGTAATGGGAAATGTATACGACCCCACCCGTCAGATCAGTTATTCCCGCGGAAATCTATCCTTTACTTCCATTAACCTGCCTCGTCTTGCCATCGAGGTAAAGGGAGATATCCAGCTGTTCTACAAAAAGCTGGATGAGATGATGGAACTGGTGGCAAACCAACTTTTGGATCGGTTTGAAATTCAGGCGTCCAAACGGGTTTATAATTTCCCGTTCCTGATGGGACAGGGAGTATGGTTGGATTCCGAAAAGCTGGGTCCCAACGACGAGGTGCGAGATGTGCTCAAGCATGGAACCCTCTCCATTGGGTTTATTGGTCTGGCTGAAACTCTTACGGCCCTGTATGGTCATCACCATGGCGAAAGCGATGAGATGGAGCAGAAGGGACTGGAGATTGTGCGACATATGCGGCAGTTCTGCGACGCCAAGAGCCAGGCTTATAAGATGAACTTTACACTGCTGGCTACCCCGGCGGAAGGGTTGTCCGGACGCTTTGTGCGGATGGACAGAAAGCGGTATGGAACCATTCCTGGTGTTACTGACCGGGAGTATTACACCAATAGCTTCCATGTGCCTGTTTGGTACCATATTTCGGCTTACGATAAAATTCAGAAAGAAGCGCCGTTCCATGCTCTGACCAATGCGGGCCACATTACCTATGTGGAACTGGACGGTGACACCGCCAACAATGTGGAAGCTTTTGAGAGTGTAGTGCGTTGCATGCATGATGCCGGCGTGGGGTATGGTTCCATTAACCATCCGGTGGACCGCGACCCGGTTTGCGGATATGTGGGTGTTATTGGAGATGTATGCCCCCGCTGCGGTCGCCGGGAGGGCGAGGCGCTAAGCCCGGAAAAATTGGCCGAACTGCGCCGCCAGTACCCGGATATGCCGGCGTTCTGCGGCTGCGAATAAGTAGGAACGGAAAATAACTAAATGTAATATTTCAAAAAATAATAACAAATCTGGCGGCATTGGTTGCCAAAGCAGCCGGATTTCTGGAATGGAGGACATCAGTATGAACACCGAAAAAAAGATGAATGTTGGCCAGGATGTGCGGTTTGAGCGGATTCGCCGGATTACCGGTTATTTGGTAGGCACTATGGACAAGTGGAACGATGCCAAAAAGGCAGAAGAACATGACCGGGTAAAGCACGGTCTGGGCAGATGCTGAAGCTGGCAGGTTTGGTGGAAGATTCCATCGTAGACGGGCCGGGAATTCGTCTGACGGTCTTCTGCCAAGGATGTCCCCACCATTGCCCGGGCTGCCATAACCCGGAAAGCTGGCCGTTTGAAGGCGGCAGCGAAATGACAGCAGAGGAGATTGTGCAGATTGCGCAGAAAAATCCGCTCTGCCGTGGGGTAACCTTTTCCGGAGGCGAGCCTTTTTGCCAGGCAAAAGAGTTGGCGGAATTGGCCAAACAATTGCGTGCAGCCGGTTACGAGGTGGCCAGTTATTCCGGCTATACCTTTGAAGAACTGATGGATGGCAGTGTTCCGGATGCAGAAGAGCTGCTTAAGCAGATTGATATTCTGGTAGATGGCCGGTTTATTTTGGCCCAGCGCACACTGGAACTACGGTTTCGGGGCAGCCGGAACCAGCGGGTTATAGATGTGCCGGCAAGTCTTGCCGAAGGACGGGTGGTGGAATCCACCGCGGAACGGTGGGTAGGCGCCCATTTATAAAACTGTTTTTTTAAAATAACTGCACCCCCCCCCCGCAGGTTATCCCGCGGGGGTTTTTGTACCCAAAATAAAAAATGCAGCAGGCAAAAGAAGAGATTCTTCCTGACATACCAAAAGGGTGATACTGTTTTTCGGTTTGTTATACTGCACAGAGCGGGCAAATGGGCGAGCAGTTTATACCGCTATGCAATAAATGCAAAAATTTGCCGGCAAAAAGGCTACCGGCGCTGGTTATGGCCGGCTGTGGGTTTAAGCTGCCATAACAAGGTTGCGCCTGCAAAGCTTGAAGCGACAGCCAAACCGTGGCGGAATAATGTTCCATTGCTGCTGTTTGCCAATAAAGTAAAAAGCAGGCTGCCGGCCGATTGCCCCAGCGCAAGAAAGCCGTAATTAATGCCGGCATGGGACAGCCCAAACAGGTCGGTGGAAAAGGCAGGCAAAAGGGCGCATTCACCGGAATAGCAGAAGGTGAGCAGGGTATAGACAGCAACCACCCACCACCCGTTGGCAAAGGCGAAAAGCACGGAAACCAGCCCCAGCGCAAGGAAAAGGCCAATATCTACCCGGCGCCGGCCGAATCGGTCGGAAAGAGCCGGCATGGAAAGCCTGCCGGCTGCACTGCCAAAGCTGCCAATTACAATGGAAAGATGAGCTGCCCCTTCGCTAAGCCCCCGTTCCTGTCCCCATTGTACAATAATGGGGGAAAATAGCAGTACGGCAGGGGTTCCCAGTGCGACAACTGCTACAAGCTGTTTATATTGCGGACTCGAAAGCATCTGCCGGGGGGTATAATTGGGCCCCTTAGGTGCGGTAGGTTGTTTGGTCTGCGGCGGGTCAAACAGCAACAGGCAAGCGCTGCCACAAAAAAGGGCAAAGCAAACAGCAAAACCCACAAAGCACCCTTTCAGCCCAAAACTTTTTTGCAAAAACCGAGCCAAAAGGGTAAGCGCTGCACCCGAAAGTCCTACCGAAGCGCCAATCACCCCGGTAGCAAGCCCCTTTTTGTCGGCATACCACTTTTGGGCGCAGCTCATAACTGCCGGGTACAGAAAAGCGCAGCCGCAGCCTATCGGCAGGCTAAAGGTAAAAGCTAAAAGCCAGCCTGCGTCGACGGGAATAAAGGCAGAAGCAAGAAAGCCGCCGCAGCACAAAAAAACACCCGAAAGTCCGGCAGCTTTGGGGCCTTTTGCATCCTGCAAAAAACCGCCGGGTATGCAGCCAATGCCAAAACTTGCAACCGTCAGCGCAAACAATACCGACCCAAAAGATTGTGACAAAGAGAAAGTGTCCAAAATGGGCTTTTGAAAGACGCCCCAGGCTGCAGGAATTCCGGTAAAAATTTGAATAATGGCACCAAACAGCAAAAAAAACCAGCGGTGCTTGGTCACAAACGCTCGCATCTAATTCCCCCTTTTGGGTTCAGTATACCCGGTGGCAGGTAAGTCGATACGGTTATACGGTTGACAAACCGCCTGCTGATGCGGTACTGTTAAAGAAAAGTAAGGCAGCTGCGCGGCAGGCGCGGGGCCGTATTGGAAGGAAGTTTTGCCCATGCTGTATCTGAATCAACTGGAGCGGGAAGATTTGGCCTACCCAACCGATGTGGAGAATGAAGCCGACGAGAAGATGCACAATGGTACCGTAAAGATGGCCGGTTGCGGTTTGTGCAGTTTATGCATGGTGGTAGACCGTCTTACCACAGAAACGCTGTCTCTTTTGCATTGCCGGGACATTTCCTACCAGGTAAAGGCGAACCATGGAGTTGGCACCGACATGAAGCTGCTGGGACCGGAAGTGGCCGAACGCTATGGCCTTTCCTACGCCACCACCGACTCGGTGCAGGAAATGATTGCCTGCTTAAAGAACGGCGGCTGCGCCATTGTAAATGTGGGTGGTGACCGGGAAGGTTACCAGGGGGTATTCTCTCATGGCGGCCATTTCATGACGGTGATCAGTGCCGATGCGGATGACGAACTGTGTGTACTGGACCCGTCCTGGCGACAGGATAAATGGGAGGAGCCGGGCCGTCCCGGCAAGGTGCGTATGGAGGGCAAGTTTGTCTACTGCACCCCGCAGGTTCTGGCAAAGGATGCAGAAAACCGTTCTCCGTCCTATTATTTGTTTAGCCGCAAAAAGTAAACAGGTTTGGGCCAGGCGCCAATTCAGCCGCCTGGCCCAAGCTGTTTTTTGTATGATCTCAGTAAAAACAGGAGGTTTTTTATGCTGTTTATCTGTTACCCCGGTTGTTCCACCTGCAAAAAGGCGCAGGCCTTTCTGGATGAGCATAAGGCAGAATATACCATTCGCAATATTAAAACCGAGCGTCCCACCGCTTTGGAACTGGCCGACTGGCAGGCAAAAAGCGGACTGCCGCTTAAACGCTTTTTTAATACCAGCGGCCTGGTTTACAAAAATTTGGGTCTGAAAGAAAAGCTGGGCGGTATGACAAACGAAGAGCAGCTTGAGCTTTTGGCACAGGACGGCATGCTGGTAAAGCGGCCCATTTTGGTAGCAGATGATTTTGTTTTAGTAGGGTTCCGCCTGGCAGAATGGCAAAAAGCACTGGAGCTTTGACCGCGCTTTTTGCTTATGCTTACATGTATGGTGGTTTTGGAATAAAATTGATAAAAACCCGGTACCAGCCATGGTACCGGGTTTTTTCAAAAAAATTTTGCCTTTAGTTTACTTGTCCTTTGATACCGTCACAGTTAGGTCTTTGCTGTTGCTGCCCTTTTCGGCAGCTTCGCGTATGGCACGGTAAAGCTCTTTGGCGTTGTTGGACGACTGGGTTGCTCCTGCCACAGCCGCAACCTTATCAGGGTCGGCGGTGGCCTTTACATTTTCTTCCAGTTTTGGCATCCAGTCAGCCGGCGAGGGATCCATAGGATACTCCTCCTGGGTCAGCTCACTTTTTCGGTTGCCATCTGTGTCAAAAGCGTCGAAATCTGCGCTGGTGACCTTGCCGTCCTGGAAGGTAACGGTAAGGGTATCGGTCCAGCCGTGTGCTGCCTCGGCGGTAGCCTCATCTACCCGGGCGGTATAGGTGCCGTCCGCCGGCTTTGCGCTAGAGCAACCGGCAAGCCCCAGACAAACCAGGGCGCAAAGCGCCCCTTTCATGATACCATTCATACTGTGCATCCTTTCCGCGCCCGTTACAGCGGGACGCTTTACCCCGAGTATGCGCGCAAAAGGGGCAGTTTATACGCGGCTAAAAATAGGGCCATATGTAAAATAAACGGGAAGAGCTTAAAAACTCTTCCCGTTGGATAGTTATGTAAAAAAGGGATTCGTTTGTTAATGTGACAAAGCGGCATCCTCTTCCTGCAGCGGGACACAAACAGGACCGCCGTCGGTTTCTATATTGGACTTTTTCTGCATTTTTGCCAGTTTAAGCGCATGTTGGGCCCGTTTGTCGCTTACAAAATACTGCCCGCCAATTAAAAGCAAAACAGCAGCGCAGCCGGCTAAAATTTCCAGCATGGAAAGTTTATCAATTACCATATGCCGGGCAATGGCAAAGGTCAACACCTCCACCACCGTTTCGGGGGTATGTTCCAGGAAGGTTCGCACAAACTCGGCCCCCATCGCAATCAGCAGGGCATCGGCCAGAAGATTGCGAAACCCGGTGCTGGTGGAAATGGCAGAAGGATCGGCAAGATACCGGGATAGCCTTGCCCAGCCGTGATACAAAAGTGCCAGTAGCACCCCCCATGCCAAAAGGTCCTCCAGAAAAAAAGTAAGCCCTTGCAGAATGGTTACAGACCCATTTTTTGCCTTGCGTAATTTGTTCAATTTTTGTTCCCTCCTGTGTTTGGCATCACCGCTCAGCCAAAAAAGCCTTTGCCGATAATTTCGCTGGTGTTCATAATGGTAATAAAGGCGGAAGGCTCGGTACGCCGGACAAATTGCTGCAAAGCCAAAGCCTGTTCCCGGTGCAGTGCGGTCATAACCAGGTATTTTGTTTCACCAGTGTAAGCGCCGGTAGCCTCGCACACTGAAGCCCCACGGTGCAGCTGGTGAAAAATAAAGTCACAGATAGGCTGTGGATCATCACAGACAATGCTGAAGTATTTACACAGGTGAATACTTTCAATGACATTGTCGATGACCAAGCCCTTGACAGCCAGGCCCAATACACTGAATAGTCCGGTGCGCACATCGTACACAAAGAAAGAGGAAAACGCTACCACACAGTCGGTCATCTGCAGCGCGGTGCCAATGTTCTGGATACGAGTGTATTTTTTCAGAATCATGGCGATGATATCGGTGCCGCCGCTGGAAGCGCCGCGGGTAAAAAGTACCGCTCCACACACCCCAGGGATGGCAACCGCAAAGCACAGTTCCAACAGCGGCTGGTCCGTGAGCGGGCCCGAAAGAGGAAAAAGCTGGTCCATAAGCGAGATGGTGAAGGTAAGTACCACCGACGCCCAAGCCGTTTTTGCCCCAAACCCTTTGCCCAGTACCAAAAAACCCAAAAGCAAAAGTCCCATATTTAAAATAAGGTTTACAGTGCTGGGAGGGACCGGCAAAAGCTTAGCCAGAATGACCGAAAGACCCGAAACACCCCCGAAGCTGAAGTGGTTGGGAAAACTGAAAAAGTGGGTGCACATGCCCATCCCCACTGCGCTCAGGGTGATCAAAAGAAAAGACAGCGCCCGCTGTCTGAAGGAGGATTCCGCCTGCGTCATCTGCGACTGCTCCTTTCTTTGCGTTCAATAGGTCCGAACCTTTCATCAGACCTAACAACACCATATTATCTATCTTACCGTATTTTATGGGCAAAGAAAAGATCATCTTGGCAGAAATGGAAAAATGCAGCAAGCAATTAAATTTAAGGTTCTTTTTGTCCATATTGGTGGTATAATAAGACAAAAAGGCGCAGCTTTTACTGCGGACAAATGGAACCAAACGAAAGGCGGGAGCTGCCATGACAGAGCGAAGCCTGCATCTGCAGGAAAACTTAAAATTTTTAACCCTGCTTGCCAGAGATTACCCCACCGTAGCCAAGGCCTCCAGTGAGATTATCAACCTGCAGGCTATTTTAAAGTTGCCCAAACCCACCGAACATTTCATGAGTGACCTGCACGGAGAGCACGAAGCTTTTATTCACATTCTGAATAACGCTTCCGGGGTTATTCGGGAAAAGGTGGACCGGGTGCTGGGGGAAAGTGTAAGCGAAGAGGAGCGGGCGGAATTTTCCACCCTGATCTACTATCCGGAAAAAAAGCTGCCGCGGCTGAAAGCGCGGCAGACCGATCTGGACAGCTGGTACCGTACCACCCTTTACCGGCTGATTGATGTATGCCGGGTGGTTTCCTCCAAACATACCCGCAGCTTTGTGCGCAAGCGGCTGCCGGAAGGGTTCGCGTACATCATCGACGAATTGCTGCACGCCCATTTTGAAGATCACGACAAAGAATTTTATTACGAACAGATTCTTTCCTCTATTATTGACATTGGCCGGGCAGACGCTTTTATTGTAGCGCTTTGCGAGCTGATCAAACGGCTGGCGGTGGCGCGGCTGCATATTGTGGGCGACCTGTTTGACCGGGGGCCGCGGCCTGATATTATTCTGGATAAACTGATGGCGCACCATGCGGTGGATATTCAGTGGGGCAACCACGACGCAGTCTGGATGGGAGCAGCTGCTGGCAGTGCGGTTTGCATTGCCACCGTTATTAATACTACCCTTTCTTACAATAACCTGGAAGCGCTGGAAGACAGTTATGGTATTAACCTGCGCCCGCTTTCGCTGTTTGCGGAAAATACCTACCAGCACAGCGATGTGAGCCGTTTTATGCCCAAGCTGGACCACAAGGTGCGCCCATTTGAGCAAGAGGGTCTTCTGCGCTGTGCCCGCATGCACAAGGCGATTGCAGTAATTTTGGCAAAGCTGGAATATCAAACCATTGCCCGCAACCCGGAATTTGGCATGGATGACCGGGCCTTGTTAAAATTTGTGGATTTTACAACCAAGACCATACACATTGACGGAAAAGACTGGCCAATGGCCGACTGCAGTTTTCCCACCGTGGACCCGCGCGCCCGTGCGGTGCTGACCGCCGGCGAGCGCCAGGTAATGGAAAAACTGTGCCAAAGCTTTTCGGAAAGCGAGCGTCTGCAGCGCCAGATACGGTTTTTGTATGCCAAGGGAAGCATATACAAGGTGGAAAACGGAAATCTGTTGTTCCATGGGGTTATTCCGCTCAATGAAGATGGCAGCTTCCATGAAAGCTGCCTGGAAGGGCGCCGATATTCCGGCCATGCCCTGATGGACTACTGCGAAGCGCGGGCCCGCCGTGCCTATTTTGCGCCGGAAGGAAGCCGCGCCAGGCAGGAGGGCGGCGACTTTTTGTGGTATTTGTGGTGTGGGAGGCATTCCCCTCTGTTTGGCAGGGACCGTATGACCACCTTTGAGCGCCTGTTTGTGGGCGAAAAAAGTTTGTACGAAGAAAAGCAGGACCCCTATTACGATTATCGGGATAACGAGCAGATGGCGCTGCGCATTTTGCGGGAATTTGGCCTGGGACAGACGGAATTGTGCCATATTGTGAACGGCCATGTGCCGGTGCGGGCAGGCTGCGGTGAAAAACCGGTAAAAGCAAATGGCAGGGTTATTGTTATTGACGGGGGCTTCTGCAGGGCATACCATGAAAAAACCGGCATTGCGGGCTATACATTGGTATTTAACAGCCATGGCCTGTCCCTGCGGGCCCACGAGCCATTTGAATCCACCCAGAAGGCCATCCGGGATAATCAGGATATCGTTTCCACAGTGGATATTTTTGAGACGGTGAAGACACGGATTCTGGTGCAGGATACCGATAACGGCCGAATTTTACAAGGACAAATAGAGGATTTGAAACAGCTTTTGGAAGCATATCAAACCGGTTTAATCAAGGAAGGGTAAGCTTTTGGCAAAGCTTTCTCGCCGGTATTCAAGTTTTAAAATAAAAGGTCAGCATGTTCGAAAAACAAGCCGGGCTGCCCTTGCTGGGCAGCCCGGCTTGTTTTTAAGTGCTGGCAGAAGATGAAAAAGAACGCTTTACACCAAAAAAGACGGTTATAAAAATGCGCAGCCAAACGGCAGCAGGCTGAAATTTTCTCTGGGTTAAACGCTGCGTTCCCCTCGCAGGTCGCACATCATCAGCCTTTTAATTTCAGCTTTGTCCAACCCCAAGCTAAACAGATAGTAAAGCTTGGTCAGGGCAGCTTCGGTGGTCATGTCCCCACCGTCCACCGCACCAATTTGGCGCAAAGCCTGGCTGGTGGCATAAGCCCCAAGGCTTACCGTGCCCTGCATACACTGGGAACAGACGGTTATAATGGTGCCGCTGCGGTAAGCCTTTTCAATAATATGCAAAAGGGACTTGCCGGAGGAGGGGACATTGCCGGCGCCAAAGGTTTCCAGCACTACCCCGCGCAGTTTGTCGGTCATAATGGACTCGAACAGCTCGAACTGAATACCGGGAAATACCCGGATGAGCCCGATGGGCAGCGACTGGTCAAACCGGCATAATTCCAGCGGGCCGACGCTTGCCGGCCGCAGAGCCTGTTCGGTATATTCAATGGTAATGCCGGCTTTGGCTAACGCCGGTGCATTTGGGCTGGCAAAGGCTGCAAGCTGGTCGGAAGATTGTTTGGTGCTGCGGTTGCCCCTCAGCAAACGCCCGTTAAAGTATACACAGACCTCTCTTGCACGGCCGTCGGCAGCCATGATCATAGCGGTTACAATGTTTTCCCGCCCGTCGCTACGCAGTTCGCACAGGGGAATTTGGGCGCCGGTGAAGATGACAGGTTTATTAAGCCCTTTCAGCATAAACGAAAGGGCAGAGGCGGTATAGGCCATGGTGTCGGTGCCATGCAGTACAACAAAACCGTCGAACTGGTTATATCGCTCGGCAATCAGCCCGGCCAACTGGTTCCACTGTGCCACCGCAATGTCAGAGGAATCCAAAAGGGGAGAAAATTCCACAAGCTCCCACTCGGGCATATCCGACCTGGAAAGATCGCCAATTAAATCCAGCTGGCGGCGAAAAGCGGCGCTGTCGGGAATATAGCCGTGCTCACTGCGCACCATTCCAATGGTCCCGCCGGTGTATATCATACAAATTTTTTTGCGCTGTGCCATTTGCTCTGCCTTTCTCGTGGGCAAATTTTATAACAGCCCACTGCCATATTTGGTTTTTGGAAAAAGTAGAAAAACGGGCAAAAGATTTTGGGCTGCAAACATGTACTTAGTGTACAAACCCGGCTTTTGCACATTTTGCGAAGATACAAAAGGTACCAGCAATTTTTGCCGATTTCATTTTACACAGACTTTGACGAATTTGACAAGAAGCAAAAAAGACGCCTTTTGACCGTTGGAAAAACGCTGCGGTTTGCAAATGTATTAAGAAAAGGCTACTTTGCAAAGAGAAAGCGCCGGTAAAGATTTTGGCTGTTTGCTGGTGTAGAAAAGCAAAAACAGTTTTAAAAAACAGAAATTGCGTTGTTTTAAGCCTAACATTGATATGATGGCTGTATCATATATGCCTTAGAAAAACTGGGATAAGTATTTGCAAAATAAGCCATGTTTTTTGCAGCACTGCTTTTGTTTTTGAATTTTTTAAAAAACAGCACTTGCCCCAGGCGAAAACATGTGCTATACTATTGCCATTGAACACTTTACTGCATCGAAGCATCGATGTAACAGAGTGCCCAAAGAAGAAAGATGAGAGGATCTGTGAGACATGACAAATCTGCGTAAACTGACCAGCCTGGCACTGTGTGCCGCGCTGGCGCTTTCTACCCTGGCGGGCTGCTCGGGCAGCTCCTCTTCCGAAGCGGCGAATGCTTCCTCGTCGGCTTCTACATCGGTTGCCAGCACTTCCGGCGCAGAGGGCGAGACCTATACCGTCGGCATCTGCCAGTTGGTAGAGCACGACGCGCTGGACGCTGCCACCCAGGGCTTTAAGGACGCTTTGACCGATGCGCTGGGCGATTCGGTCAAATTTGATGAGCAGAATGCGCAAAATGACCCTGCCACCTGTGCTACCATTGCCAACAGCTTTGTTTCCAGCAATGTAGACCTGATTTTGGCAAATGCAACTCCCGCGCTGCAGGCAGCGGCAGCGGCTACCAGCGATATTCCCATTCTGGGCACCAGCGTAACCGAATACGGCGTGGCGCTTGGTTTGGAGGATTTCACCGGTGTGGTGGGCGGCAATATCTCCGGCACTTCGGATCTGGCGCCGCTGGATGAACAGGCTGCTATGCTGGCGGAATGGTTCCCCGATGCGGAAAAGGTGGGTCTGCTGTACTGCTCGGCAGAGCCGAATTCCCAATACCAGGTGGATATGGTAAAGGCCGAGCTGGAGAAATTGGGTTATACGGCTACCCTGTACCCGTTCTCCGATTCGAATGACCTGTCCTCGGTTTGCACCACCGCTGCCAGCGAAAGCGATGTGCTGTATGTTCCCACCGACAATACGGTGGCCAATAATACCGGCATTGTGGATAATATCTGCCGTCCAGCGGGAGTACCTGTCGTTGTCGGCGAAGAGGGAATTTGTGCCGGGTGCGGCGTTGCTACCCTTTCTATCAGCTATTACGATTTGGGATATACCACCGGCGAGATGGCCGCTAAAATTTTGACCGGCGAAGCGGATGTTTCTGAAATGGCTATTGAATATACCAGCGCCACCAAAAAGTATAATGCTGCTATTTGCGAAGAACTTAACCTGACCCCGCCCGAAGGCTATGAGGCTATTGAGGGCTGAGTGCGAGACGGAAAATGCCCTGCAAATTTTGTGCAGAAGGTGATTTTACAATAAAAAACAACGCCTGGGAGGACTTTCCCCGGGTGTTGTTTTTTGCTATAATTACACTAACTGTTGTCAAGTGGAGGTTTGAGCAAATTGGCGGAACTTTTTATGAAGCTGGCGGCATTGCCAGGTGCGCTGCCCGGTGCCTGTGCGCAGGGGCTTATTTGGGGCATTATGGCCATTGGCGTGTACATTACATACCGTATTTTGGATGTAGCAGACCTGACGGTGGACGGCTCTTTTGGAACCGGCGGTGCGGTTTGCATTATGATGTTGCTTTCGGGACAGAATGTGTGGGTGGCGTTGCTGGCTGCGCTGCTGGCGGGTCTACTGACAGGGCTGTGCACCGGTCTGCTTCATACTTTTATGGGCATTCCAGCTATTTTGGCCGGTATTTTGACCCAGCTTTCCCTCTATTCCATCAACTTAAAAATTATGGGCAAGGCTAACCAAGCTATCAATGTAGACAAATATGACCTTTTGATTTCGCTGCGGTGGGTCAAAAAAGCAATGCTGGGAAATCCGCTTATCATGGTCAGCATTCTGCTGGTAGTGGTAGTAGGGGCGCTTTACTGGTTTTTCGGTACCGAAATGGGCAGCTCGCTGCGCGCTACCGGTTCCAATCCGCAAATGAGCCGGGCACAGGGAATCAACACCAGCTTCATGACGGTGCTGGGGCTGATGGTTTCCAACGGACTGGTGGCTTTTTCGGGTGCTCTTTTGGCACAATACCAGGGTTTTGCAGATGTAAGTATGGGCCGCGGCGCTATTGTGATTGGTCTGGCGGCGGTTATTATTGGCGAGGCGGTTTTCAGCCGGCTGTTCCATAATTTTGCGCTGCGCCTTTTGGCGGTGGCCTTTGGGTCCATTATCTACTATGTGGTGCTTCAGCTGGTCATTACATTGGGGCTGGACGCCAACCTGCTGAAATTGCTGTCGGCGGTGGTTGTGGCCATTTTCCTTGCGGTTCCCTACTGGAAGGGGCGCTATTTTGCAAAACCGGTGCGCCGTGCACAGGTGAAGGGAGGCAAGGCAGATGCTTGAGATTCAGAACATTTTCAAGACCTTTAATGTGGGTACGGTCAACGAAAAGGTTGCACTGGCAGGGCTTTCCCTCAAACTGGAGGAGGGCGATTTTGTCACGGTTATCGGCGGCAACGGCGCGGGCAAATCTACCATGCTGAACGCGGTGGCCGGTGTTTGGCCGGTGGATGAAGGAAAAATTTTAATTGACGGGATAGATGTGACAAAGCTTTCCGAACATCAGCGGGCAAAGTATATCAGCCGGGTTTTTCAAGACCCGATGACGGGTACCGCAGCCACCATGCAAATTGAGGAGAATTTGGCATTGGCGGCCCGCCGAGGACAAAGACGCGGGCTTTCCTGGGGTATTACCAACAAAGAGCGGGCAGTTTATCGGGAAAAACTGGCCCTTTTGGGCTTGGGGCTGGAAGATCGGCTTACCAATAAGGTGGCGCTGCTTTCCGGTGGCCAGCGCCAGGCAGTTACGCTGCTTATGGCAACCTTGCGTAAACCAAAGCTGCTTTTGCTGGACGAACACACTGCAGCGCTGGACCCCAAAACGGCCCATAAGGTGCTGCAGCTGACCGAGCAGTTTGTGCAGCAGGACCATTTGACGGCCTTAATGGTAACCCACAATATGAAGGACGCTATTCGGTATGGCAACCGCCTGATTATGATGTCTGCAGGGAAGATCATCTACGATGTAAAAGGTGAAGAAAAGCAGAATTTGCAGGTGAAAGACCTTTTGGCCAAGTTTGAACTGGCTTCGGGCGACGAGTTTGCAAATGACCGCATGCTACTGTCGTGATATTTGTAAAAACAGATTTATAAGAACACACTTTAAAAACGGTACAGCCCCATTTTATAAGGCTGTACCGTTTTTCTTTTATACCTGTTGAGACATACTTTTATATATTACTTTTGCAGCCTTCGGAAAAAGGCCGTGTTTGTCCTTGTGTTAGGACGCAATGGTGGTCCCTTTTGGCTTATAAAAATGCACTGCGAAAAATAGGCGAATGCCACAATAGGCCTTGGGACAGTATGTTTTGGGAAAGGCGATAGAAAAGGCAGCTGTCCCTTTTACTGGTTGGTCAAAGAGGTGCGGCTTACGAAAAAGACAGAACCTTTTGCGGTGCCAAGAAATGGAAAGCGCGAAAGTTTTATGAAGAAATGTTTCTGTTCCGGTACATACTGTTATTTATAAAAAATAATATACAAAATGTATCATTATATTAATTTTTGCAATTTGTAACTGTAAAATGATTTGCCATGAAACCGGTACAAACTAAAAAAGCTACAGCCGGAAAGAAAATCTTCCTTTTCACAGGCTGTAGCTTTTATAATAGGGAACGCTGCTTTTAAAAGAAAAGTTTGCTTATTACAGCGTTCGACATGGTTCACAGCTTACCCAAAGGTAAAATTTTGGCCCTGCCTGGCCGCTTTAGGTAGGGAAAAGCTTAGAACACCCAAATAAATGTTTCTTTCCCAATGCCATAAGCAACCCGGCTTTTGGTTTTTTAATTGATGGAAAAACCACCAGCCAGGCAAAACAGCTTTTCCACCTGAGCCAGCAGAAGCGGATGGTCGTGCAGGGTGGGGTCTGTTTCCAGCAGCGTGGCGGCATCCCGTGCGGCCGTTTCCAGTGCCCGGGTATCGGTCATGGCGTTTGCTACCTTTAAGGTGGGCAATCCATGTTGGCGGGCACCAAAAAAGTCTCCCGGTCCCCGGTGTTCTAGGTCATAGCGGGCAATTTCAAATCCGTCATTGGTATGGCATAAAAGGCTCAGCCGCTGGCGCACTTCTTCGGTGTCGTGGTCGCTTACCAAAATACAAAAGCTTTCCCCGCTTCCCCGCCCAACCCGGCCGCGCAGCTGGTGCAGGGCGGAAAGGCCATACCGCTCCGCATTTTCAATTACCATAACATTTGCATTGGGCACATCCACCCCCACCTCTATTACCGTGGTGGAACACAGCACATCCAGTTCATGGTTCGAAAACTGCCGCATTACTTCGGTCTTTTCGGCGCTTTTCATCCTGCCATGCATCAGCCCAATTCTTCGCTTAGGCAGCAATTTCTTTGCCACCTGGTCATAATATTCGGTTACCGACTGCATTTCCTGCAATATAGGGTTTTCCTCTTCGGCAGCTTCAATAAGCGGGCAAACAATAAAAACCTGGTGGCCTGCATCAATCTGGCGGTCCAAAAAAGCGAACATGCGTCCGCGCAGCTGGGTGGTTACCGCGTAGGTTTTAACCGGTGTGCGCCCGGGCGGCAGCTGATCTAAAATGGACACATCCAGTTCCCCAAAAACCAACAGGTTTAAAGTGCGGGGAATGGGGGTGGCGCTCATTACCAACAGGTGAGGGTCCTGCGCTTTGGCCGCTAAAAGGCCCCGCTGGCGCACCCCAAACCGATGCTGTTCATCGGTGACAGCAAGCCCCAAACGGGCAAACTGAACCTGGTCAGAAAGTACGGCATGGGTTCCAACCACCAGCTGGGCCTGCCCGGCAGCAATGGCTTTGAGCAGTTGCTTTTTGGGATTTCCTTTTACGCTTCCAGTCAGTAAAGCAACCCGTATGCCCAGCGGTTCCAGCAGATCGGCCAGGGTTTTGGCATGCTGGGTGGCTAAAATTTCGGTGGGGGCCATTAATACGCTCTGCAGGCCATTTTTTGCGGCCGCATAAATAGCAGCGGCGGCAACCAGGGTTTTGCCGCTGCCCACATCTCCCTGAAGCAGCCGGTTCATGGGCTGCTCGCCAGACATGTCCTGCAAAATTTCCTGTACAGCCCGTCTTTGGGCCCCGGTGGGTGCAAAATGCAGATTGTTCCAAAATGGCGCCAGATCAATATTGGTCAATTTGGCCCGGTTGGCGCGAAGCCCCTGGCAGTGCAGCAGCTTCATGCCCAGTTGCAGGTAAAAAAGCTCCTCAAACACAAACCGTCTTTTGGCCTGGGCTATCTGCTGGGTATTATGCGGGCAGTGAATCATTTGAAAAGCTTCTTCCAGCCGAGGCAGACGATACTGCTCACAAAGTTCAGCCGGCACAGGGTCCAAAATTTGACCGGCCAGTTGTTTTAGTGCCTGGCTGCAAAGCTTTGCCAGGTAAGCCGAATGAATGCCTTCGGTTTGGTGGTATACCGGGGTAAGCGGTGCGGTGCTGTCAGCAGGCAAAAAAACAGGCGCGGTCATTTCACGGCGAAAAGGCGCTCCGGACAGCCTGCCATAAAACAGATACTCCTTTCCCAATTGCAGCTTTTCGGCGGCCCATGGGTTGTTAAAAAACGCAATCTGCAGACCGGCGCTTTCATCGCCGGCGGTCACGCGGCAAAGTGTTCTTCCATTGCTGATTCGCACTGGCTGCTGACGGCCGTATATCTCTGCTTTTACTACACAGGGAGTTTGGTAGGGGGCCTGAGCAATGGGGTAGGGGTTGGTATAGTCAATATAATCACGCGGATAATTGCGCAGCAGATCCTCCAGGGTGAAGATGGAAAGCTTGGCCAACTGTTTGGCGCGGGTTTGCCCCACCCCCTTCAGGTACTGCACTTTGTCGGAAAGCTGCACAAAAATCCCCCCTTGGTTGGTGCTGCTTGGTTTGCGGACCGTTAAACCCTGAAAATGCCCGCAGCCACAATAAAAACGGCAGCGCCTTATCCGAAAAACAGAATGCTGCCATTTCGCTGTTAATGCATAGCGCAAAACAGTGTAGATGATACCATCACAGCAAACCGTAAAACAGCTATGCCCAATAAAAGTGTGGTTTATTGTTTTTTATCGACAAGTTTGCTGCTGGAAAGGCGGTTTAAAAAAGCGCTGCTTGCGGTTATTATACCACGCAAACTTATGTAAGAAAACCCAAGCGGTTATTTTGCCCCGAAGGAAAAGAAGACAAAATGTAATATAGGCCGCAAAACATTCCTTTGGCAGACAGATAAAAGCAGCTTTCACCAAAAACAGAAACTGTTATGCAAATACATGCGGTCTGTTTTGGTTTAGCCTGTGCGGCCTGCTGTAAAAATTGGCAAAGCCATGCAGAAAAGCAGCCCAACATTTAACGGTTTTGGGATGAAGACATATGAGAGATTATATGCTTATGCAAATGGACTGTAAAGCAATTCTACAAATTGAAATGTATTTCTGTCGCGGTCAATTGCGTGCCATATAACTGCTTTATAATAGGCCCAGAAAGCAAAAAAATAATGGTTTCTTTGTGGCAGTGAAAGATGCTTGGCGCAGAGAAAACAATGACTGGTTTTGTGGCTTCTTGTGGCAATCCACAGTTTGACAAAAGTTTGTCAGTCATAATTGACAAAAAAATATCAAGTAATTCAACATAATCACAGGAAGATGTGGTACAAAAATACAAAAAACGGTCAAAAAATGCATAATTACATATTTACAGCCGCAAAAAACCGTGTTATACTTTATACAATAAAACCCAAGGGCCTTTTGGGGACGGCAAATTTCCCAAAAGCGCCTTTTTGTTTTCTGTACGCGCACAGTTTAGCGCTGCAGAAATGGGGTGAAAGGAATGTGTGAAAGATGATCTTACTGGAAAACTATCTGTGGGTCGGCTTTCTGGGCGCGGCGGCAGCTTTGCTGTTTGCCTGGCTGCAGTGCCGCAAGGTAATGCGGTTTGAAGAGGGGACCGAACTGATGCGCCGCATCGCCTTTTTTATCCGCACGGGCGCCAACGCCTACCTGAGACGCCAATATCTCACTGTGGCTAAGTTTTTTGCGGTTATGGTAGTGGTGTTTGCGGTATTGGCAGCACTGGGGCTGGTGTCGCCCTTTGTGCCGTTTGCGTTTGTAACCGGTGGTACCTGGTCGGCGCTGGCTGGTTTTGTAGGCATGCGTATTGCCACCAGTTCCAATGCGCGCACGGCTAACGCTGCCCATGAAAGTTTGAACCGCGGGCTTTCGGTGGCTTTTTCCTCCGGTGCTGTTATGGGCTTTACGGTGGTGGGCCTTGGCCTTTTGGATATCACCATCTGGCTGTGCATTCTGCATTATGGCTTTGCGGCGGATTATGCTACCATTGCCCAAACCATGGTTATGTTTGGCATAGGTGCTTCGTCCATGGCTTTGTTTGCCCGTGTAGGCGGCGGTATTTTTACCAAAGCAGCCGATGTGGGCGCCGACCTGGTGGGTAAGGTGGAAGCCGGTATTCCGGAAGATGACCCCCGCAACCCGGCAGTTATTGCGGACAATGTGGGCGACAATGTGGGCGATGTGGCCGGCATGGGCGCCGACCTGTACGAAAGCTATGTAGGCTCTATTCTTGCTACCTTCTCGCTGGGCGCTACCGCTTATGGTGCGGCCGGTCAGGGTTGGAATGCCATTTTTCTGCCGCTGGCGCTGGCAATCTGCGGCATTTTGTGTTCCATTGTGGGTACCTTCTTCATCCGTACCGGTGAAAACGCAAGCCAGCTGAGCCTTTTGCGCACCCTGCGCACCGGCACCTATATTGCGGCTGCTCTCTCTGCAGTGGTGGCAGCTCCCCTTACCTGGGTTCTGTTGGGGAATATGGGGGTCTATGTGGCCATTCTGTGCGGGCTTATAGCCGGCTGTGCCATTGGTTATTTTACCGAATATTATACTTCGGATACCTATAAGCCGACCAAAGAGCTGGCCGACTCTACCGAAACCGGCGCGGCAACGACCATTATCGGCGGCTTGTCGCTGGGTATGCGTTCCACCTGCGCGCCTATTTTAATTATCAGCGCAGCGGTGCTTGTCAGCTATGTGGCGGCTGGCGGCATGTCGGTTGGGTTTGAGCGAGGGCTGTATGGCATTGGTATTGCTGCGGTTGGCATGCTTTCCACCCTGGGCATTACCCTTGCAACCGACGCCTATGGCCCCGTTGCGGATAACGCCGGCGGCATTGCTGAAATGAGCGGCCTGGGCGAAGAGGTTCGCCAGCGTACCGATGCGCTGGACAGCCTGGGCAACACCACAGCAGCTACCGGCAAGGGTTTTGCCATTGGTTCGGCTGCGCTGACCGCGTTGGCGCTGCTTGTGAGCTATGTGGATGTGGTAAAGGCGAAAGGCGCGGTGCTGGATTTGTCCCTCACCAATCCCCCAGTGCTGATTGGTTTGTTTATAGGCGCTATGTTGACCTTCCTGTTTGCAGCCCGCACTATGACTGCCGTACAGCGGGCAGCTCAGTCCATTGTGCTGGAGGTACGCCGCCAGTTTAAGGAGATTGCAGGCCTGATGGAGGGCAAGGCTGACCCGGACTATACTTCCTGTGTAGACTTGTGCACCCGCGGCGCTTTGAAAGAGATGGTAGCTCCTTCGGTTATGGCGGTGATTGTACCCATTATTACCGGTTTGGTATTGGGAGCTTCCGGCGTGGTAGGCATGTTGGGCGGTGTTACCGTTACCGGTTTTGTGGTGGCAGTATTTATGTCCAATGCAGGTGGCGCTTGGGATAACGCCAAAAAGTATATTGAAAGCGGCGTGCATGGCGGCAAAGGTTCTGACTGCCATAAGGCTGCCGTCATTGGCGATACAGTGGGTGATCCGTTTAAGGATACCTCTGGTCCGTCGCTAAACATTCTCATCAAACTGGTCTCTACGGTCTCCATTGTATTTTCCGGTTTGATTGTTGCTTTCCATATTTTATAAAAACTGCTGACTGGCTGGACCGGCAGATAAAAACACCCCAAACGGACCTGCGTCTATTTGGGGTGTTTTTTTAAATCAGCCGTTTGAAAAATTTGGCTTTCGCTGCAAAGAACTGCTTTGTTTTGTAAAAAGAAAGATGCGTTTTTTGGGCCCGCAGTATAAAACGCGTTGCAATTTCTCTTAAAGATTTTACCTCTTCCCTTGACAAAGGAGAATGGGTGTGATATAGAATAATTAGATGAAAATCGAATAGAAATTTATCTAATTATAACATCGGTAATGGGAAATCGGCAAAGCCTGGTGTTGCAAGCCTTGCTTTGCTGGCAGACAAAAGGAGGCGGGAAAAATGAGCTTGCAGCGAACCTTTAAGGCGCTGTCGGACCCTACACGCAGGGCAATGCTGGAAAAGCTGGCTAAACATGGCCGGCTGACGGCAGGCCAGCTAGGAGAAGGGGTTGATATGACAAGCGCTACTGTTAGCCATCATCTTTCTTGTTTAAAAGAGGCAGGGCTGGTGGATGATGAGCGGGAAGGCAAATATATTTATTATCAGCTGAATACCTCGGTGGTAGAAGAAATTTGGCGCTGGGCTGCAGGGCTTGGCAAAGGGGAGGAGAAAAAATGAAAAAAAGCAGAAAACAGGAGTGGATTTGCTGGCTGACTGGTCTGGCGCCGCTGGTAATTAGTCTGTGTTGCCTGCCCAGCCTGCCCGAAAAGATTCCTACGCATTGGAATTTTGCAGGAGAAGTGGACCAGTATAGCGGGCGTTGGTTTGCCTTGTTTTTACCGCTTATGACGCTGGGGTGCAATGTTCTGTTTGTGCTGCTTCCCAAGCTGGACCCCAAGCGGGAAAACTACGAAAAGTTTGGTCATGCTTATGGAGTATTCCGGGTTTTGTTTAACCTATTTATGCTTGTAGTGAACGGCGTCACCCTTTACAGCGCCTATCGGCCGGGCGAACTTCCGGTGGGGCGAATTATTCCTGCAGCGGTGGGAATTTTGCTGTGCGTAATTGGCAATTACATGCCTAAATTTCGCCATAATTATTTTGTGGGTATTCGAACCCCCTGGACCCTTGCCAGCGAAACGGTGTGGTATAAAACCCACCGCCTGGGCGGAGTGTGCTCTATTGTGGGCGGGCTGATTATCGCCGTTACGCCGTTTTTTCTGCCGGAACCGGCACTTGCTGCAATGCTGATTGCCGCAATGATAGTTATGGTGATGGTGCCAACCGTTTGCTCTTACTTTTTGTTTTGCAAAGAGAAAAAGACCCATGAAGACTGATAAGGAAAGAAAGCCCCTGCGGCACAGCAAAAAATGGCGGCACCTATTGTTGTAACCTTACTGGTTGGTTCGTATTATTTAGCAGCTGGGTGGCTGGTATGCAAAATGCCCTTGCCATTTTGGGGCAGGCTTTTCGTATGGCTTGTTTTGTCAGCTCTTTTGGCGGCATTGGCATTTGTTTTGGCTGAAAGAATTCGTGAAATAGGGAGCGGTGAAGAAGATGATCTTGGTAAATACTGAATACATTGCCGGAAAAGAATTAAAAATGCTGGGAATGGTGACTGGCAGCACCATTCAATCTCGAAATTTGGGCAGGGATATTACCCAGGGCCTTAAAACGCTGGTGGGCGGCGAGCTGAAGGCTTATACCGAAATGATGAGCATGGCCCGTCAGCTTGCCACCAAACGAATGGTGGAGCAGGCAGAGGCTTTGGGGGCAGACGCAGTGGTGGCTGTTCGGTATACTTCCTCTTCGGTGATGCAGGGAGCTGCTGAAGTTACCGCTTATGGAACAGCTGTACAGTTTGTGAACGGATAAATTTTAACGAAAAAGCATAAAAACAGCAGAGCTTTTGCCCTGCTGTTTTTTATGTGGAGCAAGCTTTTGTATTCCCATATTTTAAAAAGCAAAATAAAAAACGCGCCTGGAACTTTGATTTTCCAGGCGCGCTAAAACAAAAATAGAAAAAGTTTTTGTGCAAAGGCCGGTGAAAAGCGTCTGTCCATAAAGGCTCAAACGGTTTGCTTTTGGCCAAATCAATATCTTCGTCTGGTCAGTTGCCTTTGGCACTGGCGGTTTTGCCACGGCTTTTTTCCGGGGGTTTGCCGGCCGGCAGGGTAAAGGCAAAGGTGGTGGATTCCCCCTGTTTGCTTTCCACCCAAATTTTTCCGCCCGATCGGTTGATAAACTGCTTGCACAGGTGCAGTCCAAGCCCGCTTCCCTGAGCATGCAGTCCACGGCTGCGGTCGGCCTTGTAGAACCGGTCAAATACATAGGGCAAAGTATCTTCGGGAATACCGTCACCGGTATTGGTAATGGAAATGGTCACAAAACCCTGCCGAGGGCCTTCCACCCCAATTTCAATAGTACCGTTGTCGGGGGTAAATTTAATGGCATTGTCCACAATATTGTACAAAACCTGGTGAACCAGGTCCGGGTCGGCATGTACCCAGGTTTTCTGCGGGTTAAAGCCGGTTAGGCGGATAGCATGTTCAATAAACTGCTGTTCGCGGCTGAACATAATGTTGGAAATGGTTTCCCAGACATCGTAGTCCTCCGCAGCCACAACATATTCACCGGTTTCCAGCTTGGTAATATCCAGCATGCTGCGGGTTAGCCGGGTCAGCCGCCCGGCCTCCTGCGATACAATGGATAGATAATAATCCCATTTCTGTTGTGGAATGGTTCCGTCCAGCATACCATCCACGAAGCCTTTGATGGTAGTCATGGGGGTGCGCAGCTCGTGTGCAATGCTGCCCATAAAACTTTGGCGGGAGGAATCGATTGCTTCCAGTTTGGTGGCCATGGTGTTGAAGGTTTCAGCCAGCTGGCCTAGCTCGCCGGACGCTTCCACCTCTACCCGGGCGGAAAAATCGCCATTGCCAAAACTTTGGGCAGCATCGTTGATTTTGCGAATGGGCTCGGTAATCCGGCCGGAAAGAAATGCCGACAGAATACTGGACACAATCAACATAACAGCGGCCGCCATAATGAACAGCGAGGTCAGGTCCCGCAAAAAGGAGGTCAGGTCAGAAGCGTCCTGGGAAGCAAACACATATCCAATCAGCTCTCCGGCGGCATTATTCAGCGGCATGCAGGCGGTATAAAATTTCCCCAAATAAAAGCCGTCCAAGTTGCCCAGTTCGGTGTAGCTGCCTTCTATTAATGCGCGGCTGAGAATGCGCCCATTTACAACAGGGGAAGCGGGCGAAGCAAGCGGCATTTCATCGCTCAGTAAGGTGCGTACTACCCCGTCAGAATCGGTAATAAAAAGCAGACAATCGGTGGATTTGGCTACAATGGAAACAATTTGGTTAATGTTGGGGGCGTTTTCCAGTTGGGCAGAATCGTCAGAATAAAGCAAAAATAAATCGCTCACATTCTGTATGGTACCAAGCAGCTTGCTTTCCGATTCGGTGCGAAAGTAGTTGGTGGAAAAATAAAGCAAAAACAACCCCAAAAACAAAACGCTTGCCAACAAAAGCAAGGCGCTGGCCCGGAAAAACCGGCTGGAAATGCTCTTGTTCATGCGTCGTCCTTTACTTCAAACTTATAACCTACGCTCCAAACAGTTTTCAGGTTCCACTGGTCCGAAACCCCTTCCAGCTTCTCCCGCAGCCGCTTCACATGCACATCAATTGTGCGCGAATCGCCGTAGTATTCAAACCCCCAAACCTCGTCCAGCAGTTGGTCCCGGCTGAATACCCGGTTGGGATGGCTTGCAAGAAAATATAAAAGTTCCAGCTCTTTGGGGGGTGCGTCCACCACCCGTCCGTCTACCTTCAGTTCATATCGGGTTAGGTCCACAGAAAGCTTATCATAGGAAATGACCTTTTGCTCCTGTTCTTCGGCACCGGCGCTGACAGTGTACCGCCGTAACACCGCTTTGATCCGCGCAACAACCTCTTTGGTATCAAAGGGTTTTACAATATAGTCGTCTGCGCCCAATTCCAGCCCCAGTACCTTGTCAAAGGTTTCGCCCTTGGCGGTCAGCATAATTACCGGTACATCTCCCGCAGCCCGAATCCGGCGGCAGGTTTCCCAGCCGTCAATTTTGGGCATCATAACATCCAGCAAAACCAGGTTGGGTTTGGAAGCTGCAAATTTTTCCAGCGCTTGCTGTCCGTCATAGGCAAGGTCGGCTTCATACCCTTCCTTTTCCAGGTAAAGCCGCAGCAGCTCGCAAATGTTTTTGTCGTCGTCCACAATCAAAATTTTAATTTTATCCATGGATTGCCTCCTGCGTAACGCCCAGCCGCCCAAACAATAGTGCGGGGGCTATAAAATTCATACTTTTATTATAGCGCATAAATATGAACAAAAATAGTGTGCAGGCAAAGCGTTTGCCTGTGCAAATAGAAAAGCCCCCGCGTAAAGCGGGGGCTTTTTAAAAACAAAGGCCTAAAAGGGAAAGGCAAATAGTATCTGTACGATACGATCTGCCGCACACATGCCTATCCATCCAAAGGCAAGGGCAAAATCAATCTTCCTCGGCCACTACCGGGATAAACTTCTGGGCCAGTACATCAACCAGGCCCAAGTTGGACACGCGCACCTCCGGAATTACGGTGAGCGCAAAGGAACCCGGCTGAATAATGGGGTTTTGCCCCTTCATGCCCAGCGCCCGTACGGCCTGTTTAATAGCCAGTACATCCGGCGCCATTTCTTCCACCGAACGCGCAGCCATCAAACCGCCTACCGGCAAGGCAAGCAGACCAGTTACCTTGCCTTCATCCACGCTGACAACGCCGCCGCCGCATTCGGCCAGGCGGTTTGCCGCCAGCGACATCTGTTCGGGGTCGCGGCCCAAAACAATCAGGTTATGGCAGTCATGGCTAATGGTGGCAGCCACAGCGCCATGGGTAAGCCCACAGTCTTTCACCAGGCAGGTGGTATGCTCACCGCCCTTTCCGTGGCGCTCCAGTACCGTCAAAAAGGCAAGGTCTTCCCGGCCGCTGATGTCTACATGGCCATTTTTAACCGGCAGCTTTTCGGTACCAAGGGTGGTCAAAATGGGTACCTGGTCATTGAACTGAATGGTGTGGACCGAAGCGGTGTCGCCCTTTGCCGAAATGGTAAACAGCGCCGGGGTAGGAGCGGCGGGCAGCCGCACCGTATTCATCTGTTCGGTCTCTTCCAGGGCATCGCGTTCGATAGGTTCCAGCAGCTTGCCGTTTTTGCTGACCAGGCGGCCTTCCACATATACTTCGCTGATCGCAAACTGTTCCAGATTATCCAGCAGCACAATATCCGCCCAGCGTCCCGGGGCAATGGCACCAAGCCGCGGCTGGCGAATCAGGCGGGCGGCGTGCAGGGTTCCCATTCGAATGGCTTTTACCGCCGGCATGCCAAGCTGGACAGCCCGGCGAATATTGTTGCACAGAGAACCTTCCCGTAGCAGATCGTCCGGCTCTTTGTCGTCGGTGCAGAAGCAGGCGTTGTCGGGCCAATTGAGCTGTTTGAGTGCAGGAATTAACGCTTCCAGGTCGTGGCAGGCACTGCTTTCACGGCATTCCACCACCATGCCGCAGCGCAGCTTGGCAAGGGTCTCTTCCGTGCAGGTAGACTCATGGCAGCTGGCAATTCCGCTGGCGGCATAGGCCTGCAAAATCGGTTCGGGGGGAAGAGGTGTATGACCAAAAGCAGGCAGGTGATGCTTCTCGGCCTCCTCCACAATGGCACTCATCCGGGCAGAGCAGTTCGCTACGCCCACATAGTCCATAACTTCGGCAAGTCCGGCGCCGCCCGATTCCATCAGCTCGGCGATCTCGACAGGGCCAAACTCGGCACCACTGGTTTCCAGGCCGGGCACCGCAGGTACACAGCTGGGCACAGCGTACAAAATGCGCATGCGGGCGCGCTCGGCATCCTTCTGCATGTAATGGAACGCCTGCTTGCCCAGCACATTGCAAATTTCGTGGGGGTCCGCCATAATGGTGGTCACACCGCTGTTGGCGCAAACCTCGCTGAAGTAGCGGGGGGTCATCATGCTGCTTTCAATATGTACATGGGTATCAATCAGGCCGGGTACGGCAAAACGGCCCGCGCCTTCCACCACCTGTGCGCCAGAAAGGCCGCCTTCTCCCGGGGCGGTTACATAAGCGACCATTCCGCCCGAAATTCCAATCTCGGCCGGGTAAATTTCTTCGGTAAAAACATTAACCAGCTTTACATTCCGGATGACCAGGTCAAAAGGCCCTTTGGTGAGGGCGGCTGACATGGCTTTTTTTGCACAATCCATACGCGACAACTCCTTTTCAAAATCGCCCAGGCGGGCGAAGCTAAATGGGCCGGAAGGTTTAATCCGGCGAAAATATCATCTGCGCCAGCGGCGCCAAAGAACTTGATTGGGCTGAATATTTTAAAGCGGCAGCTTTCCCACTGCCCGGTTAACTGCACAGCCAAGCCGGAACAAGCCGTACGGAATGCTGTACTTGTGCAGGATATATTGGTGTGTTATGATAAAAAATCAGAATAAACCTTTTTAGATACAAGTCTACATGAAAACGCTGCAAAGGAGGCCTCTATATGACAAAACAGCACTGGCCGGGAGCGGCGCTGTTGGCGCCGGTACCGCCGGTTTTGGTTAGCTGCGGCACAGTGGGCAATCCTCTTTGCTTAACGGTGGCCTGGACCGGCATTCTGAATACCCGGCCGCCGCGCACCTATATTTCGGTGCGCCCAGAGCGCCATTCCTATCCTGTCATTAAACAATCCGGAGAGTTTGTGCTGAACCTGCCCCCCGCTTCGCTGGCCAGACAGGTGGATTTTTGCGGCTGCCGCAGTGGGGCGAAGGTGGACAAATTTGCCCACTGCCATTTTACGGCCGAGCCGACTGTTCATCTGGCTGCCCCTTCCATTGCTCAGTGCCCGGTTTCGATTGAATGTAAAGTGTTCCAGGTGGTAAAGCTGGGCAGCCATGACCTGTTTATGGCCGATATTTTGGGCGTTTCAGTGGACGAAAAGCTGCTCGACCCTGCCGGACGATTACAGCTGGAAAAAGCGGACCTTTTGGCCTATGCACACGGCGAATATTTTGCTTTGGGGCCAAAGGTGGGCAGCTTTGGCTTTTCGGTGCGAAAAAAGCAAAAACATACCGTTGCCAAAACGGCAGCACAAAAAAATACAGGTTCCAAATACCGGTAGAAGCAGAGGCCTTTTCTCATTCTACCATGCCGCCGGTCGCTTTTCAATCCGGTCAGAGCAAGGCTGTATGCAAGCAGTGATAAACGGTACCAATTTTTAATGAGCGGCTTGCCTTGCAGAAGAAAAATATTTTTTTGAAAAGTGCAGGCGGTCATCTATCTGTTTGAAAAGACGGGGACCACTTGTTTGGAAAAATGGAAAACATAAAAAACAGGCGGGCAATTTTGTAAAAATTGCCCGCCTGTTTTAGCAAAAGGCTTGTGGTAAAAGTTATGCTTATACAGTAAGTGGGATTGCCGGCTACTGCCCGGCCTCGTCGCCTGGACGGTAATCGGCCAATAGCTGTGCGGCCAGTCGGCAAAGTCCTGCGCAGGGGCGGCTTTCATAATAGGCGGGGGTGCGTTTTTCGGCACGGGCTGTTTCGGTCTGCCCGGTTTTTCCCAAAAGCTCGGCGCAGATCATGCTGCCGGCTTTGGCCTGGAACTGGGCGCACAAAAGACGAACCATCTGATAGGTGCGCAGCTTTCCCTCGTCATCTTGAGCTGATTCGTACCCATACAAAAGCCCGGCAGCCATACACATACCGCTTACCGCACCGCAAAGCCCGCGCTGGCGCCCTAAACCGCCCCCAAACCCCGAAGCCAGGCGTGCAGCCTGGCTGGCAGAAAGGCCAATCTGTTCGGCATAAGCCCCAAGCACCGACTGTGCACAGTTTGCCCCGCTGTAAAAAAGCGCTTCTGCCCGATCTGCCTGCTGGCTCATAATGGTATTGCTCCTTTCGCTCAGTTGGAGAACATGGTGACAAACCCGGTGCGGGCCCAGGGATTTACCCGTGCCGGCTGGTATTTGCCGCAGACTACGGTCAATTCGGTTACCTCTGACTGGGTGTAGCGAATCATATCTCTCACATGGTTCTTTTCTTCCTTGGTGTACAATAAATAGCTGACCCCTTCCCGGCGGGCACGGCCGGTACGGCCAATGCGGTGCAGATAGTATTCGTTCGACTGCGGTACATCGTAGTTGAATACCACCTGCACATCCGAAACATCAATGCCGCGGGCAGCCACATCCGTGGCAACCAAAATATCGATATCTCCCGAGCGGAACCGGGCCATAATTTTGTTCCGGTCTGACTGGGACATGTCGCCGTTCAGTGCTTCGGCCCGGAAATTCAGCCCGATCAATTGATTGGTCAGGGCCTCGGTGGCGTATTTGGTGTTGCAGAACACCATGGCTTTTTTGTAGTGGTTTTGAACCATCAAACTGGTCAGGTCGGCTATTTTATTGCGTCCGGTGGTCAAAAGGCTATACTGCTGAATGTGCGGCTGGCTTTCCTCTTGCGCTTCCACGGTAATTTCCTCCGGGTCTTTCTGGTATTTCCAGCTGATATCCAATACTTCCCGGGAAATGGTGGCAGAAAACATGTGTAGGTGCTGCCGGGCGGGCATATGGTCCACAATCTTCATCACATCTCGGTAAAAACCCATGTTCAACATTTCATCCGCTTCGTCCAGCACCACGGTGGAAATTTTTTTAACCCGGACAGTGCGGTGGTCCATGTGGTCCTGCATACGGCCCGGGGTTGCCACCACAATCTGTGCGCCGGCGGCCAGGGCGTCAATCTGGCGGCCAATCTGCTGGCCGCCATACACTGCCACAATACGCACCTGGGGCAAAAATTGGGCCAGCCGGCACAGCTCTTCTTTAATCTGCAAGCACAGTTCCCGGGTGGGGCATAAAATTAACGCCTGAGGGTCCGGGTCTTCCACATCCAGCTGCTCGATCAGCGGAATGCCAAAAGCACAGGTTTTTCCGGTACCGGTGGGTGCCTTGGCGGTTACATCCCGGCCGGCCATCATCAGCGGAATGGCTTTTTCCTGTACTTCGGTCATTTCGGTAAATCCCATGGCCTCAACAGCACGCCGAATTTCATCCCTCACAGCAAGTTCGCGGTATAACATTGTATGAATCCTTTGCCCGGTTTTGGCCGGGGCCTTTCTTTTCGGTAATTGGCCTTCAATAGGGCCTCCTTTTTATACTTTTTAAGAATACCATACCAACTAAATGTTTGCAATCGCACTCCGGGTGCGGGGAAAACGGTTGCCGGCGAAACGAAGGGCTGGTATACTGTTGAAAAGAAAAAAGAATAAAATCGGCTTTGGCCGGAACATGGGGGATTTTTCATGATTTCTTTTCGGAATGATTACAGTGAAGGAGCCTGCCCGGAGATTCTGGAAGCGCTGGCGGGAGAAAATTTTATCCAAAACCCAGGCTATGGCATGGATAAGCACTGTTTTGCGGCCCAGCAGCAAATACGCCAGCTGTGTGCTTGCCCCAAGGCGCAGGTGCATTTCCTGGTGGGGGGAACCCCCTGTAATCTCATTGCCATTACCGCTTTTTTGCGGCCCCACCAGGCGGTGATTGCCGCAGAGACTGGCCATGTAGCCGTACATGAAACGGGAGCCATAGAGGGTGCCGGACATAAGGTGTGTACAGCGCCGGTCAGCGACGGCAAACTTACCCCGGATTTGATCCGCGCAGTGGTTGCCGCGCACCCCGATGAACATATGGTTCAGCCCAAAATGGTCTATTTGTCAAATTCTACCGAACTGGGCACTGTTTATACCAAGCAGGAGCTTTTGGAAATACGCGAAGTCTGCAACCAGCTGGGACTGTGGCTTTATCTGGACGGTGCACGGCTGGGCAGCGCGCTGACCAGTGCAGACTGCGGGCTGGACTGGAAGGATTTGGCCGAACTGACCGATGCCTTTTATATTGGCGGAACCAAAAATGGGGCGCTGTTTGGCGAAGCGATGGTGGTAGTGAACCCCGCATTGCAGCCGGACTTTCGGTATATTGAAAAACAGCGGGGCGGAATGTTGGCAAAAGGTTGGCTGATTGGACTGCAGTTTGAGGTGCTGTTGAAGGATGGCCTTTATCTGCGGCTGGCTTCCCATGCAAACCAGATGGCAGCTCGGCTGAAACAGGGGTTTGTAGAGCTGGGCGGCGCCCTCTTTGCCGATTCCTCCACCAATCAGCAATTTTTTATTCTGCCGCAGGCCACGGTAGAGCGGCTTGAACAGGCGTATAGTTTTGAAGTTTGGCAAAAATTGCCGCAAGAACGCACGGCAGTGCGCTTTGTTTGCAGCTGGGCTACCCGCCCGGAGTGGGTGGAAGCGCTGCTTTCGGACCTGGCAAGGCTGGGTGTGGTATAAAAATGGCAATTTAATAGAGAGCGCCCGTTTTCGGGCACATAATGCCCGAAAACGGGCGCAAAAAACCGCAGCATGCCCAAAAATGGGCATGCTGCGGTTTTACTATGCAGGCTAAAATACAGTGCGTTTTTTACACAGCAAAAATGTCGAAAAAATATTTTTTTGTTTTCATCAAAAAATATTTTTTAAAAATGGCTTAAATAAGGAGAAAATTGCGGAATAAAAAGGTGCGGCTTTGGGAAAAATAAAATTTTTTTAAATTTTGGCAGGCATTTTTTAAAAATTGGCACAAGCTTTGCTACATATAAGGCGTAAGCGCTTTGGCGCAGAAAGACGAAACATTCATCAACAGAATAAAAGGAGTTGTCTGGAATGAAGTTCGGTGTTTTGAAAGATATTAAAAATGGCGAGTACCGTGTAATTGCTACCCCGGCCGAAGTTAGCATGCTGGTTGGCGACGGCAACGAAGTGTGGGTACAGAAGGGCGCTGGCGAAAAGGCCGGTTTCCCCGACGAGACCTATGAGAAGGTTGGCGCCAAAATGGTGGACACCATGCAGGAAATCTATGCCGGCTGCGATTTTGTGGCTAAGGTAAAGGAGATTGAACCCTGCGAATATGGCCTGCTGCGCGAAAATCAGATCGTGTTTACCTGCATTCACCCGGCAGCTCACCCCGCTGAGGTAGACGCGCTGCTTGCCAGCAAGTGCATTGCCATCACCGCAGAAGACTGCCATCGTTATGGCTCTCCCAACTGCGAAGCTGCGGGCAAACAGGGTGCTATGGCAGGCCTGGAGTCCTTGCAGAGCATTCATGGCGGCAAGGGCAAGTTCGTAAACGGCCTGGGCGGCGCTCCTGGCGTGCATGCTCTGGTAATCGGTGGCGGCACTGTGGGCCGTGCTTGTGTTGGTGTTGTACATGCGCTGGGCGCCCGTGTAACGGTTATGGATATCAACATTGGCTGCCTGCGTGATATCGGCAAGCAGTTTGCTGAGACGGTCGATACTCAGATCTGCAACCGCTACAACCTGGAAAAAATTCTGCCCACCGTGGATGTTGTTTACAACTGCGTGCGCTGGCCGAAGAACGCCACCGAGCCCATGATCACCCGTGAGATGGTTCGCTCGATGGAAAAAGGCTCGGTTATTGTGGATATCTCCAACGACTATGGCTGCATTGAGACCTTCCACGAGACCACCCACGAGAATCCCCGTTACATTGAAGAGGGTGTTGTGCACTACTGCGTCAGCAATATCCCCGGCGCTATTGCTCAGTCCACTTCCATTGCTTATGCCGCTTCGGTGCTGCCCCACTTCCGCAGCATTATCAATAACGGCTTGGCAGAAGCCTGCGTGCGCGATGGCTTCCTGCGCCGTGCTTTGACCAGCTATAAGGGCTATTTGACCCACGAAGAGACCAGTGCTATTCAGGGCAAACCCTGGATCCGTCCCGAAACCATTTTGGGCATCGAGGATCGTAAGCTGGATCCGGCTCCCGCTGCAACCACCTCCAAGTCCGACAACTTCATTAAGCTGTAAGCAGTTTCAAGTTTTGGGTGCAAAGCCCATAATTGGCATGCGGTGAGCGAGGGCTGACCTTGCAAAGAACAGCCGCGGCGCGCAAACCTTGTGTGCCGCGGCCTGTTTTTTGAGAAAACACAGCAGAGTGCTTTTTTCCTGCAGCTGGAAAATGGTTTCCGTTTGGGCCACTTTCATAGTATGATAAAGAAAACGGCCGGAAGGCCAGGCGAGGAAGTGGCATTTTGGAAATCCTGAAAAAGCTGTTTGGCGGTCGGGGTTATATTGATGGTATTACCATCATTAACCTGCAGGGTGAAATCCTGTTTTCAGCCAAGTTCAATGAAAAGCTGGGGGCACACCAGAGCAGCAAGGAGCTGGTAGGCAAAAATTTTTATGATGTCTACGAGAACCTTTCCCCTGAAACCAGTACCATTTATAAGGCCATGCAGGTGGGTATGCCCGCTTATGTGGAAAATCAGTATCTGGAACAGGTGGGACGCAAAGGAATTCGTATTACCTCCCTGTCTATTCCTATCAAAAGCGGCAATCGCATTGTAGGTGCTATCGACCTGTCCATGCAGGCGCAGTCGGAACCGCCTGCCGGCGCGGTCCATATTAACCTTTCGGCCGAAGATCTGGCTGAAAACCGCACCGGCAAAATGGCAGGCAGTTTTTCGGCGCGGTTCACCAAGCAGGATATTATTGCGGTGGACGAAGCTATGGTTGCCGCCCGGGAGTATATCGATATTGTGGCGGGCTGCAATTTGCCGGTGATGATTTATGGAGAGACCGGTACCGGCAAGGAGATGTTTGCCCAGGCCATTCACAATGCCAGCGATCGGAAAAACAAACCGTTTGTGGCGCAAAACTGCGCGGCTATTCCCGAAACCCTTCTGGAGAGCATTCTGTTCGGCACTTCGAAAGGGGCATTCACCGGCGCGGTGGAAAATGTGGGGCTGCTTGAGCAGGCAAACGGCGGCACCTTGTTTTTGGATGAAATTAACTCCATGCCGCTGAACCTGCAGTCCAAACTGCTGCGGGTGCTGCAGGAGGGAAGGTTTTGCCGGCTTGGTGCCAAGACCGAAACGGCGGTGGATGTGCGGTTTGTTACGGCACTGAATACCCAGCCGCTGGAAGCGATTGAAGCGGGAGATCTGCGCCGGGATATCTATTACCGGCTGGCTATGATGAGCATCACCATTCCGCCGCTGCGCCAGCGTAAAAAGGACATTCCTGCTTTTGTGGAAATGTATGTAAAAAAGCACAATCAAACCTTTGGCAAGCAGATTGAGTTTTTGTCGGCGGAGCTGATTGAAAAGCTGCAAAGCTATTCCTGGCCGGGCAATGTCCGTGAGCTGGAACAGGTTGTAGTGTATGGCGTAGGGCAGGCGGCGCCCGGCGCCCGGGTGCTTCAGTATGAAGATATTGAAGAAAAATTTACCCAGATGCTGCAGGCAGATGAAGGCCGGCAGACCGAAAAAATTGTGCCTGAATTGGCAGGTGCGCCGCATGCCGCTCAAAAAACGCAGCCGTTGCGCCAGGCGGTTGCACAACTGGAACAGAAAATGCTGGCCGATACCTTACAGCTGACCGGGGGAAACCTTTCCCGGGCGGCAAAAATATTGGAAATCCCCCGCCAGACCCTGCAGCGCAAGGTGCAGCAGTATGGCATTGAACCGAATCCGCAGAACCAGTAACAAGCGAATGGGCGCCTTTCGGTCGGGGATGCAAAAACCCACACCGCACAATAGCTGCGGTGACGAAAGGAGTACCCTATGAAAAAACAGAACTTCATTCAGCCCAAAGAGCTGCTGTTATTGATTGTGGGCGCGATTATTTATAGTATTGGCACCCAGTGCTTCATTACCCCGGCGGATATTGCTCCGGGTGGTGCTATGGGTATTGCCCTAATGGTGCACCACCTGACAAACCTGCCCGTTGGTACCCTGACCCTTTGTGTTAATATCCCGCTATTGATTTTGGCATGGTTTTACCTAAGCCGGCGCTTTGCCATCCGCACGGCAATAACCTGCATTATCTGTTCGGTAATGGTGGACTTTGTGGTTGCTCCTAACCTGCCCATGTACGAGGGGGACCGGCTTTTGTCCAGCCTGTACGGCGGTGTTATCATTGGCATTGGTATGGCGTTTATCTTCCTGGCTGGTTCCACCACCGGCGGCAGCGATATTGCCGGGTATCTGGTGCAAAAAAAATGGCCCCATGTGTCGATTGGGCGTCTGCTGCTGGCCATTGACGGTGTCATTTTGTCTACATCTACCGTGGTGTTCGGCAATATTGATGCAGCTTTGTTTGGCCTTGTCTGCCTGTATGCGCAGACCAAGGTTATCGATACGATTATTTATGGTAACGATGCTGGCAGCCAGGTGACAGTGGTTACCCGTCATGCAGCTGAAATTTCTGAGAAGATTATCCAGGTGCTGGACCGCAGCGCGACTTTACTGGACGCAAAGGGCGCTTACAGCGGTTCCGCCACTCAGGTAGTGCTCTGCACGGTGCGCAAATCGGAATTCAGCCGTCTGAAAAAGATAATTCATGAAATTGACAAGGACGCCTTCGTAATGGTAACCGAGACTAGCCAGGTGTTTGGCTTGGGCTTTAAGGATTTTGCCGAGCAGATGTGACAAATCCATTTCGGCATGGCGAATGCGGCTTGCCGTGTCCAGAGTATAAAAAGAGCGCAGCCTTTTTAAGGCAGCGCTCTTTTTTTGCTGTTTAATCCAGTTTTAACACGGCAGTGAAGGCTTCACTGGGAACCTGAACACTGCCCAGCTGGCGCATCTTCTTTTTGCCTTCCTTCTGTTTTTCCAACAGTTTTTTCTTGCGGGTGATGTCACCGCCATAACATTTGGCCAGCACATCTTTGCGCATGGCCCGTACTGTTTCGCGCGCAATAATCTTGCCGCCAATGGCAGCCTGAATGGGCACTTCGAACAACTGGCGGGGGATATTGTCCTTCAGCTTTTCACAAATCTTGCGGCCGCGTTCATAGGCTTTTTCCGTGTGGACGATCAGACTCAACGCGTCCACCGGCTCACCGTTTAGCAGAATGTCAAGCCGCACCAGCTGGCTGGGCTGGTAGCCCTTCATCTCGTAATCATAGCTGGCATACCCGCGGGAAAGAGACTTAATAGCGTCAAAAAAGTCGTATACAATCTCGCCCAATGGCAGTTCATAATGCAGGTCCACCCGTGTGGCGTCCAGATATTTCATGTTCCGGAAGACGCCTCGGCGGTTCTGACACAACTCCATTAGGCTGCCAACATAATCGGTGGGGGTGTAAATATGTCCGTCCACGAACGGTTCTTCTGCCAGTTTGATTTTAGCGGGGTCGGGATAATCGGTGGGATTTGAAATTTCCAACACCTGCCCATCGGTAAGGGTAATACGGTACTGTACACTGGGGGCGGTGGTCACTAGGTCCAGGTCGAATTCCCGCTCCAACCGCTCAATAATAATTTCCAGATGCAAAAGCCCTAAAAATCCGCAGCGGAATCCAAATCCCAGCGCGGCGCTGGTTTCCGGTTCAAAGGTCAGCGAGGCATCATTCAGCTGCAGCTTGTCCAGCGCGTCCCGCAGGTCGTTGTAATGGGCGCCATCTGCCGGGTAAATGCCGCAGAAAACCATCGGCATAACCTTGCGGTAGCCGGGCAGGGGTTCTGCTGCAGGGCGGCCGGCAAGGGTAATGGTATCGCCCACCTGTACTTCCCGCAGGGTTTTTATGCTGGCAGTGATATAGCCCACCTCGCCAGCCGATAAGGTTTGGCTGGGCATCAGCGAGAAGGCGCCCATGTGGCCGACCTCCACCACATCAAATTCGGCGCCGGTCTGCATCAGGCGAATTCGGTCTCCCGGCTTTACAGATCCATCCCGCAGGCGCACATACACAATAATGCCTTTATAGCTGTCATAGATGGCATCAAAAATCAGTGCCTTCAAGGGACTTTCTGCGTCCCCAGAGGGGGCCGGTATCCCGGCAACAATGGCTTCCAGCACCTGCGATACATTCTCGCCCGTTTTGGCCGAAATACGCGGTGCGTCCAGGCAAGGCAGGCCAATTTCATCTTCTACTTCATGGGCTACCCGTTCGGGTTCAGCACTGGGAAGGTCGATTTTATTGAGAACAGGCAAAATTTCCAGGTCGTGTTCCAGTGCCATATAGGTGTTGGCCAGGGTCTGTGCCTCTACACCCTGGGTAGCGTCCACAATCAAAATTGCGCCTTCACAGGCGGCCAAAGAACGACTCACCTCATATCCGAAGTCCACATGTCCCGGCGTATCGATCAGGTTGAATTCGTATTCCTCACCGTCCTTGGCTAGGTAACGAAGGCTGACCGCCCGCGCTTTTATGGTAATGCCTCGCTCCCGCTCCAGGTCCATATTGTCCAAAACCTGGGCCTCCATCTGTCGTTCATCTACCGCCTGCGTCAGTTCCAAAATGCGGTCTGCCAGGGTAGATTTGCCGTGATCAATATGCGCAATAATACAAAAGTTGCGGATGTTTTCCTTTTTCAAACTTGCAGCTCTCCTTTGTGCGGTACAAATGAAAAAGGGTCTGCCAAAAGCGAGACCCCAATCTCTCGAAGGCGCAGGTGGTTTTTATTGGATGAATTTTACAAACAAGAAAACCATCCAGCTTAGCTGGTTTTCCATATTATATCATGAAAAAATACAATGAAACAAGAGAAAAAGACACCGTTATGGGCAAAATACAAACGATTGTATAAAGTAGGGGAGAGATAGCTGTGGCAAAAGCATTTTTTTAAAATACAGGTTGATGATGCAAAGTGTCCATTTCCAGCAAATATTCCAATGATACGCCTAAAATTTGAGAAAGTGCGCGCAGTTCATAGTCTGTTACAAAACGGGTGCCAATTTCAATTCGCGAAATACTATCCCGTTCAATTAAAATTCCCTCGGTTTGCAGTTTGGCGGCCAGTTGGGATTGGGTAAGCCGTTTGCGCAGGCGGGCATCTTTCAACCGCTGTCCACAAATATTCTTTTTCCCCTCATAATCGTAGATTTTGATCAACACCACCCCCACTTTGTGATTTCATGCTAAAGATCGGAACTTTTCTTGACTTTAACACAATACACTGAATATAATTGTGTTTACACTGAATATAATTGCGTTAAAGATCAGAATTTATCAAAATTTGAATTGGAAATTTGCAGGCAATTTGAGGGGACAAATTAAATTAACAGTGGGTTAAATAGACAATCAAATTTTTAGAAAAGCAACTGAAATCTATCACGGAAATATGTCGAAAAGTGGTTTTAAAACAGATAAAAAGATAAAATTTTTGCATTTTTAACAAAAATTTTGTTATTTAATGGATTGGTTGTTTTCAATACATTATAAATATGCTAGAATACCAACGGTTATATGAACGCTATCATAATGGGAAATATGATTTTTCCATTTTTGGAATTTTGAACAGGGTTGGTTAAGTTTGTCAATAAAAGGAAGCTCTGTCCCAAAGAGAGCGGGTAATGGGAAAGGCGGAAAAAGAGAGGAAAACATTATGATAAATTTTAATGTACCCCCATGTGCGGAGAAAGAACTGGAGTATGTGAAGCAGGCCATTGATTCTCACAAAATTTGTGGCGATGGTGCTTTTACTAAACAATGTAATGCTTGGTTGGAAGAGCGTTTTGCAGCTCAAAAGGCGCTTTTAACCTTAAGTGGGACAGCGGGATTAGAGATGGCAGCGCTATTGTGCAAACTGCAGCCCGGAGATGAGGTTATCCTTCCCAGTTACACTTTTTCATCCACGGCAAATGCATTTGTGCTGGCGGGTGCAAAGTTGGTATTTGTAGATATCCGCCCAGATACCATGAACATTGACGAACGCAAAATTGAACAAGCTATTACAGACAAAACCCGTGTGATCTGTGTAGTGCATTACGCCGGAGTGGCTTGCGAAATGGACACCATTATGGAGATTGCCCGCCGACATAACCTGCTTGTGGTGGAAGATGCTGCACAGGCGGTCATGAGCAGCTATAAAGGAAAAGCGCTGGGTACAATTGGTGACTTCGGTGCGTATAGCTTTCACGAAACCAAAAACTATTCCATGGGCGAAGGCGGAGCTTTACTGATTCGGGACGAGAAAAACAACGAAGAAGCGGAGATTTTGCGGGAAAAGGGGACCGATCGTTCCCGGTTTTTCCGCGGCCAGGTGGACAAATATACTTGGGTGGACTATGGTTCTTCCTACCTGCCCAGTGAATTGAACGCGGCTTATTTGTGGGCACAGCTGGAAATTGCAGACCAAATCAATAACGACCGGCTGGCGAACTGGAATCGTTATTATGAAGGGCTGAAGCCTTTGGCAGATGCCGGTAAAATTGAGCTGCCGGTGGTGCCCGATGGATGTGTACACAATGCGCACATGTTTTATATCAAATGCAAAGATTTGGCCGAACGAACCCAGTTGATTAGCTTCTTGAAGAGCCACGGGGTAGGCGCAGTGTTCCACTATGTACCGCTGCATTCGGCTCCGGCGGGTAAGATGTTTGGCCGATTTGACGGCGAGGATGTTTATACCACAAAGGAAAGCGAACGCCTGATGCGGCTGCCGATGTATTATAAGCTTTC
>JALFTI010000016.1 GCA_022778585.1 Pygmaiobacter massiliensis | reverse complement strand
TATGGGGCCTATTTTGCTTTTGCCAAAAGGCATTTTGGTGCACGGGGTTTGGGGCCGTTTTTTGCCGGGCTGCTTTCCCATTTTTGGGGCCGCAAAACCCAAAGTGCTTTGGGCCCTGTGGGGACGGTGCCCGTTTTACAGGGCATTTTGCAGCGGGCGGTAGCTGTGGTACTGGGGCTGCCAGGCAAACTGCAGCTTACCGGTGCGGCCCAGGCGGTTTTTTAAAACCGTAACCTCCACCGGCACAAACTGGTTTTCCTTTAAGCTGCCTTCAAACGGCTCTGTCTCCAGCGCAATCACCACATCGGCGTCCTGTTCCACCGCGGCGCCGCCGTAAAGGTCCCCCTGGCCGGCCCGCCGCTCGTCGGTGCGGCGGTTCAGCTGCACCAATTCCAAAATGCACACATTCTGCCGCAGCGCAATGGCCTTTAGCCGGTGGGTGGTTTGGGCCACCTGCTCCCACTGGGTTTTCTTTTGGCTTTCAAAGCCCATCAGCCCCAAATGGTCAATCACCAGGATATCCGGGTGGTATTTGGCAATTTTGCCGTCCACCAGCTCGGGGGTAATGGCGGGCTCTTCGTCAAAGTGGATCTGCAGTTTGCGGCTGTACTGTTCCAGCACCTGCTTTAGCAGGGTTTGTTCCTGCCCGGTGAGGGTTCGGTCCCGCAGTTTGGCGCTGTCAATATGGGCGGCCCGGCTTGCCACCCGGGCCAAAAGCTGGCTTGCCGGCATTTCCATAGTGTTGTAGCTTACCTTGCAGCTGCGCGCTGCCTGGGTGGCAAGCTGCAGGGCAAAATCGGTTTTGCCGCGGCCGGGCCGGGCGGCTATTACCACCACGCTTTTGCGGCAAAGCCCCCCCAAAAGCCGGTCAAACTGTTCCCAGCCGGTTTTTAAGGCTTCGGGCGGGCCGCCAGGGGTTTGCAAAAATTCTGCCGCCGCTGTGCCAAATCCCTTTACATTTTCATCCGCCAAGGCTGCCTCCAGCTGCTGCTGGCGGTCGGCCATGGCTTTAAAACGGGCGGCAAGCTGTTTTGCGCTTTCGCTGCTTTGGGCTATGGAAAGCGCTTCTGTCACCATCTCCCGCTCGCGCCAGCAGTCCAGCACAATGGCGGCGTACTCCTCCACATGGTCCGGCGAAGGCGCAAGCTCGGCGCACTGCAGCAAAAGGGTGCGGTATTCGCTGCCAAGCTTTGCTTCCACCGTAACAATATCCACCGGCGTTTTGCTTTTTTGCAGCGCTTTAAAACAATCGAACACCGCGCCAAGGGTCTGTTCGCGGAACATGCCGCCTTTAAGCCTTTGGCAGTACCGGCCGGCCTTTTGCGGCGCCAGCAACAAGCAGCCGATCAAAGCCTGTTCGGCCATACTTGCCTGCATACCTTCACCCCCCGTTTGGCAAAACAAGCGGCGGTTCGGGACCAAACAGGTCCTCGCCGGCGCTGTTTTGGGCCTGTTTTGCAGGCTGGGGCGGTGCGGTTAAAACCCGGTTTGTGCGCCGCCCGTCCCTGCGCCACCAGCTTAAAAGGGCCGCATAGTGGCTTTTGTAGCTTTGTTTGTCCTGCTCCAGATAGGCCGAAAGCCGTTCTATGTACTCCTTTGCGCCTGCCTGGCCCAGCTGCCGGGTCAGTTTTTCGTATTCGGCCCCGGTCAGGTAAACATTTTGAAATTCTCCATATGGCTGTTTGGGCAAAATGTCGCTTTTTTTATTTTGCTGGGGCGGGGGGGTCTTTTCCTCCCTTCTTGAATTCTTTATTTTTTGATTTCTTAATATAAGGGTGTGTGTTGGCTGCGTGTTGGCAGGCTGTTCGCTGTGTGTTGGCAGGCTGTCGGTACTCTCGCTGCCATCTGCCGGCTGCGCGGGCAAAACGCCCTGGTACTGGGCGTAGTTTTGCAAAGTAAAAATGCAAAACCGCCCTTTGGGTGTTTGGGTTATTTCCTGTGTGGATTTTAAATGCCGCAGCGCTGTGCGCACCGACTGCACCGAAATGCCCGTTTGGGCCGAAATTTCGCGCAGCGTGCTGACCGCCTGCCCCGTTTGCAGCCATACCCCCCTGTAAAAACAGGGTTCGTACTGGGCCAAAAACAAAAGGTGCAAAAACACCCCCTTGGTGTTCTGGTCGGTATACCAGCCCCACTGCATCATCCTGCGGTATAGTTTGATATATCCTTCGCTGGACATTCTGCTTCCTCCTTTTTTTCGTTTGGGCGCGGCGGGGTTTGCGGCGGCAAACAAATGCCAAAAAAATGCTCCGGCCGCACAGGCTTTAAACAGCGGCTGCAGCCGGCTATATCCTCCAGCCGGCCCGCCGCAGCGTCTTTGTCTGCCACAAAAAAGTCTTTATGGGTAAGCTTTGCGCCGCATATGGGGCAAAGCGGCTGTAAAAAGGGGTTCTTCATGTTGTTTTTTCCTTTTTTAAAACAGTTTGCAAAACGCCCAAAAGCACGCCGCCGGCTTTGCGGCACCGGCTGCACAAATTGCAAAGGGCCTGCCGTTATGCCAAGGTTTGCCCCTTTCTTTGGCAGTGCTTATTGCAGGGCGCAGCGGCTTTGCCGTCTTGTCCACTTGACCAAAGCCCTGCGCCGCGCAAAACAGGCTTTTAGGCAATGGCCTTTTTATGCGGGGTCTGCAAGAGGTATACGGCAAAAGCGCAGGCAGTCGTCACAGTAATAGGCGCCGTCAATGCGCACGGCGCTGTCCTGCCAAATGGCCTCGCGGCACAGCCGGCAGTGCGGCTGGCGCTGGATTTTGGCAAATTGCCGCATATCTTGGGCAAAAAAATCAAAGGCGGGATCTTCATACATGTTGGCAGCATACTCCTTTCCTTGCGGGCTTTGGCAATACCGCCGGCTGCCGCCCGCCAAAGCCCCATTTGGGGCAAAGGCTTAGGGCCGCTTTGCTTTTTGGGCACACAAGGCTTTGTGCAAAACACCGTTTTTCAAGCCGCGGCGGTTTTGCGCCGCCGGCCGCCCTTGCCGTTTTTTTGCGAAAAGCGCAGCTGCAAGTGGGTGGTGCATTTTGCCGCGGCGGTTGTGCGCGGCCGGCCGCCCTTGCCGTTTTTTTGCAAAAAGCGCAGCTGCAAGTGGGTGGTGCATTTTGCCGCAGCGGTTTTGCACCGCCGGCCGCCCTTGCCGTTTTTTTGCAAAAAGCGCAGCTGCAAGTGGGTGGTGCATTTTGCCGCGGCGGTTTTGCGCCGCCGGCCGCCCTTGCCGTTTTTTTGCAAAAAGCGCAGCTGCAAGTGGGTGGTGCATTTTGCCGCGGCGATTTTGCACCCGAAAGCTGCAAGCAGCAGCTCAGCCGCTTTTCGTGGCGGCAAGCAGCCTTTTGCACCCGCCGGCTGCAAAAAGCCCATTTTTTGCCGGCCATTTTGCCAGGCGGGCAGCCAAATTTTTGCTGGCCTTGCTTTTTTGCAAAGGGCTGCTTTAACGGCGGCTTTTTATTTTGCCAAAAGCCTGCGCTTGCGGCGGTATTCCCGGTAATAGGCGTTATAGGCCGCCCTGTCTTTCGCGCGCCTGCTGGCCTGGCGGGCAATCAACTGCTGGCGGTGTGCCTGGTAGTAGGCCTTGCGGTACCTTGCCAGCCGAAACACCTCGTCCTGCTCCAGCTCCTGGCAGATCTGCGCTTCAATCTCCTCCAGCTGCTTTTTTTCGCATTCAAACACGCCGTCCACCACGCAGTCCGGGTACGGGCAGTGAAAGCAGTCCAGCCTACAGTCAGGCTCCTTGTGCATCTGCGCCACCTCCCAAAATCCACACCCGGGCAAGCTGGCCGCCCAAGGGCCAGCTAAGGGCGTCGGCATGGATGCCATCTACCGCTACATCCAAACGCTTTCCCTGCAAAGCGCTGCCGGTGTCCTGCACCAGGCGCACCCCTACCCCCTCTATGTAAACCACACTGCCCAGCGGCAAAACCGAAAGGTCGGCCGCCACCGTAACGCCCGGCGTAACCGGAGCGCCGCTTTTTGTAATGCCGCTGCCGCTGTTGCAGATATGCGCCACCGGTTCGGTGCAGTAGGCTGTTAGAGTAAATTCGCCCGCATAACTGGCGGTTAGTCCCTCTGGCAGGGCGCAAACGGCCGAAAGCTTTGCGGAAAGCTCGTCCACCTTTGCCGCAAGCTCTTTTACCTTGCTTTGGGCTGCATCGGCCCGGGCTGTTTGCCGCCAGGCTTCATCCTCAAAGCCGGCCGCCGCCGCAAGGCTTATGGCCATTACCGCCGCCGCTGCCAAAACCGCCGCCAGTGCGGTTTTTTTCTCCTCTTTCAATATGCCGTCTCCTCCTTTGTACGGTTTTTGGTACAGCCAGTGTGCTATGCTTGTGGTCTTGGCAGGTTTAAAATTTTGCATATGCTGGCCATAAGCGCAGCCGGCGCCGTTTGCCCGGTTTTAATCTTGTACAAATAGCTGCGGTCAAAATATTTGCCGCTGTCCTGTGCCACCTGCTCGATTAACCAGGCATTGGTTTTGTTTAATTCCACAAGGCGAATTTGCACTTTTTGGCCAAATTCACAAAATGTGCGTTTTTGCGGCATAAAATCGCTCCCTTCGGTTGACAATTACGCATAAGTGTAATATTATGTTGCCATAACAGCCGCTATTACGCTTTAGCGTTATTTTTCTCCAGTATATTATGCTATTGCGTAAAATTCAAGCATATTTTATGCTTTTGCGTAATTTCGGCATACTATACAAGATTGGAGTAATTTAATATGTCACAGTTGTATACTGTCATTACCGAGCTATGTGCGCAAAAGGGCATTACCATTACCGAACTGTGCCGGCAAAGCGGGGCCAGCCGCGCTTCGCTAAGCGATTTAAAGATGGGGCGCAAGGCTTCGCTTTCGGCGTCCACTTTGTCCAAAATTGCCGCAACGCTGGAAGTTTCGGTGGATTATCTGCTGGGCAACGCCACAGCGCAGGCAGCCGGCCTTATTAACGGCGATGAAGAGCTGACCGAATATTTGGAACAATTAAAAACGCGGCCGGAAATGCGCATGCTGTTTAGCCTGACGAAGGGCGCCTCCAAGGAGGATGTGGAAAAGGCAGTGCGCATTATTGAGGCCGCATTGGGGAAGTGAAACTGTGAACTGTATTTTTGTGCGCCGGCTTGCCCTGCCGGGCTGTGTGCGTGGGGTTGCGGTGGCCGCGCCGGATGACGACTTTGTGGTATTTATAAACGACTGTTTGTGCCCAAACGCGCAAAAAGAGGCGGCAGAGCACGAAATTCGGCATATACAAGCCGACCATTTTTATAACTGCGACCCGGTGGTGATAAACGAGCTGGAAGCGCGGGGGCTGACCTGACCGCCCCTTGCCCGCGCCGCCCCTTGCCCGCCACCGCCCCACAGGGCAAAGTCCCAGCTTTTTGCCCAACTTTACAATCTGGTTTATAATAAGCCCTTGCCCGCAGGGCAAAACCTGGCCGGCAAAGTTTGCCATCTTGTCCGTATTGTGGGGGCCTTTGCCCGCAGGGCAAAACCCGCCTGTGCTGTAACGGCAAAGCCCCCTTGCCCGCCACCGCCCCGCAGGGCAAAGTCCCAGCTTTTTGCCCAACTTTACAATCTGGTTTATAATAAGCCCTTGCCCGCAGGGAAAAACCCGCCTGTGCTGTAACGGCAAAGCCCCCTGCCCGCCGCCCCAAAAGGGCCTGCCGCCTTGCCGGTCTTTTGGCAGCCGGCCCAAAAAAGGCCGAACAGTCCCTAGGCTTTACCTTTGGGCTTTCTGTTTACCGCCCCGGCAAAGCACACCGGCCTGCTGTAGGTTTTACGGGCGGGCAAAATGGTAAATGGCCCCTGTTTTTGCCCACCCTGCGGGCAGGGCCTTTTTCCTGCTAAAATCGATGTCAGCACCAAGTTCGCCGCGCCGTCCCCTACGGGCAAAGTTTTCTTCGCCTGGAAGGGCGCCCGCCGCCTTGCCGGCTAGCGCCGCCCTATGCAAGCAGGGCTTTTGCCAGCCGGTAACAAAGCGCCAAAACCGGTGTCACCTTCTGCGGGCAGGGCCTTCTTTCATCCATTTTCATCTGCCGCGGCAAGCCGGGCAGGGCAAACAAAAAAGGGATACAAAAAAGCGGGGGCAAATTGCCCCCGCTTTTGATAATCGCTATTTTCGCTTAATTTTCCCGGCCCCAGTAACCGGCTGACAGCCAGCCCGATGCCCCTGCCAGCCGTGTCCGTCCGTTTACCGCCAGCTTGTTCGGCCCCCTCTGGCCCGGCAACCCAAAAGGCGCTGCAAAGGTACTGTGTTCAGCCTTCCCCTTCGGGCAAAACAGCCCCAAACGCGTCCGAATCAAAGCTGCCCGGCACCGCATGTATACTCTCTTGCCAGCGTTCCATCTCACTGGTCTTGGTGGCGGCCCCGTTATCCAGGTAGTAAAAGGTATAAAGCCTGTCACCATTCACACCAACTATCATTAGGGTCACGCTTTTGCCTGACGCCTCTGCCGAAAAGAAGAACTTGTAGCAAGGGCAGCCATCAATGGTACCGGTGGAAAACTCCACATTTTCCAGTTTCACTGCAGGTCTACCTTCTTCACTCAGGTTTTTCTCCCACACCGAAACCAACAGTTCTTCTGTCGCATCGGTCGCAAGGGCACCAAAAGCTTCCTCTGCCGTCACTTGAATGATATCGCCATCCTGCGAAAAATAGTGTACGCTCCCATCCTGCATGCTGGCGTCCTCTTCGGTGAACCCGTCCGGCAGCTCAAACTGGAAGGTGTACTGGCTGCAGTCCACCAAATCCTGGCCTTCGGACAAAATGGGGCCAAATTCATCGAACTCAAAGCAGCCCGATACCGCACAGATATTTTCTGCCCAGCGTTCCATCTCACTGGTATCGCTGTCGGCCCCTTTCCTGGTATAAATAAAGGTATAAAACCGGTCGCCATTCGCAAAGACGATCATCTGGTTATAGGGTTCGCCATCCACCTCTATGGAACACAGCGCCTGGCAGGAAGGGCAGCCGTCAATCGTACCGGTGGAAAATTCTATATTTTTTAGTTCAAAATCAACGTCCGAATATTTCTCTTTTAAATTTTTGATAAAATCCTCCTGGCTCACACGAGTGGCAATGGTGCCAATTTCTTCCTCTGCCGTCACCGAAATGCTATCGCCATCCAGCGAATAATAGCTCACGCTTCCGTCCTGCTTGCTGCCCTGCTGCATCGTAAACTTTTCCGGCAGCTCAAACTGGAAGGTGTACCAGTTGTAGCCCACCAACTCCTGGCCTTCGGACAAAATGGGACCAAACGCGTCCGAATCAAAACTGCCCGGCACCGCGCGTATACTCTCCGCCCAGCGTTCCATCTCACTGGTCTTGGTGCCGCCCCCGTTATTGGAGTAGGTAAAGGTATAAAGTTTATCACCATTTACGCAAATGACCATTTGGTCCCAGGCTGCACCAAGCACCTCCATCGAACAGAAAATCTGGTAGGAAGGGCAGCCGTCAATGGTGCCGGTGGAAAACTCTACATTTTTAATCTCGAAATCAGAACCCAATAACTCACTAAAGGTCTCTTGTGCTTCGGAAACGACTTCTTCTTCCGTTACATCACTGGCAAAAATGTCGCTTCCCGCCGCTGCTGTCACAGAAATACTATCGCCATCCGGGGAAGAATAGCTTATGGTCCCGTCCTGCTTACTGCCCTGCTTCATCGTAAACTTTTCCGGCAGTTCAAACTGGAAGGTGTACTGGCTGTAATCCACCTCTCCCCCCTGTGAAAGCCACATCTTGCCGCCTTTTTCCGCCGCGGTTTGGCAGCCGCAAAGCCCCAACACCAGCATAAACGCCAGCATGCCTGACAGTACCCTTTTCATAAAAAAACCTCTTTTCTTTTGTTTTTCTAAAAAGCCTAAAACAAAACATATCAGGGGGTATTTTTCTTTATGATACGCCATTTTTTAAAAAGTACCACCATGCCAAAAAGCTATGCCGGCGCCCCTAAAAAGCAAAACGCGCATGTTTTTTAGCCGGGCTAGCCGCCCGCAAAGCGCCGTTTGCCAGGCCCGCAAAGCCCCCGGCAAAAAGCAAAGCGCAAAAATAAAAAGCCGGCATTTTTCCTGCCGGCTTTCTTGTTTTTTATCTGCTTTTTCCAACAGCTGCCAAAGGCTTGCCGCCCCAAAACGCCGCCGGCAAGCCCCCTGCAAAAGGGCGGGCGCGGGCAGGCTTTTTGTGCAAAGCGGTGGGCGGGGCTGCTTTTAGCCAAAGGCGCCGGCCGTTTGGGGTTATGCCACCGGCACAGCCTCAATGCTCAAAATGCTCTGCCGGAACGCCTCGGCCCAGTCGCCGCCGGTGGTATCGGTAAAGGTAAAGGTATAAGCCATATCGCCATTTACACCAATCAGGGTCTGGTCCAAGCCCACGCCGTCCAAATTCACCGAGAAAGAAACCTCATAGCAGGGGCAGCCGCCGATGGTTCCAGTGGAAAACTGTACATTTTCTAAAGTGGCGTCAAAGCCCAGCTGCTGGGTATAAGTATTTTCCAGTACCGAAACAATCGCCTCCTCGGTCAGCTCATTGGCAAGGGAGCCATCGTTTTCCAGCGCCACTACATTAATGGAGGAACCATCCCCGGACACATACAAAAGGTCCACCCCCTGCTCACTGCCGTCCTGTTCGGTAAAGCCTTCGGGCACATCGAACCGGAAGGTGTACTGGATGTAATCCACCGCAGCAGAATCGGGCGCTGTGCTTTCCGGCTGGGAAACTGCAAGGGAAGCCGGGCTGGAAACTGCGCTGGAAGCCGGCACGCTCTCTTCGCCGCTGGAAACAGCAGCCTTATCCTGGCAGGCCGTAAGCGCCAATGCCAGTGCCAGTGTGCAAACGCAAGCCAACACCTTTTTCATGAATAAAACCTCTTTCTTTTTTTGCAAGCGTTTGGAAAGCCGCGCTTGTGTTGTGCGCAAAGCTTTCCTGTTTTGTCCCATTATATGCCTTTTGTAAAAGTTAGTGCAAAGCCGGCGGAGTAAATGCATTTTGTGCAAAGGCTTGCGGGTGGCACAAAAGAAAAAATGCTTTTAAAAGCGTATTTCTTAACATTTTTTAAAATAAAAGGGTCCAGTTTTTCACAAAAAGGACGAAAATATCGCTTATTTATCACAAAATGATCATGCTTTATTCCTTTTTGCAGTAAAGTAAAGGCGGTGGTGTACCATTGAAGATTTAAAAAAGGGCAGCTTTTTTGCAAAACCCAAACAGGCCAAATGGACCCATTGGCCCTGTTTTGCAGCGTTTTTTGCCTGCTTTTTGCAGGCTTTTTGGGGTGCAGCAAAAGTTTTTTACAAAACCCCTTGCATTTTGCTTTTTACCGGGGTATAATATGCAGGTAGCAAGATATTCCTCCTTAGCTCAGTCGGTAGAGCCCGCGGCTGTTAACCGCGTTGTCGTTGGTTCGAGTCCAACAGGGGGAGCCAGAAAAAGCGCATGCCAGACGGCATGCGCTTTTTGTTTTGCCCAAACGCCAAATGCCCGCTTAGGGGGTGGGGTAAGAAAATTGACTGCCTATGGCTTGCGGGCGGGTGTACAAATACCCGCTTAGGGGGTGGCAAGGGGTTTGGGCCGGCAGGCTGGCTGTACCAAAATACCTTTTGCCCGTTTTTTCTTTGCGCCGCCTTTTTTTGCGCGGCTTTTGGCAGAAAACGAAAAATAAAAAGCCCGCCTGGCTGAAAGGCGGGCTTTTTGGTTTTGGCAATGTTTTAAAACCAGGTTATCTTTTTTGGCAGTTTATCCGCGCTGCATATCCTGCACTGCACAATGGGCCGTTTTTACCAGGTATTCCATTGCTTTTACCGGAAAATTCCCCACCGCCGTTTCTCCGGTCAGCATTAGGCTTTCGGCGCCGTCCAGCACCGCGTTGTAAATGTCGCACACTTCGGCCCGGGTGGGAACCGCCTGCCGGCACATGCTGTCCAGCATTTGGGTCACCACCATAAACGGCACCTTTTGTGCACGGCAGCGCGCGGCCAGCCTTTTTTGGCAGCCCGGCAGCTGCCAAAGCGGCATGGCATTGCCCAAATCTCCCCGTGCAATTACCAGCTGGTCGGTATAGGGCAGTATCTCGTCCAGCTTTTCTACCCCCTGGGTATTTTCAATTTTGGCAAAAACCAAAACCTTCTCTGCCTCGCTTTCCCGCAAAGCTTTTCGCAGGGTTAAAAGGTCCTGCCCGCCGCGCACAAACGGCAGCATAACACCGGTAACGCCAAGCCGGGGGGCCAGGCGCAGGTTTTCCAGATCCTGCTGTGTTAGGGTGGGCATGTTTATGCAAAGGCCCGGCGCAGCAATGCTTTTGCGGCTTTGCAGTACGCCGCCGCGCTCCACCCGGCAATAAAGCCTGTCGGGCCCGGCCGTTTCTACCCGCAGCTGCAGCTTGCCGTCGTCCACCAGAAGGGTGTCGCCTTCCCTTGCGGCCAAAATAAGCTGGCTGGGGCAGGGCAAACCGCCCAAACCCAGCATCAGCTTTTCCTCGCAGTTTACCGCAACCGGGCTTTCCAGCCTGCCCAGCCGCAGCTCGGGGCCCTGCAGGTCTATTAAAATTTGCCGCACCCCCACCTTTTGGCAAAGCGCCAGCCAGTCGGCATGCTGGGCAAGCGGCCCGTGGGAAAGGTTCAGCCGAATACCGGTCATGCCCGCCTGCAAAAGTGCCCTAAGGCTTTCCTCGCTGGCACAGGCCGGGCCTAAGGTTGCGTAAAAATCCATCTTCGTCTGCTCCTTTTGGGCCAAAATACAGCGGTTTTTGCCTAAAACCACCAAATTGGCCAGTAAAATACTACCGCGTTTGGCGGCCGTTGGCAAGCATTGAGACACTTTTCTTGCAAAAAGCACCTTTGCAGGGCCAAACCTTTCATAAACCCCTCTTTCCTTTGCATAAATTGTAGCACAAGCCATACACAAAAGAGGGGGAATCTGCATACCATGAAAGGAAATCCCGAAGAGCGCGCCGCGGCGCTGGCCGAATATATGATCCGCACCGGCAAAACCGTTCGGGCCACTGCCGATGTATTTGGCGTATCCAAATCTACCGTACATAAGGATGTAACGGTGCGCCTGCGCCGGGTGGATGTGGGCCTGTGGCGGCAGGTGTCGGAGGTTTTGCATAAAAACAAGGCCGAACGCCACCTGCGCGGCGGCGAGGCTACCCGCCACAAATACCACTCCACGCCCACAAACCCCAAACCCTAACCGAAAAAGCGCAGGCGCTGTTTGCCCGCGCTTTTTATTTTTGCTTTCCGCTTTTTGCCCGCGCCTTTGCCCGCACTTTTTGGGGCAAAAAACGCAGCTTAGCGCCCTTTTTTGCCTTTTTGCCAGGTTTGCATCCATCCGGCCGGCAACTTTTTTATAAAGCGTTTCACAAATGGTGCAGCCTTTGCATACCCTTGTGGCAAGGAGGTAACGCCTATGAGCATCGGTCAACTTCAAATATCTACTTTGTCGGCGTCGGACGCCTTTCCCGTCGACGCCGTCACCCTTACCATAACCCCACAGCAGGGGCAGCCCATCACGCTGGTAACCGACGCAAACGGGTACGGCGAGGCGGTCGAGCTGGACGCGCCGGAAGAAAAATGGTCGCTGGACGAAGCGGACACCACCGTACTGCCCTATTCCATCTGCAGTGTAAAGGCCCAAAAGCAGGGCTGGCTGCCCTACCAGGTGGACGGGGTACAAATTTTTGCCAATCAGCGGTCCCTTTTAACCATTCCCATGGAACCAGCCGGCAGCGAAGCGCCGGCCGATTTGCTGCCCAATGCGCTTATTCCCACCCATTCGCTGTTTGCGGGCGGCGGGGGCAGCGGGCCTGCACCGGGGTATGCCTGCCAGTCCCAACCTCTGGTGCTAACCGAGGTGGTTATTCCCGAAAAAATTACCGTGCACCTGGGCAAACCCGCAGCCAGCGCCAGCAATGTGACGGTCAGCTTCCGGGACTATATTAAAAATGTGGCCTCCAGCGAAATTTACCCCACCTGGCCCACTGAAAGCCTGAAAGCCAATATCTATGCGCAGATCAGCCTGGCTTTAAACCGCATTTACACCGAATGGTACCCCAGCAAGGGCTACACCTTCAACATTACAAACTCCACCAGCTACGACCAGTACTATGTGCACGGGCGCAATATTTTCGAGTCGATCAGCCAGGTGGTAGACGACATTTTCAATGTGTATATCCGCAAAACGGGTACCGTAAACCCCTATTACGCCGAATACTGTGACGGCAAAATTGTCCCAAACTGCCCGGGCATGAAGCAGTGGGGCACCAAAACCCTGGCCGACCAAGGGTACAGCGCCATTCGCATTCTGCGCTACTACTACGGCAACGATGTGGAACTGGTCAGCTCCAACAATATTGCCGCCATACCCGAAAGCTACCCCGGCACACCGCTGCGGGTTGGTGCAAGCGGCACTGCGGTTTCCACCATACAGCGCCAGCTCAACCGCATTGCCAAAAACTACCCGGCCTTTGGCACTTTAACAGTGAACGGCCGGTTTGACGAAGCCACCGAAGCGGTGGTCAAGCGGTTCCAAAAGCAGTTTTCGCTTACCGCCGACGGCGTGGTAGGCAAGGCCACCTGGTACAAAATCAGCTATATTTATGTGTCGGTGAAAAAGCTGGCGGAACTGACCAGCGAGGGCGAACAGGCCACCGGCATTCCCTCCACCGGCACCTACCCGGGCACGGCGCTCAAAGCCGGGTCCACCGGCACCAGCGTCAAGCAGGTGCAGTTCTGGCTTTCGGTGCTGTCCCAGTTTTACTCTTCCATTCCAAACCTTTCGGTGGATGGCGTTTTCGGCGCCGGCACCACCCGCTCGGTCAAGGCGTTCCAAACCATGGCCGGCCTTTTGGTGGACGGCGTGGTAGGCCGCGCCACCTGGAACGCTTTGTACGAATATTACATGAGCGTGGAAAACGACATTCTGCTGCCGGGCACCGGCTGGGTGGGCGAATATCCCGGCACGCCGCTGAAAACCGGTTCCACCGGCAACGAAGTGCGCCTTGCCCAGTTCTGGCTGTCGGTCATCAGCGATTTTTACAACACCATTCCCTCCATCAGCCCGGACGGCATTTTTGGTTCGGCTACCCGTGCGGCGGTGGTGGCCTTCCAAAACCGCTTTTCCATCACAGCCGACGGCATTATTGGGCCGCAAACCTGGAACAAGCTGTTTGAGGTATATTCCGACCTGGTAAACGGGGTGCTGGAAGCGAACGAAACCCCGGGCGAATACCCTGGCACCCCGCTCAAGCTGGGCAGCCGTGGCATTAAGGTGAAGGAACTGCAGTTTTACCTGTACCTGTTAAGCGCCTACTACCCGTCCATTCCGCGCATTGCGTTTGACGGCATTTTCGGTGCGGCCACCCAGGAAGCGGTCATGGCCTACCAAAAAATTGCCGGTCTTAAGGTGGACGGCATTGTGGGCAGCGCCACCTGGCAGTCGGTTTATACCGCCACCTTGCGGCTGCGCAATTCGGACGGTCCCACCGTGCGCTACCAGCTGGACGGCGCCCCCGCGGGCACCGTTGGCGTGGGCGATACCGGCAACCTGGTGGTGTATATTCAGTGGATGCTGACCCTGGTTTCCCGGTATTACGATAAGGTAACCCCGCCGGGCCAGTCCGGCAGCTATGATGTGGGCACCGAAGCGTCGGTTTTGTCCTTCCAAAGGCTTTGGGGCCTTGCCCAAACCGGCAGTGTGGATGAAACCACCTGGAACGCGCTTTTGCAGGAAGTTACCCTGCTTTTGGATTTGGGCGGCGGAGAGCGCATGCCCGACACCGGGGTGTGGCCCGGGTATGTCATGGGTCCGGATTCTGCCGGGCCGGCGGTTGCCGAGCTGCAAAGCTATATGAACGGCATTGCCTCCATGTACTGCGGGGCAGACTTTTTGGCCGAAGACGGCTGGTATGGCCCCGAAACCGAACAGGCGGTGCACAGCTTCCAGCAGGCGTTTGGGCTGCCGGTAACCGACGCGGTGGATGAAATTACCTGGAACACCATTGTGGCCTACTACTACGACCTTGCCAATAAGCCGGCCACCACCGCCAGCGGTTCCATTAAAATTTTTGTGTATAACCAAAACCAAAACGCCTTTTATATCTACTACCGCAACCTGTCCGACCCCATGCCCTACTCGGCCGGCACCACCTTAAAGGTGCGGGAATTCCGCGGTTCGTCCAAAAGCAATGTGCTGTGGACTACCACCCGCGCTATGGAAAGCTGGAACGAAACCCGCCGCACCTATGGTTCAGGCATTCCGGTGGGGTACGCCTTCAAACGCATTTGGGAAGGCGGGCACGGTACCACCAGCCAGCACTACGCCGGCGTTGCGTTTGATGTAGGCCAGAGCCTTACCCAGACCAAGCGCAACAAAATTTGGAACACCGCCAAAAACCTGGGGGTTTGGGGCTATGTGGAACCGCTTTCCATGACCCCCACCTGGGTGCACTTTGACCGCCGCTACGGCACCCCGGCCTGCGGCGGAACCGCCGGCTACCCCACCTGCCGGCGCGGCAGCAAAAACACCTATGTGCTCATTCTGCAGGACGCGCTCAACGCGCTGGGCTATTCCACCAAAACGCTGGACGGCATTTTCGGCAGCAATACCGAAACCGCCGTCAAGGCGTTCCAGCGGGCAAACTCGCTTTCGGCCGACGGCATCTGCGGCTGCAATACCTGGAAAAAGCTGGCTTCTGCGGTGGTGGGCATTGGCCGCACCACCACGGTTATTGACTAAAGCTTCGCCAAAAACTGCGCCAAAAGCCCACCACCGGCGCTGCATGGGCGCTAAGGCGGCAGCCCGGCTTGTATGCCAAGGCGGCAGCAAAAGGCCCTGTCTTTCTTTGTTTTGCCTGCCCCATGCAGCAGCCCTGCCCCGGTTAAACCCAGCCGGGCTAACCCCGGCAGGCTGTACCGGCCTGCGGCAAACCCGCCCCGCGGTAAGCCCCGTCGGCGCAAAACGCCAGTTGGCAGTGTTAAACCCGGCAGATCATACCAAGGCGGCAGCAATGAAACCCGGTGGGGCCGGGCTTTGGCAGCCCGTTTGCAGAAAGCCAGGCACTGCCAAACCCGCCCGTGTGCAAAAAACCAGCCGCCGTTTTTGCAGCGTTCGCCCAAAGCTTTTGCGGCGCAAAAAGGCCGCCTGCTTTAGCGGGGTGTTTATAAGACAGTAACAAAAGCAAAAGGCGTGACGAAAGTGGTCGCGCCTTTTGCCTTATGTGGATAACTGCTTTCGAGGTGCAAGAGGAATGCAGTCCCTTGCTCGGAACATAGTGACGCAAAACGCCCCGGACATTTTGGTGTCCGGGGCGTTTTGTCTCACAGAGTACACATATGGGGATTGCCCTGTATAGAAGTGCGCCCTTTGTCCCGTCCGGATAATCGGAATCAGCGCTTTATATTACTTGGAATCCGAATTAAGTTTTCCGTAGATATAATAATCGCACCAAGTGTTTACCATTTTTCCCTGACGAATCAGACCTTCCTGTCTATATCCACATTTCTCCAGCATTTTCTGTGAGGCAATATTTCTAACATCTACCTTAGTCCACAACCGCTGAAGTTCAGTGTGCAGAAAGCAGAAATCTGTCATGGCAGACAGTGCCTCTGTACCGTAGCCTTTTCCTTGGCAGCTCTGTGAAAGACGGATTGCAACAGAAGCCATGCGATTACCTTCGATCAGATATACCCAAATATCACCAATTACCTTCGCAGACGATTTTTCCTCAATTCCCAAATGAAAACTCTTTGAAGATTTTTCTTCTTTTTCAAAAAGCAGTTCCGGATTCCTGTCTGTTTTTCCCGGGCCTTTTCCCCAGTAAGTATAGATGGACTTGTCCGGCATCCATTCCCTTAAGGCGGATACGTCCGCCGCACACATGGGGCGAATACGAAGGCGGTTGGTATCAATTACCGGCTTTTTTTGCAGATAATCGGAAAGAGCCATGATAACGCCTCCTTAAAAAATGAATTCAGCATCCCAGTCAAACTCACCGCTTTCCTCATAGGACTTCGGCCAATGGCTGCACCAGTTCGGCCCGGAAGAATGCTCGACCCGATCAATACTTGGCGTGTAAGGTTTCAGGTCAAGGACTATGCTGCCCGGAAAAGCATCCATGTAGGACAGGCCAATCGTTCCGGCCGACTCATCCACATATACGATATTAACATTGGACACTGCGATAGGATTCGGCCTTTCAGGTGAGCGGAGCGCAAATACGCCAATCTCTTCCGGCCCTTTTGCATAAGGCTTCTTTTCGACAAGAGTTCCACGATCCTTATCATTATCGCAGCCATCCATCCACCAAAGAACCTGTGCATGGCTATACTCCCCCAGACCTTTCAGGCCGGCTCTGTATGCAGGGTTAAGGAAGATTTTCGTTTCATCATTCTCATTTTCAATCTTTCCGATGGGAAATACTTTGATTTCGTTCATGTATATGAACCTCCTAAATAATCTCATCGAGCGCCCGATACCTATATTCTACAAAGTGTAATGGATACTTCAATCCCTAATTTCAAAAATAATAAATTGTGCAAATTAAGCCGATTCAAAAACAACCGCAGCGGATTAACCGCTGCGGTTGTTAACTGTCTTATGAGCTCCGCCCCCTTTGAGCGGGATTTTTGCGTTTTAATCCACTTTGATGATTTTTTGCACGACTTCGGGCTTTAGCTTCACCACTTTGCGGTCATATGTGATGAGTCCGTTGACTTCGTCCTCCACATCGCTCAGCTGCGTATATACCGCTGCGGCAAGTCCCTGCTCGTATGCGGGGCGAATTTGGCCGCCGTAGAGCTTTTCGAGCGACCTTTGCAGCTCGTCTGCGGATTTAAGGCGCTTGTAGCCGAAATCCTTGGCGTTGAAGCAGTGCCCCTCGCATCGCAGATTGTAGCCGCCGAACTCGGACAGGAGCACGGCTCTGCCGAGCTTGTCGG
>JALFTI010000002.1 GCA_022778585.1 Pygmaiobacter massiliensis | reverse complement strand
TCCGGGCTGTTTTGCGTCACTTCGTTCCGAACAAGGGGCTGCACCCCTTGCGCCGCGAAAGCAGCTGTACCCATAATGAAAAGGCGTGACTTTCGCGGTCACGCCTTTCCTGTTTTACTGTCTTACGAACACCGCCCGAATGGCCCGGATGTTTTTTATAAAGCTTTAGCTGCACCACAAAAGCGCATTTTTTACCTTTTAGAATAGCCCGGTAATTTTGCCATCGGCCTGCAGATCTATCGACTCTGCTGCCGGTTTTTTGGGCAGGCCCGGCATCGTCATAATTGCCCCCATAATTGCTACTACAAACCCGGCTCCAGCCGAAAGGCGTACATCCCGCACATTCATGGTAAAGCCTTCAGGCGCAGCCAAAAGCTTAGCATTATCGCTGAAAGAATACTGAGTTTTTGCCACGCACACCGGAATGCCGGTGCAGCCCATCTGCTCATACTGGCTAAGCGAACGCAACGCAGCCGGCGCAAAGGTCACTTCCTTGGCCCGGTAAATCTTTTTACAAATCGTCTCAATTTTATCTTTCAGCCCCATCTCGTCCGGGTAGGTAAACTGCAGCTTGGGCGGCTGAGCCTGCTGATCCAAAATCTGCAAAAGCTTTTCGGCCAGCTGCGCACCGCCTGCACCGCCTTTGGCAAACACTTCGCTGCGCGCGCAGGCAACCTGCATTTCGCTGCACAGCTGCTCAATCAGGTTATATTCCTCCTCGGTATCGGTTGGAAATGCGTTCACCGCTACCACAACCGGCAGGCCAAAATTCTGCAAATTTTCAATATGCCGGCGCAGATTTCCAAGTCCCTTTTCCACATAAGTCACATTCGGGGTGGAAAGTTCCTCTTTGGGGCATCCACCATGGTGCTTCAAGGCGCGCACGGTGGCTACCAGCACAGCGGCCGAAGGCCGCAGCCCAGTAAAGCGGCACTTAATATCCAAAAACTTTTCCGCCCCAAGGTCGGCGCCGAAGCCTGCCTCTGTCACCACATAATCTGCCAGCTTTGCCGAAAGCCGTGTAGCAATCGCGCTATTGCAGCCATGTGCAATGTTTGCAAACGGACCGCCATGAATAATGGCCGGGGTGTGCTCCAGTGTTTGTACCAGGTTCGGGTCAAAGGCGTCCTTCAGCAGCGCAGCCATAGCGCCGGCTGCGTGCAGCTGGCCAGCGGTCACCGGCTCGCCGGAATAGGTGTACCCCACTACAATTTTACCCAGCCGCTCTTTCAGGTCGGCAAGGTCGGTGGCCAGGCAGAAAATCGCCATAATCTCCGAGGCAACAGTTATATCAAAGCCATCCTCCCTTGGAGTTCCGTTCGCCTTGCCGCCCAATCCGTCGGTCAAAAAGCGCAGCTGCCGATCGTTCATATCCACGCAGCGTTTCCAGGTGACCCTGCGCGGGTCGATCCCCAGCTGGTTTCCCTGGAAAATGTGGTTATCAATCATAGCGGCCAGCAGGTTATTGGCCGCTCCAATCGCATGCAGGTCGCCGGTAAAATGCAGGTTGATATCTTCCATGGGCACTACCTGGGCATATCCGCCGCCGGCAGCGCCGCCCTTTACCCCAAACACGGGCCCAAGGCTTGGTTCCCGCAGGCAAAGCATCACCTTTTTGCCCTTCAGGGCCAGAGCATCGGCCAGGCCTACACTGGTGGTGGTTTTTCCCTCGCCTGCAGGGGTGGGGCTAATGGCGGTCACCAAAACAATTTTGCCGTCCGGCCGGGCCGAAAGCTGGCTCGCCAGCCGGTGGTCCAGCTTGGCTTTATACCGGCCATAGGGGCTGAACTGCTCTTGGGAAAGCCCCAGCTTTTCTGCCACCTGCTCAATGGGCAGCATAGGGGTGCTCTGCGCAATTTCAATATCAGTTTTCATCTTTCCACTCCTTCTGACTGGCCGGATATTCCGCGCCTGGCTGGCTGCAGCATAACAGCCGGCTTGTTTTTATCTTCCCATAAGCCAATACCGGCTTACTTTGACATGTTTGCTATGCGCCTTTTCGCAAATTTACGCCTGCGGATCAGGCAGTTTACATACATCCACCCATTCACCGCCCGTATATTCGGCAAAGCGGGCCACATCTACCTTTACGGCACTGTCCGGCGTACCGGCAGCCGGGTAAACCACATCGTACACCCGCAGCGATTGGTCCAAAAAAACCTTTACACCATCGGGCAGCGCAAACGGGCATACACCCCCTACCGGATACCCGGTCACCTGTAAGGTTTCCTCATGGCTAAGCATGGATGCCTTGCAATGAAAGGTGTCCTTAAATTTGCGGTTGTCAATGCGGGCAGCTCCTTCTACTACCAAAACCATGCAGCTGCCATCTTTTAACCGAAAGGCCAGGCTTTTGGCAATGCGCCCTTCCTCTACCCCCAGTACCTCGGCGGCTTTGGCTACCGTAGCAGTGTCCTTTCCGGTGAAATATACCGGCAGGTCAAAGCCTTTTTGTTTTAAATACTCTGTCACCCTGTTTTCCATGGCGTTAACATGCTCCCTTTCAGGCATACGACAGTTTCCGGGCCTGTTTTTAGTAATTTTTACTATGGTTTGATACTAACAAAATAACTGCCCAATTACAAGAGGGAGCTTTTTACGGTTTTGGTGCAAAATATATCAAAAAGGAAGCAAAAGCAACTTTTTTTGCATGCTGCTTTGCTCAGGCTTTGTATCGTAAAAGTTTATATAAAACATGCACCAAAGCTAAAAAAGGCATCAAAAGGCGTTTTTGTACAATTTTTTCGCTTATTTTACACATTTTTTCACCATTAATCCATCCGCGTTTTTATTGACAAGCAACCGGTTTCGCCATACAATAAAAACAGCTGTTTTTTATATTATATCAGGCGGTATTACAAAACGGTTTCCCGCCAAAAAAGGAGTGTGCCATGCCTATTAAACTAATCGCGGACAGCTGCTGCGACATTACTCCCGCTTTAAAAAATTTGATTGGGTTGGAACTGGTTCCCCTGGACCTGCTGGTTGCGGATGGAATCCACTTTGTAGATGATGAAACGCTGGATATCCGCAAGCTACTGTTTGAAATGAAGCGGGCCAAAACCGCCACCCATACTGCTTGCCCCTCTCCCGAAGCATATGCCAAAGCCATGCGTCAATCGGACGCCTGTGTCGTTGTAACCTTATCCTCTAAGCTTTCTGGCAGTTATAATGCCGCTGTTGCCGGAAGGGATATGGTACTGGAAGAAAACCCGGAAAAGAAAATTTTTATTTTGGATTCGGAAAGTGCCGCTGCCGGTGAAACCAGACTGGTTCTCTATCTGCACGAACTGATTAGCCAAGGGCTTGACTTTGAACAGGTTACAAAGGCCGCGTCGCTGATGGCCAAAGAGAAGCTGCACACCTTTTTCGTGCTGGAAAGTTTGGACAACCTGATCAAAAATGGACGGATCAGTAAAGCGGCAGGCGTTTTGGGCAGTATGCTCAGCCTGCGGCCGGTTATGTGCGATGACGGGCATGGCAATATTGCCTGCAAAACGAAGGTGCGCGGCACTGCCAACGCTATGCGTAAACTGGTGGAGGTTGTTGCCCAAACCACTGCTGATGCTCCCAGCAAAAGCATTCAATTGGTTTTAAGCCAATGCAATTGTGCCGACCGGGCAGTAGCACTGAAAAAGGAATTGCTTAGCCACTGCAGCGCGTTGAGCGATGTTTTAATTATGCCCACCGGCGGCGTTTCAACCGTATACGCCTATGACGGCGGGATTGTTGTGGCTTTTTAAAAAGCTGCCGCCCAAGCATTTTGCTGGGCGGCTTTTTTGATATTTTCGTTTTTGTCATTTTTATAAAAAAGGAGCTTTCTATGCTTGCTTACACCTATGTTGCCCCTGGACGATTTGAATTGTTGGAAAAACCCAAACCTAAACTGCTTTCACCCACAGATGCCATTGTAAAAGTAACTTTGGCCAGCATCTGCGCCAGCGACCTGCACATTAAACATGGCAGTGTTCCGCGGGCAGTGCCCGGTATTACAGTAGGACACGAAATGGTGGGAATTGTGGAACAGGTTGGGCCAGCCGTTACTACTGTTTCTCCAGGCGACCGGGTTGCGGTTAATGTAGAGACCTTCTGCGGCGAGTGCTTTTTCTGCAAACACGGCTGGGTGAATAATTGTACCGACCCCAACGGAGGCTGGGCTCTGGGCTGTCGGATTGATGGTGGCCAGGCAGAGTATGTGCGGGTTCCCTATGCTGACCAGGGACTTGATAAAATTCCCGATCCGGTCAGTGACCGGCAGGCGCTGTTTGTGGGGGACATTCTGGCTACCGGATACTGGGCAGCGCAGATTTCCCAAATTCAGCCTGGCGATACGGTACTTATTTTGGGGGCCGGGCCTACGGGTCTGTGCACTTTGCAGTGTGTGCTGCTGCAAAATCCTGGCCAGGTTATTATCTGCGACAAAGACCCTGTGCGCCTTGCTTTTGTACAAAACCACTACCCTCAGCTAACTACAACTACCCCTGATCGGCTTTTACAAGTAGTGCAAAACAAAAGCCTGCACGGTGGTGCAGATGTTGTTTTAGAGGTAGCCGGCGGCGCTGACAGTTTTCAATTGGCCTGGCAGGCCGCCCGCCCCAACGCCACTGTGACCATTGTGGCCCTGTACGACACCCCTCAAACCCTGCCCCTTCCCCAAATGTACGGCAAAAACCTGACCTTTAAAACCGGTGGTGTAGACGGCTGTAACTGCGCCGAAACCCTGCGGCTGATTGCAGAAGGCCGGCTTGATACCACCCCGCTTATTACCCACACCTTTCCGCTGGCCAAAGCAGCACAGGCTTATGAACTGTTTGAGGGGCGGAAGGATGGCGTAATTAAGGTTGCGCTGGAATGCTGAGTGGATGCTTTTACTAAAAATTGAGCCGTAGAAGTACCTTGTCTTGATTTTGGGCCACCCGCTTTTTATAATAAAGATGCTTGCAAAGAAAAACCCTGGCGGGAACTTGATACCATTTCTCTTTGTGCTTTTTGCCGGACGATTTTTACCAAAAGGTGCCCTTTTGCGCACAGAAAGGATTTTTTATATGGAGCTGTTGGAAGGAATTAGAAGCCGGCGCAGTATTCGCCGGTACGAGGAACGGCCGGTTGACCGGGAACTTTTAAAGCAGGTAGTGGCCGACGCCGCCTGTGCCCCCTCTTGGAAAAACACCCAAATTGCCCGTTACCACATTGTGGATAACCCTGATTTGAAGGCAAAAATTGCCGCACAGACCGTACTGGGTTTTACATATAACACCAAAACCATCGACCGTGCACCGGTATTGGTATTGCTCAGCTATAAAACAGGTCTTTCCGGTTATGAAAAGGACGGCAGCTATTCCACCCCCAAAAAGGATGGCTGGGAGATGTTTGACGCGGGCATTGCAGCCCAAACCTTCTGCCTGGCAGCCCACGCCCATGGCCTTGGCAGTGTTATTATGGGTATTTTTGACGAAGCAGTGGTACGCACCTTGCTGCCCTTGCCTGAAGACGAGCGTTTGGGCGCACTGATTGCCGTGGGCTGGCCGGCAGAAGATCCCTCTGCCCGGCCCCGCAAAACAGCCGATGAGCTTTTAAGCTTTGCCGACGGAGTTTAAGAAAAGGAGAATCATATGGAACGCCCCACCCAGTATTCCCTCACCTGGACCGTAACCGATGAAATGACCGCCAAGCGAATTGGTTCAGCCGGTTCTCAGATTTTTTCCACCCCCAATATGGTTGCCCTGATGGAAGCCGCCGCGCTGGAGCTTGCCAAAAATTATTTGGAAAAAGGGCAGACTACCGTGGGCGCTCAAATTTTATGCAAACATTTGGCGCCCACCCCGGTGGGTATGAAGGTAACCGCCACCGCCACCCTGCGCAGCTTTGAGGGCCGCAAGCTTTGGTTTGACTTGGAAGTTTGCGACGAAAAAGGGCGATGTGGCGAGGGAGAGCACCTGCGCATTTTGGTAAAAAGTGCAGATATGACCAAAAAAGCTCAGGACAAACAAGCATAAGCGCTTCCCTCTTTGCAAAAAGCACTGTCAGAGATTTTTGCTTTTTGTTTATTGGTTTATAAAAATAACCGCGCAGAGGACCTGAAGGTTCCGCTGCGCGTTTTTTTTATTTTATAAGCTGCTTTTTGCCAAAACCTGCCCTTACGGCACCTTTATAAAAGCAAGCAATTGCTGCTGTTTTTTAAAACAGACCCAGCTAAAAGCAACATTTACACCAACAGGTTTCAACGGCACCGTCAGTCTTTGCGCTCATCTCCAAAGAAAAACAGTGCTACTGTTCCAGGTCCAGTATGGCTACCAATGGTAGTACCCACGCTGTTAATCATAACCTTTCCGCTAAGCTTTGGGAAACGAGCCTCCACCAGGTCGGCAACCGCCTTGGCTTCTGTCAGACAGGCAGAATGGGACAAAAAGCATTTGCCTAAATAGTCGTGCCCGTCCTGGGCATGCTCCTCCATCCGCTTCACCATCTCTTCCATTACCCGCTTTTTGCCGCGGTACTTGCTGCGCGGAATCAACCGGCCTAGGTTATCCATATTCAAAAGCGGGCAGATGCCCAGCATACTGCCGAAGAAATGCTCACTTTTCGAGATGCGGCCCCCTCGCAGGTAACTGGTGAGGTCCGTAGAGAAAAACCAGTGGTGAACCTTCAGGCGGTTTTCCTCTGCCCAGCGGGCCGCTTCTTCAGCAGTTGCACCTGCATCCCGCAGGTCACACACAGCATCCACCAGCAGCCCATATCCAGAGGAGGCCCCCAGCGAATCCACCAAAAAGATCTGCGCATTGGGATAACGCTCCAGCAGGCTTTCCCTAGCTGCCTGGGCGGAGTTATAGGTGCCTGAAATTCCGCTGCTGAGCGTCAGATGCACCACCGGCGTGCCGGCAGCGGCATAGGGTTCCCAGCAAGCCTCATATTGGGCGGCATTTACCTGGCTGGTAACCGGCTGCGCTCCGTCCTGTATCATTTTGTAAAATCGTTCAAACGGAATGCTTTTACCTAAATCGTCATCATACTCTTTGCCGTCCAGTGTAAAGTGAAAACACAGGTACGGAATCTGCCGTTTTTCAAAATATTCCGCCGGCAGGTCGGCAGTAGAACAGCAGGTCAGCACAAAATTTGCCATACGACTCTCTCTTTCCATTTATCAACATTTTATTACATGGTTTTTAATACCACATATATCCTTTTGCATTATATCCCGTTTTGCCGCAGCCTGCAAGTGCAGCGGCAAAAAAATACAAACTTACCGTTTGGGCAGCAGTTGCTTTTGCCATTTCCCAAAACAAGTGGGCGGCCTGGCTAAAACAGGCCGCCCGTTTGTTTATCATGGGGTTCATGCTGCTGGCAAAATCGTTTTTATTCTCAGTGCCTTAAGCCATTAGTTCCGCATAAGCTTTCGAAAGCGGCGCCCAAGGCAGCGCCAGGTCAATCCAATAGGTCAGCATAGCCACATACCGTTGAATGGTACGCAGATAACAGGCCAGCTGTTCACTGTCGGCCGAATCCATTACCGAAAAGCCACATTTCAGCAGCAGGTTGTGCACATCGTTCATGGAATAATAATTTAAAAACCGGTAACCGTAAAAATGCATCTGCTTGGCTGCCAGCGCTTTCAAGGTTTCCAAATCTCCCTGGCCGGATTTTGCCATTTCGTACAGTTGGTACAGTGCATAGGCACACCCGTTTGCATCTCCCTGGGCATACATGGCCACGGCCAGGTTTTTTCCAATGGCTTTGTTGTGCTCCAGCATCCGGTCAATATCCAAAGGCCGCTCCATCTGTGCTGTTTCCAGCCGCAGCTCTATTTCATTTAACAGCGCCTTGTTCATGTTTTACGCCTCCTTTTCCACAACTTCCACCGTAACCAGTTCACCGGGTTTTTCCCACATGGCATCGGCAAAAGGCAAAAAGCGAGCGTTTTCCTGCGGTGAAAACTGCGCAAACTTGCTGGTACAGCCCAGCGGTACCATATCGTTATACCATACGCAGATCAACTGGCGGGTATCAAACCAGCCAATGTCACCCGGTTTATTGAATACCAGGTTCTCTACCGCCTCTCAGACAAACGGCGCGCGGAAGCAAACCTCATTGTCACAAATCTTGGCCACAAACCAGTAGGACTGAAACGGTGCCGCCTTGATAAGCGCCGAACAAATCTCGGGCGCTTTGTCCTCCAGCAGGTCCGCATAAAATGACTGCCCGCCAAAGGTCAGTTTGAGTTGCTTCATTTTCTCTTTCCTCCTTTTGCAGTTGTTGAAATATGCATAAAGCTGCCAATATGGTATTTCTTTTACACTGGTACTTCTAGCGCTACAATTAGCACTGCAAAAGTTTAAAGGATGAAAATAAAAAAAGAAATGCGTATTTTTATAAAAAAGAATTTTGGCGTTTTGTATTTTTATTTTTAAATTATGCTTGCTTTTTTTGCAAAAAGCTTTGTTTGAATTTGATTTTTCTCAATCCAGCCGGCCACTTTCTGTCCCACTTTCCAAACCGATTTTCCCTCAAAGGGGGTTAAAAAGCCCGCTGCGTGTACCAAATCCGGATAGGTGCGGGTCCCCGCCAGTCTGGTCAAAGCCAAATAGCGTTTCCAGGCATCCTTTTTATCCTGCAAAAAAGCTGCAAAAAATTGCAAAGCCACCAGCTGTGCCAGCACATAATCGATATAATAAAACGGACATTCATAGATATGCAGCTGCCGCTGCCAGCCAGCACCCCGGCCATAAAAGGGCAGGTCTTCAAAATCAATCCACGGCCGGTATGTTTTTTCCAATGTGGCCCATGCCCGGTTGCGTTCTTCGCTGGTAAGGGTGGGGTTGTCATACACCGTTTGCTGAAACTGGTCCACCATACAGCCATAGGGCAAAAAGCACAGCGCGTCCTCTGCATGTGCTAACTGGTAGCGGGCGGTATTGGGGCCGAAAAACAAATGGTGATAATCGCTGGTTAAAAATTCCATACTCATGCTATGAATTTCGCAGGATTCCATCCCTGGTTCCCGCAGCTCGGCAGGCAAATTTTGCCGCGCGGCCAGGTACATTTGAAATCCGTGACCCGCCTCATGGGTTAAAACATCCACATCGTCAGCGGTGGCGTTAAAATTGGAAAAAATAAACGGAGCCTTTTGGTCCACAATGCAGGTACAGTATCCACCGGGCGCCTTTCCCTCCCGAGAAAGCAGGTCAAACAGTTCCCCTTCCAGCATAAAGTCAATATACTCTGCCGTTTCGGGGCTCAAGCTTTGGTACATCCTGCGTCCCGCATCCAAAATCTGCTGCGGGGTGCCAATGGGGGCCGGGTTTCCTTCCAAAAAGCGAAAGCTGTCATCATAATAGGCCAGCTTTTCCTGTCCAATTCGTTTGGCCTGTAGCTTTTTAACCTGGCAGACAATTGGTACTAAGTCTCTTTGTACCGCGTCGCGGCAAGCTTTAACCTGTTTTGGCCCATAGCCGCAGCGGCCCATTCTTAAATAGGAAAGCGGCGTATAGCTTTTGTAGCCCATTATTTGGGCCTGTTCGGTACGGTTTTGCACCATCTCCTCATAAATTTCATCCAGCTCGGCCCGGTGGGCGTCAAACCAGGCGCCTTCCGCCTGGGTAGCGCTGCGGCGCAGTGCCCGGTCGGTGCTGCGCTTATAGTACCCCATCTGGGAAACGGTGTTCTTTTTTCCGGCAAATTCAATCTGCGCGCTGGCATACAGCTTTTGGTAAGCGCTTTCCAGCGCATTTTCCCGCTGCATCAATTCCACCACCGCTTCACAGGAAGCACCGCTTGCCAGCTCCAGCTTTTGGAAGAGCAAACTGCCCAGCTTTTCCTCCAAAAAGGGCCGGTGGCTGCTTTGCAGCATAGCGCGGGATACCTGATTGCACCGCTCGGTCAAAAGCGGCGCCGCCTGGTCGTAAAAATCGTTCTCCTTATCATAAAAATCATCGCGGGTATCACAAGTATGGCGAATACTCGATAAGGTTGCCATAGAATCAAAATGGTCCCGCAGCTGGTTATATTCCTCAAAAAGGTCCAACGCAGCCGGGCCGCTGGGCGCTTTGCTGATCTTCTGGGCAATCTGTTCCAGTTCTCCCAGCAGGTGATCCAGGTTGGGACGGGCATAGGGCATTTGCGATAGTTTCAAAAAAAGACCTCCCTCATAGTAAAAAAGCGGTTCTTGTTCCCTATCTGCTGCTGCACAACCCTGGTGCGATATGGCAGCTTAAAATACTTTTTCTTGTACTTTCTTTTATTCTACCCAGCCGGCACGCCATTTGCAAACGGACCTTTTAAATTTTATACAACATAAAAAGCCAGCGCCCAAAAAGGCCGCTGGCTTTTTATAAAACTAGCAATCTATCTGCGGTTTTTACCCTAAAATCTTTTCCGGTCAGCTTGCGCTTTCCACCAGCGTAATGGTCAAATCCACCATCTGGCCGCCGCGCTCCACCGAAAGCTCTACCTGGTCGCCTACACTCTTTTCGGCCAAAATATCCGAAATATCCTGAATTTGGCTAATAACCGAACCGTCCACACTTATAATCCGGTCGCCGCTTGTAAGGCCTGCCTCGGCAGTGGACTGAAAGTTAACCTCGTACACATAAACGCCTGCCGAGGTATAGCCGTACTGCTGGGCCTGCTGCTGGGTCAGATAGACCGCCGTAATACCCAGTACCGGCCCGCCAGACTGAGCATTGGGATCGGTGTAGCTGCCCTGTTCCATCAGCTGGGTTGCAATCTCTATGGCGGTATTGGAGGGAATTGCAAAACCCAAACCTTCGGCATTGGTGCCGGAGCTTTTGGCGTTCACAATCCCAATAAGCTCTCCCTTGCTGTTAAACAGCCCGCCGCCCGAGTTGCCCGGGCTGACCTGCGCACTCATTTGAATGCAATTTAAGGTGACATTTTGGGTAGTAGAACCAAAATACCCAAAACCGGACTGCTGAGAGCTATCGGTCTCCAGCTGAACGGTAATCTGCCGGTCGAGGCTGCTGATAATGCCATCGGTAACAGTACCGCTAAGGGTTCCTTCCGGGTTACCCACCGCCCAGACCGGCTCGCCCAGCTGAATAGCGGAGCTGTCGCCTATGGTGGCGGGGGTCAGGCCGGTGGCCTCAATCTTAATCACTGCAATATCACCGTTCACATAGCTGCCTACCAGGCTGGCACTATAATTGGTCCCGTCCGACAATTCCACCTGAATGGTATCAGCGCCGTTGATCACATGGGCGCAGGTAAGAATATAGCCATCCTCGCTGATAATCACACCGCTTCCGGCACCGCTTTCAATCTGATGGCCGCCAAACCAGGTGTTGGTGGTAACCATTTTTTCGGTGGTAATTGCCACCACCGAAGGCGATACGGTCTGTGCTACCTGGGTGGAGGTTAGGGTTCCGGTTGCAGATGCTTCGCTGTCCCCCTGCACCGTTGTCTGCGCCTGGCGAATAACTACCTTGCCCCCCTGTGCATTGGCCAGGGCTGTACCCGCATAACCGCCGCCAAACGCCACTGCTGCAACCAACAAAAGCGCCAGTGCCCGTGTGCCCCAGCGCTTGGCTGCCGGGTGCTGCTTTTTGGGTGGGGTTTGGTTGTGGGAGGTATAGCTTGCTTCCCCTACCGGGGTATAAGCTGCATCCTGCGGGTCGCTGCTGTGGGCATTAGATGCTTGTGTATAAGCATTGTGTCCTTCATATGCAGTTTGGTCGCCAGCCGGCTGACTGTTTGTCTGGTCGCTGTAGTGGTACTGGCTGCCCTCGGTTCCCCCCGCGCTGAATGGCGCTGCCTGGTTTGTTGGTTCCTGCTGGTTGGGATTATACTGTTGCCCATTTGTGTATTCATGATCCATAAACTATCAGGTCCTTTCGATCTGCTGCTTTTTTGGGTGTTGAGGCGTTTTGCCCCAAGCAGCCGGCTGGTTTTGTGCCGCTTTCCAACTGCAGTTATAGTATGCCAATAAATCTTGTGGGAAGTTTTAGAGCCGGGCGAAAGAAATATGGTAAAGTTGTGTAAAGTATGTGTAGGCGTCTTTTTGCCAACGGTTTGCACTGCAGCTTTCTTCTGACGGTATGGTTTGGTATTCCCATTTTTTACACAAGTCTGTCGCAATTGGCTAGATTTTATGGCAAAAAGGCGGTGCCGGCTTCGCATTTTTCTTTTGCCGGTATTTTACAAAGGCCCTTTATAAAAAAATCCAGCATTCTTTTCCTTGACCTTTCGGCAGGGGAATGCTACCATCATAGTCAGAATCTATCTGGGGGGTTATTTTATGGAACCGTACTCTCAGCAAACCATTGTCAAAAAGACGGTAAAGTCCGGCATTACCTTTGGCACCGCGCTGGCTATGGTTATCAGCTATACCACCTGGCACTCGGTAGGGTGGGCCATTTTTCATGGGCTTTTAAGCTGGGTTTATGTTTTATATTTTGTGTTGCGGTATTAACCACCATTTTTCGGTATATAAAAAGCGCAGGGCCACAAAGGCCCTGCGCTTTTTAAGTAATAACAAACAAATTGGCCGTTTAAACTGAAAGTTCGGACTTTTCGCCCAAAAGGCTGCGGTTTTCTTCCAATACCGGGCAGATCACCTGGTCCAGGAAAGCGTCCACCTGCTGCGGGGCGCGGCCGGTAAAGGCTTCCGGCTTCAAAATAGCTTCCACCTCGGCATAATTCAGCCCAAATGCCGGGTCGGAACAAACCCGCTCAATCAAATCGTTTTTGCCGCCCTCTTCCTTCACCACACGGGCCGCCGCCAGCGAGTGTACCCGCAGCTTTTCGTGAAGCTCCTGCCGGTCGCCGCCTTTTTTTACTGCGCTCATCATAATATTTTCGCTGGCCATAAAGGGCAGTTCGGCCATTACCCGGGCGCGCACCACCTTGGGGTACACCACCAGGCCGTCGCAAACATTCATCAAAATACCCAAAATGGCATCGGCCGCGAGGAACGCCTCGGCCACCGCTACCCGCTTATTGGCCGAATCGTCCAGCGTGCGCTCAAACCACTGGGTACCCGCTGTGAATGCCGGGTTCAGGATATCGATCATCAAATACCGGGCCAGCGCACAGATCCGCTCCGACCGCAGGGGGTTGCGCTTATACGGCATGGCAGAAGAACCAATCTGGTGTGCCTCAAACGGCTCTTCCATCTCTTTAAAGTTCTGCAAAATACGCAGGTCGTTTGCAAACTTCATGGCACTTTGCGCAATGCCCGAAAGCGCGCTGAGCACCATAAAGTCCACCTTGCGGGAATAGGTCTGTCCGGAGACCGGCACTACCTTGTCAAAGCCCATCTCTTTCGCAATCGACTCTTCCACCGCCTGAATCTTCTTTTCATCCCCGTCAAACAGCTCCACAAAGCTGGCCTGGGTGCCGGTGGTGCCTTTGCTGCCCAAAAGGGCCAGCGAGTCAATGCGGCGGCTGATCTCTTCGTAGTCCATATAGAACTCGTTGAGCCACAAGGCAGCCCGCTTGCCCACAGTGGTAAGCTGGGCGGGCTGCAGGTGGGTATAGGCCAAAGCCGGCATATTCTTGTACTGGCGGGCAAATTTGGCCAAAAGGTCCATCACATTCAAAAGCTTGCGGCGCACCAGCACAAGTGCTTCCCGCATAATCAAAATATCAGTGTTATCCCCCACATAGCAGCTGGTGGCACCCAGGTGGATAATGCCCTTGGCATTGGGGCACTGCAGGCCATAAGCGTAAACATGGCTCATGACATCGTGGCGCACTTCCTTTTCCCGGCGGATGGCATCTTCATAATTGATATCATCCTTATGGGCTTCCAGCTCGGCGATCTGCTCATCGGTAATGGCAAGTCCCTGCTCCTTTTCGGCCCGGGCCAGTGCGATCCAAAGCTTACGCCAGGTTTTGAACTTTTTGTCCTCCGAGAAGATGTACTGCATCTCCTTGCTGGCATAGCGGGTCTCAAACGGGCTGATATATCTGTCGTGGTTCATTTGGTTTCCTTTCCTTGCCGGCAAAAGGCCGGCTGCTTTGGGTGGTTACAGCTTAAAGTAATCCATACCGCCTTCAAACAGAGGCTGATATTTATTGCCCGGCACATTGCGGTACAAATCGGCGCCCGAACGCTCGGAGTGACCCATTTTGCCCAGTACCCTGCCGTCGGGGCTGGTAATGCCTTCAATGGCATATACGCTGCCATTGGGGTTTGTGCGGATGTCCATCGACGGTTCGCCCGACAAATCCACATACTGGGTGGCAATCTGGCCATTTGCCGCAAGCTTTCTAAGCAGCTCTTCGCTGGCCACCAGGCGCCCTTCGCCATGGCTGATGGCCACGGTATGCCGGTCGTTTACATTGCAGTGCATCAGCCAGGGAGACTTATTGGAAGCCACCCGGGTGCGCACCAGCCGGCTTTGATGGCGGCCAATGGTATTAAAGGTGAGGGTGGGGCAGCTTTCGTCTGCAGTAATAATGTCGCCAAACGGCACAAGCCCCAGCTTGATCAGTGCCTGGAACCCGTTGCAGATGCCCAGCATCAGCCCGTCGCGCTGGTTAAGCAGCCGGCGAACCGCCTCGGTGACTGAGGGGTTGCGGAAAACAGCCGTGATAAACTTGCCGCTGCCGTCCGGCTCGTCGCCGCCCGAAAAACCGCCCGGCAAAAATACCACCTGGCTGGCGTCAATGCGCTTTGCAAGGGCCGAAACGCTTTCGGCCACGCTTTGGGGGGTCAGGTTATTCAGCACAAATACCTCCGGCTCGCCGCCCGCCCTGCGGATGGCACGGGCCGAGTCGTATTCGCAGTTGGTGCCCGGGAAAACCGGAATCAGCACCCGGGGCTTTGCTGTACCGATGGCCGGGGCTGCATATTCGCTGGCAGAATAGCTGAATTTTTCCACCTTTTCTTCGCTTGTTCGAATGTTGCAGGCAAACACCGGCTCCAGCTTGTCCTCGTAAACCTTCTGCAGCTGGGCAAGTTCCAGCGTTTCGCCGCATCCGGTCAGGGTATACCGTTCGGTTGTCACGCCCAAAGGTACGCCCACCTCCAGCTCTTCGGCCAGCTCGATAATAAACCCGCCATAAGCTGCGCCAAACAGCTTTTCTTTCGGGAAGTTTTCATCCAGCGCCAAACCCAGTCGGTTGCCCAGGCACATTTTGAACACGCCTTCGGCAATGCCACCGTAGCCGGGGGTCCAAACCGCAATAGCTTCCTCCTGCTCAATCAGCGCTTCCACCGCGCTGTATACATCCTGCAGGCTTTCCGCATCCGGCAGCAGGCTGTCGGGCTGGTATTCGGGCGCAAGCCACACAACCTTGCTGCCGGCCAGCTTAAATTCCGGGCTTACAACCCGCCGCGCATCTCCCAGTGCGGTGGCAAAGCTTACCAGCGTAGGCGGTACATCCAACTTTTCAAAGCTGCCGGACATGCTGTCCTTGCCACCAATGGCCGCAATGCCCAGGTCCATCTGTGCATCCACACTGCCCAAAAGCGCGGCAAACGGCTTGCCCCAGCGGTTGGGGTCCGTGCCCAGTTTTTCATAATATTCCTGGAAGGTCAGCCAGGCTTCATCGTGGTCAAAACCTGCCGCCACCAGTTTGGAAACGCTCTCCACCACTGCCAGGTAGGCCCCGGTGTACTGGTCCTGCTGGGCAATAAACGGGTTAAAGCCCCAGGCCATACCGCTGCAGGTATTGGTTTCACCCGAAAGAACCGGCAGCTTTGCCGCCATTACCTGGGCCGGGGTCATCTGGTAGCGGCCGCCAAACGGCATCAGCACGGTAGCTGCGCCAATGGTGGAGTCAAACCGTTCCGAAAGGCCCTTTTTGCTGCAAACATTCAGGTCGCTTACCAGGTTTTTCATCTTTTCGCCAAAGCTTTCACCCGCAGGGCCTGCAACCGCTGCCTTCATCGGCTCCACCCGAACGGTGGTGTGCTTTTCCGCGCCGTTCGAAGCCAGGAAGCTGCGGGCAATATCCACAATGGTCTTACCCCGCCAGGTCATCACCAGCCGCGGTTCCGCAGTGACCTTTGCCACCACGGTGGCGTCCAGGTTTTCGGCCCGCGCCGCCTCAATAAAGGCTTTTTCGTCCTCGGCCGCCAGCACCACTGCCATGCGCTCCTGGCTTTCGCTGATGGCAAGCTCGGTTCCGTCCAGCCCGTCGTATTTTTTAGGCACCTTAGAAAGATCAATCAAAAGCCCATCGGCCAGTTCGCCAATGGCTACCGATACACCGCCCGCGCCAAAGTCGTTGCAGCGCTTGATCATGCGGGTGACTTCCCCATTGCGGAAAAGCCTTTGCAATTTGCGCTCCACCGGGGCATTGCCCTTTTGCACCTCGGCGCCGCAGGTTTCCAAACTTTCCAGCTTATGGGCCTTGGAAGAACCCGTAGCACCGCCGCAGCCGTCCCGGCCGGTGGCGCCGCCCAGCAAAACCACCACATCGCCGGGCTGGGGGGTCTTGCGGCAGACATTCGCTGCCGGGGCCGCGCCCACCACCGCGCCGATCTCCATGCGTTTTGCCACATAGCCCGGGTGGTACCACTCGTCCACCTGACCGGTGGCAAGACCAATTTGGTTGCCGTAGCTGGAATAGCCGGCCGCCGCGGTGGTAACCAGCTTGCGCTGGGGCAGCTTGCCCGGCAGTGTTTGGCTGAGCGGGGTCAGCGGGTCGCCCGCGCCGGTAAGCCGCATAGCCTGGTACACATAGCTGCGGCCGGAAAGCGGGTCCCGAATGGCGCCGCCAATACAGGTGGCAGCCCCACCGAACGGTTCAATTTCGGTGGGGTGGTTGTGGGTTTCGTTTTTAAACAGGTACAGCCAATCCTCGGCTTTTCCGTCCACATCCACCTTTACCTTAATGGTGCAGGCGTTGATCTCCTCGCTCTCGTCCAGGTCCGGCAAAAGGCCCTTGGCTTTTAAGTAACGGGTGGAAATGGTTGCCAGGTCCATCAAATTTACCGGTTTGGTGCGGCCCAGCTCCCGGCGCATGGCCAAATACCGCTCAAAGGCCTTCTTTACCCGTTCGTCCAAAATTTCCTGCTGGTCAATGGTTGTACCAAAGGTGGTATGCCGGCAATGGTCCGACCAATAGGTGTCGATCATGCGGATTTCGGTAATGGTGGGGTCGCGCCCTTCTTCCCTGAAATAAGCCTGACAGAAGGCGATATCGCCCTGGTCCATGGCAAGGGCATACTCTTCGATAAACCGGGCAAGGCCAGCTTCATCCAGCTGGCAAAAGCCTTCCAGCACCGCCACATCGGGCGGTTCAGGGTAGTTTGCCGCAAGGGTCTTTTTCTCCAGAAGGTCCGCCTGGCGGGACTCCACCGGGTTAATGACATATTTTTCAATGGCCGAAAGCTCCTCATCGGTCAGGCTGCCCATAAGCAGATAGACCTTTGCACTGCGCACCACCGGTCGCTCGCCCTGGCTGATCAGCTGAATGCACTCCGAAGCGCTCTCGGCCCGCTGGTCAAACTGACCGGGCAGGTATTCCACCGCAAACACCCGATCTGCCCCTTCGGGCAGCTGCAAAAAGGTGCAGTCCACCTGCGGTTCGCTGAACACGGTGGGCACACACTGGTCAAAAAGCTCCTTGGAAATGCCCTCCACATCGTACCGGTTCAAAAGCCGCAGACCGGCAAGATGCTCAATTTCTGGCAGCCCCTTCAGTTCGGCCAAAAGGCCCTGGGCTTCCACATCATAAGGCGCCTTTTTTTCCACATAAATTCTGTAAACCATCAAAGGTTCCCCTTTCTCAGTCGGCCAGGGCCGCAAGGGCCCGCCTGCCAATATCGGTACGCTTGTATGCGCCTTCAAACTGAACGCTGCCGGCGCCGTCATACGCCAGCTGCAGCGCCTGTTCAAGGGTGGGTGCAGTGGCGGTAACACCCAGCACCCGGCCGCCTGCTGTTACAAAGCCACCATCTTCGCGGCGGGTACCTGCGTGGTACACCTGCACCTGCTTTTTGGGCAGCCGGCCGTTTTCATCCAGCCCCGAAATGGCACAGCCGGTAGCATATTTTTTGGGGTAACCGCCGCTTGCCACCACAACGCAGGCGGCACTGTCAGTAGAAAATTTCACCGGCACGCTGGAAAGCCTTCCTTCGCTTACCGCCAGCATAATTTCAAACAAGTCGCTTTTTAAAAGCGGCAGCACCACCTGGGTCTCCGGGTCGCCGAAGCGGCAGTTGTACTCAATCACCTTCGGGCCTTCCGCCGTCAGCATTAGCCCAAAATACAAGCAGCCCCTAAAAGGTCTCCCCTCCGCCTTCATGGCCCGAATGGTGGGCAAAAAAATGGTCTCCATACAGGTCTTGGCCGCCTGCTCGGTATAATAGGGGTTCGGGGCCACAGTGCCCATGCCGCCTGTATTAAGCCCCTGGTCATTATCCAGCGCCCGTTTGTGGTCCATGCTGCTCACCATTGGCACCAGAGTCTCACCGTCGGTAAAGGCAAGCACGCTCACCTCCGGGCCCTGCAAAAATTCTTCTACCACCATCTGGTTGCCGGCGCTTCCAAAGGCTTTGTCCTGCATAATGGTGCGCACCCCTTCACAGGCTTCGGCCAAATTTTGGCAGATGAGCACCCCCTTGCCCAGTGCCAGGCCGTCCGCCTTCAGCACAATGGGAAAATGCGCCTGTTCGCTGTGCAGGTATTCAAGTGCCTGCTCGGCGTCGGTAAAAATTTCATAACGGGCGGTGGGAATGTTGTATTTTTTCATGAGCTGTTTGCTGAAGGCCTTGCTGCCCTCAATAATGGCCGCCTTTGCATCCGGACCAAAACAGGGCACTCCTATACCGTTCAGCCGGTCTACCAGCCCCATCACCAGCGGGTCATCCGGGGCAACCACCACAAACTCGATGCCATGGGTTCGCACAAACTCTTCAATGCCATCCAGGTCGGTGGCCTTCACCGGCACACACTCGGCGTCACAGCCAATGCCGCCGTTGCCGGGCAGCGCATACAGCTGGGTAATGCGGGGGTTTTCCCGCAGTTTTTTGATGATAGCATGCTCGCGGCCGCCGCCGCCCACTACTGCTACTTTCATGCCTTCTCCTTCCTTTTCCGGGCGCCTTAATGGTGGAACAGCCGCAGCCCGCAGAAGGCCATGGCAATGCCGTACCGGTTGCAGGTCTCAATCACCTGGTCATCCCGAATGGAACCACCGGGCTGGACGATGGCCTCCACGCCGGATTTGCGGGCCCGTTCCACATTGTCACCGAACGGGAAAAAGGCATCGCTGCCCAGGCAGACGCCCCGCACCTTATCCAAAAATGCGCGCTTTTCTTCGCGGGTAAGCGGTTCGGGCTTTACCTTAAAGGTGTTCTGCCAAACACCGTCGGCCAGCACATCCTCCCATTCGTCGCTGATATAAACATCGATGGCGTTGTCCCGGTTGGCGCGGCCCAGCCCGTCCACAAATTCCAGCCCCAGCACCTTCGGGTGCTGGCGCAAATGCCAGTTGTCCGCCTTGTTGCCGGCAAGCCGGGTGCAGTGAACGCGGCTCTGCTGGCCGGCGCCCACCCCACTTGCCTGGCCGTCCTTGGTGTAGCAGACCGAATTGGACTGGGTGTATTTGAGGGTGATCAGCGCCACCACCAGGTCGCGTTTTTGTTCGGGGGTGAGGGTTTTGTTTTCGGTCACCAGGTTTTCCAGCATGCTTTCATTGATGGCAAGCTCATTGCGGCCCTGGCGGAAGGTCACGCCGAACACATCCTTTTCTTCCACCGGCGCGGGGGTATAATCCGGGTCGATGGTAACGATGTTATAAGCGCCCTTTTTTTTCTTCTTCAAAATCTCCAGCGCCTGCTGGGTATAACCGGGGGCAATAATGCCATCCGATACCTCTTTTGCAATCACCCGGGCGGTGGACTCATCGCACTCGTCCGAAAGGGCGATCCAATCGCCAAAGCTGGACATACGGTCCGCGCCGCGGGCCCGGGCGTAGGCGCAGGCCAGCGGGCTTAATTCCATACCTTCCACAAAATAGATTTTTTTCAAGGTATCGGAAAGGGGCAGCCCCAAAGCCGCGCCGGCGGGCGAAACATGCTTGAAGCTTGCCGCCGCACAGATGCCGGTGGCCTGCTTCAGTTCCTTTACCAGCTGCCAGGAGTTTAACGCATCCAGAAAATTAATGTATCCCGGCCGGCCATTTTCCACCCGGACCGGCAGTTCTCCCTGCCGCATAAAAATACAGGCAGGCTTTTGATTGGGGTTGCAGCCATATTTCAGTTCCAGTTCCTTCATCGTCCTTCGTCCTTTCGGTCAAAACGGGTACAGCTCGCTGCGCTTTTGCGCCTTTTCGGGAGCCTTGCCGCGGGGTTTTTTCTGGTATTTGTTCAAAATGCGGGTCTCGGGCTCGCCGCCTTCCAGCGGAATATACCGCACAAACAAACTGACCTTGTTCTCCGAATTCAGGCTTTCCCACATACGGTTTGTAAACGAATCGATATCCCCTTCCAGCACAACCTTCTCCGGTTCGCCAAAAAAGCTGGGCAGCGGGTTTCCGTCCCCCTGGTAGGTGTGCAGGTACCGCCCGGCGCCCGGGGCAAGCTGCGGATATTCAAAGAAGAAGCGCTCCACCGAATCGGGATTGCCGTCGTCCGATTTCAAGACGGACATGCGCACCCGCATGCGGCCGCCAAACACCTTTACATAGCCCGAAATGCGGGGGGTATAGTTGGGAGCATCCGGCTCAAAGGTCCGAGTGCGCAGCGCCCGGGAAAAGCTCCCGCCATCGGCCATGGTATCGTAGATGGTGTCGGTCTGGTCACCGTTGGTAACAATGGTGCGTTCGGCCAGCACCCGTACCGGCGCATAGATGATGAGGGACGGATCCACCATTTTGGCCTCATCCGCCGCCTCGGTAATAATACCGCCGTCATGTTCGGTAAAAACCCGGTTGCGGCTGTTGGCCGACCGGCCCATGATAAAGTAGGCTGCCACCGCGTATCTGCCGTCCTGGCTGCGGCCCAGCACAATGCCGCGGCCCGGGTAGCTGTTTTCCGAAAGAAGTTTGAAAAGGTCCTGTCCCGCCATAAATTACACGCTCCTTTTCCCTATGCCGCCTTTGACGGCGGTTCTACATACAAAATACTTATGCCAGGCCGTCACAGCACATCTCAATGGCAAGGGGCAAAAGCTGCCATTCGGCCTGTTCCATCACGCGCCGCTGCAGGGTTTCGGGAGTGTCGTCTGCCTGCACCTCCACCGCTTTTTGCAGCAAAATTTCTCCCCCATCGGGAATTTCATTTACAAAATGCACGGTGGCTCCGGTCACCTTTACCCCCTTTTCCAGGGCAGCCTGGTGGACCTTCAGCCCGTAAAATCCCTCCCCGCAGAAGCTGGGGATCAAACTGGGGTGGATATTCAGAATCCGGCGCGGATAAGCACGGATAACGGTCGGCGAAAGGATAGTGAGGTATCCTGCCAGCACCACCAGATCGATCTGATAATCGGCCAAAAGGCCCAAAAGCGCCTGGTCAAACGCGTCCTGATCGGCAAAGTCCTTACGGCGCACCACCGCGGTGGGGATATCCGCCTTTTTGGCCCGTTCCAGTGCAAAAATGCCCGGGCGGCTTGCCACTACCAAAGCCAGCGCTCCGTTTTCAATTCTGCCAGTTGCCTTCGCGTCAATAATAGCCTGCAGATTGGTGCCGCCGCCCGAAACCAGCACAGCAATTCTCAGCATAGCACCACGCCCTCGCCCTCGCACACTTCACCCAGCAGGTAAGCGTTGGGCTGGCCGTTCTCTGCCAGCACCCGCAAGGCCTGGTCGGCCTGGTCGGCCGGCACAATTATGCACATACCAACCCCCATGTTGAAGGTATTGTACATATCCCGCTCGGGAATTTTCCCTTCCTGCTGGATAAGCGGGAAGATGGGCAGAGTGCGCACCGCTTGCTTTTCAATTTTTGCCGCAAGGCCCTTGGGCATGCAGCGGGGAATGTTTTCGTAAAAGCCGCCGCCGGTAATGTGGCTGACCCCCAGCACCCGCACCTTTTGGGCCAAAGCCAGCACCGGCTTTACATAAATGCAGGTGGGCTCCAGCAGCGCCTCGCCCAGGGTCCTGCCAAGTTCGGCCGAATAGCGGTCCAGGCCCTTGTGTTCCAGGTCAAACACCCTGCGCACCAGCGAAAAGCCGTTGGAATGAACCCCCGAGGAAGGCAGCGCAATAACTGCGTCGCCCTTGCGCATGGCGGTATTATCAAAAATTTGGTCTTTGCTGACGCAGCCCACCGTGAAGCCCGCCAGGTCGTACTCGTTTTCGGGGTAAAAGCCGGGCATTTCGGCGGTTTCGCCGCCAATCAGCGCAGCGCCCGCCTGCACGCAACCCTCTGCTACCCCCGCCACGATCGAGGCAATTTTTTCGGGCACATTTTTGCCGCAGGCAATATAGTCCAGAAAAATTAACGGTGCAGCACCACAGCAAATTACATCGTTTACGCACATGGCAACGCAGTCAATGCCCACCGTGTCGTGCTTATCCATCATAAAAGCAATTTTCAGCTTGGTTCCAACCCCGTCGGTACCGGACACCAGCACCGGCTTTTTGAACCGCTCCAAATCCAGTTCGAACAGGCCGCCAAAACCGCCCAGTCCGCCCAGAACCCCCTGGGTCATGGTTCGGGCCACATGCTCTTTCATCAGCTGTACGGCCTCGTAGCCGGCGGTTATATCCACACCGGCCGCTTTATAGCTTTCGCTGAAGCTTTTTTCCATTTTTATTTCCCCCGTTTTGTCGTCTTAAGGCGGGTTATTCGCCGTTCTTTTCCCTGCGTTCCGACAGTTTGCACTCAAACTTGTTCTTTTCGGTTTTTTTGGGCGGCTTAACCGGATAGTTGCCGGTAAAGCAGGCCTTGCAGAACCCTTCCTTGCAGCCGTCCGCCAGCTGGTCCAGGCAATCCACCGACAGATATCCCAGCGAGTCCACCCCGATGATCTGGGCAATCTGCTCCACGGTATGGTTATAGGCGATCAAATTTTCCGAAGAGTCGATATCCACCCCAAAATAGCACGGGTACAAAAACGGCGGTGAAGACAGGCGCATATGTACTTCCGTTGCGCCGGCCTTGCGCATCAGCTTCACAATTTTTTTGCTGGTCGTTCCCCGCACAATCGAGTCATCGATCAGCACGACCCGTTTGCCCTTTACCACCGAGCTGATGGGGTTGAGCTTCACCCTTACATCATTTTCGCGCTGGGCCTGGTTGGGCGCAATAAAGGTGCGGCCAATGTATTTGTTTTTCAAAAAGCCCAGGTTAAACGGAATACCGCTTTCCATGGAATAGCCCAATGCAGCATCCAGACCGGAATCCGGCACACCGATCACCACATCGGCGTCCACCGGATGCTGGCGGGCCAAAAACTGGCCGGCTTTCTGGCGGGCCATATGTACCGAGGCACCGTCCACCACCGAATCGGGCCGGGCAAAATAGATGAATTCAAAAACGCACAGGCTGCGGGGGGCTTTATTGCAGTGCTCGGTATAACACTGAATTCCATCTTCGCTGACCACCACAACCTCGCCGGGCTCAATATCCCGCTCAAAGGTGGCCCCCACTGCGTCCAGCGCGCAGGATTCGCTGGCAAACACCACGCTTTCGCCAATGCGCCCCATGCACAGCGGCCTAAACCCCATCGGGTCGCGGGCAGCAATCAGCTTGCGGGGGCTCATGATGACCAGGCTGTAAGCGCCAGCAATCTTCTCCATGGCAGCCAGCACTGCCCGCTCGATAGACGGCTGACGAATGCGCTCTTTGGTAATGGTATAGGCAATAACCTCGGTATCGGTAGTGGTGTGGAAGATGGCGCCCTCCATCTCATACTGCTCGCGCAGTTCGGCAGCGTTGGTCAAATTGCCGTTGTGGGCCAGCGCCATATGCCCCTTAATATGCCGCACCAAAAGCGGCTGCGCATTGGAACGCCGCTTGGAGCCGGTGGTGGCATACCGGCAGTGACCCACCGCCATCTGGCCGGTCAGGCTGTCCAGCTTTTCCTTGGTAAACACCTCGTTCACCAGCCCGGTGTCCTTATGCAGGTTAATAACGCCGTCGTCATTCACCGCAATTCCGCAGCTTTCCTGGCCGCGGTGCTGCAGCGCATACAAACCGTAGTAGGAAAGGCGGGCCACATCTCCCACTTCCCCCCGGTCGTACACGCCAAACACACCGCATTCTTCATGCAGCTTGTCACAAGGCAGTTTTTCCATCCATCATACCCCCAAAAGCCGTTTCATTACTTCCTGGTAGGCTTCCTCTTCGCCGCCCAGGTCCCGCCGGAACAAGTCTTTATCCAGATGGGCACCGGTGGTGGCATCCCAGAAGCGGCAGGTGTCGGGGCTGATCTCGTCGGCCAACACAATGGTACCGTCCGGCAGGCGGCCAAACTCCAGTTTAAAGTCAATCAGGCGAATGTTAAAGCCCAAAAGGTATTCTTTCAGAATGTCGTTGATTTTAAAAGCATAGCTGGAGATGGTGTCGATCTCCTGCTGGGTGGCAAGACCCAGTGCCAGTGCATGGTAGTGGTTGATGAGCGGGTCATGATATTCGTCGTTTTTATAGCTGAACTCCAAAGTGGGGCATTTAAGCGCCGTTCCCTCGGCAACGCCCAGCCGTTTGGAAAAGCTGCCGGCCGCCACATTGCGCACAATAACCTCCAACGGCACAATTTCAACCTTTTTCACTAGGGTCTCCCGGTCGCTCAGCTCCTGTACATAGTGGGTGGGAACCCCTTTTTCTTCCAGCATCTTCATCAGGTTGTTGGTCAGCTTGTTGTTCACCACACCTTTACCCCGAATGGTGCCCTTTTTGGCCCCGTCGCCAGCGGTGGCATCGTCTTTATAGTCTACCAGCACAATATTGGGGTCATCGGTAGCGAACACCTTTTTTGCTTTGCCTTCGTACAACTGCTCCAGCTTTTTCATCATTTCTCTCTCCCTTTTATATTTAACAAAATAATAAATCGACGGTCTTTCTTTTTAAAATCTGCCGCTGTGCTTTAGCCTTGGCCTGCCAGTTCTTTTTGCAGGGCTTCATTCTTTTCTTCAATCTGGCGTGCCATCTCACGGCGCTTTTCGTCCAAAAGCAGCGCTAGCCGCTCATCTTCCACTGCCAAAATTTGGGCCGCAAGCACCGCTGCGTTTTTGGCGCCGTTCAGCGCCACGGTAGCCACCGGAATGCCGGAAGGCATCATAACCGTTGCCAAAAGGGCATCCAGCCCATCCAGCGCGCCGCCCTTGATTGGAATGCCGATAACCGGCAATGTGGTATTGGCTGCCAAGGCCCCTGCCAGATGCGCCGCCATGCCGGCGGCGGCAATCAACACGCCAAAGCCCTCGGCCCGGGCGCTTTTGGCAAACGCCGCTGCCTGCTCGGGCGTGCGGTGGGCGCTCATAATTTTTACCTGTGTGGGAATATGCATGGCCGCAAGCTCATCCACGCAGGCCTTTACCACCTTCCAGTCACTGTCGCTTCCCATAATGACCGCTACTTTTTTTTCGCTCATACCGCTTTTGCCCTCCTGTTTTTTGTAACCTTTCGGCAGGCTTACCCCCAAAAGGCAAAAACAAAAAAGGCTATGGTTTGCCGCCATAGCCTTTTTGTTACACTTGTTGCGTCAGGCTGCACCCTGCCCGCTCAAAAGCGCGCACGAAGCCGCCGCCATATTCCCGCTTACCCTGCAATACGCCGCAAATACCCAGCTGCTCCATACAAAACGCTCCCTTCTGCGGATGTGCGCCTGTTCTTTCTTCTTTATTTTAGATAATTTTACTTATAAAAGCAAGCCTTTGCCGTTTTTCTCGAAAATTCTGGCAAAAAGACGGGGCGAAGGTTTTTTCTTCTGGGTGTGTTTATCAGGTTTCACCACACCTTTTCTTTTTAAAGATACAACAAGAAAAAAATGCACACCACCTTTGCATTCCTACTGCAAACATACAAACAAAAAGCGGAGTAAACAGGTATAAATACCTGGACCTGCATTCAAAAATCAGCAAAAACATCGTTATTCCCAACAAGGTAAGCGCCACCGTCTCCACCTGGCTCCAATATTTTTGTTTATTGTTTCCAAAAGCCAGTCCTGTGGCACCCACCAGAACGGTCAGCCAAACCACCTGCTGAATCAAAGCGAAAACCTGCCCCTTCGGGTCTTGCCATATTCTATAGTAAGTCTGCTGCAAAAACACCGCCAACGCATCAGTATTTTCGTTTTCTGTTTTGTAAAAATTCCCTTCATATCCCCAAGCAAACTGTCCATTGTTATAATTCAGCAAGTGCTTTCGCAGCAACAAATTCACTGTTCCTGCAGGCCCCATCTCCTTCAGCCTTGCTTTAAACACTTCTATATTCTGCTTTTGCCTATCTGCCCGGTCCAAATGTTCATTTGAAAAATCAACATCCTCCTGACAATAACCTCCATCCCATCCTTCATTTGCCCCCATCATAAGGTAATGGGTTATAGATAAAGACGCTTCTTTATTGAGATAATACTCCATTGGATTATAGCTTTTTATAGCCAGAACACCTGCAAACGCAACGATTATTGCGCCCACACAGCAAAGGATCTGCTTTTTATTCTTCTCTTTCATCTGCAAATGTTTCAGCCAGTTAATCGTACACACTATGACATACGCAATCCAGAAAATTAAAATCGTGGGTTTTATCAGCGAGCCTATTCCTGTTATGCCAGTAACCGCTGCTGCCTGCCAAGCCTTATGCCGAATAAAAACTATACAGGCTAGTGCTACTGCTGGGAACAGCATGCCAAAGGTGTCGGTATAGGGAATTACAATCCATCCCGAAAACGCAATCAATACCGTTTCCAGCGCTACCGCAAAAGCTGTGACGGGAACACTTTCCGTCAGCCTATAAATACATAGAGCACCCAGATAACAAGATATCCAAACCGATAGAATACTTGCCAGAACGAGCATACAGTATGGCTGCGCTGAAAAGAAAACATTTCCAGCTTTGAATAAAAATGACAAAATAAGAGTCAAAAATACATTATTAGGATAAATACTGTAATACCAACTATTTTCATCCATTGCCTGCCGCATACCAAAATCCGCTAAGGTCTGTGCCGTATGGGTTACAATTTCTACATCCCAGCCTGTATAAAACCAAATGCTTCTCCCAACTATAAGCTGCAGAATCAGCACTACAACAAAATAAAAAGAAAGCACTTTATAAAAGCTAGCCTGTATTTGTGTTTTTCCATTACCAAAGCGTTTGGTACCACAAAGAAACCCAAAGCTTACCAATAACAAAACCACCCATGGAACTAACTGCCAATTTGACAATAGCAAGTCGTTGGGCGTTCTTTTTTGAAAATCCATATTTTTATCAACAAAAAGCAAAAGCAAGACAGTAAAAATCATTGCAATTCCAAACAAGCGGCTCCATATGCTGTAAAGCCAATTGACTGAGAAATCTTTCAAAGTTTCTTTGCTCTTAAAGTAATTTTTCAAAATCACATCAAAAATCCTTTTCTATCAGTATTTGCTTTCTTTTCTATGCCATTTTATCCACTTTTTTCAATCTGTACAATATTTTTTCTTTAAAAAGAATATATCTACAGCAAAACAGTGCAATAAATATTTTCCCCGAACACTTTTTTATGAATTTTGCTTTGCTATTGCTTTTTTCCGCCGTGGAGAACTTTTTCTAAAGTATTTTCGGTATAAAATTCCTCTGTTGGCAGATACTATCTTCAGTACCCGTGAACGGAGGAAAAATTTATGAAAGCAACCGGAATCGTGCGCCGTATTGATGATTTGGGCCGGGTGGTAATCCCCAAAGAGATTCGCCGCACCCTGCATATTCGGGTGGGGGAGCCGCTTGAAATTTTTGTAACCCCAGAAGGAGAGGTCGTATTTAAAAAATACAGCCCCATGGGAGATTTATGGGCTATGGCCGGCCGCTACGCCGAGGTGCTAACCCGTTTTGCTGACCTGCCGGTGATGATCTGCGACCGGGACCATGTGGTCACTGCTGCCGGCATTTCCAAACGGGAGTGCGTAGACCAGCCTTTGTGTGAAGAGTTCGAACAGATTATGGAAGACCGGCGTCTGTGGAAAGCCGAATCGGACCCGGTCAGTCCCTACCAGGGCGGTCCAGCCGCATCCGCTGTTGCGCCGATCATCTGCCAGGGCGATGTGGTTGGAGCAGTTGCTTTGCTGTTTGTTCCCGAAAAGCCTGTAACAGAAACCCAGCTCAAGCTTATTAGCACTGCAGCAGCATTTTTCGGCCGTCAACTGGAAGATGACTGACCTTTCATTGTTCATTTCCTGCCAATTTTTGAATGAGCGAACATTTGAGATTGCCGTTTTGGGCAAAGCGTACAGGAAGGGCGGTTTTGTAAAAGCACAAAACCGCATAAAAAGCCGGAGGCGTTAAAACACCTTCGGCTTTTTGCAGACTTTATTTTAAATTGCACCTGCCAGCCAAACTATCCTTAATGCCCGTTGCCGGACTGTATATTCCCCTGCTGTTCCTTTTGCTTTTCCTTGCGCCGGCGCTGCCGTGCAGCCAAAAAGTGCTCGTTATACAAAATTCCCCAAAGCCCCAGCGCACCCGCTGCCACAAAAGCAGCACCGGTCAAAAGCCAATTGCCATCGGCAAGGCTTGCACCCGCAAAGGTAGAGGTTATAACCGAGGGAATACGCGCCAATGTAACCAGCAAAAAAAAGGTTTTAGCCGGAACCGGCAAAAACGGCGCAATGTACAGCAGCATATCCTTGGGTGTGCCAGGAATTAAATAAAGCACAAACAGCAAAATTTCGGCTTTTTTCGTTTCCTGCAAAAAGCGGTACTTGTGGTACTTTGGGGCAGAAAACGGGTCTGCCCCCAACCACTTCACGCCATAGTAGATAATAACCGAGCCCATAAGCGCCCCGGTCAGACAAACCAAAAGCCCGCCCATGGTGCCGTATAACACGCCGGCCATAACCTCTATTGGTTCTCCCGGAATAACCGCCACCACTACCTGCAGCACCTGCAAACACAAAAATGCCGCAAGTCCCCAAATGCCTGCCTGCTGCAGCTGTTCAATATACCCCTCACGCGCTGCAGAATCGGTCACAATTGCGTAGATTTCATCTCGGAAGATGACAGCTGCCGCCAGCGCACAGCCGCCCCAAACGGCCACCGCGAACCACGGCGCCACACCTCGTCTTGGGCGCTTTTCTTTTGCCATGCGCTCACCTCCCGCCTGCTTTTGGCCAACGGACCCATATTTTTGTAATGACAATATTTAATAGATAAACTCCCCGGCGCGGCAAAACCGCCCGGGGAGCTATTTTCGTTTTGGCAAATCGGCACCAGCGCCAGCTTAAAGCTCCTCCAGGCAGAGCCCGTTTTCCTTTAAATACTCTGCCGCCTGCACCCCTACATACCGGTAGTGCCAGGACTCATACTCGACCCCGGTCAAGGCCCGTTTGCCTTTGGGGTAGCGCAGCACAAAACCATACTCCTGTGCATGCTGGGAAAGCCATTGGAAAGCAGCGGTATTTTCAAATTCATTGGTCAGGTCGGTGTGGGTATTATACCAGTCAGCCGACACGATATCCGCTGCCAGGCCCAGGTTATGCTCGCTGGTACCGGGCGGTGCTACCCACCGGGCGGCCTGACTTTCCGCCAGCGCCTGTGTATAATTCCAGCCCAAATACCAGTTAACCTTGCGGGTATAAAGAGCTTTTTGGCGCGAAACACTGCGGTAGGCCGACACCAAATAAAGTTTTTGTCCATCCGCCTCGGCAGCTTTCAGCATCTGTTCCAAACTGTCGGCCGCACGCAGGTCAAACTGCTGGTCATAGCCGGAAATTTTACGCACATCCGGTGCAAAATTTTCTTCCAGCGGATTGTCCCGGTTCACTACCCGCAAAGCCCATTCATCCTCAAAGACGGTTTTTTCAGCCACCAAATTGCTTTGCGCCCCAGACTGTGCAGTAGAGCTGGATGCTCCCGATTCTTCCCCGGTAAACGCTGCCCGGCTACAGCTGCACAGCCCCACCGCTACCAAAAAACACATTGCTATTTTTCCCGCTTTTTCCCAAACGGCCACATTTCATCCGCCTTCCGGTCACAAATTGCCGGTAAGCGCCATTAGTGCCGAAAGAGCTGCCAAAGGCGCGGTTTCACAGCGCAGAATGCGCGGCCCCAACCCTGCAATCACACAACCCGCCTGCTTTGCCTGCTGTGCCTCCTCGGGGGAAAAGCCGCCTTCCGCGCCGGTAATCAGGGCAACCGTTTTGGCGCCTGTCAACCGGCTATGTAACCGTCCCTCGCAAAAAAGCGCTTCACCGCCCGCTTCGTAAAAAAAGAAAGCGGCATTCTGGCTGGCAGCTTCTGAAAGCATCTGCTCAAAAGTCAATGGCATTTCTACCTGAGGCACAAAACCGCGGGCTGACTGCTTGGCCGCTTCTTTTGCAATTTTGTTCCAACGGGTCAGCTTTTTTTCCTCGTTTTTGGGCTTTGCCACACAAAACCGGCTTACAAACGGCACAATGCGCACTGCTCCCAGTTCCGTGGCTTTTTGAATAACCAGCTCCAGCTTATCTGCCTTTGGCAATCCCAAATACAGGGTAACCGCCACCGACGGTTCCGATTCACTTTTTTTGCTGGAAAGAATCTCCGCCTTTGCAAAATCTGCTCCAAGCTGGCAAACCCTTCCCTCATATTCGGTGCCCTTCCCATCACAAAGGCGAACAACATCTCCCACCTTTGCACGCATTACCCGGGAAAGGTGAGCGGCATCCTCCGGACAAAGCCAAACGATCCCCGCTTCGGCCCGATCTACAAAATACAAATGACTCATCGCTTTTACCGGGCCAAAATAGCTGCCCAGCCGTTTTTGCGGCGAATTTCGCAGACGCAAAGGCCTGCCTTTTCCAGCGCAGCAGCCACCTCGGCCTCTCTCTCATCAATAATACCGCTGGCAACAAAAAGTCCACCTTCGGCCAGCAGAGGGCGCACCGAAGGCGCCAGCTGAATAATAGCATTCGCCACAATGTTGGCGGTTATAATTTCATAGCTGCCCTCGGCCTTTTCCGAAAGATTTCCCGCCACGGCGCAAAACCGGTCAGATACACCGTTGAGCTGTGCGTTTTCGGCCGCAGTCCGCACGCACATCTCGTCAATATCTACCCCCAAAGCGCTTTTTGCGCCCAAAAGCAGCGCACCAATGGCCAAAATGCCGCTGCCGGTTCCAATGTCCAGCACCCGCTCGCCGCCCTGCACAAACTCATCCAGCGCTTCCAGGCACAGCGCGGTGGTTTCGTGGGTACCGGTGCCAAAAGCCATACCCGGGTCCAGCCGCAGCAGTGCCCGGTCGGTCTCAATCGTTTCCCAAGAGGGACAAATTGCCAGGCGCCGGCCCAATTCCATAGCGTGGTAGTATTTTTTCCAACCATTGGCCCAATCTTCTTCGGCCACACCGGCAAGCTCCAGCTTGGCATCCAGCTGGGCTTTCTGCAGCCGCTCGCGCAAAAGTTCCACTACCTCGGCAGGATTTTCCTCCGGAGAAAGGTACAAATGCACCGCCACCACACTGCGGTCCTTATCCAGCAGTTCCTTTTCAATCAGGTCCACATGGGCAATCTGCTCCACCTGCTGCTCCAGGTCGGAATAATCTTCAATATAAATACCGCTGCCCGAAATGCCGGTGGCAATGGCTTCGGCTGTATCCGCCTGGGCGCGGGGCACGGTAATTTTAATGTCGGTCCAGTTCATGGCGTCTCCTTTTTAAATGCGGGCAATGCCAAGCCGCACCGCCTCGTCCGAAACAGCTTTTGCCACCGTATCGGCTACCCGTTTATCAAAAGCAGTGGGCAAAATGTGGTCGGCCGAAAGCTCGTTTTCCCCTACGCAGCTGGCAATACCGCGAGCAGCGGCCTCTTTCATACTGTCGGTAATTTTCGCAGCACGCACCGCCAGCGCCCCTTTGAAAATGCCCGGAAATGCCAGAATATTATTAACCTGGTTAGGATAATCACTGCGGCCGGTCCCCACCACGGCGGCACCGCCCGCTTTGGCTTCGTCGGGGAAAATTTCGGGCGTGGGGTTTGCCATGGCCAGCAAAATAGCACCGGGGGCCATGGTAGACACCATCTGCCGGGTCACCTGGCCGGGTGCAGACACACCCACAAAAATATCTGCCCCTTTCATGGCGTCGGCCAGCGTTCCGGTCGCTCCTTCCAGATTGGTCACCTTGGCCATATCCTCCTGTGCCGGGTTATTGGCCGGGTCGCTTTTATGAATAATGCCCTGCCGGTCGCACAGGGTGACCTTTCCCAGCTTCATCTGCAAAAGCAGCTTTGCAATGGAAATGCCGGCCGACCCGGCGCCATTGATCACAATTTTGACCTGGCCTTCCGGCTTGCCGACCACCTTGAGCGCATTGATGAGAGCCGCCGCCACCACAATGGCGGTGCCGTGCTGGTCATCGTGAAAAACCGGAATGTCGCAGCACTCTTTGAGGGCCTGCTCAATGTAAAAGCACCGGGGCGCGGAGATATCCTCCAGGTTAATGCCGCCAAAGCTTTTGCTGATCAATTTTACCGTGCGCACAATCTCGTCCGGATCTTTGGAATCGATACAGATGGGAAATGCATCGATACCGGCAAACTCCTTAAACAGTACACATTTGCCCTCCATAACCGGCATGCCGGCCGCCGGGCCAATATCCCCCAGGCCCAGCACAGCGGTACCGTCGGTTATAACCGCCACCAGATTGGAACGGCGTGTATAGGTGTAGCTGAGCGATTCGTCTTTCTGGATCTCCAGGCAGGGTTCCGCCACCCCCGGGGTGTAGGCCACCGAGAGATCCTGCATGGTTTCCAGCTTTACCCGGCTTACCACCTCGATTTTACCATGCCAGTCAGCATGTGCTTTCAGCGCTTTGCTCTTTTCCATCTTTTTTCCTCCCAACCCCAAATGGGGGTATATTCCTTGTTCGGGCCGTTTTCAGTCTTCTTTTTTGGGTGTTTTGCCCAGCTCGCCTTCCAGCGTACTCTCGCTTAAAATAAACCGGGGCCGGTGCTTTGTTTCCATATAAATCTTGCCAATGTACTCCCCAATGACCCCCAGGCACAAAAGCTGTACGCCGCCCATAAAGCACACCACACATACTGTGCTGGCCCAGCCTGCCACCGCATAGCCCAAAATATGGGTAATAACCGACCAAATGACCCCAATAAAGCTCAAGATGGAAACGGCAACCCCCAGCCCGGTAATCATGCGAATAGGCTTGACCGAAAGGCTGGTAATTCCGTCAAAGGCAAGGGCCAGCATCTTTTTCAGCGGATAGTGGCTTTCTCCAGCCATGCGCTCAGCCCGGTCGTAGTAAACGCTGGTGGATTTAAAGCCCACCAGCGGCACCATACCCCGCAGGAAAATGTTGACCTCCTCAAACTTTGAAAACGCCTCCAGTGCGCGGCGGCTCATCAACCGGTAGTCCGCATGGTTGAAGACGATATTTGCCCCCAGCCAGTTCATCAGCTTGTAAAAGCCTTCCGCCGTAAAGCGCTTAAAAAAGGTATCGGTGGTGCGTTTGGCCCTTACACCATACACTACATCGCAGCCATCCAGGTAAGCATCCACCATGGCGTCCATGGCGTTAATATCGTCCTGCCCGTCACAGTCAATGGAAATGGTAATATCACAGCGGTCCTTAGCGTAAAGGAGTCCCCCCAACAGGGCATTTTGGTGCCCCCGGTTACGGGAAAGGCTAACCCCTTCAAACCGCTCATCCTTTTGTGCCAGCTGCTGAATGATCGACCAGGTTTGGTCCTTCGATCCATCGTTCACAAAAAGAACTCTGCTTTTGTCACTTACCTTACCGGCGTCGGCCAGCTGAGTAATTTTTTCAGCAAAAAGTTTGCTGGTCAGGGGTAATACCTCCTGCTCGTTATAACAGGGAATTACAATATATAAAACAGGCAGTTCCATTCTTCGCTCCTTGTATTTTTCACCATCGGGCCTTCTTTACACCCAACTATCCATTACCAAATCTGCTTGAACTTACATACAGCATCAGTATAATTCATTTTACTTTTTGTGGCAAGATTTTGCCAGTCTTGCAAAACGCTTTCCTCTATACTCGGTTACAGCTGTACCTTCTATCTTCAAAGGCAGATATTCCAGCTATTTTCTAATAAATCATTCTCTTATTTGCCAGAATCCTTATGCTCCTTCAAAGCCGGCAGTTCGGGACCAGATTTTGGAGCCGCGGGCAGCTCGAACCAGAAAGTACTGCCCACTCCCTCGGCGCTACGCACACCGAACTCCGCATTGTGGGCCACCAAAATAGCCTTCACAATCGAAAGGCCCAACCCATTGCCCTGCTTGCCCTCGTTGTTGCGGGCGCGATAATACCGGTCAAACAGATGCGGTAGTTCTTCTTTTTTAATCCCACAGCCATTATCAATTACTTCTGCCCGCACCGCGTTAGCACCATTTTGGCTTAGCCGAAGCGTTACCTTGCCATTTTCGCCCAGGTGAGCTGCCGCATTGGAAACTAAATTGTGCAGTACCCGCTCAATCAGTGCTGCGTCGGCTGTCACTTCGGCCTCTTCCAAACCTTCCTGCACCAGAACAAAGCCTTCCTTTTGGGCCCGGTCGGTATACCGGCTCAAAACATCTCCTGCCAGTTCCGCCAAATCAAACCGGTCAATTTTGGGAACCAGTGCTCCTGAAGAATATTTCGACAGTTCCATTACGCTGTTCACCAGCGCAGTCAGCCGGTCCGTCTCGTCAATAATAATGTCCAGGTCCTGATTACGCCGACCAGCGTCGTCCCCATCCAGATCCCGCACCGTTTCGGCGTATCCCTTAATGAGGGTAAGCGGCGTGCGCAAATCGTGACTGATATTGGCAATTAGCTCCTTTTGCAGCTGGCTCGATTTTGCCACCTCTGCGGTCATCTCGTTAAAGTCCCGGGTCAATATTCCAATTTCATCTTTGGAGGTGGGTGTAACCGTTGCGGAATAGTCCCCTGCTGCCACCTTACGGGCCGCCTGGGACAGCGCAGTAATAGGCCGGGCAAACCAGCGGGCAAACCACCAGGCTGCAGCCAGCGAAACCCAGAACAATACCAACGCCACAAAGCTTAGCTGGCTGCGCATGACCTCTACCGCCTGGCTTACCCGTTCCAGATTGGTACTCACCAGCACGGTATAGCCGTTTTGGGTTACGGCCCCCATGACTACCTGCTCGTGGCTAGTCCCTTCTTCTTCCAGGGTATAGCGCACACTGCCATTATTTGCTGCCATTTGGCGCAGCTGAACTGCTGTGGCCGAATTTGTGTCGTTGCGGGAAAGTCCAAATGCTCCAGTGCTTTTATGCACCAGGCAGTTGGAACCTATTCCTTCCGAAAACCCTACGCAGATATTTTTGGGGTCGGCAATATCAATGCAGACACCATCTCTTACATACTGGTTCAATTCTTCGGTCAATTCGTCTATGGGCTTTCCGGTCTCCACCAGCTTTACAATACCATCCAGCCGATAGCTCAGCTCGTTTGTGATCATACGGTTGTAGTTGGACTCAAACAGACCTACTGTCAAAATCCAAACAAGTCCCAGCAGCAACACGCATAGGCCCAATACAAACAGGGTCAGCTTGCTTCTAATTGACTTCATTTTCTGCACTTCCTTCCCCGTTTTAAAAATAGGTTGCCTGTTTTTCTGTTTTGCACAGCTTTCTGCAAGCGGGCAAAGGCCCCGTCCCCCGCTTGGGGGAACGGGGCCTTTGCCTTTCAAAACGCCATATTACACTTTGGGGTCAAACTTATAGCCGACCCCCCATACGGTAACAATATCGTTGCGGTGGGCTCCCAAATGGGCCCGCAGCATTTTAATATGGGTGTCCACGGTTCGGTCTTCGCCGTAATAATCATAATTCCATACTTTTTGCAAAATTTTCTCCCGCGAAAGGGCAATTCCTTTATTTTCAGCCAAAAACACCAGCAAGTCAAACTCTTTTGGGGTCAAATTGACCTCCTGCCCGCCAATCTTTACACTGTGGGATGCGGTATCCACCGTGAGGTCGCCAAAGGTATAGCAGCTGCCCTCGCTTGGCCGCTGCGGCATGGTGCGAGCAAGCACTGCCTTTACCCGGGCCACCAGTTCCCGCGGACTGAAGGGTTTCACTACATAATCATCCGCGCCATTTTCCAGCCCGGCAATTCGGTCATACTCCTCACCACGGGCCGTCAACATAATAACCGGTGTAGCAATCTTACGAGTACGCATCTCCCGAAGGCAGGTCATGCCGTCCACAAACGGCATCATAATATCCAGCACCACCAAATCAAAGGTCTGGGCCGAAAGCACCGCCAGCGCGGCCGAACCATCGGTCGCCTCGGTGCAATCATGACCATCGTGTTCCAGATACTCCCGTATCAGCTGACGGATACGCGGTTCGTCATCCACGATCAGAATCTTTGCCATCGTCCCACCTCATTCTTTTCTTTTTGTATGCTCTGCCCATTTTTCGGGCAGCTTTTCTGCTTGTCCAACTGTAATGATACCGGTGCGATTTGTAAAAACTGTGAAAGAAATATGATCGAATCATCAATTCCAAAAAGTACCCGCGCGCCGTCCTCCCCTACACGGCTGCCAACTCTCTGGGACCGGTTTACCGCTTTTTGCAAAACACCATTTCCCTGCTTGACTGTGCCGCAGCCTGCCGCTACAATAGGTAACGGCCGATAGCCCGGCGCAAAAGCGGTCGTTTCTTAGGTTTACAAGGCTGCTGGGTTTCTATTTTTTCCAACCTCTTATCAATATTGTACAAAAGAAAGCGGGGATCGCGTTGGTGATCGTTTATCTGCTATTGGTTGTTGTTTTGCTTTTCTTGCTTCGTGAATTCGCCCTACGGCCGGCCGTGCCGGCCATGTCGCTCAAAGCGCCGTTTTATGGCCGCAACTATGCCCACCGTGGACTGCACACCCCTGACAAAAAGGTACCAGAAAACAGCCTGGCTGCCTTTCGCAGGGCAGTGGATGCTGGATACGGCGTTGAGCTTGACATCCAGCTATCCCAAGATGGGCAGGTTGTGGTATTTCACGATGATACGCTAGACCGGGTTTGTCAGGTGAAGGGCCGGGTGGACGCCTTTACTCTAAAGCAATTAAAAAGCTTTTCACTGTGCGGCACCACCGAACGCATTCCTCTTTTAACCGAAGTTTTTGAGGTTATGGATGGAAAAGCTCCCATGATTATTGAACTGAAAACTGGGCCGCGCAACCGGGAATTATGTGAAAAGGCGCTCCGGCTGATGCGCAGTTACCCAGGCAAATTCTGCATTGAGAGCTTTGATCCACGAATTGTGCGCTGGTTTTGGAAAAATGCCCCGGATATTTTGCGCGGCCAACTGGCAGCACTGCCCGAAAGCTATACTGGCGAACCGAAAATAGGCCGCTTTATACTGGGCCATGTGCTTTCCAATTTTTGGTGCCGCCCCCAGTTTATTGCCTACGACAATGTGAAAAAACCCCTTTCGGTGCGTGCAGCCGAAGCCCGCGGCGCACTGCGGGTAGTATGGACCGCCCGCGACCTAGCCGACGCAAAAAGGCTTGAGCAGGAAAACGATATGGTTATTTTTGAATTTTACACCCCCGCCGTGCAGTACAAAAACCTTTAAGGGTTTATGGCAGGACAAGCCTTGGAAACATTCGCCTTACCTGCAAAGCCAGCCCAGCAGCATTACGCTTTTAGGGCCATTCCGCTTATCCGCAAATCGGCTTTCTTTCCTTTTTGCCGCCGAAAAAACGGCGGCTTTTTATTGGGCAAAATTTTTCGGCAATTTTTTTGATAACCTTTTATTTTTTTATTATACCATGACGGCGCTGTCGGCGTGGTATAAACTGCCATGGTTTCGGTTGCCCCAAAGAGGCGAGAAAACCGGCACAAAAAGAGGCGAGAAAACCGGCACAAAAATAAAAGTATAATAGCCGCTTTGCGGCTATTATACCATACCTCCTCTTTTGCCAAAAGCGTCCTGTGCAGGAACTTCCAGACATTTTTCGCTTTATTTCGGCAAAACTGGTCATATATCCCCCGTTATCACCCTTGACAATAAAGCCGCTTTTTTATACTATAATAGTATGAATTCCAAAGATCCGCTTGGCAGTAAAGAAGCCGGGCGGACTGCCGCTTTTATTTTGGCCCCGCCTGCGTTTGTGCCGGCGGGGTGGGTTTTCGGCGGCGGTTTTGGATCACACAGGCGGGCAACCGGCAAAACCCGCGGGCAGCCTTAACAGGGCTGTCAGAGGAGCCTGATCGCTCTGCCGGGAAAGGATTTCGTTTTTATGAATACCGCACCGAATTTTACTGATTGCTGTACACGCACCCAACCTGCGGTGATGTTTTGCCGCAAAACCTCAGCGCCTGTTTTCCGGCCCCTGCAGCTGGCGGACCGCAGCTGGGCAGCGCCGCTTTTACAGGCCGAAAACACTCCTGCCAGCAACGGCTGCTTTGGTACTTTGCTGTTGTGGGGCAAAGCCTATGGTATGGAGGCGGCCCGGGTAGAGGATCGTCTGCTGTGCCGGTATACGGCTGGCAGCCGGCACGATTATGCTTATCCTTCCGGCCAGGGCAGCTTAAAAAGCGCCGTGTGCGCCGCCTTTGCCGATGCTGCCGTTTATGGCCAACCTTTGCGGTTTGTAGGGCTTACTACTGACCAAAAAGAGCGGCTTGAGGCCGAGTTTCCGGGTGTTTTTGCCTTTACAGAAAACCGAGATGCCGAAGATTATTTGTATGAACCGGAAAAACTGGCCACCCTTTCCGGCCGCAAGCTGCAGTCCAAGCGCAACCACTGTAACCGCTTTGAAGCAGAGCAAACCGATTGGCAGTTTGTGCCCTTAACCAATGATCATGTGGCCGCCTGCAAGGCGCTGTTTGAAAGCTGGGCAGCCGAACACCAGGACCTTGGCAGCGACCTTGAGCATGAGCGCCAGGCCATTTGGCTGGCGCTGGAAAACCTGGACGCTTTGCAGCTGGAGGGCGGCGTTTTGTTTGCCGGCGGCCGGCTGGTAGCCTTTACCATTGGAGAACTGTGCGGCGCACACAGCGTGGATGTGCATTTTGAAAAAGCCGTAGCCGAGCTGAACGGTGCTTACCCCATGGTGAACCGGGAATATGTCCGTATGATGCTTAAACGCCACCCCGACCTGGTTTATATAAACCGGGAAGAGGATTTGGGGCTTGAAAATTTGCGCAAGGCTAAGCTTTCCTACCAGCCTGTGCAGTTGCTGAAACGGTATAACGCCCGGGCTGTGGCTCCGGTTTCGGTTTAAAACAAAAGTATAGTAAAAAAAGAGGGAGCAAGGGTTAACCCCGCTCCCTCTTTTTGTGCTGCTTTTTTTCAGGTTTGTTTCACGCCTAACCTGTTTTTTCCTAACAGGCCATATATAAGCTTTCAAAAACAAGTACTGCTATCATGCTGTTTTCTAAGTTACAATCTTTGCTGTTTTTGCCGCCTGCTGGCTGAATAGCAAACCGCCAGGCTTTTACTGTTCTTTCCAGCCTTGCTTTTTCCCAAACCTCAACAAAAGTGCCGAGTTCACAATTACCAATACAGAGCCTGCGTTATGAACCAATGCTCCTGTGACCGGGTTGAGCATTTTAAGAATGGCCAGCACAGTGGCCAGCATGTTTAGCCCCATGGAAAAGGTCAAATTCAACCGAATAATCTTCATCATATGCTTTGCCAATGCCGCCAGATGGGACAGTTCCTTCAGGTCATCATTCACCAAAGCAATATCGGCGGCATCCACCGCAATATCACTGCCCACGCCTCCCATTGCAATTCCCACAGTGGCTGCTTTTGAGGCAGGGGCATCATTAATACCGTCCCCAATCATGCAAACCGCATCGCCCGATTGCTGGCTGGACTGTATGTACCGCAGTTTATCTTCGGGCAGGCAGCCGGCCTGCAGCTGCCCGATTTTCAACTGATCGGCAATGGCACCCGCCGCGCGGGGATTATCCCCAGTCAGCAATACAGGCTGCACCCCTGCTTTTTTAAGCTCCCGAATCATATTTGCACTTTCCGGCCGCACGGTATCTGAAAGGGCCAAATATCCCACCAGTTTTTTTGTCTGCTGCCAGATAAATTATGGTACCGCCACTATCCAAAAACACCTGAACATCCGGCAGGGCCGATGGTTCAATACCGGCGCTTTCCATCATTTCACGGTTTCCCGCCAACACCTGCACACCCTTTATGGTTGCCGTTACCCCGCGGCCTACTATCATTTGAAACTGCTCGGCCGGTACCAAAGCTGCGCTCTGGTCCTGTCGCCAGCTGGATACCACCGCTTTCCCCAGCGGATGTTCGGAAAGCTGTTCTGCACAAGCTGCCAGCCAATATACCTGCTGACTTGCATACTCTGTGCTGATGCTTTCTGCCGCTACTACCTTCGGAGTGCCGCAGGTAAGAGTGCCAGTTTTATCAAACGCTACCTTTTTTACTTTGGCTAACCGTTCCAGGGCATCCCCCTCCCGCACCAAAAACCATGATGGGTGGCATTTCCAATGGCAGCCATAATAGCAGTGGGGGTTGCCAGCACCAACGAGCAGGGGGAAAATACCACCAGTATTGTAACTGCCCGAATCACTTCGCCCGAAAACAACCAGGTCAACCCGGCCGCCGTAAGGGCTCCCACCACTACCCAGGTAGCCCACCGATCAGCTAAGCCTACAATTTTTGCCTTGCCTGCATCGGCCGATTGTACCAGCCGGACCATGCGCTGAATAGAGCTGTCCTCGCCTACCCGGCAAGCTTGCATTTCAAAAGCGCCAAACTGATTGACCGTACCGCTGAACACCTCATCACCGACCGTTTTATCCACCGGCATGGATTCACCGGTCATTACCGCCTGGTTGATGGAAGTCTCACCCGACAAAATCACCCCATCCACCGGAATGCTCTCTCCGGGCAGCACCCTTAGCCGGTCGCCCACCTTTACCTGCTGCGCAGGAATTTGGCGCTCGGTACCATTTTCCACCAGTCTGGCCGTCTGCGGGGTCATCTTTACCAGCTTTTCAATCCCCTCCCTTGCTCGGGCAACGGTTAACTCCTCCAGCAGGGCACCTAGCTGCATAATAAACGCCACTTCACCGGCGGCAAAATCTTCTCCAATCCACACCGAAGCGATCAATGCCATAGACACCAGCAAATCTGCTTTAATATCAAAAGCCGTTATTAGCCCCACAACCGCTTCCAGAATAATCGGCACTCCGCACAGGACAATGGCTACCCATGCAGGGTCCAGAGGCAGCAGCCTGCCCAGCCCCAAAATACTGGCAACCAACGCCGCCCCGGAAATGATTAAAAACACAAGATCTCTTTTGAGACCTCCCCATTCCAGCAATTTTTCCAGCCATTGTACCAAGCGTTTCATACCGGCATGCCTCCAAACAGTCACTGCGTTTTTACCATATATACCATACCGGGTATAGGTATTGTATATTATATTGTCTGACAGTTGTCAACAAAAAGCGGGCGGCCATTTGGCCGCCCGCTGCAAGGTACGCATTGCAAACTTTTACCCCATATTGGAAAACCGCTCCACCGCTTTGGTAAAGCTTTCAATGGTCTTATCCGGATCTCCATGCTCAAGCCCATCTCTTACACAGTGCTTGATATGTCCTTCCAAAACAACCTGCCCGCACTTATGCAGTGCAGATTTAGCAGCATTTAGCTGGGAAAGAATTTCCTCACAAGAAATATCCTCATCGATCATTCTGTCAATGGCCTGCACCTGACCGATAATTTTTTTCAGTCTTCGGTGCAGATTTTCCGAATCCATGCACTGTTTCATGCTCACTCTCCACATTTTGTTCTGCATTTGTGTTTATTGTACTGTAACCGGAAAAATTGTCAACCAAGGGCTGGCAGAAAGCTGTTGAGAAAACTGCTGTTTCAAAACACCTTTGCATTTTGCACATCATTTTTCATTATGGCTATGACGCACATTCCGCCTGCAGCTGCCAATAATTTTGTCAAAAAAGGCAGGCCTTCGCCTGCCTTTCCTTTTCGCAAACATGCTCAGCACTCATAATCGCTGGCTGTACGCTCTTCAATAAATGAATGCACTACCTTTTTTGCTTCCAAGTGCGCGGGGTGAACCTGATAATCTGCCAAGGCTGCCCGATCCTCAAATTCCGTTTCCAGCAATAAATCCCAACCCGCGCAACAGGCATGCACCTGTACACTGCGCAGCCCTTTTACCACTCCTACCAGCCCTTCCAGCGCGGTACGGATCTGGGGCAAAGCTTCCCGCACGCTTTTGCCCGGTTTCAATTTCCACATTACAATATGCTTAACCACCAAAATTCTCCCTTTCTGTTTGGCTGGCACCACCGATTGTTCCATTCGAAAATCAGCGAAACCACTACTTTGCATTCTGCCTTTGTTCTTTATCATACCACATCGAAAAACGAAGTGGAATGCGCGAAGGCCTTTTTTTACAACCTGTGCAAAATATGCTTATACTATTTGGTTAAAAAGGCTCCTTTTCACCGGGCGGGGTCTTTTTTCCTGCAGCCGGGTCTGCAAACCCCAGGTCGTTGCCTATCCGGCTGCCGCGGCCGGGCGCCGCGCTGCCAAACCTGCTTTTCAGCTGGTCTAAGGTTCGCTCCAGCTTTTCGGTGCGCTTGTCCGGCGGACCGGGTGCTTTCCCTTCCAGATCCATCTGCACCGGGCTCAGCTCTCTAGACAAATGTTCGGCGGTAATGGTAAGTGCCCGGATCGGCTTGCCCGCCGGCCAGTTTGTCCCAATTAGTTCCAAGGCTACCTGCCCTATTTCGGCGCCCAGATCTGTCTGCCGCAGCAAGGTGCGCTGCCTGCTAATGCTTTTCAGATCGGTTCCCTTAATTTGTACCTGTACGGCCCCGCAGTAAAGGCCGTGACGGCGCAGCCGCGACGCAACCTCGTCTGCTAAGCAGGCACAGCCGGTCCGAATATCCTGCATGGAGGTCAGATCTCTTCGAAAGGTCATGCCATTGCCCACACTTTTTACCTCTTCCGGTGCGTCCTGAAAAGCAACCGGATCGGTGTTTTGTCCTGCCGCATTGCGTTTCAGCTGCGGTCCCAGTTTACCCATGCTGGCCGCTAATATTTCGTCATCCGCACAAGCCAGCTGTCCCAGGGTGATAATCCCCAGCCGGCGCAGCTGTGTTTCAACCGCTTTTCCCACATAGATCATATTGGAAACCGGCATAGGCCAAACAATTTTTCTTTCATTGCTGTGGTCAATCAGGGTCGTGGCATCTGGTTTTTTATAGTCCGACCCCAGCTTTGCATAAATTTTATTGTAGGAAACCCCTACCGATATGGTAAGCCCCAACTCCCTTTTTATTCTGTTGCGAATGGTATTTGCCAAATGCACACCAGTAGGCGCAAACAAATGCAGGCTGCCGGTCACATCCAGCCAGCTTTCATCAATTCCAAAAGGTTCCACCAAATCAGTATACTGTCCGTATATTTCATTTATTTTTTTACTAAATTCCAGATACCGTTTTCGGTGAGGAGGCAATACCACCAGGTTGGGGCAGTTCTGCCGTGCCTGCCAGAGGGTTTGGGCCGTTTTAACCCCACAAGCTTTGGCCGGTTCATTTTTCGCCAGCACAATACCATGGCGGCTGTCATCATCACCGCCCACTGCCACCGGAACTTCTTTCAGTTCGGGATGTTCCAAAAGCTCTACTGATGCATAAAATGCGTTGCAGTCACAGTGCAGAATAATTCGCTCCACCCTTTTCACCTCCCGCTGATTGCTGATTTTATATTTTTATTATACCATACTGCCCGTGCGGCATGGCATGAGCCACCATAGTTTTCGGTTGCCCCAAAAGGCACCAAAGCCGACGCAAAAAAGATGACAGCAGCGTTTTTTCATTATACCGCGAGGACAGAGCCAAAACAAAATACCACAGGGTGTTCAGTCCGCCCATAAAAATACTAATACCTCACATTATAATCATCTTGCAGCTATTATACCATTAAAGCAAAATGTTGCGACGGCCCTGTTTTATTATTTTATAAGCAGATAGCTGCCCTAATAAAAACACAACTTGTGTCTAAGTTTGTTTTGCTAAAAAATTTATGCCAAGCTGTAAAGCAGGTTTTCGGTTAGCTTCAAAAGCTTTTATGGGTTTGTTTTCCTTTTTTAAAAACAAATAATTTTTCCCAAACGCAAAACCGGGTGTGCCAACCAGCCCAGTTGTGGTATACTATAAAAATAATCCGTAAAATCCGCCGACAGTATCATATCTGCCGGCACAGGAAAGGAGATTTCCGCATGGAGATGAAAAAGCTGTTTTCGGATATGGCACAAAAGGCAGCTGCCGCCGCCGATGAAGCACGGGAAGTTTTGTCCGACGCCGGCCGCACCGTAGGTGAAAAAGCGGATATTGCAAAACTTTCTTTGGAGCTTTCTCGGCTGAAAAACGAACAAGAGGCCGTTTTTACCAAAATTGGTCGCGCTTTTTATGAACAGCAGTCCGCTGCACAAGCCACGGAGGATGCTCCTCACATGGAAACTCTGCTGGCGCAGGCTTCGGAAAAGGAATTGCTGATCCGTGAGCTTTCTTCCCGGATCGCCCAGATCAGCAAAAAGACCGAATGTCCTTCCTGTCATACGGTCTGCAGCGCAGATGCCGCTTTTTGCCCTGCTTGCGGCGCGCCGCTGCACCCTGCCGATTTAGGAGAATAACAAGCACTCTCTGCATAGCAAAACCACCGACCTCGTGCTTTTGTAGTTGTCGGTTTGGTTTTTGTGCGTTTTTATGCACAAAACGCCGGCTATTGTATCTTGTGCACGGCAGCGTTTGAGGCTTAGCGGCAAAATGGTTTTCACTTTTTTGCAGTTATCTGCCCGGCAGGCGTTTTGCCCTGTTTTTGCTTTTAGCTTTTGTAAAAAAAGGAGGAGGATTCCCCATGTGGAATCTGACGCTATTCGGTTTTACCTTTTACCAGCTGTTTTGGTATTTTTGTCTTTACTCTATGCTGGGCTGGTGCACCGAGGTTATCTACTGCACTCTCAATACCGGAAAACTGGTAAACCGAGGATTCCTTTACGGGCCGGTCTGTCCTATCTACGGCTTTGGAATGCTTATTATTTTGTGCGTGCTTACCCCTTTGCGCCAACATTTTTTACCGCTGCTGGTGGGCGGAGCCTTGCTTGCCAGTGCGCTGGAGTTGATAACCGGTTGGGCGTTGGAAAAGCTGTTTCATACCCGCTGGTGGGACTACAGTGATCAGCCATTCAATCTGGGCGGGTATATCTGCTTAAAATTTTCCATTTTGTGGGGCTTTGGCTGTGTGCTGGCCATGCGGGTTTTGCACCCATTGGTTGCCGGGCTGGTTGGCCTTATGCCACAGCAGGCAGGTCAAGTTTTAGCCTGGCCGGTGCTCATTGTTTATCTAACCGACCTTGTCTTGACCGTAGTAAATGTAACCCGCATGGACCGGGATTTGGGCGAACTGGAAAAACTGGCCCAGGCACTGCACCGTCAATCGGAAGCACTATCCCACACATTGGGCAGCACTGCGCTGGAACTTTCGGACCGGCTGGAGGACAGCGGTATTCCCGACCGGCTGGAGGACGCGCGCAGCGAACTGGCCGACCGGATGGATGAGGCCCGGGAAATGTTTTCGGATGCAAAAGAAGAATTTGCCGACCGGATGGACAAAGCCAAAGAGCGCTTTGCTGATGCCCGCGACGAACTGGCCGACCGGGCATGGAATGCCATAGAAGATTATCATGCTGCCGACTCTTCTGACCAGCGCCCCAGCGCCAAAGAACGCTTTGTGGACCAGGCAGTGGAAGTAAAGGAGCGCATATCTCAGGCTCATGCCGCTGCCCTTGCGCGGCAGGCTCAGCTGCAGCAGCGGTATGATGCACTGCTCTCCCGCCGCCGTCCGGCAGCAGAACGCCGGCTGAGCCGCGCCTTCCCAAAAATGCGCCGTACCCAGGGCGACAGCCAGGCCTTGCACGATTTTTTGCAGCAGCTGCATAAAAAGTAAACGGTCGCATCTGGTTATGTGCATGGCAAATGCTGGAAGAAAATTTACCGTTTTCTGTGTTCGGTTTTAGACCTATTGTCAACGGCACTTTTCCCTTTTTCAAAAGGTTATAAGGCCGCACTCCCCTTTTGCCGTTTTGGGGTTAAGCGGGTCTTCGTTCGCTTAACTTTTTACGCTGCTTTTATGGCCGGTTTTCTTATCTGCATACCTTTTCTGTTCAAAAAGCCCCCTGCGGAAAATCTTCCGCAGGGGGCTTTTTTAAACCATTTAAAAAGGAATATTTACTTTTCAAACATGTCTTTCAGGGTTTTAAAAAATCCTTTTCGCTGTTCGTAGTTTTCATCCTTCATGGTTTCTTCAAAGTTTTTCAGCGCTTCCTTTTGGGTACGGGTCAGTTTTTTGGGAATTTCCACATTTACCGTCACATACTGGTCTCCACGGCCGCGGCCATTCAGGTACTGAATGCCTTTGCCCCGCAGCCGGAACACCTTGCCCGCCTGGGTACCTTCCGGCACGGTATATTCCACCTTGCCGTCAATGGTGGGTACCATAACCGTTGCCCCCAAAGCGGCCTGGGCAAAGGTAATAGGTACGGTAACCCACACATTATAGTTGTCATCACGGGTAAAAATGGGGTCCGGCTTTACCGATACGGTGACAATCACATCGCCGGCGGGACCGCCATTCAGGCCCTTATCCCCCTGCCCACGCATAGCCAGGCTTTGGTCATCATTAATACCAGCCGGAATTTTGACCTCCAGCTTTTGGCGGCTGGCCACCCGGCCGGTTCCGGAACACCGGCGGCAGGGGTCCTTAATAATCCGCCCGCGGCCACCACAGCGGGTACAGGGCCGGCTGGACTGCATAACGCCAAACGGGGTGCGCTGCTGCACATTCACCACGCCGCGGCCGCCGCAGTCGGGGCATACTTCGGGCTGTGTGCCTTTGTCCGCTCCAGAACCACCGCAGTCAGGGCAGGTGTCCTGGTGGGTCACATTGATGGTCTTGGTACAGCCATGCGCCGCCTCCATAAAGGTCAGGCTGATCGCGGCCCGAATATCGGCCCCCCGGCGCGGGGCGTTCGGGTTCTGCCGACGACCGGAACCAAAACCGAAGCCTTCGCCAAAAATGCTGCCAAAAATATCTCCCAAATCCACCCCGTCAAAACCGGAAAACCCGCCTGCACTGCCAGCTCCGGCGCCATAGCTGGGATCAACCCCTGCATGGCCAAACTGATCGTACCGGGCCTTTTTCTCCGGGTTTGACAGCACTTCATAGGCCTCATTCACCTCTTTGAAATGCGCCTCGGCGTCCTTATCGCCAGGGTGCAGGTCCGGGTGATATTTTTTGGCCAGTTTGCGGTAGGCCTTTTTAATTTCATCCTCCGAGGCTCCCTTGGCAATGCCCAGCACCTCGTAATAATCGCGTTTTTCTGCCATATTCCTCACCTCTGTGCCCCGGCGGCACACCCTGCCGGGCCTTTACCCCGGCAAAGCCGGCAAAGCGAATGCTCTGCCGGCTTTGCCTTTCTGCCTGGGGCTTTGAGTTTTGCTCCAAGGTTTATTTCTTGTCGTCGTTTACCTCGCGGAAGTCGGCATCCACAACGCCGTCATCCGCCCCGGTGCCGGACGCCTGCTGGGCGCCCGGGTTTGCCTGCTGCGCACCGGCAGCCTGCTGCTGTGCTGCAACCTCGCTGTATACCCGCTGGCTCATCTTGCCAATAGCTTCTTCCAAAGCATTCATCTTGGCATTAATCTGGTCCATATCTTCGCCCTTCAAGGCTTCTTTCAAAGCTTCCTTGGCCGACTCAATGGCGCTCTTCTCATCAGCGGTCATCTTGTCGCCCATCTCTTTCAGGGTCTTTTCGGTCTGGAACACCATGCTGTCCGCCTTGTTGCGGGTTTCTACCTTCTCTTTGTTGGCCTTATCCTCGGCGGCATGGGCCTCGGCCTCGCGCACGGCCTTCTCAATATCTTCCTTGCTCATGTTGGTGGAAGCAGTGATGGTGATCGACTGCTCCTTGCCGGTACCCAGATCCTTGGCGGAAACATGCACAATACCGTTGGCGTCGATGTCAAAGGTAACCTCGATCTGGGGTACCCCGCGCGGAGCCAGAGGAATTCCATCCAGGTGGAAGGTACCAAGGCTCTTGTTATCGCGGGCAAACTCACGCTCGCCCTGTAGCACATTCACCTCAACGCTGGGCTGGTTATCCGCCGCAGTAGAGAAGATCTGGCTCTTCTTGGTGGGGATGGTGGTGTTGCGGTCAATGATTTTGGTGCATACGCCGCCATAGGTCTCAATGCCCAGGCTCAGCGGGGTTACATCCAAAAGCAGAATGCCCTTCACATCACCGCCCAGCACGCCGCCCTGAATGGCAGCGCCGATGGCCACGCACTCGTCCGGGTTAATGCCCTTAAACGGCTCGGTGCCCATAAACTTTTTAACTGCTTCCTGCACAGCGGGAATACGGGTGGAGCCGCCCACCAACAGAACCTTATTCAGGTCAGAGGGCTTCAGGCCAGCATCCGACAGAGCCTGACGGGTCGGGCCCATGGTCTTTTCCACCAGGTCCGCAGTCAGTTCATCGAACTTAGCACGGGTCAAGGTCACATCCAGGTGCTTGGGGCCGGTGGCGTCGGCAGTAATAAACGGCAGGTTAATTGCGGTGCTGGTCACGCCGGACAGCTCAATTTTGGCCTTTTCGGCAGCCTCTTTCAAGCGCTGGGCGGCCATTTTATCGCTGCGCAGGTCAATGCCGTTTTCCTTTTTAAATTCATCGGCCAGGTAATTGATGATTCGGTTATCGAAGTCGTCGCCGCCCAGCAGAGTATCACCGGCAGTCGCCAGAACCTCGGTCACGCCGTCACCCATCTCAATGATGGACACATCGAAGGTGCCGCCGCCCAAATCGTAAACCAAAATTTTCTGGTCGCTCTCTTTATCCACGCCGTAAGCCAAAGCCGCAGCGGTGGGCTCGTTGATAATACGCTTTACATCCAAACCGGCAATGGCGCCCGCATCCTTGGTTGCCTGGCGCTGGCTGTCCGAGAAGTAGGCCGGTACGGTGATAACTGCCTCAGTGACCTTTTCGCCCAGATAAGCCTCGGCATCCGCCTTCAGCTTGGAAAGGATCATCGCGCTGATCTCCTGCGGGGTATAGTTCTTGCCATCTACCTGCACCTTATAATCGGTGCCCATTTTACGCTTGATGGAGGCAACGGTCCGCTCGGGGTTTGTGATAGCCTGGCGTTTTGCCACCTGGCCTACCATCCGTTCACCGGTTTTGGAAAAAGCAACCACCGACGGGGTGGTGCGAGAACCTTCCGCGTTAGCAATAACTACCGGCTCGCCGCCTTCCATCACGGCTACGCAGGAGTTTGTAGTACCCAGGTCAATGCCAATGATCTTGCTCATAATTCTCTCTCCTTCGATCTATCATCTGTCTTGTTTCGCATGGTTTGTAAATCAAAAAACTTGTTTGCGGAAAACTTCCGCAGTATCTATGCAAACGGCCCCTAAAAGCCGCTATTGTCCTGCCAAAAGCTACTGTGCAACAGCAACCGCCGCGTGGCGGATCACCTTGCCGGAAAGGGTGTAACCCTTCTGCAGCACCCGTGTAATGGTACCGCTCTCCACCCCTTCGCCTGCCGCATCCTGCATCATTGCATTATGCAGGTTCGGGTCAAACGGTTTGCCTTCGGCCTCAATTTCCTCAATTCCCAGTTTTTCAAAAGCCTGGCGGCATTTTTCAAGGGTCATTTCTACCCCTTTTTTATAATTTTCATCGCTGGTGGGGGCACATATTGCCAGTTCCAGCGTGTCAATCACCGGCAAAAGCTGGGTTACCGCACTGGAAACGCCATCCGAAAAACTGGCTTCCTTTTCGCGGGTGGTGCGCTTGCGGTAATTGTCATACTCAGCGGCAGTCCGCATCAGGGTATCTTTGGCGTCATCCCGCTCCTTGCTGGTTTTTTCCAGCTGTTTTTTAGTTTCATCCAGCTCCTTTTCCAGCCGTGCAGCCAGCTTAATCGCCGATTTTTCCTGTTTTTTGGCCTCTTTTCCATCTGCGCAGGCCTGCTCCTTCGACTCTGCTGTTGCATCTGCAGCCTGTGTCTTTACGGCCGCAGGGTCCTGTGCCTGTTCATCGGGCTGGTTTGGTGAAACCGGCGCGGTGTTTTTTTCCTGTTCATTCATGATAGAAATCCTTTCTGGCAAAACCGCCTTGCGGTACTTGGTTTATTTTTCGGCCCGGGTCATGGCCCGGCCCAGCTTCTCAGCAAAATATTCAAGCTTCGGCAGCACAGTCAGGTAAGGCATTCTACTCGGTCCTAAAAGGGCTATGGTACCGCTGCGCCCGCCCCCGGCCAGGTATCGTTTGGCTGCAATGGCCACACCCGGCAATTCTTCGGAAAGCTCATCCCCCATTAAAACGGCAGTGCGCATACCAGGGGGTGCAACAATCTGCCGCAGCTGGTCGGTATTGCCCAAAAGCTTCAAACAGCCCCGCAGGCTGGGTTCCAGCTCCGGCCAGTTGAGCAGTTTATCCTGCCCGGCTACAAATACCTTGCTTCGGCCAGCTCCTTGCAGCAGCGTAACAGCCGCCTTTACAATAGGCCACAGCGCCTGCTGATCGGCCAGACCCTCCCGCAAGAGATTTTGCGCCAGCGGGCTCACATCTTCTTTCGAGACAAAAGCCAGCGTGCGGTTCAGATAGTTGGTAACCGTTTCAATATCCTGCGCGGTAAGCGGCCGTTCTATGGCTGCCACCCGGGTGGCAACGCCGCCCACCGAGCTGACGCTGAGCACCGCCGCCGAAAACCGGCCGGTTTGAATGACATTAAAATAGGCAACCTTCACATCGTCGCTTTTTGGGGTCATTGCCACGGCCGGATATCCTGTCATGGCGGAAAGCTCCTTTGCTGCCCCTTTGGCAAGCCTTTCCGGATCAAAGTCAAATCCGGAAAACGCCTCATCAATCCGTCTGCGGTCAGCCTGCTTCAGGTCTCCTTTGCCTTCTATCAGGTTTTCAATATAGTACCGATACCCTTCGGTGCTGGGTACCCTTCCCGCGCTGGTATGGGGCTGCTCCAAAAGTCCCAATCTGGTCAAGGTAGCCATCTCGTTTCGCAATGTTGCGGAAGAGACTGCCATGTTTAAATAATTGCAGAGCAGGTTGGAGCCGACCGGCTCGCCGTCCTGTGCATAAAGCGCCACAATGGCGGCCAGGATGCGCCGCTTGCGCTCATCCATATCCATACCCGCACCTTCCTTTTTTGCGTTTTAGCACTCTTTGTTCCCGAGTGCTAACTTTATTCTACACCAACTTTTTTCTTTGTCAAGCACCTCTCAAAAATTATTTGGAATTTTTACACTTCGGTCACAAATTACTTTTTCCCGCTTTTCGGCATTTTGCTTTGTATGCTTTTTTCTGCCTTTTTGCAAAAACCATTTGCCTTTTGAGGCTGCTTTCCTTATCCTTTCCCGGCCGAGGCAAAACTTTCATCCCAGGTCACTATTTACTTTTCCTACCACCGCTCTATATCCCCTTAAAAAGCAATACCGGCCGGCACCGTTTAGGCGTCGGCCGGTATTTTCCAGCATATGTCAAAACTTGCTGATTCTATGATTGATTAAAGCACTATTGTTTGTAAAAAGATATGGGTCAGTCTTGTTTTACCGCAATCAAAGCCTTGATTGGCACCCCCAAGGCAGAAAACTTTTCCTCATACTCTGTTCGAATATTCCACTCTGGTTCCTGAGCATGCAGGTCCCGCGTCAAAAAGCGCAGCTCAAACCCATTCTCTGCAAAGTAATCCACACTCGCCTCAAACAGGTCATCGTCATCGGTTTTAAACCACACTTCTCCCTGTGGCGCTAAAAATTGCCGGTACTGCACCAATTGGCGGGGATGGGTCAGGCGGCGCTTATGGTGACTAACCTTAGGCCAAGGGTTACAAAAGTTAATAAAAATGCGTTCCACCCGGTCTTGTGGTGCCAGGTTATTTTCAATCCACTGGATATTCAGCGCTGTAAGCCGAATGTTTTCCGGCACAAGCTGCGCAGCGGCATAAGCTTCCTCCACCCGGCGCTTGGCCAAAACCAGCACATCGCTTAAATAGTCCACTGCCAGATAATTCACCTCGGGATGGGCCGAGGCATACATTGCCGCAAACCCGCCTTTCCCGCACCCCAGTTCCAACACCAACGGCTGGGGCTGGGCAAATAAAGATTGCCACTGCCCCCTTGCTTTCTCCGGTTCGGGTATAAAAAATGGGCAGCCGGCCAACTCCGGGCGTGCGTAGGGTTTATGTCTCATTCGCATAGAATTTAATTCCTTTACTTCCTATATCAGCAGGTTCCGCAAACTGCACGGTCCCTGGGTAAAAATGGGGCATAATTGCAAACCGCGGACATGCGGCCTGTACCGCTGCCTGCAAACAAGCAGCAAGTTCCGCATTGAAAAAACTATGGCAGCGGCTTTGCGGTTTATTATACCATAAGCTGCCCGGAAAGCAAAACGCCCATTTTAAAATAGTATATCATACTTACTTTGCATCTTCGCCGTAGCGAAGCAAAAACTGTTTTTATTACACCTGCCAACGAAAGGAACGGTTCAGGCCACACCATTTTGTTTTGCCAGGGCTGCCAGTTCACTTGCACACAAATCATTTGCCCCATTCCACAGGCTGTCATACCGATAAATTGCATACCCCTGCGCAGAAGCTTCCCGCAGAGCAGCAACCTGTTTGGCCAGGTTTTGGCCGGTATACCATTCCTGGCTGGACACCGCACTGCCGTCCCCTTCCCCTACGCGCCAGGCCCCCAAGCCAATGTAAAGCGCTACATTTTCTGCGCGGGGCACTGCACACCAGCTTTGCAGGCAGTTTTGAAACGCAAACGCATCGCTGCCCGACTCGGTTCGATAGTCAAACCCCCAATACAGCTGCGGACAGATATAATCCACCCATCCCTCTTGTGCCCAGCGGGCTATATCACTGTACTGCTGGTCGTAATTATTGGCCCGGTTTCCCTGCGGGCTAATTCCGAAAACCAAACTGTGGCCGCACTCTTCTATAACCTGTCCTACCTGCTGGATTAGATTATCCACATTGGACCGGCGCCAATCGGCCAGGGCCTGCCCATTCGAATAGGCTGCATAGGTGGACGCGTCAAAGGTTTCATCCGTGGTGGGGTAGAAATAGTCATCAAACTGAATACCGTCCACCTCGTAGTTTGCGCATATTTCTGTCACCCCCTGTACAATCAGCGCCTGGACCTCTGGCACACCGGGGTCATACCACAGGCCGGTATCAGTTAAGTGAACCCAGCCAGAAGTTTCCGGGTTTGCCTGCCAAAGTACGGCCGGGTTTTCTGGTGCGAGGGTTGCAGGGGTTTTACCGCCCTGTACCCGGTAGGGGTTTACCCAGGCTTCCAGCCGCAGCCCCCTCTCATGGGCCAGCTCTATCATTAAAGCAAGCGGATCATAGCCAGGGTCCTGTCCTTGGGTTCCTGTCAACAAATGGCTCCACGGAAATACACTGCTGGCATAAAGCGCATCTCCAAACGGCCGCACCTGGGCCACTACGGTATTAAAACCGGCCGCCGCTACATTGTCAAACACCGCCGAAAACTCCGCCCTGGCAGACTCTTCACCGGAAAGATCCATCTGTTGGTATTCCAAATAACTGATCCACACCGCACGCCACTCCTGCTCTGTATTCGCTTGTCCGGTTGTAAACATACCGTCGCCCATATAAGCTGCCGGCAAAAACGCACCCCATACTGCATATACGGCCCCGGCCAGCACCAAAAGCGCCAACAGGCAAACACCCGCTTTGGGCAGGCGCGAACGGTGTCTTCTCATGTTTTTTCCTCCTTTTATGCTTTGCCGCAGGCGTTTAGATTGGCCTGCCTGACCACAAAGCACCGGCTTTTACTGTCGGGGCTAAGTACAGCCCTGCATTTTTCCTGCTTTTCCTTTTGCTTTTCAGCAAAGCTTTGCAGACTTGCTGTTTTTATTCTATGCATGCACACTGCAAAACAGGACACGCCTGCCGTTTTTAGCTTCCGCCTGTCCACACCCCTCTCTGGCAGCATAGTCGTGTTCAACCGGTTTTTATAAATTACCTTCCTGACAAATTGGGCCCTTAGTACATTGAAATAACCACACAAAAAACGCCGGGGCGATGACCGCCCCGGCGTTTTGCCGATTGGTTCATATGATTTTTGGCCGGTAAAGAGCTATGTTCCTTAACCACCCAGATAGGCGCTGCGCACCTTGTCGTCATTCAGCAGGTCTTTGGCATTGCCCTGCATTACAATTCGGCCGGTTTCCAACACATAAGCCCGATCCGCAATGGAAAGGGCCATCTGCGCATTCTGCTCCACCAGCAAAATAGTAGTGCCTGCCTCGTGCAGCTCCTTAATAATATCAAAAATTTGCTCTACCAGAATGGGGGCAAGGCCCATGGAAGGTTCATCCAGCATCATAAGGGCCGGCTTTGCCATTAACGCACGGCCCATGGCCAGCATTTGCTGTTCGCCGCCCGAAAGAGTGCCCGCCACCTGGCGGCGCCGCTCGTTCAAGCGAGGGAAGCGGCGGTAAACATCAGCAATCGATTCTGCGTTTTCCGCCGCAGAGCGGGTGTAGCCGCCCATCTCCAGGTTTTCTTCCACCGTCATGTGCAAAAACACCCGTCGGCCTTCCGGCACCTGTGCAAGCCCCAGCGGCACTACTTTATGAGGAGCCAGGTGGCCTATATTCTGGTCCAAAAAGGTGATCTGGCCGGTTTTGGATCGCAGCTGCCCGGAAATCGTATTCAAAATGGTGGATTTTCCTGCGCCGTTTGCACCAATCAGAGTTACAATCTCTCCCTTATGCACCTCGAAAGAGATATCCTTCACGGCATGGATATTGCCATAATACACATTGATATTTTCGACCTTCAGCATGCCGTTACACCCCTTTCTTGCCTAGATATGCCTCGATAACCACCGGATTGTTGCGGATCTCTTCAGGGGTCCCTTTTGCAATAATCCGGCCATAATTCAGCACCGCAATACCCTCGCAGATGCCCATTACCAGGTTCATGTCATGCTCGATCAGCATAATGGAAATTTTAAACATATCCCGGATACGGCGAATATTTTCCATTAGCTCTGCGGTTTCGGAAGGGTTCATGCCGGCAGCCGGTTCGTCCAGCAAAAGCAGTTTGGGCTTTGTGGCCAACGCCCGCACAATTTCCAGCCGGCGCTGCGCACCATAGGGCAAATTTCCCGCATTCAGTTCCACCATATCCTGCATGTCAAAGATGGAAAGCAGCTCTATAGCTTTCTCCTTCGCGCGCTTTTCCTCTTTCCAATAACGGGGAAGGCGCAAAACCGAACTGGCCATGTTGTAGTCCATAGCATTGTGCATGCCAATCAACACATTATCCAACACGGTTAAGTCTTTGAATAGACGAATATTTTGGAAAGTACGGGCAATGCCCAGTTTATTGATCTGGTAGGTACTTTTGCCCTTGGTATCCACCCCGTTCAGCAGAATAGAACCCCGGGTAGGCTGATATACATTGGTCAACAGGTTAAAGACAGTAGTTTTACCCGCGCCATTGGGGCCAATCAACCCGCCAATTTCGGTGGCGCCCAATACAAAATCAAAATCGTCCACCGCTGTCAGGCCGCCAAAATCAATGCCAATATGCCGCGCTTCCAGCACGGGGGGCTTGCCGGCGTCCCGCTCGGGAATAATGCCGCCGGGAACCTCAACCAGTTTACTCATTCTTTCCGCCCTCCTTCGCCTGCGCCTTTGGGGCACTGCCCCGGTTCATCAACTTCTCCAGAATGCGCGACAGGGAGAAGTCATACTGTCCCAACAGGCCGCTGGGTTTGAAGATCATCATCAAAACCAGCACCAGCGAGTAAACCACCATCCGGTAATCGGAGAAGGTGCGCAGCAGTTCCGGCAAAGCAGTGAGCACGGTGGCCGAAAGCACCGAACCCAACATGCTGCCCATGCCGCCCAGCACCACCATAACCAAAATCTCAATCGACTTCATGAAGCCGAAAGTGGTGGGCTGCAAGCTGCCCAGATAGCCGGCGTACAAGCAGCCCGCCACCCCGGCAAAAAAGGCCGATACGGTGAACGCCATTACCTTATAATAGGTAATGCGGATACCGCAGCTTTCTGCTGCTATCTCATTTTCACGGATTGCAAGGATGGCTCTGCCATGACGGGACTTCATAATCATATGAATGACCATGCAGCTGAGAATAACGCATAAAAACACATTAAAGAAGCTGGCAATTTTGGGAATACGCTTCAAGCCGGAAGCACCGTAGGTAAAATCAAAGCCCAGCACACCGTCAATATTGGTCAGCACCACCCGGATAATTTCGCCAAAGCCCAAGGTGATAATGGCCAAATAGTCGCCCTTCAGCCGCAAAGCCGGCACACCGATAATAATGCCGAAAATGCCAGCCACCAGCCCAGAAAGCAGCAGTGCCGCCGCTATGTACACCCACAGCACAGGGCCTTCCGCCTTGGAAGCTTCGACTGCCTTCAGGAAAATGCCTCCGGTATAGGCGCCCACTGCCATAAAGCCCGCATGGCCCAGCGGCAGTTGGCCCAAATAACCGGTGGCCACATTCAACGAAACAGCCAAAATAATGTTAATGCCAATCAGCATTAAAATTTTGGAATAATAGCCCGACACAATGCCCGAATTCACCATAATAGTGCCGCCCACGAGAAAAATCGCCAACAGCACACCATTGATCAGGTAGCGGACCGGCATTGGAATTGTTTTTCTGGTTTTCATACAAGCCCGCCCCCTTTACACTTTCTCTTTCACAGTTTTGCCCAAAATGCCCGAAGGACGCACCAACAGCACCACGATCAAAATAGCAAATACCACGCCATCTTTCCAAACCGAAAGGCCCACTGCCGATACCAACGCTTCCGCCATACCAATAATAAAGCCGCCCAGCATAGCTCCCGGCAGGCTGCCAATGCCTCCCAGTACCGCCGCTACGAAAGCCTTCAGGCCCAGCATGCTGCCCATTGTGGGGGAAGCCTGCGGGTAGGCACACAGGTACAAAACCGAAGCCACGCCCGCCAGCGCACTGCCCAGCATGAAAGTAAAGGAAATGGTAGTATTCAGGCTAATACCCATCAACTGTGCAGCCCCCATATCCTCACTGACCGCACGCATGGCCTTGCCCAGCTTGGTCTTCTGAACCAGTATGGTCAGACCAACCATCATAACCACCGTCACCACAATGGTAACCATGGCGGGGAAGCTTACCGTCATGCTGCCCAGCTGAAGGGAAGGACCGCTGATAAAGGTGGGCACTGTTTTCGCCCCCGCCCCAAAAATAAGCTGAAAGCCGTTTTCCAACAGATAGGAAATACCGATGGCAGTAATAAGCAGCGACAAGCGCGGGGAAGAGCGTAGCGGGGCATAAGCAACCTTTTCAATCACAACACCCAGCAATGTGCTGACTGCCACCGCCAGCAGAATCGAGACCAGCGGGTTTATATTCCAGGTGGTGACCCCCAGCCAGATAACATAGGCACCCACCATAATGATATCGCCATGGGCAAAGTTCAGCAGCATGATAATACCATATACCATACTGTATCCCAGCGCCACCAACGCATAAATCGAACCAGATTGCAGACCGTTGATGATCTGGCTGAAAAATGTGGACATAAAAGCCCCTCTCTTTCCTGTGGATTCCTTCTGTACCCAAAGTACCCTCCGGCTGCTTTGGGCATATAGAACAAGAAACTATGCGGGGACTTTCCCGCATAGTTCTTGTTTGGGTCTGTGTCAGGCCGCAGCTTTCAGGCCAGGCCATTTTCTGTGTATCGCTTAGTACATCTCTTTGAAGACTTCGGCGCCACCAACCAGTTCCATGATAGCGGCAGACTTAATGGGGTTATTCTGCTCATCGAAGGAATAGGCACCAGTGATGCCCTCCACCCCATCGGTGGCGGCCATAGTGTCGATAACAGCCTGCTTATACTCGTCGGTACCAGCTTCCAGGCCCGCATCCTCAGCAGCGGTCAGAGCATTCACCATCAGCATGGCAGCATCATAGCCCAAAGGAGCAAACATGTTGGGGACCTTCTCGCCATAAGTAGCCTCATAGTCAGCCTCGAACTGGGCGACCTCTTCGGTGCCAGCAGCATAGCCGGAGCAGTACACAGAGCCTTCCAGATCTTCAGCGGAAGCATAGTCGGCAACGCCGCCCCAGCCGTCGCTGCCCAGGAAGGTAGCTTCCAGGCCAACCTGGCGGGCCTGGGTAACAATCAGGCCGTCATCCTGGTAATAGTTGGGGCAGAATACCACATCCGGAGCTTCGCCCGCAATAGCAGTCAGCTGAGCCTTGAAGTCCACATCGCCGGCAGCATAGCCCTGCTCGCTGGTCACTGTAATGCCCAGCTCTTTGCACTTGGCAACAAACGCCTCAGCAACACCTTCGGAATAGTCGCTGCCGGTCTGGAAGATAACGGCAGCAGAGGTGGCACCCAGCTTTTCAGAAGCATACTGGGCCATCTTCTCGCCCTGGAACGGGTCGATGAAGCAGGCGCGGAAGACATTGGTGCGAATCTCGCTCTCCTCATCCTCCGGGTCCAGCACAGTTACGCCGGTAGCGGTGGCAGAAGCGGTGATCTGCGGCATATTAATGTCGTAGCTTTCATCGGCCACAGCAATGGTTGTGCCGGTCAGAACCGAACCGATCAACGCAGTGATGCCCTCGTCCACCATGCGGTTGAAAGCGGTGACAGCCTCAGTGGCGTCGCCCTTGTCATCATAGCTTTTGACCTCGATCTGCTTGCCGTTAATGCCGCCGGCAGCATTCACCTGGTCAATATAAAGCATGGCACCGTTCTTTACAGCGTTGCCGTACATGGCGTCATCGCCAGAGATGTTGGCCAGCAGGCCGACCTTAATGGTCTCGCCGGAGGTTGCACCGGAAGCCGCGGCGGAACTGCTGTCGCCTGCCGCTGCCGAAGCGGCGGAACTGCTGGTGCCGCCCGAGCAGCCGACCATGGACAAAGCCAATGCAGCAGCAAGAGCACAGCTGATAAACTTTTTCATCTTCTTTTCCCCCTACTCAAACAAGTTCTTCCCGGCTGCCGGTAGGATAGCTGCCGAACCGGGTTGTTAGGCTCCATTATATCGACCCCGGCAGCAGCTTGCAATGGCCCTGTTTTACACAATTTTATAAATGAAACCACATTTATTTGTTTGTTTGCACAAAAATCTCACATTTCTTTCTTATACACTTAAAAAAGTTGTAACTTTTGTGTCATATTTTGTTGTTCACCCCATGCCGAATGCGCTACGAAGTACCTGCCAAACAATCGGCACCAGCAATGCCGGCAGCAAATTCGCCGTTTTAATTTTCAGGTCCCGGAACAAAAAGTTCAGTCCAATGCAGGCCACCATGGCATATCCCACCATACACAGCTCGTCCAAAAGCTGCCCCTGCAGGTAAGGCGCAACCCAGCCGGAAAGCAGTGTAATGGCCCCTTGGTACACAAAAACGGGAATTGCCGAAAAGCATACCCCCACCCCCAGTGTCGCGCCCAACACCAGGGCTGAAACACCGTCCAACAAACTTTTTACCAAAAGTACCGACGGGTCACCCAACAGGCCATCATTCAAGGAGCCGACAATAGCCATAGCACCCACACAGTAGATAAGCGAGCCATTCACAAAGGCAGCACCTACCCCCTGCGAACCGATTTTTTGTTCCACGCGGCTGCCAAACCGGGCTAAGCGACCGTCAAAGTCCGCAATTTCTCCCAGCAAAGTTCCCAAAACCAGGCTGATGATAAGCAAAAGTTCTCCCGATGAGGAAAGACTTCCATCCTCCCCCACACGGAACATGGCACTAATTACTCCATTTAGGCCCAAAATCAATACCGAAATGCCCAAGGTTTTCTGAATCGAGTCTTCATAGCTGGGTTTCATTCCCCGTTTCAGCAGCATACCTACCAAACCGCCTGCCACAATAGCTGCCGCATTTACAATTGTTCCTGTCATATAACCCTCCTTTTCGGTCACCTGTATAGGCCTTTAACCCGTATTTCAAAACCCCCCGGACCAGCCGGGGGGTTTTGGTAGTTTTAGTTAGTTGCGGCCAAACTCGGAAAGCTGCAGCCCGGGGTTGTGGTCCAACGCCCACTGCACGCTCCAGGGACTTGTAAACAAAAGCAGCTTTCGCCCTCGCATATCCTGAATTTTTTTGGTATCAGAATTTAAAGTTAAGGTATTGGGATCCAAATCCTCGTTTTCAATCCAGCGAATCTGCTGATGAGGCATATGCTCCATATGCACATCCACATTATACTCGTTTTTCAAACGGTATTCGAACACCTCAAACTGCAGCTGACCTACCACGCCAACTACAACCTCTTCCATGCCGCCGCCCAAATCCCGAAAAACCTGAATGGCGCCTTCATTGGCAATCTGCTCGGTCCCTTTGATAAACTGTTTGCGCTTCATGGTATCCACCTGCCGTACCAAGGCAAAGTGCTCCGGCGCAAAGGTGGGAATCCCCTCAAACCGGAACTTCTGTCCCGGCATGCAAAGGGTATCGCCAATGGAAAACTGCCCGGGGTCAAACACGCCGATAATATCTCCTGCAAATGCTTCCTCGATCATCTCACGCTCGGAAGCCATAATCTGCTGGGGCTGAGACAGACGAATTTTACGGCCGGACTGCTGATGCAGTACCTCCATATTCTTTTGAAACTCTCCCGAACAGATCCGCAGAAAAGCAATTCGGTCTCGGTGGGCCTTGTTCATATTCGCCTGAATTTTAAATACAAAGGCCGAAAAGCGTGAATCCATGGGGTCTATCTCCCCCTCGTCAGACCGACGGGACAAGGGAGGGGTAGTCAGGTCCAAAAAGGCCTGTAAAAACGGCTCTACGCCAAAGTTTGTCAGTGCGCTGCCGAAAAACACCGGCGAAAGCCTGGCGTGGCGAATGGCATCGGTATCAAAATCATAGCTGGCACCATCTAAAAGCTCAATGTCCTCGGCCAGCTGGGCATGGTGTTCCTTGCCAATCACCTCATCCAAGGCCGGGTCACCCAGGCACGCTTCTATGGTATCCAGCTTGTGCTGTCCGCCCAGCGCACTGCCGGTTTCTCCATATGCCAGAATTTTTTGTTCATGGCGCTGGTAAACGCCCTTAAATTCTTTTCCGCAGCCAATGGGCCAGTTCATCGGGTAGGTGTGAATCCCCAACTTCTGCTCAATATCTTCCAACAGATCAAAGGGATTCATCGCCTCGCGGTCCATCTTATTGATAAAGGTAAATATAGGAATATCCCGCAAAAGGCAAACCTTGAACAGCTTTTCCGTCTGCCGTTCCACACCTTTCGCCGCGTCGATCACCATTACTGCCGAGTCGGCCGCCATCAAAGTCCGGTAGGTATCCTCTGAAAAATCCTGGTGGCCGGGGGTATCCAGAATATTGATGCAATAGCCGTCATAGTTAAACTGCATTACCGAGCTGGTAACCGAAATACCGCGCTGCTTCTCAATTTCCATCCAGTCGGAAACAGCGGCCCTTTGGGTCTTTTTACCCTTTACCGTGCCTGCCAGCTGGATAGCACCGCCGTAAAGCAAAAACTTTTCGGTCAGGGTGGTTTTACCCGCATCCGGGTGGCTGATAATGGCAAAGGTGCGCCGGCGTTTAATTTCCTCTTCCAGTCTTGACACTTAAGGCTGCTCTCCTTCCTTATTTCAAGGCATAACCGGCGGCAAACGCCCCGGTAGTGTGCAGAATACAACATTTTATTATACTGTGCCGGGTGCAGCAAATCAAGCTACAAATCACATTCCCGCCCACTAAAAAACGCCAACACAAAATTGAGGGGACCGGTAACTTTTTTCAAAACTGCAAATGAAAGCTGCCCATTTTTTCTTGCGGTGCTTTTAAGGCCATTTGATACGCTTTGCTAAAAAGCGGAAAACCCCCTGCAGCTTTGCTGCAGGGGGTTTTCAGGGTGTGTTTTGGTGTGAGGAGGAATCATGTTACAGAACCGGTTGCGGCTTCCGTTTCTGTGCCTTTATTATATCGGCCAGTTAAGAAACTGGTATGAATAGGTTATGAATAAAATTTGAATTGTTATGAAGAAATGATGAAGAAGCACCCCTGCCGACAAAAAATCTGCGCTGTTTTGGGGGCAAAATCCTGCAAAAGTCATAAAACGGCTCTTCAAAAGATAGTCTTTTATGGGGGTGAGCAGATGGAACAACAGAATCTGTTTTTATTGGTAAAAGCGGCGGTGGTCGGGTTAGCTGGTGCGTTTTTGACCGCATTTGGATGGCTAGGCTGGTTGGTATTGATATGGGTCGCCTGCATGGTTCTGGACTATCTGACCGGTTCGGCGGCAGCCATTCGGGCCGGGCGCTGGGGTAGCGTACAGGCGTTCACCGGTATTTGGCATAAAGCCGGCATGATTGCAGTGGTTACTGTTGCGGCATTGGCCGATAGCGTGTTAGCCGCCGCTGCGCAAAACTTAACCGATTTTTCCATGCCCTATCGGGTTTTGCTGCTGCCGGTAGTGCTTTTGTGGTACATCCTTACAGAACTGGGCAGCATTCTGGAAAATGCTGCGGCGTTGGGCGCACCGGTGCCTCAGTTTTTATCCAAAGCATTAGCGGCTGCTGCCGATACCGCCGGAGCAGATGCTGCTGGCAAGACTCGTTAAACCGCAAACATACCATACAGACTTTTGCTAACAAAACATTCTTTGTGTGTTAAAACAAAAACACCCGCAAACCATTGTTTGCAGGTGTTTTTTGGTGCGCCAGGAGGGACTCGAACCCCCGACCTACTGGTTCGTAGCCAGTCACTCTATCCAGCTGAGCTACTGGCGCATACATCTTCAAGATGCAAGAGTTATATTATCACACCTAAAAGCTTTTGTCAAACATTTTTTATCTGTTTTGCGTAAATTTTTCCTGTTTTTTTCTGTTTCACCCATTAATACCATTCGCGAGGCACCTTTTTTATGAGCCGAGCCAACTGGCCCATAACCCTGTTTTGTACCAAAACAGCGGCCGCCTGTACCCAAATAGCACAGGCGGCCGTCTTTTTCATTTTATTTCGTTATAAAGCAAGGCTTTGAATGGCTTCCAAATTATTTAAATGGACCAAAGTTCCATAGATAAGTCCTTCCAGACAGACCCGGAAGTAGGGGCTGTGCAGGTCTACATGATTTTCCTCACCTGGCTGTGCGCACCCCAAAAACATAAAAGCTCCCGGAACTTTCTGAAAGTAAAAGCCTACATCCTCGCCGCCCGTCAGCGGTGTGGGATGGGTCAGCACATGGTCTTCTCCCAAATACTGGCGGGCTGCTGCCACGCAACCTGCCACCCGGGGGTCATTCACGGTGGGGTCATATCCCCTTTCCCGCACATACTGCGCGCTGCAGCGGTGCGCTTTCGCAATCGAAGCAGCAAGCTCACCCAGGCGCCGGTTGATCTGCTCACGGACCTGGTTGTCATAGGTGCGGAAAGTACCGGTAATTTCCACCCGGCCAGGTGTGGCATTCCAGGCCGACGATATGGTATTTACGGTTCTCACGCTGAGCACTGCCGGTTCAAAAGCACTGATCTCCCGGGGAATGATGGTATTGATAGAGCCCAATAGAACTGCCAGTGCCGGAATTACATCCACCGCCTGGTGCGGCGCACCGCCATGCCCACCTTTGCCCTCCAGCACAATTGTGTACTGGTCAGTGGCCGCCATTGCCTCTTTATCAAACACCTTCAGCGTCCCAATCGGCAAACAGGGGTCCAAATGAATGCCCATACAGGCATCCACATCATCCAGCCAGCCCTCCTGAATCATATAATAAGCACCGCCCGGCACTTTGCCCGGTGCAACTACCCCGGGCGCATAATCTTCTTCCGCCGGCTGAAACAAAAACTTTACCGTTCCTTTAAGCTCATCCTGGTGCAGCGCACAATAGTGGGCAGCCCCCAAAAGCATTGCCACATGGCCGTCATAGCCGCAGGCATGCATTTTGCCCTTTTCCTGCGAAGCATAGGGCAAGCCGGTCTCCTCGGTGATGGGCAAAGCATCCATATCCGCACGCAAAGCCACCGTTTTGCCGGGCAGCTTTCCATGTACAACCCCCACCACACCGGTTTTCGCCACACCGGTTGTGGTTTCAATTCCCCAGCCGCGCAAAGTTTCGGCAATAAGCTGTGCCGTCTTATATTCTGCCATTCCCAGTTCGGGAATCTGGTGCAGCCGTTTATAAAGGTCGATCACTTCCCCTTCCAGCGACTTTACCTGCTCTTTTCGGATCATAACTGTTCTCCTTTCTCTCAGAAGGGGCCATACCCGGTAAGCACCGCGTAGGATATAAACACCATGCCTACCACCGTCACCTTAATTGCCAGCGGGAAATAAAACCGCAGCCATTTGTCGTACGGCACCTTTCCGAAAGCCAAACCAATAAACAACAACCCCAGTGTGGGAGTAATCAGGTTGATAATGCCATCGCCCAGCTGATAAGCCAGCACGGCTGTCTGCTGTGTGAAGCCCAAAAGAGCCGATATGGGGAACAGAATGGGCATAATAGCTACCGCTTTGCCGGAACCAGACGGAATGAGAATATTAATCAGGCTGATAACCAGCAGCATACCAATAGCCGATACCAAAGTAGGCAGACCGGACAGCGGTGTGGAAATTCCATAAATAATGGTATCAATGGTGTTGGCATCGCTAATGACGCACTGAATACCGGCGGCCACACCAATAATCATGGCGCCGCCCGAAAGGTCCGCTACGCCCTGCAAAAACGCTTCACACATCTGGTTGGGGCCAAGTTTGCCCACAATTCCTGCCACCAGGCCAATCACAACAAATACTGCGCTCATATTCTCCGGCCGGAATGATATAGGTCAGTATCGCCATAATAACGATAATGACAAACAAAAGGCCAAAGGAGTTGAGCATTTTAAACTCTTTTTTTGCTTTTCTTGCTTTTGATTTGCCGCCTGCATACCAATACCTCCCTTTCACTTTACCATTCTATTGGCACAACTTTTTATAAATGCAGAAAATAAACTCTGCTGCCAGGACGAATCATACATCATCTCCGGGTGCCACTGCACCGCCGCAGCAAAGCGCTGTGCGGACAGCTCTACCGCCTCTACCAGGCCGTCTGGCGAAAAAGCGGTTGCCTGAAGGCCCTGCCCCAGCTGTTTCACCGCCGAATGATGGTAGGAATTCACCTCCAATTGCTGCGCTTTTACCGTTTTGGCAAGCCAGCTTTCGGGCTGCAGCTTCACCGGATGCACCGGCTGGTTCATTGGTGAATCATCCCAGGAATGGTTCTGAAACCCTGATGTTTGAACATCCTGGAATAAACTGCCCCCCAGCGCCACATTCAATACCTGCATTCCCCTGCAAATCCCCAAAATTGGCAGGTCCGTCTGCTGCAGCAGGTACTGTGCCAGTTCCAGTTCCCCCTTGTCCCGTTCGGATGAAAGCACACCGCACTGCTCGCTCGCCGCCTCTCCATAGTAACTGGGAGAAACATCATGTCCGCCGGAAAAAATTACACCGTCCAGCCGGCGGACCAATGCGTGGGTGGTTTGACTGCTTCGGCAGGTAGGCAGGTAAACGGGTATTCCCCCTGCTTGCTGCACCGCCGCTGCATAGTTTGCTGCCAGGTATTCCCAGCTTTGACCTTTTACCCCCATATCGGTCAAAATGCCTACCCGGTCCGGTGTTTCATAGTTGCAGGTAATTCCAATAAGCGGTTGTTCCATACGCCCCTCTCATTTCCTGTTTTAGCTAAAAATTTCATACGGCTTTGTGTTTTTTTATTGATTTTATTCTATTGGCTGGAGAACACCCCGTATCAACCCCTTTTTTTGATAAAAAAAACAGAAAACATGCGGTGCACCCCATGTTTTCTGTTTTTTAAGTAAAATCAGGCTTTTGCTTCTTTTCTTGCTGCTGTAAAACAGCACATCTGCAAAGGCTCTCCATCCACATGACAGCAATAAGCATATTTGTTATAGATCTTCAGCAGCGCCCCAACTTCTCCCACATGTACCGCAAAACCCGCGTTGCGGTAACAGTCTGTCAGCCCGCCTCGGGTATGGGCCTTGGCAGAGCATTCCGGGTATCGAATAGGAATTAGTGAACGGGAACGGCTGGTATCCGGATAATACATATAGGCACCATACACCTGGGCTTTGGAACCCAAAAAGCGGCCCGCCTCCTCAACAAACGAGTTTTGATGATACAGCAAATACTCATTGCCGCCGTAAAAATCAATGTGGTAATCCACACAACCCTCCTGCAGCGGCAGCTTCGGAGAAGCGTCTGCGATAAACAGAATATCCAAATCCAACCCCAGCTGTTCAATACCCGCTTTATAGGAAAGAATGGTCCCCTCAAATTTGTCCACTACTATATACAAACAGTCTTTCGGCAGCTGCCGAAAATGCGTATAAAGGAAAAAAATACCCGTTGATATTTGCCTCTAAAACCACCTTGCCAGAGAGTGGTTGCCCCGACAGCTGCGCCATAATGTAATCACAGCTTTTCTGAAAATTGGTGACAAAGTGTTCTCCTACGCCTTCATAACATCCACCAAACGACAAATCCGGATGGTCGTAACAACCGGTATAGCAGTTTCCGGTCACCACAACTCCATTTCGTATGGCAATGTGGTAGCCGCAGGAGCAGGAAAGCTTTCCCGCATAAACATACCGGTTGGAAAGGCGTGCATTTTCAAGTTCCAGCGGGCTGTTGCAGCAAGGGCAAACCATTTTGGAAAGCGCGCAAAGCGGCACCCCCAATTTACGGGAAGGAAGGCCTGCCCTGCCGCGGGTTTCTGCAATATCCCCGTCAATTTCCTTTCAGACATACCCCAAAAGCCAAGCAAGCCTTATGTAAGCTTCTCGTAGTGGTTTGGCTTCCACTTACTATTTGCCAAAGCACTATTACGACTGGTGTACTTTTTCGCATTGCCAGCAAAAGGAGGGAGTCAAATGGACAAACGCCAATACACCTGTTGTTTTACCGGTCATCGAGATATTCCGTCCGGCAGAGAAAAGGAAATTTGGCTGCGGGTAAATGTTCGGCTGCAGCAATTGCTGCACCAGGGAGTGCGGTATTTTGGGGTTGGAGGCGCGCTTGGGTTTGACACACTGGCAGCGGAAAACCTTTTGGCTTTACGGAACTATGACAATCGAATAAAGGTCATCCTGGTTCTGCCGTTCTACGGCTACCAAAACAAGTGGACCCCCAAGCAGCGCGCCCGTGCCGCCCACATTGAAAAGCATGCCGATAAGGTAGTTTACTGCTGTTCGTCCCCCTCCCGTTCTGCTTTTCTGATCCGCGACCGCCATCTTGTGGATAATTCTGCTTACTGCATTGGTTATTGCACCCGCAATTTCGGCGGCACAGCCTATACCATGCGCTATGCAATGCATGCCGGATTGCAGGTTTGGAATATCAGCGGTTGCGATATTAACCTATCCTCTCAGCCTGGTAATTTTTCGTTTTAATAGAATAGATAATATTTTTCTATCGCATGTTAACACTTTTCCTTAGGAAAAACCGCATCATACAAAAAATACGGACCGCTATGCCAAACATAGCGACCCGTATTTTTTACTTTTGCGGCAAATATCCTTCTGCCTATGCTTTACACCTTCTTGCTTTAACATGGCCTTTTATTCATTTGCTCACATACCAGCTCAATAAATTGCTGCATCTGTCCGGTAACCCATTTATTTTTATGGTAAACCAACTGGCTCCACATTTTTATTTTGGGACAATCTACATCCAAACAGGCAAGCGTTCCCCCCAGCAGGTAGGGCTGCACCACATATTGGGGCAAAAAAGACACCCCGCCGTGGGAAAGCAAAAGGTTTACAATCACATCCGTATTGCCGGTTTCCAAAAACGGGTGCATTTCCAGATCTCTGGCCGCTAAAACCTGCTCTAAGTCTGCGCGGTAACTGACCCCCTGCTCGGTCAACAGAAGCGGCTGGTCCAAAATTTTTTTCAAAGAAATTCTGCGGCTGCCCGCCAGCGGGTGATCTGCCGGTGCCACAAACACAATCGGTTCCGGGTATTCCAGCAATTTCACCCATTCCGGAAAATCGGTCTTTTTATCCAAAAAGAATAAAAGGTCCACATCATTTTGGCGCACCATATCAAACAGCTGTGAGATGCGCCCGGTGTGAATGCTGGTTTCTACCTGCGGGCAAAGTTTGTGAAACTGCGCAAGTATAGGTACAATCACGCTCATAAACAGCGATTCTGCCGTCCCGATCCGCAAAGTTCCCGACGGCGGTTCTCCCTCTTGCCGACTAAACTTTTCGGCCCGCTGCGCCGCCTTTAAAAGCTCCATAGCATAGGGCACAAAACGCCGCCCCTGACTAGTCAGTTGAATCTGCCGGCCAATCCGTTCAAATAACTGCACCCCCAATTCCTGCTCCAGCTGTTTTATTTGTACCGTTACCGCTGCTTGAGAATACCCCAGCTGCTGTGCCGCACGGGAAAAGCTCTGCAATTCTGCTACACGCAGGAAGGTAGATGCCATTCTAATTTCCATTCGCCTGCTCCTACTATTAAAAAAATTAAACGCCTTTATAAAAACTATTATCTTAACAAAACAGTGGTTTCAATGGTACACTGGTTTTACACGAAAATCAACGGCATAAGCCAAATGGTGGGGAGTTTTATGGCAATTTTTAACGCAATCTATCATCTGCTCTGGGGTGACATCATCACCATTCCTTTACCAGGCAATAGCAACTTGGGGCTTTCCTTTCTGGTATTGCTTTTAATTCCAGTGGGGTTATATTTCACCATACGCACTCGTTTTTTACCGTTTCGTCTGTTTCCAGAGATGGTTCGCATTACTTTGGAAACCAACAAAAAGTCTGAACGAGAGAGTATTTCCGGCCTGCAAGCGCTGATTGTTTCAACCGCCTGCCGGGTAGGTATGGGCAATTTGGTGGGAGTGGTTGCCGCCATTTCGGCCGGTGGGGCCGGCGCAGTGTTCTGGATGTGGCTTATTGCACTGGTGGGTGCTTCCACTGCTTTTATCGAAGCAACATTGGCACAAATTTATAAAGAAAAGGACCCTCTGTACGGCGGGTATCGGGGCGGGCCTGCCTACTATCTGCACCACCTGTTTGTGCGGCCGCAAAGCCGCCGCAAGCACTCGGTTCTGGCCGTGCTTTTTGCAATTTCCGGTTTGGTTTGCTGGTGTGGCATCAGCCAGGTCATCGGCAATTCCATCTCGTCTTCCTTCAAAAACGCTTTTCAAATTCCTCCTTTGTGGTCCACCATTGCGCTGGTGGCCGTTGCCGCCGTTATTGTGCTGCGTAAAAACGCCACTGTACGGGTGCTGGATATTATTGTGCCGATTATGGCCGCCTGCTACTTCTTTTTAACTTTATTTTTGATTATTAAAAATGCCGCATTGCTGCCCGGTGTATTTGGCCGTATTTTTTCGGAGGCGTTCGGTCTGCGCCAAGTGGCAGGCGGCGGCCTTGGTGCAGTAATTATGAACGGCGCAAAACGCGGGCTTTTTTCCAACGAGGCCGGCTCGGGATCTGCTCCTTGCGCCGCCGCTGCAGCCGATGTAAATCACCCGGCTAAGGCCGGACTTTTGCAGGCACTGGGCGTTTTTATTGATACCATCCTGATCTGCAGCTGTTCGGCCATGATTATGCTTTTAACCCCCCAAACCCTTACAGATGGCTTGGAAGGTATGGACCTGCTGCAGACCGCCATGCGGTACCACTTAGGAGAATTTGGTGTTATTTTTATTGCTGTCATTCTGTGGCTGTTCAGTTTTTCCACCTTTTTGGGCATTTTATTTTATGCCCGGTCGAATGTAGCCTATCTGTTTGGGGACAATTGGCTTTCGCAAACGCTGTATAAAATTTTGGCACTGGTTATGCTATTTGTAGGTGGGCTTGCTGCCTATCAGTTCGTTTGGGACTTAGGGGATATCGGCATTGGTTTAATGACCATCTTCAATATGGTGGCACTGCTTCCTTTGGCACCTAAAGCACTTGAATCGCTGCGCGATTACGAAAAAAATGAAATAAAAAAACGCTGACTCAAAGAACGCTGACTCAAAGAAAAGCCCCGGGACTCAACAAAAAGTCCCGGGGCTTTTTCGAAGCAAGCTTTGTATTCTCCCTTTTTACCTATTCAGCACCCAAACAGCCGCGTTCAAATAGCCGGCAAAGGCCACCCATACCAGATAAGGAACCTGAAGACGAGCCGCCAACCGGCTCATCGTTCGGAAAGCGCCAGTCATAGCCAATATCATCAGCCACAGAACAATAAGGCACAACAGGGCGGCCAAATAATTTCCACTATTAAAAAACAGCAGGCTCCAGCTGAAATTCAGCGCCAATTGAACTCCCCAAAAAGCTTCCGCTTTCGTTAATTCCGGCCCGCCTTTGGCGAACACCAGCCCCATACCAATTCCCATCAGCAGATAAAGCAAAGTCCACACCACAGGGAACACTCATCCCGGCGGCGTCAGGATGGATTTTTCCAGCGAAGGATAAACTGTGGCGAGGCTCTGGCGGGTTAGAAATCCTGCCAAAGCTCCCACCCCCAAAGCGATGACAGGAAAGAGGATCAATCCTATTTTTTTCATAAAAGCCCTCCTAATCTCTGAAGTGTCTTTTCACACCTAGCTATATTTTGAAAAGCAAATACCCCAAATATTGGATAGTTGACATACTTTGTCATGCCGGCTATTCATTTTCCTACTGCGCACCTCATATTTTTGCCTGAAAAGCAGGATTAAACAACTGGGAAAGCACTGGGTTTATCCAGCTATTTAAAACCCAAACGGAATTTTTCAATTTTTATCTGCAAGCACATCAAACTCCCAAATAAAAATTACCAGTACCAGTTTATGCTGGCCAGCACTTTTCATACACTATTACTGCAATACCACAGCCCCAGTTGCCTTCCCCTTTATATTGTTTCCGGAGGGTATTACAACACCAGATACGCTAAGGAATTTTTCTTCTTTTAGCAGTTCTTTCTGCCTGCTAAACAGCAATACATCTTGGTGTTTGATAAAAAGGCCCTTTAACCGATCTTTTTCTGTGCCGCATCCCTCTAAAAGCGATAGAAAAATTTGGCTAGGCTCTTTACATAGCTGTGATTTGCAATCCGCAATTTTTATTGGCGAGAATCCATTGAAGTTCTTCAAATTACCCATTAAGCATTGGTTATCCTTCTCTTCAGAGATAAAGACCATTTGTTTTTTATGCGAACATGACAAAATAATCTGCAAATTCCTGTCTTTCTCCAAAAGCCATGGTCTTATGTGATTTCATCACAGAAATAAGCTTCATTTTCTTGTATAGTGAAACACACAAACAAAGTAGGAACCATCAAGTTATAATCTGGCACTAACATTTAGCTTTTGTCTCTTCCGTTGTAAAACTATTCCGTACACCGGCTTTTTATCTGAATAATCAACGCAAAAGGAGAATGATTGATATGAAGAAGTGCATCAAAAAATGGCTGCGCCCCATTCTATTTACCTTGGCGGGTGCACTGACAGGGCTGGGGTACTATGTTTTGGTAGGCTGCTCCACCGGCTCTTGTGCTATTACTTCCAGCCCCATTAACTCCATGTTATATATGGGGCTTATCGGTTGGCTATTATCCAACGCATTAGGGTCATGCTGTTTCTCAAAAAATTGCAATAGATAAACTTTAAAAGCAACTTGGCCGCAGGTTTTTCGCCTGCGGCTGAATTTATAGACTACTTTTGGTAGAAACAATTTTCTTTTTATTTTTCAGTAACCCAAGCAGCACAAACCAAACCGTTTGGCGTCTGCACAATAGCGCCTGCTTTCATATACGCCTGTAACCAAAGCCCGCCATAATATTGCAGCAAAAAGCCCAAAAGGATCGCTATATCTTGCTGCAACTAGGCATTATTCCTATAATAGAAATAAGGAAAGGGGATGCAAGCAAATGGTAGAGGTAGTAGCGGCCCTAATTTGGGATAAAGACAAGTTTATGATCTGCCAGCGCCCGCCCCAAAAGGCCCGGGGATTGCTGTGGGAGTTTGTAGGCGGCAAGGTAGAGCCCGGCGAGACAAAACAGCAGGCCCTCGTCCGTGAGTGCCAGGAGGAATTAGCAATCACCCTGGATGTTGGAGAGTTGTTCATGGATGTAACCCATGAATATCCCGACCTGATGGTGCATCTGACCCTCTTCCATGCCACTATCCGGGAAGGTGTGCCTCAAAAGCTGGAACACAACGATATCCGCTGGATCACCGTAGGTGAGATTGACCAGTATGAATTTTGCCCAGCGGATGAAACCATATTAAATAAGCTTCGTAAGGAATACAAAAAATAAATTTACGAAGGGAAAGGTCTGTTTTATTATCCTCCTGTAGTGCATTGCTGGAAGGAGAAGTACAATGAATAATCTATCGAATCGTCAAAAGTTTGAAGCAGCTTTTGCAAAAAGATTGGGAGAATCCCCCACAGAGTTTATTCAAAAAAAACTTTATTCCGGTTCAAAAATCTCGGATATCCGTTATCTGTATGATATCATGGCTTCGGAAATTGCACGACAAAACAATTGTCCAAAACAGGACTTTTCGCTCTACTATCCACAAAGCGTCCCTACCCAGAATGAACGACCGAAGAAAGTTGAAAAAACAGCTGTTGTTGTGCAAAAGAAACTCTATCACAAATTGGTGCGCGACCGCATTCCAGAGATTATCGAGACAGATGGAAATGTTTGTGTTCGGGAAACTCTCTCTGACGAGGAATACCTGCGTTTACTGGATGAAAAGTTGGACGAAGAAGTGGGAAATTATCAACAAAATAAATCTTTGGAAGAGTTAGCAGATTTACTGGAAGTTTTAGGTGCTGTGGTAACAGCGCGAGGGTACACCTGGAATCAACTAACGACCCTGCGAAAAGAAAAGCGTGAACAGAAAGGCGGGTTTGAAAAACGGATATTGTTAAAAGAAGTTCAAACCTTGAATAACAAAGATGGAAAAAAATCTTTAAGCAATGCTGGAAAACCCTGGACTAAAGCGGAGGAAAGCATGCTTATACATAATTTTCGTCGTGGCTATACCATACCGCTTCTTGCTCAACAGCATCGAAGAACCGAAAAGGCCATTCGCTTTCGGTTGGAGCAACTGGGGGAAATTACACCTGAAATGAAATAAAAAACTAGACACGAGATACTTCCACAAGATAAAAATTGTGTATGTGCGTATACTGCAAATTTTTTGGGATTCAATACTCTATAAACTCGGCGGCAAATGCTTAGCAGTATCAAAAACAACTTTTGAACAGATCATTTTAACTGCAAAATTTACAAAATAAAACCGCCGCAAGCTGTTTTGCTTGCGGCGGTTTGGTGCGCCCGACTGGATTCGAACCAGCGGCCTTCCGGGTCGGAGCCGAACGCTCTATCCAACTGAGCTACGGACGCATATTTATAACGCTGCTTTCTAAATTGGCGTATCGCGTATTTAATATTTTACCATACTTTTTTTGTTTTGCAAGAGAAATATTGAAAAGCCAAAAACTTTATATAAAATCTTTTGGCTTCACAAATTCCGCAAGCAAAAAATCATTTTTTCCCTTTAGGTCTTGTTTTCGCTTTTCTCTGCTGCTGGTTGGGGCTTTCTTTTAGGCTTGCTTTTTTGTATAATACCAACAGGCACAGCGGTCTGCCGCCTGCCATTCAAGGAGGCAATTTATGAAACAGAATAAACCGCTCTTTACGGCAGTATGTGTATTTGCCGTGCTGGGTGTTTTGGTTTGGCTTCTCTCGTTTTTAGGTCATATCTCTGACGAGCGGCGCCCTGTGACCATTACTCTTTCTGATCGGGCCGCTGCAGTTCTATCGCAGGTCCAGATCAAAAATGATTCTGGCAGTTATACGGTCAGCCTGTCCGATGGCATTTACCACTGTCCGGAACTTTCCGGCCTGCCGTGCAGCCAGCAGGCTTTTGATCTGCTGGCACAAGGTTGCACACAAATTGTTGCCACCAGTAACCTGCATATTTCAGAAGAGCAGGATTTGGGGTTCGACCGTCCTCATGCCCAGGTAGATATTGTTTATATAGATGATACCGTCATCAACCTGACCATTGGGGCGCAGGATGAAGATTCGGGCGGCTATTTTTTGCGGCTTTCCGAAAATGGACCGGTTTACTTGCTTAGCCAGGAAGATGCTTCGCTGTTTTTGCAGGATGTAACCTGTTATATGAGTTTGGAGCTGGTCAATAATACTTCGGAGAGTGAAACTTTCCCCGAACAGATTCACTTTTCAAACCAAAATGGCCGGTTTGATATTTCTCTTTTGCCGCACCCCTTTGTGGATGGTGCCGGAAATCTGCTGGAATATACCGTTTCATCCAGCGACGGGCGTTCCGGATATGCTGACACAGGAAGCCTGACTGCCTGCTTTTTTAGTTTAAATACTTTGCAGGCAGGTCGGGTTGTTCAACTTACGCCCACCCCTGAAGAACTTGTCTCCTATGGGCTGACTAATCAGAGCGGAGACTGGGTTCACCCCCTTTATTACACCATCAACGGTGAGGAAACCCGACTGGCATTGGGTAACCGCAGCGGAGATTATTACTATATTTGTAAAGAGGGTATTGACGCGGTATACACCCTTCCTATTGCACAGATGGGCTGGGAGAATGCTGACTATTTTGCATTAATGAACCGGAACCTCTTTGCCCCCAACATGGAAGAGGTTGCCCAAATCGAGGCCGTAGTGCGCACCGAAAACGGAACCGATAAATATGTATTTCAGTTGGATGGTACCACTGCTGTGTGCAACGGAATTTCTCTTTCTGACCGGGACTTTTCAGAGATTTACCAGTTGTTAATCTCTTTTGAGGCCGAATACGAGATGGAGGACCCTGCAGAAAACATTTTGCCGGAACTGACCCTTACTTTTACCATGACCCCTGAAGAGGAAGACGCCAAGGCGCAAACCCATACTGTTCGTTTTATTCCCTATGGTCTGCGCCGCCATGCCATTGAGGTGGATGGTGAAGCCCGGTATGCAATTCGCTCCAGCTATGTACAAACTGTAGCCGCCGGTCTGTCTGCTATTGTACAGGGACAGGCTGTAGCGTCTGGCTGGTAAGGCTTATCTTCATCATCTATCCTGCCAAACTGTTAGTAGGAGGTGCGCCATTTTGAAAACTGCTGTTACCGCAAAAGGCGCTTTACTGCCTGCTTTTTGGCTGGCAATTGGCTTTATTGTTTTAGGATTTTTGGTCCATTTCCTGTTGGGGCCTTTTTTGGGTTTTTTAACGGCCATAGCAGGTATTTTAGCCGGCTTTTTATTCTGCCGGCTGCGCGCTTTCGGTTATACCGTAGAACTGCGCGGCCGCGAATTTGTGATTACCCGGGGTTTTTTCTGGCGCAGCGTTGTAAAAATACCGGTGCGCTACATCTCCTCTACCGGCAAATTTACCACACCACTTTCCCGAATGTTGGGAACCGGTGTGCTTTCGGTTACCTCTTCCGGGCGCCTAACCATAGTGGTGGGGCTTCCAGTAGAGGATATCTCTGCTTTACGCAGGCTTTTAACGGAAAGGCAGGTGTAAAAATGGAAGCAGAACGCTTTCACCTGCACCCTCTGCAGTATGCAGGGCTTATCCGATATGCACTGGCTCTTTGCCTGGTTCCAGCCGTAAATGCCTTATTGGACCTTGACCTGCATGCAGTCCGGCTTGCTTTGGGACAATCGGCAGGCATTTTGTGCGGGTTTATTTTACTGGGGTACTTTTTATGGCGGTTTGGTACCGTATCCATCGTTCCCGGGGCTGTCATAGCAGACCGGGGTGTTCTTTTTTCCCGCAGTGTCTTTTACATGCGCAGCCAACTAAGCGCTGTGCAGCTGCGCCGCACACTCTTGTGCCGGCTGCTGGGAGCATCACAGGTAACATTGTATTTTAAAAGTGAACACCCTGTACCCAGCGTTCAGCTTACCTTGCCCCGCACGCGTGCGCGCCAGCTGGCCGATGAGCTGATGCCCGCCCGTGATACCCACACGGTATTTGAACCCGGCGGTTTTGACCGGCTGCTATTTGTTGCTCTTTCTGCCAATATTTTGGCCACCTGTGCCCTTTCGGTGCTGACCGTATGGCGTTTGACCCGTTTTGAAAACAATAGATTAATGCACTTACAAGCTGCGGCCGAAGCCGGATTTGTGCGCACCGAACAACTGGTTGCGGCCATACTCCCAGCAGGCCTTTCCATGCTGGTTACCTTAATGTTCTATCTGGGTGTTCTGTCTCTTCTGCGCAGTTTTTTATCTACCGCCGGTTTTTCGTTGCGCCGGTGCCAAGGGGTGCTTATTACCCGCAGTGGTTTTTTTACCCATACAGAACGGCGCATTTTAATTGCCTGTGTCAATTCCAGTTCGGTGCATCTTACACTTTGGGCGCGCTTGCTGCACCGCTGGCCGGTTTATCTGACCGCCGGCGGGTTTCATGGCAGGGAACTTCCGTTAGTTGTCATTCGACCGGCCGATGCCGAATTTCAGCTGCGGCGCTTTTTGCCGGAATTCACCTTACCGCGCCAGCGGCTGTGCAATCCCCGGCGGCGCAAACCAACCAGTTTTCTGTGGAAATGCGGCGCAGCGGCAGCATTAACCTTGGCCCTGTGCGGGGTGTCCCTTTGGGCTTTGCCTGGTTTAACCTGGCTTTTAGCTTTGGCTTTTGTTTTCGCGCTGGTTTGGTGCCTGGCTCACCTGGAGGCTTTTTTTACCGAAGGCGTCTGTAAAAACGAAAACCGCACTTTTACCGTACAGTATACCCGCGGCTTTACCCGCTATCTGGTTTCGGTTTATACCAATGATCTGGCCTTTCGCCTGCGTCAAAACCCCATTGCCGCCAACGAAGGGCGGTGTAATCTTTCCATTTATACCCCATCCCGCACCACCCTGCGGGTACGCAGTGTAGAATACACGCTGGCAAACCGCCTGCAGTTTAATATGTAACTTCCCGCCGCAGCTGCAAAGCTTACTTCGCCGCGCGAGGCTGCAATTTTTACAAAGGAGCATTTTCTCATGGAATTTCAAGCCGTAATTTTTGATTTGGACGGTACTTTATTGAACACCATTGCCGATTTGACCTGCGCGGGCAACAAAGCGTTAGTGGGCTGCGGTTTTTGTGAACGCACCGAGGAGGACTTTAAATATTTTGTGGGAAGCGGCCGACATAACATGGTGCTGCGCATGCTGCCGCCCGAAGCTTGTGCCAATTCGGAAACCGTAGAAAAGGCCGAGCGTATCTTTGATGAATATTATTCTGCCCATATGTTTGACAAAACCGTTCCCTACCCTGGTATTGCCGAACTTCTGCATGCCTTGAAAAAAGAAGGCGTAAAGCTGGCAGTGGTTTCAAACAAACCTGACGAATTTGTACAGCCGCTGATCGAACGGGAATTTCCCGGAGTATTCGATGCGGTGTGCGGCCAGCAGGGCGGTATCATTAAACCGAACCCTGCTGGGGTAAACCGGGCATTAACTCTTATGGGAATTTCCGCCAGCCAGGCATTATATGTGGGCGATTCCGGGGTGGACATGCAGACCGCACAAAACGCCCACTGCCGCAGCTGTGGTGTTACCTGGGGTTTTCGAACCAAAAAAGAACTGGTGCAAAACGGCGCTGATCACACAGTTGACACCCCCTTGGAGCTGTTCGGTCTAATACAGGGCAAACAGCCGGCTGGCAAAGCAAAACGCCTGTTCAGCCTGGCGGTGGCAGCAATCATGATACTATGTTTAGTGGGAGTGGTGGTGAGCCTGGCGCGCGGGGATGTGACCGGCGTAACAGCGGGCATTATTTTTCCGGTTGTTTTGGGCTTTGCCTCCGTGCGCCTTCTGCGGCGTTGAAAAAACTTTGTTCCCGTGTAAAAATAGTATTTTTACTTAAAACATGTCCTTTTGGGCTTTATCGGCACAGGTCCGGCCCGAGACCTCCCCTCTCCCATTCCCTTTTTCACCGCTTTATAAAAACGATAAAACAAAAAGCCAGCAGACAGGTGTTCTGCTCACCCTTTTCCTTTAAAAAATTGCGCGGCGCCTGCGCCGTTTCGCCGTAACCATGCTGTTGGCAAAACCGGCCGAAATCTCGCCCCCAGCTTGACAGAAAAATAAGCCGCGTGGTATACTCTATTGTAATTATGGAGACCTGCACCAGCGGGCGTCCGTCATCTATCATGTATAGGATTGGAGAGTACGACCATGGAAAGAATTAAGACCATTGAGACCCGCGATCTGTGCGCCAGCGCCAAGAACGGCGGCTGCGGCGAGTGCCAGACCTCCTGCCAGTCTGCCTGCAAGACCAGCTGCGGTGTTGCCAACCAGCAGTGCGAGAACAAAAACAAGTAAGCATTGCCGTAAAAATGCCGCCTTTATAACAGGCGGTATTTTTTTTGCTATACAGGCAGCTTGAAAACTGCCGCACAAGGCGGCTATGGAGGATTTTGGATGGTACATCAGTACAAATTAAATGGATACAATATCGTACTGGACTCCTGCTCTGGTTCGATTCATGCAGTGGATGAGGTAGCCTACGATCTGATTGCCCTGTATAAGGACCACCCCCGTGAGGAGGTTTTGCAGATTTTGGCCAAACGGTATGCCGACCGGCCGGATGTAACCAGTGCAGACCTTTCCCAGTGCTATGATGATGTGGCAGCACTGGAAAAGGCGGGAAAACTGTGGGCCGCTGACACCTTTGCCCCAATGGCCGGAGAACTGAAAGACCGTTCGGCCGGTATTGTAAAGGCCCTTTGTCTGCATGTGGCGCACACCTGCAACCTGAACTGTGCCTATTGCTTTGCAAGCCAGGGCAAATACCATGGTGAACGGGCGCTTATGAGCTTTGAGGTAGGCCGGCAGGCACTGGAATTTTTGATTGCAAATTCCGGCAGCAGACACAACCTGGAAGTGGACTTTTTTGGCGGCGAGCCGCTGATGAACTGGACGGTGGTAAAACAGCTGGTAGAATACGCCCGCAGCCGGGAGGCTGCCTGCAATAAGCTGTTCCGGTTCACCCTCACCACCAATGGCATGCTGATTGACGATGATGTGATCGACTTTTGCAACCGCGAGATGAGCAATGTGGTGCTCAGCCTGGATGGCCGCAAAGAGATTCACGACCGGGTGCGGGTAGATTATGCCGGCAACGGCAGCTGGGAGAAGATCGTGCCGAAATTTCAAAAGCTTGTAGCTGCGCGCGGCGGTAAAAACTATTATATGCGGGGAACCTTTACCCATGCAAACCCGGACTTTACCAATGATATTTTTACCATGGCCGACCTGGGCTTTACCGAATTAAGCATGGAGCCGGTCGTCTGCGCGCCGGATGACCCCGCCGCTTTGACCGAAGAGGACCTGCCCGTTTTGTACGAGCAGTACGAAATTTTGGCCCGCGAAATGCTGCGCCGGCAAAAGGAAGGCCGCCCGATCACCTTCTACCACTATATGATCGATTTGACCGGCGGCCCCTGCATCTACAAACGGATTTCCGGCTGCGGTTCGGGCACCGAATATATGGCGGTTACTCCCTGGGGTGACCTGTATCCCTGCCACCAGTTTGTAGGGGAAGAATCTTACAAGCTGGGCGACATTTGGCACGGGGTTACAAACCCCGACCGGCAGAAGGAATTTTTCCAGTGCAATGCCTATGCCCGCCCCGAATGTGCCGACTGCTGGGCTAAGCTTTACTGTTCGGGCGGCTGCGCGGCCAACGCCTACCATGCCACCGGCTCTATTCGCGGCGTGTACGATTATGGCTGCAAATTGTTTAAAAAACGCATGGAATGCGCCATTATGATGAAGGTGGCCCAGGAACTGGATCAACAGGCATGAATACTCCCATCTATGATTTTGTGACAAACTACTGTAAAAGCGGCACCGCCCGGCTGCATATGCCCGGTCATAAGGGAATGGGACAGCTTGGCTGTGAAGCGCGCGACATTACCGAAATATCCGGAGCTGACAGTCTTTGGGAAGCGGACGGTATTATTGCGGAAAGTGAACACAACGCCGCCGGTTTGTTTGGTTCCGCCGCAACCTTTTATTCCACCGAAGGTTCCAGCCAGTGTATTCGGGCCATGCTGTACCTGGCTGCCTATGCAAGGCCGGGGGCACCGGGCGAGCGGCCGCTGATTTTAGCCGCCCGCAATGTGCACCGCACCTTTGTTTTGGCCGCCGCACTGCTGGATCTGGATGTATGCTGGCTTTGGCCGGACACTCCCTCTGCTTCTGTCTGCAGCTGCCCGGTCAGTGCCGAGGGACTGCGCCGCGCTTTGCGGGCAGCCCCCCGCCGCCCGGCTGCCGTCTACCTGACCAGCCCCGATTATCTGGGCACCATACAGCCGGTGGAACAGCTTGCTCCCATCTGCCATGAGGCTGGTATTCCGCTTTTAGTGGATAACGCACACGGCGCCTACCTTCACTTTTTACACCCGGCGCGCCACCCGTTGGATTTGGGGGCCGACATCTGCTGTGATTCAGCCCATAAAACCTTGCCGGTATTAACCGGGGGCGCCTATCTGCACCTTTCACAAAATGCTCCTGCCGCTTTTTTGCAGGCAGCCAGGCAGGCTTTGGCCATATTTGGTTCCACCAGTCCCTCTTATCTCATTTTGCAATCACTGGATCTGGCAAATCGCTATCTTTCGGAAGACTATCCGTCTAAACTTGCCGGCTGTGCCCAAGCGCTTTCCCAGCTGCGGCAGACTCTTTCAGATTTTGGCTGGAAATGTTGGGGGGATGAGCCGCTTAAATTAACCCTGAATGCCGCTTTTTGCGGCCAGGATGGACGGTATTTGGCCGACCAGCTGCGCAAAGCCGGGATAGAGTGTGAGCATGCGGACCGGGATTTTCTGGTTTTGATGGCAACCCCAGAAACTTCTCCTGCCCATCTCACCCGCATAAAACAGGCACTTGGCCGTGCACCGCACGCGCCGGCAAGGCAGCCGCTTGTCGGCCTTGCTTACCCGCCCTGTCAGGTATTAAGCATACGGCAGGCCATTTTTTCCAAAAGCGAAGAGATAAGCACACAACAAGCCCTGGGACGGGTACTGGCAAGCCCCACCGTTTCCTGTCCGCCGGCAGTTCCCATACTGGTAAGCGGCGAACGCATAGATGAGGATGCACAGCGGGTATTTGGGGAACACGGTATTGATACCTTGCGGGTGGTGTGCTGAGCTTGTTTGTTTTGTACCGGAGGTAAAAAATATGAACCGCATCGTTCGCTTTTTGCCGCAGGCACTTTGCTCTTTTGTCTGCTTTTTCCGTTGAATATCCATGCCAATATGGCCGCCCCGGCCCCATCGGACACGGCGCCTTCTATCGCCTTTGAGCCAAACGACAGCATCGCGGTGTTGCCTGAACGATTGGAATTCGGGTATCAGGAAGCAGTGCACAGATTACTGCTCGCTACCAGATGTAGAATACGACCCCGCAGGAAATTCTTCTGCCGGCTTTGTTTTTTGCGCCCAAACTGGAAGAGGACAGCGTACAGGTAAAAATTAGCGGCGAGCCTGTCGCCTTCACTACCGGACAATATGCGCTTGATTACACCCAGCCAAATACCGATGACTGGCAGTATGCCGTGCTGACCGACTGGCAGGCGGACTTATCGGAATCTGCTGCGGTAGAGACCGTTTTGTTCCAACTGTCGTTTGACCCCAATGAAACACTTGACATAGAAGTTTCTTATCCATATCGGCTGGGGGGGGTACCCGGACTATAATTTTAATGTCAAACGCGGAGAACTGGAATATTTCCTTACCCCTGCCGCTCTTTGGAAGGATTTTGGCGGATTGACCATCGAGCTTTATCTGGACAAGGATATGCCTGTGCTAAAAGCCAGCAGCCTGGATTTTGAAAAGGTTGCTGCCCGCCATTACCGGTATACCTCTGACCAGCTGCCCAACGAAGACCTTTGGCTTTTGATTGACGAAAATTGGTGGCAGAATATTTTAAGTACCTTAAGAAGCCCCTACCTTCCCATGATGCTGCCGGCAGTTTTACCGTTTTTACTGGTTTTCCTGGTGTTGGTGGTATGTATAATCCGCTTCTTTTACAAGAAGAAAAAACGGCATTTTCGGTAGCGGTATCAAAACAGTTGTACTTTATTTTGCTGAAATTCATCCTAACAGATAAAGGACGGTTTTACCTGTTTTTTCCTGACTTAATAACGATGGCTCCAACTTTTTGCAACAACCCGCAATCACTAAAGCAGAAAAAATCCAATATAACTATCATGAATGGCAAAAGTCATTACACCCAAAGTTTTTTCTTTTTCCCGTTTTACTGCAAAAGGCCTTCCTTTTACTAAGCCCTAACCAAAAAACAGGCGGCAGGTTTTACCCTGCCGCCTGTTTTTATTAAAGCTTATAAGCTTTTTCCAAAGCCAAACTCACAAAACGCCTGCTTAGCCCAGGTTCAAAGCCTCTTTCACCTTGGCAATAATGTGAATGCCAATGTCGCGAGAAGCGTCCACGCTCTGCGCACCAATGTGCGGGGAAACAATGAAGTTGTCGCACTCAAACAGCGGGCTGGCAAATTCATCATTGCCAGACAAGCCGCTGCCAGCCAGCTCGTTTTCCAGCACATCCGCAGCATAGCCACCAATCTTGTTGGCCTTCAGCGCTTCATACATATCCTTCTCGTTCACAATGCCGCCGCGGCTCATATTCAGTACCACAGCGTCATCCTTCATTTCCGAGATGGATTTGGCGTTGAACAGATCCTTAGTGTCCGGGGTCAGAGGTACATGGATGGAAACGAAGTCCGCCTTTTTCAGCAGCTCGTCCACGCCCATGCCAACAGCACCAGCCTTCTCGAAGTCTTCCGGCTTCAGGAACGGGTCATACGCAATAATTTCCATGCCGAAAGCCTTGCCCAGCTCGGCAACACGGCGGCCAATGCGGCCAAAGCCCATTACACCCAGGGTCTTGCCGCGCAGCTCGCGGCCAACGAACTTATACTTGTTCCACTCGTGCTTGACCTTCACATCATAGTTGGCGGTCATGGTGCCACGGGAGATATCCAGCATTTTGGAGATGGTCAGCTCGGCCACTGCATTAGCGTTCAGGCCGGGAGCATTGAACACCTGGATGCCCTTCTCCTTGGCATAGTCCATATCAATGTGGTTCAGGCCCACGCTGCATACACCAATCACCTTCAGGTTCTTGGCAGCATCCAGCACAGCCTTGTCAATCTTCGGGTCTACCCGCATGATCAGCACATCCACATCGCCGATCGAGGCAATCAGGTCCGCCTGGGAGAGCGGAGTTTTTGCCGGGGTGACAACTTCCATATACTTGCTCAGTTCTTCGCTGATGCCGGCATAAACGGCATCGATGATCAAACACTTCATGGGTTTCGACCTCCAAACATATTGTTGTGAAACAGCACAAGACAAAATGCCTTATCTATTTGCAGTATACGCCATTCTGCCCAATTAGTCAACTTTTGCCATACAATACTTGCCTTTATTGGCGGCTTGTTTCTATATGGCTTCCCATAGGCACTGTATTTAAAAAAATACCCTCCAAAACTGTTTTCAGGCTTTATACAGTTAAAAACATGTTATAATTTTTTTGCCTTTTACCCACAATATTTTATTTCCCCAAAAGACTGACTATAAGGAGGAGTATTTTATGGAACAGCGTGACCTTTCGCAGCAGCGCCAGGCTCAGAAAAAATTTGTCCGTATGACTCAGACTCCGATTCCCCATTTAATCTGTCGACTGGCGATCCCCAGTATTGTCAGTATGCTTGTTACTTCTTTTTATAATATGGCAGACACTTTTTTGTCGGGCGCATCAATACCAGTGCAACTGCGGCAGTAGGTGTCGTATTTTCTCTTATGGCGGTTATACAAGCATTGGGGTTCACCTTTGGCTATGGCAGCGGCAACTTTATCAGCCGTAAACTGGGCAGCCGTGAAACGCAAGAAGCAGAACAGATGGCCGTTACCGGGTTTATTTCTTCCTTTGCGGCAGGGGTATTACTTGCCGTACTGGGGCTTTTGTTTTTGCAGCCGCTAGTCAGGCTGCTTGGGGCCACCGAAACCATTGCTCCATATACTGCCGATTATGCTAGATTTATTCTGATAGGAGCCCCTTGGATGACCGCCAGCCTCGTATTGAACAATCAATTGCGATTTCAGGGCAGTGCTTTTTACGGAATGGTCGGTATTGCTGCTGGTGCTATATTAAATATTTCATTGGACCCTTTGTTTATTTTTGTGTTTCATATGGGCACCGGTGGTGCTGGGCTGGCCACCATTTTAAGCCAATTGGTTAGTTTTTTTCTGCTTTTAGCAGGTTGTCGACGGGGCGGGAATCTGCAGCTTCGGCTTCGGAATGTAAAACTAACCGCTTATTTCTATAAGGAAATATTGCGCGGAGGTTTTCCCTCCTTTTGCCGGCAAAGTATTTCCAGCTTGTCTACCATCTGCATGAATCTGGCTGCTGGTGGTTGGGGAGATGCTGCTATTGCTGCTATGTCCATTGTAAACCGGATAACTTTGTTGGCAAACTCTACTTTAATTGGCTTTGGTCAAGGCTTCCAGCCGGTATGCGGTTTTAATTATGGCGCTAAATTTTACGGCCGGGTACGCGAAGCATTTTGGTTTTGTGTTAAACTGGCATCTGCATTTCTCATTCCGTTGTGTGCAATTGGGTTTTTGCTGGCGCCGCAAATTGTAGCGCTTTTTCGCCACAACGATTTGCAGGTTATTGCCATCGGTACACTGGCACTGCGCTGTCAGTGTATTACTTTTCCGCTGTTTATTTGGGTTGGTATGCATAATATGATGCTGCAGACCATTGGTAAAGCCTTGCCCGCTTCCGTGTTAGCTCTTTCCCGGCAAGGGCTGTGCTTTTTACCTGCCCTGGCAATTCTAGTTCCATTTTTAGGCCTTTTAGGGGTTCAGCTGGCACAGCCTGTAGCCGACATTTGCTCATTTTTATTGGCACTTCCCATCGGTATTCACGCCTTACACCAGCTAACCTTTTTGGAACAGAATCAGCTTACGCAAAAAAACGGATAAAATCCCTGTAAATACTTTTACTCTTTGCACAAACACACTATATGTTTATTCATTTTTTGAAATATAGCTGCAAAAGCCACACCTGCCCAACAAAAAATTTTTATGCCATTTTTCTTTTCTGTAAAGTCATAGTATAATGTTCTTAACGAAATCTTTACCTCCTCCTGTGCAAAGATTCCACTATCTTTGCACAGGGGTCTGACAGCAGGAGGGTATTACAATATGGAACAGCAGGACACTTTACAGCTACAGCAAAAGCAGGCACAGGAAAAATTTATCCGCATGACCCAAACCCCCATTCCCAAGTTGGTCAGTCGGCTGGCTGTGCCTACCATTATCAGCATGTTGGTCACTTCCTTTTACAATATGGCCGACACCTTTTTCGTAGGGCGCATTAACACCAGTGCCACCGCCGCCGTGGGCGTTGTTTTTTCGCTGATGGCAGTTATTCAAGCCTTGGGGTTTACTTTTGGCCATGGCAGCGGCAACTTCATTAGCCGCAAGCTGGGCAGCCGCGACTTTGAAACTGCCGAGCGAATGGCAGCCACCGGGTTTGTTTCCGCCTTTTTGGCTGGCGGCATACTGACCGTGGTGGGACTTTTGTTCTTGCAGCCGCTGGTTTTTATGCTGGGCGCTACCGAGACCATTGCCCCCTATGCGGCCGATTATGCCCGTTTTATTTTAATTGGCGCCCCTTGGATGACCGCCAGCTTAGTGCTGAATAATCAGCTGCGCTTCCAGGGCAGCGCTTTTTACGGCATGATTGGCATTACATCTGGCGCTGTCTTGAATATTGCGTTGGACCCTATCTTTATCTTTGTTTTGGACATGGGTATCGGAGGGGCCAGCCTTGCCACCATTTTAAGCCAACTGGTCAGCTTTTTTTTGCTTTTGGCTGGTTGTCGCCGGGGTGGAAATCTACCGCTGCGGCTTAAAAATGTCAGCTTTAAGCTTTACTTTTACAAAGAAATTCTGCGCGGCGGCCTGCCCTCCTTTTTCCGGCAAAGTATTGCCAGTGTGGCTACCATCTGCATGAACCTGGCCGCCGGCGGATGGGGAGACGCTGCTATTGCAGCCATGTCGATCGTAAACCGGGTTACCATGTTTGCAAACTCTGCCTTAATTGGGTTTGGGCAGGGGTTTCAGCCGGTATGTGGGTTCAATTATGGCGCCAAATTTTACGGCCGGGTGCGGGAGGCATTTTGGTTTTGCTTAAAGGTGGCAGTAGGTGCACTGGTGCTGCTTTCCGCCGTGGGTTTTCTTTTTGCTCCCCAAATTATAGCCATCTTCCGGCGCACAGACCCTGATGTGATTGCCATTGGAACTTTAGCGCTGCGCTGCCAATGCCTTACCTTTCCGCTGTTTTCTTGGGTCGTCTTAGATAATATGATGCTGCAGACCATTGGAAAAGCACTTCCCGCATCCATTTTGGCCCTGGCGCGGCAGGGGATTTTCTTCCTGCCGGCTTTAGCGCTGTTAGTGCCTGCGTTAGGGCTTTTGGGTGTCCAGATTGCATTGCCGGTTTCGGATATTTGTACCTTTTTGCTATCGCTGCCTATTGGCATGCATACCTTGCGCCAGATGGCGCGCCAGGAGCTGGCAGAGGCAGCAAACCGCAGCAGTCCACCGCCATCTATTTGAGCTAAAGGACTTATATCTGCCTCTTATCTTCGATTGATATGCTGTAAAAGCCTTATATTATAAGCCTTTTTTTATACAAATACGAAAAGATTATGAAAACTTCTTTAAGATGAAGTTAAACAACTTGTCAGCTCGTCATAGGTTATATAGAATAATTTTATCACCCGGATATTTTTTTGGACTGTTGACTATTTTGAGGGTATCATCATGGAAAAGCATACTCTTTCGGAAAAACTGAAAATGCGGCCGCTTCTGGTGATTTGCTTGTACTTTGCGGCATACCTTGTTACCTTTTTCCTGTTGGAAAAAATTCCCCGTAGCCAGTTTCACATTATCCACTGCACACTAGACGACCATATTCCCTTTGTTGCCATTGCCGTGGTTCCATATGTGTTGTGGTTTTTATGGGTTCCCTTTCATGTTATGCGGTTTTTGGTGCGTTCCAGGGAAGAATTTTGGCGGTTGTTTTGCACCATTATGGCGGGCACTGCGGTAAGCTTGGCAATTTTTGCCATTTTTCCCACTGCACTTCATCTGCGCCAGCCTCTTTTGGGCACCGACCCTTTCACCTGGCTGGTAGGGATAATCCGCCAGGCAGATACCGCCACCAATGTATGTCCCAGCTTACATGTATTTGTCAGCGTGGAAATTTGGCTAGCTATTTTGGACAGCAATTGGACCAGCCGGCGTGCCAAATGGCACAATGGAATTATTTGTTTTTTGATCTGTCTTTCCACCATTTTAATCGACCAGCACTCTTGCATTGATTTGCTGTGCGGTGTGATTATGGCTCTTATCTTCCACTGTATTTTCAATCGGCGTACCTTGTTGTGGCCTTTGCTTGACCATTCTGCACACCAGCGCCGCAGAAGAGTACAGGATTTGCGCTAATCATTTTGCCTATAATCGTTATGGTGGGCCATTTACTGCTTTGTATTTGATGGTTGTGCTCACACTTACTTTGCTTACAAAAAGAAGGCGACAGATTTTCATCTGTCGCCTTCTTTTTTACTAAAACTAATTTAGCTTTTAGCCGTCCAGACCATTGGCCTGCCGCTCCATATTTTCCACTACAATGTCGTGAATTTCACCCAGCGAAGCGGCATACTCCAAAATCTCCCAAGGGCGGTCGGTGTGAAAATGAATTTTAATTAAATCCTCATCTCCAACCGCCAACAGACAGTCCCCTTCAAAATGACTCTCAATATAATCGTAAATAGCATCTTCATCCAGCCCGTGTCCTTCAATAAGCAGCTGGGTGTCAAATTTATTTTCCATCGTATCCCTCCGTTTTCGTCTAACGGCCGCCGGCCTGGTAAAGCAAAGCATTGCAGATTGCGGCAGCCACATTGCTGCCGCCCTTGCGGCCCATTGCTACAATGTGGGGCACCGGCAAACTGGCCAGCAGCTGTTTGCTCTCCACCACATTCACAAACCCCACCGGAACCCCAATAATCAATTCCGGGCTGACCGCTTGCTGCACGGCCAGCTGGCACAGTCTGACCAAAGCGGTGGGTGCATTGCCAATGGCGAAAACAACGGGGCCGGAAAGCTTTGCCGCTTTCTCCATACTGGCCACCGCCCGGGTGGTCCCGGCGGCCTTGGCCGCTGCCGCAACCTCTTCATCTGCCATAAAGCATACCACCTGACAACCCAGCTTGGCAAGCGCCTTGTGGTTAATACCGGCCTTTGCCATATTGGTATCGGTCACAATGGTGGCGCCCTGCTGCAGGGCTTTTATCCCCCGTTCCACCGCATTGGCAGAAAAGTGCAGGGTATGCGCGTATTCAAAATCAGCCGAAGTATGAATTACCCGCTTTACAATGGGTGCAACCGATTCGTCCAGTGTAATATTCTGCTGTTTTAGTTCCCGAACAATAATTCGCATGCTTTCCTGCTCAATTTGATCGGGCAGTACCTGGCGCAGCCTAATGGTCTGGGCGTTTTTTTCCTGCTGCATTAAAACTCGATCCCCTTTCTGGCCCCAATGCCTTGCTGGTACGGATGGCGTACGCAGCGCATTTCAGTAATGTAGTCGGCCGCCTGCACCATAAAATCGGGCGGGTTGCGGCCGGTCAGTACCAGCTCCAGCCGGGGCGGCTTATTTTGGCAAAGCGCCTTTACCTTTTTTTCATCCACCAAACCAAGCCGGCAGGCCGCGGCCGCTTCGTCCAGCAGCAAAAGATCACAGGGCATAGCAAGAGCAGCATCGAGGTTCTTATCGTGAATGGTTCTTGCGGCAGCTTTTTCTGCATCGGTCATGCGGCAGGTAAACTTGTCGCCCCCTTTACCGGCCAGCACCGTCACATTTTTATGAGCGGAAAGGATGGAAAGCTCCGAAGAATCGCCGTTTTTTAAAAACTGAACCACAACCACCTGCAGCCCAGCCCCAGCGGCCCGCATACATAGGCCCATAGCAGCTGTGGTCTTTCCTTTTCCATCACCGCAGTACAGATGAATAAACCCCCGCTTTTGTGTCATTCAATTCCCTCCTGCAAAATGCGGTACACCCTTTTCAGGTCCAGATGGCGCCGCACCTCAAATGCCAGCTTATCATACTGGCGCTGTTTATATTCTGCATACCTTTCCTTTGGCGCATTTTCTTTGGAAAGGCCTTTGCGCTGGGCCAACAAATCAACAAGCCGCTCCGCGAAATCGCCCTCGTCGAACAAACCGTGTAGATAGCTGCCCAGCACATTACCACTGCAAAGCCCGTCCCGTGTTTGTTTGCCGGCTGCATCGGTCAGCTGCAAAAAATGGTCCGGCGCATCGCCTGCCGGCACTGTGCGCCCCATATGAATTTCATACCCCGAGCACTGCGCCCCTTCAAGCGGTGCAAAAAAGCCGGCAGCCCCCACAACCTGCCCGCTAACCCGGGTACGGCTTTTTTCTTTGGAGAAAGTGGTTTCGCAAGGCAAAAGCCCCATGCCGCGCATTTGGCCTCCCTCCTCCACGCCGTATGGGTCCGAAAGGCTTTGGCCCAGCATTTGGTAGCCGCCGCAGATGCCGATAAGCGGCACTCCCTCCGAACACAGCCGGCAGATGCCTGCTTCCAGCCCGCACTGGCGCAGCCAGCGCAGGTCTGCCATGGTGTTTTTGGTGCCCGGCAGAATCATCAAATCCGGCCGGCCCAGCTGGTTTATCTGCTCCACATAGCGAACGCCAACCTGTCCAAACCGTTCCAGTGCATTCAGGTCGGTAAAGTTTGAAATGCGGGGCAGGCGAATGACCGCCACATCCAGCGGCTTTTGGGTATTATGACAGGCAAGCCGGCCGGAAAGGCTGTCCTCGTCCTCCAAATCCACATCCAGCCAGGGAATTACCCCCAATACCGGAATTCCGGTGCGCTGTTCCAGCATAGCAAGGCCCGGAGCAAGCAAGGATTCATCTCCCCTGAATTTATTGATGATGAACCCCTTTACCATGGCCCGCTCTTCTTTTTCCAGCAGCTCCACCGTTCCGTACAGGCTTGCAAACACACCGCCCCGGTCAATATCTCCGCAAAGCAGAACCGGCGCTTTGGCGAGTTTTGCCATGCCCATATTCACAATGTCGTCCTGTTTTAGGTTTATTTCGGCCGGGCTTCCCGCCCCTTCCAGCACAATAATATCGTGCTGTGCAGCCAAAGATTGGTAGGCCTGCATAATTTGGGGAATAAGCTGCTTTTTCTTTGCAAAATATTCGGCTGCGGAAAAATTGCCCACCACCTCGCCGTTCACGATCAGCTGGCTGCCCTGGTCGCTGGTAGGCTTTAACAAAATGGGGTTCATCCGCACCGAAGGTTCCACCCGGGCCGCTTCGGCCTGCATCACCTGTGCGCGCCCCATCTCTAACCCTTCGCGGGTTATAAAGCTGTTCAGCGCCATATTCTGGCTTTTAAAGGGGGCCGGCGAATAACCGTCCTGCAGAAAAATGCGGCACAAAGCTGCCGTCAGCACACTTTTTCCTGCATTGGACATAGTGCCCTGTACCATGATTGCCTTTGTCATACTGTCTGTTTCCTCTCTTTGGTAAAAGTTTAGAAAATGGTTTTAAGACCTTTTTTCAAACCGGCTGAAAAGCAAAACCAGCCTTATTTTGTATAAAAGCCGCCCCAAAATTATTTTACCAAAAGCTTGAAAGGATGTTTTTCCGTACCGCGCAGCGGCTTTCAAAAAAGGCAAAGAGCCTGCGGCTGCCAAGCTTTTTGGGGGCTTTTTTGCCCCGCAGCAGTATTTTGCCACACCGGCTGCCAAAGCGGCAGATGTTTTCCGGTAACGGGGCTTGTGGCATGGTCTGCCGTAATACGCACCGCCACATTGCTTTTCAACAGTGGAATGAGGCATTGGAAAGCGGCCTTTTCCAAAAAGCAGCGTTTTTCAGCCGGGTCTTTTCGGTGCGAAGCTTCATCCGCACCATTCAGGTGCAGATAGACAAACTCTCCTTTTTGCGCGCAGCAAAGTGCCGCACGGCATTTTGCTGCAAGGTCTGTATCGGTCTCGCCGGTGGCTCTTAAAGGCTTCACTGGTTTTAGTCCCACCGCGCACCCCAGCCCCAGCATAAGGTCAATACCCGCCACCATATACCCCGTTTTTTTTGCAAAAACACCCGCTTGCGCTGCCGGCGCCCAAACAATCAGCCTGCTGCTGCGACTGCCCGCCTGCCGAAGGGCCTTTTCCAAATCGTCCGGCAGGCCCTGGGGCATACAGCTTTCGGCCGGCTCGCCCCAGTGTTCATGCGGGGGAAAGGTTTTTATCGTTTCCAGCAGCGAGGCTTTTCCCTCTACCTGCACAATGGCTTTATAACCGCCCAAAGAATGGTACCACCGGCCTGTGGGCTGATTTTGCGGCGCTGTGTCCGGCCTGAGCATTCGCCCCTGTTCGTCGCACGCCACCCAGCTTGCCCGCAAAAGCAGGTCCTCTGCACCAAAGGTAATACCCGCTCCCAACGCTTCAAACCAGGCGCGGCCAGGCAAATTTGCTTCCTTTAGCCCCAAAAAGCAGGCGGCCGAGCGCAGGCTGTCGGCAGGTTTATCGGGCCGGGTGGGCTGCACCCAACCCGAAAACCAGGGCGCAAGGCTTTTTAGCAGCGGGCTGCACTCGTCGGTCATGCCGTCCACGACGCAAAAAATCCCCATCATCTGCTCCCTTCCAGTATCCGCGCACAGGCCGCAAGCAACCGATCATTTTCCTGCGGTGTGCGCACGGCCACCCGGCAGTCACCCGCGGCAAGGCCCGGGTAATTTTCGCAATTGCGCACCAAAATGCCCTGTTGTTCCATCTGCTGACAAAAGTTTTTTACAGGAGCGGTAAAAAACAAAAAATTGGCGCTGCCAACCGCTTTTATCCCCATTTTTTGAAACGCACGGCACATTCTTGGCCGCTCGCGCATCACCAAATTTCTCACGCTGGCAAGGTATTCTTTTTCCTGCAGCGCTGCAATACCTGCCGCCTGGGCCACATTGCTCACCGCCCAGGGCTGGCCGGACCGATACAATGCCTCGATCAACGCAGGGTCGGCACAGCACAGCCAGCCCAGCCTTAGCCCGGCCATGGCATAGGTTTTGGTAAACGCACACAGCCGCACCAGGCTTGGCTGCGACGCCGAAAGCCCGGCAAGGCTTACCTCGGACGGGTTATCCAAAAATTCCACAAAGCATTCATCCACCACCAGCTTCGCCCCCACCTGGCGGCAGGCACTTAACAGCTGCAGTGCCCCCTCTTTGGGACAGACAACGCCGGTGGGGTTATTGGGCTGACACAAAAACACCAGCTTTACCCCCGGCCGAATTGCTGCAAGCATGCGCTCCACCGGGATGGCAAACGCCTCCTCGCGGCGCGCTGCGACCCGCTCGATCTGCCAGTGCATGGCGGTAAGGGCAGCTTCATACTCGGCAAAAGTGGGGCTTGGCACCACGGCCTTTGCAGGCCCCAAGGCCAGCGCCAGCCTCCAGATCAGATCCGCCGCGCCCGAGCCGCAGAAAATTTCGTCCGGCAAAAGCCCCTCCTTTGCGGCAAGAGCGCCACGCAGTTGCCGGCACAGCGGGTCTGGATAGCGCTGGGCATCTTTAAGCGCCTGTGCCGCAGCCTGTTTTACCCCTTCGGGAAGTCCCAGCGGGCTTACATTGGCCGAAAAATCCAGTCCGTCACAGCCGTATCGCTCCCGGTAGCCTTCCACATCTCCCCCATGGACCAGCTGCATTGCATCTTCCTCCCTGTGCGCATTTTTAAGCTAAAAATAACACTACCGCCGCCCGCAGGCCACAAAACAGCAAACAGGAAAGCATGCTGGAAACAACCATCAGCCGGTTTGCCCGGTGAATATCCTCTGGTTCAATGGGCCGGGTATCATCGCCAATATACGGTTTTTCCACAAGCTTTCCAAAATAGCTGGCGCTTCCTGCCAGCCGTACCCCCAAAGCACCGGCACAGGCGCTTTCGGTTTGGGCCGAATTGGGGCTTTTATGACAATAGCGATCCCTGCAAAAAATGCGAAAAGCACCCTTGCCCGAAAGCCCCACAACAGGTGCTGCCGCCACCATACACAAAGCTGCCAGGCGGGCCGGCAGCAGATTTGCAAGGTCATCCAGCCTTGCGGCTGCAGTGCCAAAATATCGGTAGCGATCGTTTCGGTACCCCACCATGCTGTCCATGGTGTTTACCGCTTTATAGCACAGCGCGCCCGGTGCGCCCGCCAGCATAAACCAAAACAACGGCGCCACCACACCGTCGCTGGTGTTTTCGGCCACAGTTTCCACCGCCGCCCGCGCGACCCCCTGCGCAGAAAGGGCTTCGGTGTCGCGCCCTACAATCCGCGCCACCGCTTTTCGGGCTGCCGGCAGGTCGCCGGCGGCAAGCGCTTGTTGGACCCGGCTGCTCTCCTGCCAAAGGCCTTTTGCGGCCAGGCACTGGCCGCAAAAGAAAGCCTGCAGCGCCGCCCAAACCCAAATGAAACGGCGTACCGCCCAAAGACAACCGACCGAAACGCCCGCCACAACCCCCAGCACCAAAACCACCAGCAAACAGCCTGCCGCCCGTTCGCCTGCAGCCGTAACCGGAAAAAGCCGCCGCAGCTTTTTTTCCAAAAAACTGATAAGCTTTCCCATTCCCACCACCGGATGGGGCAGCCAGGCGGGGTCGCCTGCCAAAAGGTCCCACAAAAAACCCGCCACCATTGCACCCACCAGTATCATTTATCCCACTGCCTCCTGTCCAGCTGGCTGGGGCCGGCTAAAAGCCGCAGCACCCGCTGTTCCTTCCATTCCTTCTGTATGGCGTTTAGCCGCCAGGCGCCCCCATTGGGGGTCTGCCATTCAAAATAGGGCTTGCGCGGCAGGCAAAACTGGGAAAGCGCGGCCATAATACTGCCGCCATGGGCCACCACAAAAAGCTGTTCCTCCTGGCGCAAAAACGCCTCGTCCACCAGCTGCCCAAATGCATCGGCTGTGCGCTTTGTAAACTGCTGCTTGCTTTCGCCACCCGGGCAGGGCGCTTCGCAGCCCGACTCGACCCAGGCCCGGTAGGCGGCGTTGTGTTCCAACTGGGCAAAATTTTTGCCTTCAAACACTCCAAAATCCATCTCCTGCAGCCCTTTTACCTCTACCTGCTGCGCAAGCGGAAATAAAATTTGCGCGGTTTGTTTTGCACGGTCAAGCGGTGACACATACACCCTTTTTACCTGCCGGGAAACTGCGGTAAGCTGCGCAGCGCCTGCCGGGCACAGCGGCTCATCGGTTCTGCCTATATATTTGCCGGACCGGTTTGCATCGGTCATACCATGGCGGTAAAACCAAATTTCCACTAAAACGCCCCCTTAATAGGCTGCCCCACACCGCAAATAACCCGCACCACACAATCCGCCTGCCGGGCAAGCAGCTGGCACAGCTTGCCCACCGACTCCCGCCGGGCCCGCTCATCCGCTGCAAGCGGCACCACGCCGCAGCCAACCTCGCAGCAGATAACCACCTTTTTTTGCAGCAGCGGCTTGGGGTCCTTTAAAAAACGCTCGGCCTGACTTTCCAGCCCGTAAAAAACCGGCACCTTGTCTTCGGCGCAGTCACTCATTTGTGCTTGTGGGTAGCCCAGCTGCCGCGAAACCCATTCCCGCTTGCCCGCAGCATATCCGCCTATTACCAAAATCATGCCTGTTCTCCTTTTAAACCAGCTGCTGCAGCCATGCTGCTATACAAAGCGCCGCCAAAGCCGCCAGTTGAGCGCGCTGCAAAAACCAGCCTGCCAAATCGCCGGTAATGCCGCCAAACTGGCTATAACTGACCGCCCGATACCGCCAAAAGGCCGCCGCGACAGCCACTGCCGCAAGGGTACCGCCAAAGGGCCAGCACACAGCCATTGCCAGGCTGCACCCGGCCCATATAACCACACACACCACCTTTACCCGGTGTCGGTCCGCAGCATTTGCAAAGGTGTGGACAAGGCCGCTGTTCTTTGCGCAGTTCAGCGCAGCCACTCCAAAACCGCTGGCCGCCCGGCTTGCCGGCTGCACCAGCGCCAAACAGGAAACCGCCCCTGCGGTTTGCGGCAATTCTGCGCATAGGGCAAGAAAAACCAGCAGATAAACAGCAAGTCTTATAACCCCGAAGGCCCCAATATGCGGGTCTGCGAGAATTTCGAGCTTTTTTTCGGCCGGGGCATGGCTTGCCAGCGCGTCACAGCTGTCGCAGTAGCCGTCCAGATGAATGCCCCCGCTGACCAAAATGGGGATTACCGTAAAGCCGACCGCCCGTGCCAGCTGGGAAAGCGGCACCGCCTGGCAAATTATCTGCCAGCCCACCAAAAGCGCACCGGCCGCCACCCCCACCAGCGGAAACGCACACAGCGCATAGCGCATATTATTGCGGTTCCATTCAAACTGAGGCATTGGCAGGGCCGAAAACATAGAAAAGGCCACGGCCACCGTTTCCAATAAAAGCATGTTTACGCCTGTTCCTCCCATCCAGTACCGGCAAAGGGCAGCGGCCCTTTTACCGCAAGCGGTATCCCGCACACCACCTCGGTGACAGTATCGGCAAGATTCGCCGCAAAAGACTGTCCCTGGGCCAAAAGCTGCAGGTATTCCATCGTTTCGGGTGGGTACACTTTGCCGTCGCAAAACAGGTCATTGCCCACCAAAACCAGTGTTTTTGCCTCCTCTGCCAGGTGGCGGATACTTTTTAAAAGGGCGTCGCGCGCCGTTTCGGGGTTTGGGCCAAACAGAAGATTTGCCGTAAGATTGGAAAGGTCCTCCAGCAAAACCGTAGCCCCCTGCGGCACCCACACCTTTTGCATGCTGCCGAATACTTCCTGCGTCTGCCAGCCGTCCTTGGCCCGGCGGGTTTGATGCTTTTGAATTTTTTGACGGCACTCCTCATCGAACGGGCGCAGGGTTGCCAGGTAGAGCTTTGACCCGGGCAGGCTGTTGGCCAGCCGTTCGGCATATACGCTTTTTCCGCTGGCTGCGCCCCCCATAATCAGGTGGACCATATTAGCTCTTCCTCCCTTATGCTGCTTTTAAAACCGATGATAAGCTTCGATTTTAATATCGGAAAAGGTGCTCATCTCATGAAAGACGGCAAAAGCCATATCCAAAAGCGGCATAGCCGCCACTGCACCGGTTCCTTCCCCCAGCCGCATACCGGCGGTAATAAGCGGAGAAAGCCCCAACGCCTGCAGCAAAAGTGCGCCGGCTGGCTCGGCCGAAACATGGCTTGCCAACAAAAAATCCGCCGCATTGGGGCAGATGCGAACTGCCAACAAAGCTGCCGCCGCGCTGATCACTCCATCGATCAGGCAGGGAATACGGCTGGCGGCCGCCCCCAGGTAAAGGCCGGTCATGCCGGCAATGTCAAATCCGCCCAGCCGGGCAAGAATTTCCATGGGATCTTCGGGATTGGGGGCGTTCAGGGCGATTGCCTGCCTGATTACCTGGGTTTTATGCTTGACCCCTTCGGCCGAAAGCCCCGCACCGGCACCTGTGATAAGCGCTGGGTCCTTGTGCAAAAGCACACTTGCCACCGCACTGGCGGTGGTGGTATTGCCAATGCCCATTTCGCCGGTGGCCAGCAGCTGTACCCCTTCGCCGGCCAGCTTTTCGGCCAGCTTTGCACCGGCCAAAACCAGCTTCTGCGCTACCTCTGGCGGCATGGCCGGACCTTTGGCAATATTGCCGGTACAGCGCAAACAGTGTAGATCTATCATGTGGTCATCTTCCACCGGCTGTTCCAGCCCAATATCCACCGGCACCACCCGCGCACCGGCTACCTTTGCCATTTTGCAGACCGAAGTGGCCTCCACACACAGGTTTTTGGCCACGATACCTGTCACTTCGCGCCCAGTTTGGGTAACCTTTTCATCCACCACGCCATTGTCGGCACAGAACACTGCTACCGCTTTCTGATTGGGACGAAAGCCTGTATCCCGGGCCATAGCGCAGCAGCGGACCACGGCATCCTCCAAAAGGCCCAGGCTGCCCAGCGGTTTTGCCACACTGTCCCATTTTTTTAAGGCAGCCTGCGCGGCATTTTGGTCTGCCGGGCCAATGGCTGCAGCGTATTCGGCTACTGTCATACCGTTCCTCCCAAAGCGGCTTTTCCTTGGCAAACTGGCCGCTTTTTATTTTGCCGGCACCGCAAATAAGGGCCAAAACTTTTTGCGGTGCCTTGCTTTTTCTCACAAATTTTGTTTTTGCCAGTACCGGGCAGCTTCTACCAGCCTTTGGGCCAGCTGCGGCTTTGCCGGAAAATACAAATGGCCAAAGCCTGCAAACAGGTTATGCTTTGCCACCGCGCAGTCCCAGCTGCGGCCATCTGCCTTTTGGGCCAACAAATCCTGTCCGGGGTCGGTACAGTCATAATAGTGAAATTCATGCGCCGGAATCTGTTCGCCTTTTTTAAGCAGCAGATTGTCCTGTTTTGCAGTAAGGGTGACATATCCAAACCGGGTAAGATGCCCGGTGTTTTTTCCAACCCCTGGCAAAAGCTGGCACATAGGCTGCGGTTCCTGGTCACTTTCGGGCGGGCAAAGTGCCTGCTGCAGGTACAAAAAGCCGCCGCATTCGGCAAAAATGGGCATCCCCTCGCGCCCGGCCTGTAAAATGGCACGGCGCATTGGCTCATTTTGGGCCAGCTTTGCGGTATAAAGTTCCGGATAGCCGCCCCCAAGGTACAGCGCTGCCACACCTTTGGGCAATGCTTTGTCCCGCAAGGGGGAAAACGGCACAAGCTCAGCCCCCGCCTGCCGCAAAAGGTCCAGGTTTTCCCGGTAGTAAAAGCAGAATGCTTCATCCTGTGCCAGCGCAATTTTTACCGGCTCTTTTTTATCCTCTTTAAACCAAGCTCTAGGCTCGTCCAACACCGGCGCAGTGGCGGCCAAGGCTAAAATGCGGTCCAAATCCACACTTTTTTGTGCCTGTTCGCCCAGGGCTTTCAGTTTTTGGGAAAGCTTTGGCACTTCGGCGGCGGTTACCAACCCCAAATGCCGGCTGGAAAGCGCTGCCTTTGGCATACGCGGCAGATACCCCAGCACCGGCAAACCACAGTTTTTTTCCATTTCGGCCGCAAGTTTTGGGTAAAGCATGGGGCTGCACCGGTTTAACAGAATACCGCAGATGCCGCTGGGCTTTTGAAATTGACAAAACCCCTGTACCAGCGCCAAAAGGCTGCGGCTTGCTCCTTCGGCATCCACCACCAAAAGTGCCGGCGTATTTGTGGCACAGGCCAAATGGTGGGCACTGGCCCTGTCTGTAAAACCGCCCAGACCATCGTAATAGCCCATAACCCCTTCTAAAACGGCAAGCTGGCTGCCCTGCCCATACTGGGCCAAAAGCGAACAAACCTGCGCTTCCTGATTGAAAAACAGGTCCAGGTTGCACCCGTTTGCTCCAAATACCGCGCGGTGAAACATCGGGTCTATATAATCCGGTCCGCATTTAAAGGCAGAAAGGGTGAGCCCCCGCGCCTGAAAAGCGGCCAAAAGCGCGCAGGTCATTGTGGTTTTTCCCGCCCCGGACCGGGTAGCCGCCAAAAGCAGCCGCGGCAGTACAACCTTTTTCATCTGCCAGCCCCCTTTGCCCGAAACAGAACAATGGGGTTTTGCGGTTTGAAGCGATGGTAGCGCCCCAGCGGTTCCATCTCGCTGACAGCAAGCTGTACCAACTGGTATTCGCACAAAAGGCCCTGTTCCCGCAGCTTTTTCCCAAGCGCGTTCAAGGCGGCAGTGCTTTCCAGCGTAATGGCGCTGGCCACCAGCACTGCCGCTGCATTTTTGCAAAGCACCAGCCGCATAATCTCTTCCAGCTGGCCGTCTGCCCCGCCGATGAAGACCTTATCCGGAGCCGGCAGCTCTGCGAGCACCTGCGGCGCGCTGCCGGGACAAATTTTCAGGTTATAGGCCCCGAATTGCTTTCGGTTTTGCTCGATCAAACAGCAAGCTTCGGGATTTTTTTCCACCGCATATACCTTGCACCGCGGAGAGGAAAGCGCCATTTCCACACTGACCGAACCGGTACCGGCCCCTACATCCCACAAAACATCCTCGCCGCCAGGCGCCAGCAGACTGCTGATAGCCGCACGCACCAACTGCTTTGTCATGGGTACAGGGCCGCGGCAGAACTGTTCATCCGGCAGGCCGGGGGTAAAATGCTCGGGCCGGGCGTGGTCGGTACGGGTTACCCAAACCGCCGCAAGGGGCAAAAATGGGCGGTCCAAAAGCTCGGCCGCAGTTGCCTGGACAATTTGTTCGTCCGGGTAGGAAAGTTTTTGTCCCACCGCAACCTGCGCATCCCCCAGGCCGGCCTCACACAAACTGCGCAGAATATCTTCGGCGCTGCCGGCGCCCCCGGTCAAAAAAAAGGTTTCGCGGGCACAAAGTACCTGTCCCACGGGGTCGCACAATACCCCATGCGCACTTACCAAGTGCACCTGTTGCCAGCTTCTGCCCAGTTTTGCCGCCAGGTACTGCACGGTGCTAATGCCCGCAACTGTCTCAATCTCCCAGTCAGGCAGGCTGCGGCGCAGAGAATCGGCCAGGCTGTAAAAACCGGTATCTCCGCTGCATACCACACAGGCCGGCCTTTCCGGATTTTCGGCCAGCGCCTGGGCAATCTGCGCAGGCTTTACCGCCCGCACCTTTTTGCCGCGCCCAAACGAAACTGCGTTCAGCATTCGCTCGGCCCCCAAAATCAGGCCCGCCTGCTCTATGGCCTGGTGCGCCTGTCCGGTCATACCGCTCTCCGCACCCATGCCCATACCCACTACGGTCAGTTTCATCCCTTTTTCCTTTCTTGGAAGATCAAGATACGCCCATCAGCGAATCCAGTTTTTCCAGCACCTGTTCTACTGTCATTCCGGTTTGTTTTTCGGGCGGTCTTCCAATTACAATACAGCGAATGTTCAAAAGCTGCGCCGCTTTCTTTTTTTCCAAAAAACCGCCGGCGGCGCCTCCATCTTTGGTCACTAAGGTCGCAATCTGGTATCGGCGCATCAACTGCAAATTTTCCTGTAAGGTAAATGGCCCCTTCCCCGGTAAAATCTGCCAGGGCTGCAATCCCGCCGCACGGCACAAGGCAAGGCTTTCCGGCTCGGGCAAAACCCTTGCAAACAGCCTGCTTTCCCAGTTTGGCAGGCAGCAGTATTCGGCAATTTGTTTGGAACCGGTGGCCGCCAAAACATTTCCCGGCGCGGCAAGGCTGCAGGCTTGGGCCACTGTTTTGGCCAAAATACAGCCTGAAAGGTCGCTGGCCGGCCGCAAAACCCGCCAATAGGGCAGCTTTAGGGCCAAAGCCGCTTTAGCCGCCGCCTCGCTTACCTTTTGGGCATAGGGGTGGGTGGCATCTACCACCAGGCGAAAATCGTCCCTCTGCAAAACCGATAAAATTTCCGTTTCATCCAGCCTGCCCACCAATACCTGAAGGTTTGGCAGTGTGGGCAGCTGGGCTTTTCCCGCAGCGGTGGCCACACAACAGGTAACCTGAAAATTTCTTTGGCACAGCTTTTGAGAAAGCTTGCGCCCTTCGGTGGTACCGCCAAACAGCAGAATCTTCACAGCTTATACCCCCGCGGGGTGACCAGCCGGCCCGCCAGCACCTTTGTTTCGCTGTTGCCCACAAAGGCTGTGCAGAACATATCCAGCGGCGCATCGGCCAGCTCGCTTAAGGTCAAAATGCAGCTTTGCTGCCCTTCACGGCTAATGTTGCGCACAAAACCGCAAGGGGTGCTGGGCGCACGGTAGCGCAGCAAAATTTCGCAGGCTTTATGTAAATGGTCGGCCCGCCGCCGGCTGGCCGGGTTATAAATGCTGATGACAAAATCTGCCTGAGCTGCTGCGGCAAGGCGCCGTTCAATTTTTTCCCACGGGGTGAGCAGATCGCTGAGAGAGATAACTGCAAAGTCATGGGTAAGCGGCGCCCCCAGCACTGCTGCACCGGAAAGCGCCGCAGTAACACCGGCCACCACCTGAATTTCCACCGGCGGATATTCTTCGGCCAGCTGCAGCACAAGTCCGGCCATGCCATATACTCCGGCATCACCGCTGCACACCAATGCGGTTGTGGTTCCCTCGGCCGCAGCACGCAACGCCGCGCGGCAGCGCTCGGTCTCCTGCCGCATGGGGGTGGTAAGAACCGGTGTATCGGGTGCAAGCTCCCGCACCAGATCCACATAAACCGGATACCCACACAAAAGTTCTGCCTGAGAGATGGCCTGCTTTGCGCGGGTGGTCATGTCCTGCTGTCCGCCCGGACCTATTCCTACAATATACAGTTGTTTCATGCCCTTTCTCCTTTTCTGCCCGTCTGCCGGGCACAAAACATAGCGCTGCTGCCAGGCTTTTCCATACGGTGTTATTTGGGGGTGTGCTTTCAAATGCCAATTTTCAGGCTGGCGCTATAGCATACAGTTTCACTCTTTTAGGTCTGTTCGCGGCCACCGTCAAAAGGTGCTGCGTCAAAAAATGCTGTCTTATCTTTTTTGGCCAAAGCCAGGGTAACCTTACCTGCAAAGCTTTTCTTTTTGGTCAAAAGCGCTGCACCTTCGGCACAGGCCGCCCGCTCACACACGCAGCCGGTTCCAACCGTCCGGCGCACAAATGCCGAATCAGAAAAATCTCCCTTGAGCTGTTCCAGAAGCGCCGATGGGTAACATTCAAACGGCAGACGCCGGGCAGCGCAGAATGCTAAAATTCCGGTTTCGTCTGCTTTTTTATCCACACTGGCCACACATCCCACCGCCAGCGGGTGAATTTTTTCGGTTCCACACAGATCCAAAAAGGCCGCCTCAATCTGGTCTGCAGTTGCTCCGCGCCGGCAGCCGATACCAAGCGTTAAGCAGCGAGGTACCAACAACAGAACATCTGCAGGTAGGTCCTGGGTTTGGTAAGCCAATGCCAGCTGGCAATTTTTCCGCTCGGCCCAATAAAGCCCAGCTGGCAAAGGGCCCGAAACCGGCAACTGGGAATAAAAGCCCACCTGGCCGCCGGCCAAAAGCCGGCCCGATATCCGTTTGATTGCCCGCGGGTCGGCCACAATAAAGCCCTGGCTGGCCGCCCAGCTATCCACAGCAAACACCCCGTTCAGGTCGGTGGCGGTGGTAATAACCGGTACGCTGCCCAACTGTTCGGCCAGATACAACGCCAGCCGGTTTGCCCCGCCCAAATGCCCTGAAGCCAGCGGAATGCAAAAGCGCGCCTGCTCGTCCATTGAGATGAGCGCCGGGTCCTTGGCTTTTTCCTGCAAAAAGGGCGCTGCCGCCCTGACGGCAATTCCTGTTGCCCCCACAAAGATGACCGCCTGGGCCTGGCGAAAGGCATTGCCTGTCCATTCGGCCAGGTTTTGCTTTTGTTCCCCAAACCCTGCAGAAAGCTGCACCTGCCAGCCAGCTTCCTGCAATGCTTTGGCTGCCCGGTGCGCGGTGGCAAGCCCTGCTGCGGTAAACGCAATCAGCCGGGCAATCATTCTTTTGTGCCTTTCCGGTAGCCGGTAGTAAAGGCCGGGTCATACAGGCAGGAACGCTGGTATTCCTGCCCCAAAAATCCGCCCACCATAATCAGGGCTGTACGGGTTATGCCATGCCGTTTGGCCGTCTCCTCCAAGGTGCCTACTGTGCAATGGAAAACCTGTTCTTCCGGCCAGCTCGCCTTATATACAATGGCGGCAGGCGTATCCGCCGTATAACTGCTGCCCGCCAAAAGCTCCTCCACTGCTTGTTTTAGTAAACCAGTGGAAAGAAACAGCACCATGCTGGTGCCATGCGAGGCCAGGGCTGATAAACGCTCTTTTTCCGGCACCGGGGTTCGGCCTGCCATGCGCGTGATAATAACCGACTGACTAACCCCGGGCAGGGTGTATTCGGCATGCAAAGCCGCAGCTGCGCCGCAAAAGCTGGAAACGCCGGGCACAGACTGGTATGCAATTCCAAGTTCGTCCAGTTTATCCATCTGCTCCCGGATTGCGCCGTACAGGCAGGGATCTCCGCTGTGCAGCCGCACAGTCATAAGGTCCTGGCTCTGCGCTTTACAGATCTGCTCAATAACCTGTTCGAGGGTCATTTCGGCGCTGTTGTAAATCTGGCAGCCTGGCTTTGCCCGTTTTAACAGTTCTGGGTTTACTAAACTTCCAGCGTAAATAATCTGGTCGGCTTCCTCCAACAGGCGGGCCCCCCGCAGTGTAATCAGGTCCGGCGCACCGCAACCCGCTCCTACAAAATGTACCATCTTGTTTACTCCTTTACAATTAGGGTGGTAAAGTAGCTTGGCTGCAGCTGTGCCTGGTCCAAACTTTGGGCCAGCTGTTCACCAGCAAGGCCACAGTTTTGGGCCACGGCCGTTTTATCGGCAAGGCCTGCCTTCTGCAAAGTGTTCACGGTATCCTCCAGCCGCGAGCCCGATTTCATTACTACCCGCGTACCCGGCAGCTTTAACCCCTGTTCCAGCGGGAAACTGCCCGGCAGAATACACAGCGGACGGTCTGCACTGGTAAGGCTGATGCCCAGCGCCGCTGCGCCTGCACAGAAGCTGGGCACACCGGGCACCAGCTCTACCTCAAAACGGTCTTCCAAAAGCTGTTTCAGGTAAAAAATAGTGGAATAAATGCCAACATCCCCCAGGGTTAAAAGCACGACATCCCAGCCACCCGAAAGCCGCTGGGCCAGCTGCCCTGCAGCCGACTCGTGTGCCTTGCGCCAAAGTTCCGGGTCCCGGGTCATGGGCATGGGCAAAAGCAGCTTTTCCTTACCGGAAAGATCTGCCGCACCAGCAGCAATATCCAGCGCCAGGTTTTTATTGCCTGCCGTTTGGGGCGCAGCAATTACCGGGCAGCGGGCAATCAGTTTGGCTGCCTTCAAGGTTAAAAGCTCCGGGTCCCCGGGGCCAACTCCAACCCCATACAGTTTTCCCTTGCGGGCTGTCTCCTGCTGTTTCATGCGTTTTCCCTCCAATTTCTAATCAGTAGATCGGCGCTCTCGGTCTGACAAAGCCAGCCGGCGCGGCTTTCAAATAACACAGCCCCCACCTGTGCCCGGCCTGCCAGGCGCCGCTGTAAATGGCTTTGTATGGCTCTGCACAGGCTTTGCAGCACGGTCTTATCCAGCCGTTCTTTTTCCAAAATATCCAAACAGGCCTCGGTGGTGGCTGCCTCCATCAACTGCCGGCACACGCTGCGGTCGGCTCCCGCCAGGGCGGCATGCGCACAAAACAGTTCCATTCGGCAATCTGCCATGGCCGAATGAGTATCCATAATCCCGCCCGCAAGCTTTACCAGTTTGCCTACATGGCCCACCAGCAAAATTTCAGAAAAACCATTTTGTAAAGCAAGGTCCAGCGATGCACCTACAAAATTGGCACATTTTACCTGGGCGATCTTTCCGGGCAGCGAAAATTGCCGCAAAAAAGCTTCGCCGTAGTTTCCTGGGGTCAGGATAAGCCGGCCCGGGCAGTTGGCTGCAGCAAACCGCAGTTCGGTGGCAATACTGTCCTGCAGCGCCTGCAAACTTTGCGGTTCCACAATTCCGCTGGTTCCTAAAATGGAGATTCCCCCCTCGATGCCGAGGTTTGGGTTAAATGTTTTTTTCGCGGCCTGTTCGCCCCCCGGCACACTGATCACCGCCCGCAGCCCGCCGGTATACCCGCACTGGCTGGCAGCTTGCCTGAGCTGCTGTGCAATCATCTGCCTTGGCACCCGATTAATGGCAGCCGCCCCGACCGGCTGGTCCAAACCGGGTTTTGTAACCCGGCCCACCCCTTCGCCGCCATCCACCTCAAACCCGTACGGAATGCGGCTGACGGTGGCAAAAATAACAAGTTGGTCGGTTGCGTCAATATCGTCCCCTGCATCCTTTGCAACCCCACAGCTGGCAGCATTTCTTTTTAGCAGCTGTTCTTGTGGCTGCACCGTCACCTGCAGCCCTTTGGGGGTTACAAGGCTTGCTTTGTGCGGCGGCACACCGGTCAGCAGATGCTCTGCCGCCGCGCCTGCCGCCAGGGCAGCACAGCTGCCGGTGGTATAACCGCACCGCAGTTTACGGCCGGCGGCATACCGGTAATATTCAAATGCCATCCGGCCTTCCCCCATTTCTTTTTCCTAAACCATTGCTGCAGGCCGCTGCAGCATTTTGGCAAAAAATCCAATCTCCAATAGCGCTATTCATCCGGTTTGGACCTTGGCATATTCAAAGGCAGGTCAAAGGCATAGGTTATTTTGCCATCGCTTTTGTTCAGCCTTTCGGTTTGCACCCCAAATACCCGGTCCAGTATTCCGCTTTCCGCGATCTGGGCCGGGGTACCGCCAGCTGCAAGGGTTCCTTGTTCCAGCAAAAACAGCCGGTCTGCATACCGCATGGCCAAATTCAGGTCGTGCAACACCAAAACCAAAGTGTGTCCCTTCCGAGCCAGGGTTTTGCACAGTTCCAATACCTCCAGCTGGTGGCGAATATCCAGATAGGTTGTGGGTTCATCCAGCAATATAGCAGGGGTTTGCTGTGCCATTGCCATGGCCAGGTAAACCTTTTGCCGCTGCCCGCCGGATAAAGCGGTCACCTGCTCGCCGGCGCTTTGGGCAATACCGCACGCTTCCATGGCCTGCTGACAGGCAGCATAATCATCCCGAGCGTACCTGCGGGGATAACTGAGATAAGGAAAACGCCCATGCAGCACCATTCTTTGCACGGTAATATTCGGCACCGGCCTGCTTTGCGGCAGATAGGCCAGCTGCCTGGCCAGTTTTCTCCGGTCCTTTTCGTATTCACAAACAGGCCGCCCGGCTACCAGCACCTGCCCTTGCCAAACCGGCAAAAGCCCTGCCGCACAGCGCAGCAGTGTCGATTTTCCGCTGCCGTTTGGGCCTGCCAGAACCGTTACAAGCCCGGGCTCAAACTGCAGGCTGAGCGCATGCAGCACCTTTTTTTTGTCGTAGCCGGCCGTTACATTGCGCAGTTCGATCATACCCCATGTCCTCCTTTATGGCCCAGCAGCAGCCACAAAAAGAAGGGCGCGCCCAGAAATGACAGCAAAATACCCACCGGAACTTCAAACGGTGCAAACAGCACCCTGCCCAGTGTGTCGCAAAAGGCCAGCATGCCTGCCCCAAACAGGCAGGAAAAGGGCAGCAAAAACCGCGCCTCGCCGCCCACTAAGCGCCGGCCAATGTGCGGAACAATCAGTCCAACAAAGCCCAAAAGTCCCGCAAAGCTGACCGCTGCACCCGCCAAGCAGGCGGCCAGAACCAACAGCAGAATGCGATAACGGCTGGCAGCAAGCCCTAAACTGCGGGCAGTGTCATCTCCCAAGGCTAAAATATCCAGCTCTCCCCGCAAAAGTAAAGCCCCCACAAGCGCCAGGCCAATCAAAAGGCAGGCGGGCCAAAGGCTTGCCGTCTGCAGGCTGCTGAGTCCGCCTACCCGAAAGGTTGACCCTGACACCAGCGCATCTGGCACAAAGGTTTGAATGGCATCGGTTCCGGCCCCTAAAAGGCTTCCGGTTGCCACACCGGCCAGCACCACTGTCATGCGGGATGCCCCGGTACGCTTGGCCAGTGCCACTACCAAAAGCACCGTTCCCAGCGCTCCTAAAAACGCCGCCAGCGGTACCAATGCCATCTGCCCCGGCCAAATGGCGCAGCACAGCACCGTGGCAAACCCCGCGCCGGAATTAACCCCGATGATATTGGGTCCAGCCAGCATATTATCCAGGAGAATTTGCAAAATAACCCCGCCTGCGGCCAACGCCGCTCCGGCAGCTAATGCCGCGGCGGTGCGGGGAATACGCACATACAATAAAATGCGCGCTGCAGCGGTTTGCCGCTCCCCCAAAAGCACTGCAGAAAAGTCCTGTAAGGTAAGACTGGCCGCGCCCCCAACCAGGCTGAACAGTGCCCCCAAAACCAAAAAAGCCAGGGCCAGCAGGCAGTAAAATCGGCGCCTATTGTCTTCAAAATCAGGTGTCCGGATACAGAATATCCGCGAGCATTTCATAGCTTTCTCCCCATCTGGCATTGGGCTTATAGTGGAACAGATCCTTGGGCAGCACCACATACCGGTCGTTCTTTACCGCAGAAAGTCCGCTCCAGGCCGGGTTCGAAGTGAGTAACTGCTCCACCGATTCCATGGCGGCTTCGCTGGAAGCGCCCATTGTCACCACAAAAATATAATCCGGATCCGCCTCAATAATTTTCTCCACGCTCAGCTCTTCCAAAAGCGAATCATCCTGGTCGGCCAGGTTAATGCAGCCCAAATCTGCCAGCATAGCTCCTGCCATATTGTCGCTGCCTTTCGCTTTCACGCCGGTGGAATAAGCCCGCAGCAGCAAAACGGTGGGCTGCTCCTGCCCTTCGCTGCGGGCAATGGCTGCGTCCACCTGTTCCTGAATGGCCAACCCATTCTGCTCGTACAGATCCTTGCGGCCGGTCATCTCGGTCATAATCCACAAAACATCCAGATAATCGTCAAAGGTCTCCATATCGAAAAACGCGCAGGTTACGCCTGCCGCTTCCAGGGTTTGGGCCAATTCCACATGCTGCGGTACATCGGCCGAAAGCAGCATAAAATCCACCCCGGCTTCAATCGCCAGTTCCGCGCTGGGCTCCTTTGTGCCGCCCAACACCACCACATCTTCCGGCAGGTCCAGGTCACGCTCCGAAAAAGCATCATCGGTTACTGCGGCAATCTGGCCGCCGGCCAAAAGCCAGGCCTCTGCCAGGCTGCCCTGGCCTGAGCCCACACAGCTCTGCCCCATTGCAACAATATTTCCCAAAGCATCCTCAAAGGTAGCCAAAGCTGGGCCCGCGGTTGAGCTTACCTGCTGGACAGAACTTGTGGAACCATCGTCCTTTTTTTCATTCTGTGCACAGCTGAACAAGGTAGTTGCCATGATCAGGCACAAAATAAGAGCAATCCATCGTTTCATAGGTACATTCTCTTTCTGTCGGTCTTAAAAAAGATCACGCATGCCCGCGCAAGATGAAAACCAGAATAAAAAAGCCCTTTCCCATATGGAAAGGGCGTCCGATCCCCGCATGCAGCATTTGACAACGCAAAAAAGCTGAGGCGGCCCAGCCGCGCAACAGCGGGAGCGGTACCTGCTCCATCCATCGTGGAGGTTGTACCGGACAGACAGCGGCGATCCGACTTTGCACAAAATATGCATCACGGCGGCGGGACCGTGCAGGATTTACACCTGCTTCTCCGCAGTTTGTCTGCCCAACAAGCTTTTTATTCTGAATACTGCGTACATTATACTACCTTACCTGTTTATGTGCAACAAAAGATTGCTTCCTCCACTTTCCAGTATAATGATACCTTTGTTTATTTTAAGCCATTTTTATTTTCTGCAAAAGCTTATCGCTAAACACTTTATCCAGAAATATAATCCGGTTAAAAGCCAGCCGCATTACACCTTCCCCCAGTTAATAGATGCAGCTTTTGCAGCTATTTTTGCAAAAGAAAAAAGCACGCCATTGGCGTGCTTTTTTTGGCTCCCCCTGTTGGACTCGAACCAACGACAACGCGGTTAACAGCCGCGGGCTCTACCGACTGAGCTAAGGAGGAATAACTGGTGACCCGTGGGAGAATCGAACTCCCGTTTGCGGCGTGAGAGGC
>JALFTI010000022.1 GCA_022778585.1 Pygmaiobacter massiliensis | reverse complement strand
GGCGATGAGAGCGCTGCGCGATCTTCGAAGCAACAATTTCGTATTCACCGAGATTGAGCAGGAGATTATTGACTCCGCATGTCCTATGAGCACAAGTACATCTTTAAATGAGCAGCAGGAATTGGCTCTGCATCAGTTTGTAGCACAGTGTTGTGTTATAAAGCCGGGAGCAGAAATCCTTTGCGCAGAGTTGCACCAGGGCTACCGTCAATTCTGCATTCAAATGGGCAGCACACCGTTGACCAACACTGCATTCGGAAGCAAATTGCGTAGGCTGTACCCGTCGCTTGGAGATTCCCGACACAGTATCCGCGGTAAGCAACAGCGATTTGTAACCGGTCTTACGCTGCTGGATGGATTCAGGGTATTGCCGTGATGACTACATTTGAAAAAATATATTATACAAAGGAGAATAAAATCAATGTCAAACTATACAAAATACGATGAATTGCCGTTGGTCTTGGACGCGAGAAATGTGGCGGACATTCTGGGAATTTCCCTGTCTATGGCCTATCGGCTATTCGACCGGGATGACTTTCCGACCATCCGCACAGGCATGCGGCGAAAATTGGTCAGCCGAGAGGCATTCTTCGACTGGCTGAAACATCAGCAAAGATAACACTACGAACAAAAATTCATGAAAGGGGGTGGGCACCGTGGCACGCAGACTGAATGGCGAAGGGACGATTCGCCAGCGAAAAGACGGCCTTTATGAGATTCGAATTACTTCGAAACCTGATCCGGCGACAGGCAAGAAAAAGAGAATTTCCCGCTATGCCAAAACACGGGAAGAGGCGCTCAAAATACGCAGCGAGTTGCAGCTGCAATACGGCAGCAGCGCTGCGGCGCCCACTTTCTTTACCTTGGGAGAATGGCTGACCCACTGGCTGGAACTTTACGCCCGCCCGAGTGTGCGGCACAGCACTTATGTTTCCTATGAGGGATATGTGCGCAAGCATCTTGTCCCCGCTTTGGGTGCTGTATCGCTGGACAAGCTCATTCCGGCAGATCTTCAACGGTTCTACCTTCGTAAACTTCAGGAAGATCACTTGGCACCAAAAACAATTTCCAACCTGCATGCTTGTCTTCATCGAGCCCTACAGCAGGCAGTGAAGGAGCAAATGATTCCGTTCAATCCCTGTGATGCAGTCGATCTTCCGCGCAAAGAAGCAGTGGAAATCTCCGTTCTGACAAGAGAGCAGCAAGCAAAGCTAATGCGGGAGAGTTACCATCACCGCTATGGCGTTTTCATCCGCTTGGCGTTATCGACCGGAATGCGAATCGGGGAAATCGTCGGCCTTCGCTGGGACGATATCGATTTTACCAACCGTATTCTGTTCGTGCGCTCTACTCTCAATCGGCTGCCGACGGTAGATGGAGAAAGCAAAACACAACTATTTGTCGGTACACCCAAGACAAAGAACGGCAGACGGTCCATCCCCCTTTTTGATGCCATTATATCGGATTTGCAGGACTGGCGCAAGACGCAGGAAGCCGACGCACAGTTGGCACAAAGCGCCTATGAAAACACAGGATATGTGGTAACAAATGAGTTTGGCAAGCCGATCGAGCCGCGTACCTTCCGGGATCACTATCTCCGGATTTTGAAAGCGGCCGGGCTTCCTCACTTCACATTTCATGCGCTTCGTCATACCTTCGCCACGAGGGCTATCGAGCAGGGAATGGATATCAAAGCACTCTCCAAGATTCTGGGCCATGCCAGCGTAGGCTTTACATTGGATACATATGCCCATCTGCTGGATGACCATAAACGGGCGAGTATGATGCTGATGCAGGAACTATACCCGCAGCCGGTCACGCAAAAACCAGGTGGAAAGTTAATTTATCTTTCGTTTACTGCCTACAATGTTGCAAAGAAATAATGCGCCGAAAAAATTCGGCGCGTTATTTCTTGTCTTTAGGGGTAAAATTGGGGTAAAAGGGGCAGAAAACACAATTTCGAGAAAAAGAAAAACAGCGATGAATCCTTTGATTCATCGCTGTTTTTAACTGGTTGCGGAGGCTGGATTTGAACCAACGACCTTCGGGTTATGAGCCCGACGAGCTACCGGACTGCTCCACTCCGCGATATTTTGAACACTTGTTTTCGTGCTTAATTAATATACCACACAATAAATGATTTGTCAACCCTTGTTTTGAATCGTATTGTTTTTTTGTAATACAGCCGTTTTTCTTTCTGAGATAATATGGTATAATAACTGCAAAACAGTTATTATCCTTTTTTTATTTTTGTGTCGTTTTTTCGCCCCTATGGCGATACCGCATTCTATTTTATTGATGTAGTCTTATTTTACAGTCAGCGCTGCACCAAAGGCGCCCTTTTTAGGAGGTCTTCCCATGAAACAGAATCCTTTGATTGGCATTACTTCCAGCCGCCTGCTGGACAACAATCCGCTTCTGCCGGGCTATCCTCGTGCAGTAGTCAGCACCGACTATATGGAAGCGCTCACCCAGGTGGGAGCTGTGCCGGTGGTTTTGCCTCCGGTATGCACCGAGGAACAAATTGAACGGTATGTTTCCCTCTGCGATGGGCTTTTAATTTCCGGCGGCAAGGATATTTCTCCCATGCAGTATGGAGAGATGACCCATCCCAAATGCTGCGAATCCGACCCGGAAGTGGACGAGAGCCAGCTGGCCATTATTCGGGGAATGCTGGAACAAAATAAACCGATTTTGGGTATCTGCCGCGGTTCCCAGCTTTTAAATGTGGTCCAGGGCGGCAGCCTTTACCAGGACATTGCCTCCCAGCTGCCCCAAGCGGGTGGCCATGTGGTAGGCTCCAATGTTCTGCGCTGGGCCCCCTGCCATACTGTTCGCCTGGCACAAGGTGGCCTGCTGGCCAGCCTTTTTGGCAAGAAGGAACTGCGGGTAAACAGTTTTCATCACCAGGGCGCAGCCCGGCTGGGCGACAAGGTTGTGCTGGAAGCCGTTGCGCCGGATGGCATGACCGAAGCTTTTACCATAGAGGGCAAAAAAGCACTGGCCATTCAGTGGCACCCGGAAATGATGCTGCAGCATGACGATGAAATGCTGCCCATCTTCCAATGGCTGGCAGATGCCTGCCGCCAGCAGGACTGATGTGTAAGGACGCAAGTCTGCCAGATGCCTGTTTTGGCTTAACTGTATTTCCTAATGAGATGTACTGCAGTGCGTTTTGCGTCAAAACTTGATTTTCACACCGGGAGGAATTCACAATGAAACTTTTAATTCTGGTTCTAAACAAGGTAGAAGAGCTGGAACACTTGTTGGAACGGCTGGAACGCAACAGTATTCGGGGCGCCACCATTCTTTCCAGCCGCGGCATGGCTATGGCGCTGGAAAATTATATGAGCGGTTCGTTTTTGGGCAGTCTGCGGGCGGTTATGGAACCCGACCGGGCCGAAAACCGTACCATTTTTATGGCCCTGCGGGATGACCAGGTTCCGGTTGCGCTGAATGCCATTGATGAGGTAATTGACCTAACCGAACCCAATACCGGTGTGGCTTTTACTCTGCCTATCGATTTTATTAAAGGGGTAGAGCTGTAATTTTTCCCGGCAGCGGCCGCTGCCGGTTTTTTATTGCAAAGCTTCTGTGCATTTTACAATTTTTTGCCCGCTTTTCTTTCAAAATATTTAAAAAACAGCGGCGTTATTATCCCCTGCGGCATCTTCACCTGCTTTCAGGGCAATTTTATCACATAAAAAGGAGGGCTCTTTTATGGAGCTCAATCTGCTTTACTACCTGGCCCTTTTGCTTTTTACCGGTCTTTTATTCGGTAAGCTGATCCGCTTTGTTAAGCTGCCGGATGTAACCGGCTATTTGATTGGCGGTCTTTTAATCGGCCCGTGCGTGCTGGGGCTTTTACCTGCTACCGTCGCGTCTTCCCTCGCGCCCATATCCGACATGGCGCTGGCTTTCATTGCTTTTACCGTGGGCGGCGAATTTAAAATCAGCTACTTTAAGCGGGTAGGGGCAACCCCTATTGTCATCGCTTTTTTTGAAAGCATTATAGCTGTTGTGGCGGTAGCGTTGGGGCTTATCTTTCTCACCGGCTCTTCTTTGCCTTTTGCGCTGGTTTTGTCGGCTATTGCCGCAGCTACTGCACCTGCCGCTACCATTATGGTTATTAAGCAGTACAAGGCCAAGGGCCCGGTCACCGAAACGCTTTTGTCGGTGGTCGCCATTGATGACGCTGTTGCCTTGATTGCCTTTGGCTTTGCGGTTGCCGCTGCCGATGTGCTTACAAACCCCGTTCACTCTTCTGTGCTGTCCTCTATTATCCAGCCTCTTATCGAAGTGGCTGGTGCGGTGTTGCTGGGCCTTTTGCTGGGGTTCCTTTTTACCTTTTTTCTCCGGTTTTTCCGTACCGATGATACCCGCCTTTCTGCCTCCATCTGCTTTGTGTTTTTGGGCAGTGCGCTGGCCAGCGCACTGGGACTTTCGGCTCTGCTTTTGTGCATGTCGCTGGGGGCTGCCTATACAAACCTTTCCAAAACCTCCAGCGAAGTTTATCGCCTGTGCGAAAAAATGACCCCGCCGCTTTTCATGATCTTTTTTGTTCTTTCTGGTGCTGACCTGAACCTGACCATTTTGCCCTCCATTGGTGCGGTGGGCATTGTATATGTGGTGCTGCGGGTGGTCGGCAAATGGGCTGGGGCTGCCCTGGGCGCCAAGCTTATGCGCGCCAGCGAACCGATCTGCCGATACCTGGGCCCTGCATTGATTCCGCAGGCCGGTGTGGCCATTGGTCTGACCTTTGTGGCCCAGACGGTGGTTCCCCAATATGCTGCCACCATTCGGGCGGTGGTTCTTTGTGCCACCCTTATTTATGAGCTTATCGGCCCCGGCTGCACCAAAGCCACCCTGCAAAAGGCCGGCGAGATTGCCAAAGGCGCCTGACGGCTGCCACGAAAAGGAGTTTCTATGTCCGTATATTCTTCCCGCTTTGAAAAACCACAAAAATGGCCTATTGTGCTATTTTTTCTGCTTATGCTGGCGTTTTTTTGTGCGGCCGCCCGCTATGACCTTGCTTTGGACCAAGCGCTTTATTCCCCCAAAAGCCCCTTTGCCATCTGGATGGAGGCGTTTTGCTGGTGGCCTGCCTACCTGCCTTTTGCAGGCCTTGGTGCAGTATGGCTGGCCGCGGGTGGGCAGGGCAGGCAGATGGCCGGTCTTTTCCTGTGCCTGCTTACAGCCGCCGCTCTTACAGCCGTCAGCGCCCGGTATCTTTTGCGCCGTCAGGTACCGGTAATGGTAGTGATCATCTGTTGCGTACTGGCTTGTGCCGTTTTGGCTGTTGCTGTTAGCCATACCCGCCAGCGTTTAAGAGAACCTTCCATTCGGCTTCGCATGCACTTTTTTGTGCTGCTATGTATCTATTGCACAATTGCGCGGGAAATTATAGTGAATCTGCTTAAGCTTTGCTGGGGCCGCGCCCGGTTTGACGAAATGCTTGCCGGCGGCAGTTTTGAATTATTCACCCCATTCTGGCAATGGAGCCAGGCGGGGGGCAGCAGCTTTCCTTCCGGCCACACCGCCAACGGCTGTATGGTTTTTGTGCTGTGCCTTTTGCCAGCACTTTTCCCCAGCTTGCGCCGGCGTACAAAGCTTATTTTTCTGGGCTGCACTGTATGGGCCGCGCTGTGCGCATCCGCCCGCATGCAGATTGGCCGGCATTTTCTTTCGGACACACTGGCCTCTGTTTGTTTCATGGCCGCTTTGGTTTTTGTAGTTTCTCACCTGCCCATCTATAAACGCCGGCTGGCCAGCGTAATGCTTGCTGCGCGTTCCGCCGGCGGCCGACCGCTTTAACACAGCCGTTTGCGGCCTTTTACAGACTTTTTTCGAAAAACTTCACAGCCAGGCTGTGGGGTTTTCTTTTTTTCGCAAGCAGCCCAAACTATTTTGTGTTCGTAAAAAAAGCGTATTTTTGCTTTTTTTCTGTTGTAGCGCCGGGCGGGCTGTGCTACTATAAAAAAACAGAAATAGGTTCCGTTTGCCCTTGCCTTTTGCCATAGGCAATGAGGATTTTAAAATGTAATTTGCCATTTTTCCGTTTAAATAGCTACGGTGTTTGAAAAGAGGGTTTTGCAATGCTGAAAAGACAGGTGCGCGGACTTTTAAACGCGCTGAGTGGCGCGTTTTCCAACAGGCGTTTTCTGCAAAAACTTTCCATGCCGAAAAAAGCCGCGGCCGCACTGGTACGGCCGTCCGACTGGGAAGGTGCGCTTAGCGAACTTTTGCCCATTACCCAGCGGCTGACCTGCGGCCAGCTTACCGAACTTGCCCGGCCTATGCTGGACAAAATTGCTCCCGAACCGCCCGAAGGCTGGATGCTTTACGCCTACCAGACAGCGGTTCGCATGATGTTTCCCGACTCACTGCCGGCCGACACCAACACCCCGGCCCAGCATGACGGCGCTGTTTGCCTTTTGGCTGTTTTGCAGGTTCTGTTTACCGAAGAACGCCGCAGCCTGCCCTTTGACCCCCGCTATGATTTTGCCTTTTGCACCGAGCGGGAACTTGCTGGAAGCGACCGGCAGGAAGAATACCGCCGGTTTTTGGACCGGTTTGAAGACGAGTATATCTACGAGATGATGCGCCTTGGCTGTGAGGTCACACCGTTTCGCACGCTGGAGCATATTGCCGGGGTACACCATGTGGCCATGTATGTGGCCCGAGCACTTGCAAATTCCAGCGGTGCAGTGGACCTGCCGCTTATTTCGGGCGCAGCTGCCGGCCACGACCTGGGTAAGTTTGGCTGCAAACCGGGCGAGCGCGTCCCCTACCTGCACTACTATTATACCGATTACTGGTTTGCCCGCCGGGGCATTCCCACCATTGGGCATATTGCGGCAAACCATTCCACCTGGGACTTGGAACTGGAAAACCTTTCCACCGAGTCTTTGGCGCTGATTTATGCGGATTTTCGGGTTAAGCAAAGCCGCAATGCCGACGGGCAGGAGCTTACCACCATCTACCCGCTGGACAAATCCTTCCAGGTTATTTTGGATAAGCTGGATAATGTGGATGAAACCAAGCGGCTGCGGTATGAATTTGTTTACGCCAAGCTGCACGATTTTGAGGACTATTTGCGCACCATGGGGGTGGATGTGAGCCTTTCGGGCCGCAATTTCATGCCTCCCCCCCAGCCCAGCGTTTCGCTGATTGACCCGGCCGACGCCGAGCAGGCTTTGCGGATGATGGCGGTGGAGCACAACCTTTCTCTGATGCACCGGCTTGGCCACGAGCGGCTTTTCGGCAATATTCTGGAGTCTGCACGCAGCGCAAAAAGCTGGAAACAGCTGCGCGCCTATATTAGCATTTTTGAAGAATATTTCACCTACCTGACCGGCACCCAGAAAGCCCAAACCCTGGCTTTTTTGTATGAACTTTTGATGCACCGTGAAGGTGATATTCGCCGGCAGGCCGCCACCTTGATTGGGCGGATTATTGCCGGGTACAACCTGCGGTACAAAAAGGAACTGCCCCAGGCTGCCCCGCCCGACCCCACCGAGCAGACCCAGGCACAGCTGTGGAACCAGTACCTGCAGATGCTGGTGCGCCCTGACCACAAACTGACCGCACAGCAAAAAGACCGCATTCATTACACCTTAAAAATTGTGGTGGAGTCGCTTTTGCAGAATGTTTCCCCAAAAGAACTTTCGGTCTTTTTGGAGCCGGTACTGCGCTGTTACGACCCAAAAGAACAGGATGAAGAGGTGCTGTTTGCCCTGTTGGATACGCTGCTTTATCTGCCGCTTTCTCGGATTGAAGCCGCACAGCTGGAGCAGCTTTTGGACTTTTGCCGCATTCAGCTTACCCGCCGCAAGGTACCGCTCTCCACCGCCACGCTGCGTTTTTTGTGCCATTTCATCGAAGCTTCTCCGAACCGCGACCAGCTTGTCCAACAAGCGGGCGCCCTGGCTGCGCAGGCCGATTGCCTGGACACCCCCGCCCTTATCTATCTGCAGGCGCATATTCTGCAGCTTTTAGGGCAGGATGCAAGCCGCCAGATTGCCCAGCTGCGCCGGCCGGAAATCATCAGCGATATTTTCCTGGATAACCTGAAAACCGCCACCACCTGGATTTTGAAGGCCATCAATATCCAGCTGCTGGTAGAGCTGATATCGGCCGGCGAGCAGGACCAGGTTATGCACATTGCGGCCCACTTTTCCAACCTGATCAAGGTGAGCGAAAATGTGGTGGTGCGCCACACGGCCGGCGCTTCGCTTTTAAAAATTGCAACCTACCTTTCCCCCGACCAGCGCAACGAGATAGCCGTGGAGCTTGCCAAAGGGCTTGAGGTGGGCCAATACGAATTTTCCAAATATATTCCCCAATGCCTGGGCGAATTTTCGCTTTGGCTGCGCCCGCAGGAGCTGGACGAGATGATTGGCCGCATGCAGCAGCTGATGGCCAGCGCTAACGACAGCATTGTTTCGGCCGCGCTGGGCTCGGTGGGGGAAATGCTGGAGCATTATGGCGACTATGCCAGCCGCTTTGGCGAAAGTGAACTGCGCATTTTCGAACGCCGTCAGCTGATGGTAGGCATGGTTCTGAAAGGGCTTGCTTCCTACCGGGAGCCGGTTCGCCAGGAAGCGCTTTTGGTGCTGGGCAAGGGCCTTTTCGGTTCCCGCGTGCTCTCCTATGAAGACAAATCCAGCCTGTTTGTGCTGGCCTGCAAAAAAATACTGTTCCTGATCGACGAGCATCGGGCCGGGGAACTGACCTTCTTCTACCGGGCGGCTGCTTTGTCCCACATCTATCGTTTTTTGGTTTTGCACCGCATTACCAGCGGCGACTTCCAGTTTGAAACCCGCCAAAAGGTCGCTTTCTTCCCCGGCACCTTTGACCCGTTTACCCTCTCTCATAAGGGAATTGTGCGGGAAATTCGGGATTTGGGCTTTGAGGTCTATCTGGCAGTGGACGAATTTTCCTGGTCCAAAAAAGCGCAGCCCAGCCTGATTCGCCGGCAAATTGTCAGCATGTCGGTAGCGGATGAGTTTCATGTACAGCTTTTCCCGCACGATATTCCGGTCAACATTGCAAACCCTCTTGACCTGGAACGCCTTGCCCGGGTTTTCGCCGGCAAAACGCTTTTCCTTGCGGTGGGTTCGGATGTGGTGGCCCACGCTTCCAGCTATAAGGCCCCGCCTTCCCCCCATTCGGTCCACTCGATGAACCATATTGTATTCGAACGGGTGTCCGGCCTGCACACCGGCGGTGAAAAACAGCAGCCGGCCGATCTGTCCTGCATCAGCGGCGAGGTCCTTCGGCTTCAGCTGCCGCCCCACCTGGAAGATATCAGCTCCACCCGCATTCGGGAAAATATTGACCTGAACCGGGATATTTCCAACCTCATCGACCCGGTTGTGCAGGATTTTATCTACCAAAACAGCCTTTACCTGCGTGAACCGCAGTATAAGCAGTTGATGGGGGCCGAACCACTTGCCTTCGAGTTTGACCCCACCCCCTCCCCCGCTTTTTGGCAGATACTGGCCGGCACCTGCCAAAGGGACCTACAGCTTGCAGCGAGGCTTGGCCACCAGCTGGCCGAAAGCGCCTGCGGAGCCATGGCCCTGTACGAAGCGCAGCCGGGGCAGGCCAAAAAACTTTTGGGCTTTGCTGCGCTGCGCACTGTGGGCAGCCAGCAGCTTTTGGCCGCCTTTGGCTCTGCCGAGCGGGCCGACTATGTGCGCGGGCGCACTTCGGGACGCATTTTGCTTATTTGCGGCATTTGGTGCGCGGGCGCAAAAACCTATCACGCGCTAACCCTCCAGCGGCTTTTAACCGAAATGCTCACAAGCCCGCTGGCTGAAGACTGCAACTTTGCGGTTTTTCTACCGCTTTCGGGCACCATAAGCGAGGGGGAAGCCGATCTGCTAGCCCGCCAGGGCTTTACCCAAGCGCCCGCAAGCCTTGGCCCGGAACCGCTTTTCCTGACAGACATGACCGCCCCCGTGGCCATTATTCAAAACCTGGAAACTACACTCAAGCCTCCGTTTTCCACAAATCCGCGGGTGCTGGAAGCGGTGCAGCTGGCCCATTGGCGGCTGCAGCAAACCATCTGCAGGCTGTACCCGGGCAGCCTCGTGCTTACGCTGGACGCCCGGGTTATCCACCACCGGCTGGTTAAAAAAATTACCCAGCTCAACCAGGTGCCGGAAACCCCCACCACACCCCGCCAGCTGGGCGAGGTTATGTGCGTTCCCTTTGGTAAAATGCTGCGGGGTAATGTGGTGCCAAACACCGTCACCAAAACCATTCATACCGACAAGGTCTACGACCCCACTATTACCGAAAGCAAAATTGAGGCGTTCCCCTACTACCCACCGCTGGAAAGTCAGATCCGCACCATAAAGTCTTTTTGCCGGCCGGTGGTTTTGGTGGATGACCTTCTGCATTCGGGCGACCGTATGCGGGCACTGGACCCGCTGTTCTGCGCAGAGGGGCTGGAGATCCGCAAGGTAATGGTAGGGCTTTTGTCCGGCCGGGGACGGGACTTAATGGAAACCGCCGGCCGCTCGGTAGACTGCGTGTATTTTGTGCCTAACCTGCGGGGATGGTTTGTGGAATCCACCCTGTACCCGTTTATTGGCGGCGACACAGTGCGCCGTTCTGAGCGCAGTGTTCCCGGGCTTTTGCCTTCGGTGAACCTAATTTTGCCCTATGCCACCCCAAAATACTATTCGGAATATGAAAAATCCGCCGCACTGGAATATTCCAAAGTGTGTATTCGAAATGCGCGGGATGTTATGCTTGTGTTGGAAAGTGAATACCGGGCGCATTTTGGGCGAAACCTGACCTTATCCCGCCTGGGAGAAGCGGTTATTCTGCCGCTTTGCCCGGACAAGGGCAGCTGTATGTCCTACGACGCCAATCTTGCCGCTTCGGTGTATTTGGAAAACGATTTGGCCATGCTTGACCGAATGGAAAATGCGCTGTTGTGACCCAAAGGGGCCGGTCTTGCCGTTTTGCCCCATCTGCCAAAAGGAGGAACCTTTGTATGGTCTGGTACCAGGAAAACGAAACCTATTATTGTTCTCTTAACCCCAATCTGCCGTTTGAGCGCTGCGCCGCACCCGGCCCCGAAGCCAAAGCCGTATTTTTAACCTGCCGGCCAGCCCAAAGCTGCCGTTCTGCCTTTTTTGCCACCAGCGAAAATCAGCTTTTGGCTAAAAACGAAAGCGTTGCCTTTTTAGATGACGCCCGCATTGAATGCTGCGGCGAACCGCTGGACGAAGCCGTGCGCCGCCGGCTTGCCGCAGGCGGCATGCTGTGCGCAAACTTTAACCATCCCCGCTGGCGGCAGGCTGCGGCATTTTGCCAAAAAAAGAGCGAAAAAAAACGGGTGCATATTCTGGCCATTGGCGATGTGGGCAGCACGCTGCTGACTGGACTTAAACTTTTGGGCGCGGATGTGATCGACTCCATCGGCATCTGTGATTTATCCGAAAAGGTGAGCGCCCGGTGGGAATTTGAAATGAACCAGATTGCACTGCCCTGGTGTTATGACGCCTTCCCGCCGGTGGATGTGGTAAAACCGGAAAATCTTTTCGACTGTGATGTCTTTGTATTTGTGGCCTCCAAGGGCATTCCGCCGGTGGGCAGCGGTGTAAAGGATGTACGGATGGCCCAGTTTGAAGCAAACAGCGCCATTGTGGCCCACTATGCCCGCATGGCCCGTCAAAAGCAGTTTGCGGGGCTTTTTGCGGTCGTGTCGGACCCGGTGGACCCTCTGGCTAAAACCGCCTTTTTGGAAAGCAACCGAAACGAGGACGGCAAATGGGACGGCCAGGGGCTTTTTGCCGAACAGATACAAGGGTTTGGCCTTGGCGTTATGAACGCGCGCGCCGCGTATTTTGCCAAAAAGGACCCGCGCTTTGCAAGCTTTTTAACCGAAGGGCGCTCGTTTGGACCCCACGGCCAGGACCTGGTAATTGCAAATTCCATTGAGCAGTATGACGACGCGCTTTCCCGGGAGCTAACCCAGCTGACCGTAACCGCTAACCTGCAGATGCGCGCCCTTGGGTATAAGCCCTATGTGGCGCCGGCACTGTCTTCCGGAGCGCTGAGCCTGCTTTTAACCCTGCGGGGCGATTGGCACTGCGGTTCTGTCTTTTTGGGCGGCATTTATATGGGGGTCAAAAATCGGTATACCGCCAATGGGCTGCAAACCGAACAGCTGTGCCTGCCCGATGCACTTTTCTCCCGCATTCAGCTGGCGGCCGACAATCTGGCCGCCATTGTGTGAGGGGGCGCTTTGGGTATGCAGTCCGAAACTTGCCTCACCCTCATCTGCCCGGGCGGCGCACGGCCGGGCGGCCGGCTTAGCCGTATTTTAACCCGTGCACTGGGCGACAATGCGGTGCCAACCGTGCGCACAGCCGCAGAGCTTTGCCGCCTTACCGGCCGCCGGCTTTTATTTGCGGTGGAACTTGGACCAGATGGCATAAACCTGGAATGGTACCGGATGCTTTGTGCGCTGCGGCGTGAAAATTTGGACCTTTCCGGCTGCACGGCGGGGGTAATTGTGGACGGCGCCAGCGAGCTTTATACCAAAGCGCTGGCCCGTCAGCTGGTGCTGGCTGTCAATATGCAGGGGTGTCTGTTTGTGGGCGGGCCGCTGGTAGAGGCCACCGGCAGCCTGCAAAATTTTGCCATTCGGGCAAAAAATGCCCACACCGACCTGGAAAGCGCCTACCTTGCAGCGGTAAAAAGCCTGGCAGAGCGGGTGCAAACTTTCTGCCCGCCTCGTGTTACAACATCAAATATTACGGTGCTGCACGCTTCCAGCTATAAAACCTCGAACACCATGGCCTTGTGGCAGCAGGTGAAAAACCGGCTGGGCGAACAGGTGCATATTACCGAAATCGGCCTGCGCAACGGCACCCTGGCCGACTGTTCCGGCTGCCCGTACACCATGTGCCGCCATTTCGGCGAGCGGGGAGACTGCTTTTACGGCGGCGTTATGGTGCAGGAGGTATACCCCGCCTTGCAAAAAACTGATGCGCTGGTTTTAATCTGTCCCAATTACAACGACTCCATTTCTGCCAATCTGTCTGCCTGCATCAACCGCATGACCGCCTTGTTTCGCACCCGACAGTTTTACAATCAGGCACTTTACGGCATTGTTGTGTCGGGCTATTCCGGCAGCGACCTGGTTGCCGAACAGCTGATCGGCGCTTTGTCGATGAATAAAACCTTCTACCTGCCGCCTAAATTCTGCCTGATGGAGACCGCAAACGACCCCGGCACCGCCCTGGCGCTTGATGGAATTGATGACCGGCTGAACCGGTTTGCCGATGCCATGCTTGCCGGCCTTTGTGCTGACCGGGCCAACGGATAAACGGCCGACCAAAAAGCTAAAACCTGCAGCCTGTGCAGGTTTTATAGTTGTAAGTGCTTTTTCCTTTCTTAAAAACCTTTGCTTTTTAAATGGTCTTTTGGCCTGTTTGCGGTATAAAAAGCCTGCCCGCCGGCAACAAGTGCCGGCGGGCAGGCTTTTATTTGTTATAACCTTCTCTTGTTTTGACAAACAGCAAACCAAACGCGTTAAAAGGCTGTTTATTTCTAATCGAAAATTGTAATGGTTACCATATTGTTTAATCGTTTACAAATATATAAAAATTAAAACCGACAGATTTATAAAAATCCAAAATAGATTTATCTAAAGTAGGGCCCTCTCAAAAAAGGTATTTCCAAACGCTGCCAAAATAAGCGCACATCGTCCATGAATCATGCTGCGCCTTTTGGGCCGCTATCATTTCATTGCTGTAAAAGTAAAACCGTGCCGCATCCAAATGGGTTTACGGCACGGTTTTTTGTGTTTTATAAACGCGCAGCTTTCAAGCCAACCTTTTTCAGCGGCGTTTTTTCTTTTGCCGGTCCTCGGCCCTCCGCCGGCCCATCACCGCCTGCCACATCTGCTCCTGGTGGCTTTGGGGGTCTTCTGTCTGCACTGCTCCCATAAGACTGACCAGGGTGTAAATTCCCCACACCAAAAAGGCCGCCGGAATCCAAAAAATCCGAATGCCCTCCTGCGAAATAAGCACCAGGTCCCCCACCCGGGTCAGCCATACATACGCAAGCCAGGCCGCAGCGGCCAGGCTTACCACTGCCGCACAGGTGCGGCGCATCTTCAAATCAGGCATCTTCTTCCTCCTTTTTGGCCTTTTGGGCCAGTTGCATATACTGCCGGCAGCTAAATCGGTTTGATTCAATCTCCTCTTCGGTGAGCGGGCGAACCACCCGGGCCGGACTGCCCAAAATAAGGCTGCCATCCGGTGCATCCATATGGCCGGTAACCAGGCTTCCTGCGCCCACAATACAGCCCGAGCCAATCTTCGCGCCGGAAAGCACCACCGAGCCCATCCCAATCAGGGTATTGTCCCCCACCTGGCAGCCGTGCAGCACCGCGCCATGGCCCACTGTGCACCCGCTTCCCACCGAAAGCTCATGTCTTGCGTCGGTATGCAGTACACAGCAGTCCTGTATATTGGTTTTTTCCCCCACCCGAATGCTGCGCAGGTCTCCCCGCAGCACTGCGTTATACCAAAGGCTGCAGTCCGCTGCCACGGTTACATCGCCCACCAGCCGGACACCGGCCGCCCGGTAAACGCTTGCGTGCAGGTTTGGTTTTATCATATCGCATTCCTCGCTTTTGGGCTGGCGGGCATGGGGTACCGCCCTTTGAACCGCCATAATTTACAAAATATAAAACCCCCAGGAAGGCAGCAAAAGCATAGCCGAAGCCCAGCCTTTTCCCACCGCAATACCGGTAAGGGCCGGGAAGAAAAAGCAAAGCTGCACCGCTGCAAGAACGGTAAGCCCCATACACAGCCGGCCGGAAAGCACCGCTTTTTTTCTTCCTGCAGCCTGCATAAAAAGCCCGGCGGCCAGCGCCAAAAACGGCACACAGAGAAAATAGTGGTATAAAAAAGCGGCCCGGCTTACCAGTGCCCAGGGCAAAAGCTGGAAAACCCAAAACAAAAGCACAAACCAGCCGGCACTTTCCAGCCGGCCGCGCACTGCTTTTGCCCCAAGCCATGCCACAGCAGCAAGCCCGCCCCACATTAAAAGCGGACCGCCCAAAAGCGCAATGCTGGCATACTGCCCTTGCTTTAGCCCGGTACCCATATAATACCACACCGGCCGCCAGTTAAACAACCAGGAATACCACATGGACTGGAACGGATGGGTGGCGGTAAGGGTGGAGTGGTAGGAAAACATATCCAGCTGGCACTGCCAAAGCCCGGCAAGGCCAAACCCCGGCTGCCGCACAGCCCAGGGCAGGTAGCTAAGCGCGTAAAGTAAAACGGGCACTATAACAAAAAACAAAAATCCCTGCCCCAAAAAGCCGGCCAGTTCCCGTTTAAAAGCCCGCTGTACTGCCTGTTGGGGCCCATTTTTACACCGCCGAAAGAAGGCCCCAAAATACCACACTGCCAGCGCTGCCCCCGCATACAAGCCATTCCACTTACAGCTGCAGGCAAGCCCAAAACCAATGCCCGCCCCTGCCAGCCAGCTTGCAGCCGCTGCAGGCCCATACCAAACAAGCCTGCGGCAGCCGGCCGCCATAAAGCAGGCGGAAAGCAGCAGGAAAAACACCAAAAAAATATCCACGGTGCCAATGCGGCTGGTTACCAGCCGCATTGGCTCCAACAGAAAAAGCGCCGTAGCAAATGCGGCGTACCGTTTTCGCATTAGCTGGCGGGCCAAAAGGTAAAAAATCGGTACCGTCAAAGCTCCAAACAGCGCCCCCATTATGCGCCAGCCGAACGGGCACATGCCAAACAGGGCAATTCCCACCGCAATCAGCTCCTTGCCCAGCGGCGGATGGGTGGTTTCGTAGGGGGTAAGCCCATGCAGCAGCTCATAGGCCGTGCGGGCATGGTAGATTTCATCAAAATACATGCTGTTGTAACAGCTTGCCGGCTGTGCCAGCTGCTGCTCATCAAACAGCGCACTGCCTTGTGTGCTCCACCCGGACGGAAACACCTGTTCGCCCTGCGGGTTATAAAAACACAGCTCGTTTACCGTAATATTTTCCGAAAGGGTCACCGTAAGGGGATTTTCCGGCCCGGCTGAAAGTGCCGCGCCCTGACTTTTTTGCCAGCAAAAGACGGTATAAACCGACAGCTGCCCTTTTATGATTTGGCTTGCATCCGACACCGCAATCTCCCCAATTCCAATCCCCGGGTAGTAAGCGATGGTGCTGACCTGGACAGGCTGTTCAAAAAAAACCTGCAAAACAAGCTTTTCCTGCTGGGTGGTACAATAAGACTGCGGCACCTTGACCGCCCCTAAATGCCAAATATTCAAAAGGCAGGCTGCCAGCGTAACAAGGGCCAAAGCCCCCCATTCTGTGCGGCTAAAAGGCGTGGGGACTATATTTTCGGGCTGTGGGGCCGGGTAAAACCCAAACTGGCGCACCAGGCTATGTTTTCCTTTCACAAAAGACCAGCACACCCAAGCCAGGCCTAAAAAAAGCCCAACCTGCAGCGTGGAAAAAAGCCGCAGCAAAAATACGCTTTGTTCGCTTTTTAAAAATTCATCGGCGCCCATATTGGCCATGACCAATGCCATGTTTGCAAAGCAAACTGCGGTTTCACCGCCTGCCAAAACCAAAAGCCTGCGGTCGGCCGTGCGGGCAAAAGCCAAAAGAAGCAATACCGCCGGAACAAAAAGGTCCTGCTCGTGTATGGCATGGCCCAGCGTAAACACACCGCTAGCAAAAAAACTGGCCAACAAAAAGGGGTCAAAACAATCGTTTTTCCAGCTTTTTATGGCAAAATAAAGCAAAAGGCCCCCGCACAGCATAATTCCCGCCCAGCCCCAAACCGAAAGCGAAAGTCCCAAAAAGGTATCATCCAGCCCTACCCAGTTTTTGCCCAAAAGGCCAAACAGATTACATGCATTTAAGCAGGCATACGGATAGGAGGAAGCTGTATTTTGGTATAACCGCACCAGCCAGACCACCGGCATTTGGCTGCCGGTGAAAGGGGCAGAGACCACTAAAAAAAATGCCGCGCAGCAAAGAAACGCCTTTGCCGCAGTTAAAAGGGCAATGCGCCTTGCCTGTTTTTTAGAAAAAAACGGCAGCAAAAAGCACAGCGCATATACCGGCCCAAAGATGAGCGCCTGCGGTTTTACAAGCAATGCAGCAGCATACCAAAGCCCGGCCGCAGGCCCTTTGCCTTTGGCGGCCGCCCAAAAAGCAGCCACAAGAAACAGGGTAAGCAGGCTGTCGACCTGCTGCCAAACGCCGCTGTTGTACCAAAGCATGGGGCAAAAGGTCACCAATATTCCCAAAAAGCGGGCGCCCCGCTCGCCCAGTACCTGGCGGGAAAAGCGCCATGCCAGCACCGCAAGGGCAAGATCTGCCGCTATGGGGCCGGCCATTAAAAGCAGCCGCGCCGCCGCGCTGCTGTAGCTTAACCCCAAAAACCGAATCATTTTGCCTGCAACCCATAAAAACCACAGGTATCCTGGCGGGTAGTCGGCAAAATAATCTGGGGAATAAAAAGCGCTTGGCCCAACATCTGCCAGGCGCAGTGCCCAGGCCATAAAAGTATTGGCGTCATAAGGGTGGCCGGTATTTTGACATATGAATACCACCCGCAAAAAAAGGCCTAAAAAAAGCGCCACCCATAAGCTTTTGGGTAAAAGCCGGCTGACCTTTGCTTTATTCTGCCCCATGTTAGCTCCTTTCTGCCGAACCGGGCAGGCCCGGCTTTTTTGCAGCATTTCAGACGAAAAGGGGGCCAAAGCCCCCTTTTCGACACTATTTTACCTGTTACAAAAGTTCAATGGGAATATCGGTTACCGCACGCCGGAGAACCGGTTTTTCCTCCTCGCTTTCCTCCTGCCCTTTTTGCTCGTTTGTAGCAGAAGCGTCCGCTTTTTTGCCTTTTGCTTCTTTTTTTCGTCCTTTCTTTTCTAACGGCTTTTTTGGGGAAGGCTGCGGCTGCTCGCCTTCTTGGCCGCTTTGGGCCAGCTGGGCCAGCGTTACCCCGTCCAAATAGGTTTCAATTACCTGCTGCAGCCCGCGCCAAAATTCCACAGTGGCACAGGCTTCTCCGCGCTCGCAGGTTCTGGCCCCTGCAGCAAGGCAAGCCACAGGCGCCAGTTCTCCTTCGGTTACCCGCAGAATATCCCCCGCCGTATACTCCTGCGGGCTGCGGGCCAAGCGGTATCCCCCCTGCGCACCCCGGCTGCTTTTTACAAGCCCAGCCCGGGTCAATTGTCCTACAATCTGTTCCAGATATTTCATGGAAATACCCTGCCGCTGCGCAATATCCCGCAAAGAGACAAAGCCCTCGTCCTTCTGCTGGGCAATATCCACCATGGTGCGCAGCGCATAGCGCCCTTTTGTCGAGATCATGTTCGATTCCTTTCGCTTGGCCAGCCATGCTGGGGTGGTCTTTCATCATGCGGATTCCTTGTTCCCCTATTATATGGCCCACGCAATGGTATCGTCAAGGAAAAATGCCCGGTCTCTTTGTTTTTTCATTCTTTTGAAGCCACGGTTTTAACCAAAACTTTTCCCACAGCCGCCCGCTGTGTTGCACACCCCCAACATGGTATGCTATGCTGGTAACAGGCAAAACACCCTCCACTACAGAAAGCGAGGAACTATATGGCAAACACCAAGCTGCAGCTTGAACTGGAAGCAAAAAAAATGTGCTACTTTGTGGTGGGGGAATTTTTTTACACCCTGGCACTTGAGCTTTTTTTATCCGGCAATAACATAGCTGCGGGTGGATTTTCCGGCATTGGCATTGTTGTTACTAGTTTTTTGCCCATATCGCTGGGGCTTTTTACCTTTCTTTTAAACCTTCCCTTCCTTTTGCTGGCCTTTTTTGCAAAAGGGCAGGGCTACGCGCTGCGCACTCTGCTGGGATCTGCCATTTTTTCCATTTTGCTGGAAACCTTTTCCTTCCTGCCCACTGTTACCTACAACAGGCTGGTAGCTGCTGTTTTCGGCGGGCTTTTATACGGTTTCGGGGCGGTGTTTATTTTAAAGTCGGAATCTTCTTCTGGCAGTACTGACCTGGTGGCAAGGCTATTAAAGACCCGATTTCCCGCCTTTTCGCTGGGAAAAGTTTTTATTTTGGTGGATGGCAGCGTAGTGCTCTTCGCCATGATTATGTTCCGGGATATTGAAGCGGGGCTTTATGCCCTTATTACCATTTATGTGTGCAGCATCGTGAACGACCGCATTTTGCAGGGGTTTGACCAGGCCAGCATGTGTTACATAATCACCGACCACGACCCGGAAGGGTTGTTCCAGGCCATTCACAGTCAGCTGGACCGCAGTGTAACCTTACAGCGGGGAACCGGTATGTACGCGGGTAATGAACGCAATATTCTTATTACGGTACTGCGCCCTAAAGAAACCTGGATTTTGAAAAAAATTGTGGCTCAGCAAGACCCCAATGCATTTGTGGTGGTGGCTTCTGCCAGCGAGGTGCTGGGCCGCGGCTTTAAAGGCGTGGAAGATGATACCCCAAAAGACGCTTTGGAGCTGCATTTAAAACACCCCGCACACTAACACTGCCCTATAAACCAAAAGGCGCGCAGCTTTCCATCTGCGCGCCTTTTTTTACAAACGGGTTTTCCCGCATTCATCTTTTTGCTTTTTCTTCACTGCCTGCAAGGTCAAAGCCGGTCTATTCGCCTTATTGCACACCTGTGCAAAAGGGCTTTTCTTACGGCCACAAATGCTTTTTTATATCCGCCCGGCCGTCGGCCAAAAAGCCGATGCCCTCCTTTTCCAAAAGTGCGCGCTGGCCGCCCTGGTTTTGAAAGGTCCCTTCCGGCGCAAGGCGCCCGTCGGCAAAAACCACCCGGTGGCAGGGTACGGTGGTATCCGTCTGGCTGCGCATAACAAACCCCACGCCCCGTGCACGGCCAGGCCAACCGGCCAGCGCGGCCAAACGCCCATAACTCACCAAGCGTCCGGGCGGAATTTTTCGGGCAACAGCCAGCACACTGCAGGCAAAGTCGGTCATAGCCTCTCCTCCTCAAGCCAGGGCAATATCTGCCGCCAGCTTTCACACAGCGCTTCGAACGACACCGCACAATTTGCCGGGCTTGGGCTTGGCAGGGCCACCGGTTCAAACCCGTAGCTGGAACAATACCGCACAAACAGCGCCTTTGCCTTCTGCCCGGTGGTAAACACCTTTTGGATTGGCGCTTTTGCAAACAGCAGATGAAAATCATTCACCACCGGCTGGCGAATGGTAGCATCCTGCGCGCCCTGTATGGTACAGCTTGCCAACACATCCCACAAGGCGATATGTCGGTGCAGTAAAAGCGCCTGCTTGCCCGAGGGGTCAGAAGGAAGCGGCTCGTCCAAAATTTGGCAAAGCACCCGCCAAAACCGATTTTGCGGGTGACCATAATAAAAAGCCTGCTGGCGGGATACCGGCGACGGCATGGTGCCCAAAATTAACACCCGGCTGTTTTCATCAAAAATGGGCTGCAAAGGATGGACTACCTGTTGTGGTTTCTGTTTCATAAGCGCTTGTTCCTTCTGCGGCAGGCTAAAAAATTTTATCTGCCGCTTGTTACCAATATACCAAAAAGGCGCCCCGCAAAAACGGGGCGCCTTTTACAGCCCATTATTCGGCGTCAGCCTCGTCACAAGCGCTCTCTTCGTCGCTCTCCTCTTCGGGGGCCTCGCTGGAATCGTCCTCATACTCTTCGCTGAAGAGCATCTGCTCATATTCATCCAGTTCCTTTTCCCGCTTCATCAAATACAGGTAGGCAGCGCCCAGTGCGCCCGCCACGGCGGAAAGAAATACGATCAGACTGATCAGAGTGGATTTTTTCATGGTAATCTCTCCTTTTTTCTGTTTGTCCTGGTCTGCCAGGCTCACCGCAAAGGCTTTGCCGGCCGCCACCAGCCCGCCGATATACACCGGCAGTTTCCCGACGGTATTGGTCAGAGGGGTTAGTGCCTGCACCAGGCCGCGCTGGGTTTTCATCTGGTCCACCGCCTTTTTTGCAGCGGGCGGCCCCGCCACTTTTTTCTACTTGCTATTATAATATGCCGGCCGCTTTTTTACAATAGTTTCCCCTGCTTTTTGCCAAACTATGCGCCACATTAAAGCAGTGCTTTCAGCCCAATGGCCACCAGAATGGCGCCCCCCAAAAGCTGCGCCCGGCTGCCCAAAACAGGCCCTGCTTTGGCTGCCAGGGCACCCGCCAGCAGGCTGCACCCAAAGGTGGTAGCGGCAATAACCGGCGCTGCAAAACCAATGGGCGCTGCCTCGGCGCAAAAGCTTACCCCTACTGCAAATGCATCAATACTGGTTGCAACAGCCTGCACCAAAAGCAAAGAAAGGTTTAACCGGCGCGAATCGTTTTCCTCCTCCGCCGACAGGCCTTCCTTGATCATAGAGCCGCCGATGGCCCCCAAAATAAGGAAAGTAACAATGCCGGAATATCGGCTGATCAGTTCGGCAAACAGGCTGCCTGCAAAATAACCCAATACCGGCATAATACCCTGAAACAGGCCAAAGGCAAGTGCCATCTGCACCAGTTGCCCTTTTCCCACGCCCGGCCGACCCAGCCGGTTTGCAATGGTAACCGCTGCGGCGTCCATGGAAAGCCCCACCCCAATAAAAACCATATCAATAAAATGCAAACTTCTCAACCCCATTTCTTTTTCATGTCCTGGCTGCCCAAACTGTTTGCCGGCGCTTTGCCACAAAAGCCGGTTTTCCATTTTCCTTGCATAAAAAAAGACTTATGTATAACCCATCAAGGCTATACATAAGTCTCGTTCTTTAATCCAAGCCAGGCAGCTGCCAGAATGTTGACTTGTCACGCAAACGCGCGAACTACTCCCTTATGCAGATAAACTGTGCTTTTTATTATCGCACATTTTCCCATCTTGTCAAGCGCCCTTTTGTGACAAAATTACGGCTTTATATTTTTTGTTTTGGCCGTCTGCCCTGTACCGGCAAAGGGGTTCGTTTTTTAACCCTTTAAAACGCTGCAAGGATACATAAACAACTGGCATTTAATACCAGGCGGCACCCAAAGCGCGCATTTTTCAGCGTTTTTTTGTTTTTTTCTGGTTTCGCCGCTCGCCGGGTAGGCTTTCCATCCAGTAAGCAGCCGAATACCCCTGGTGCACCGCCGCAATTTCGGGCGGCTTTTGCGCAAGGCTGTGTGTGCGAGTGCTGGCAGAACGCTGCGTTTTTGTTTTTTTCTTTGTGCCGGCGGTGCCTGCAAAGCGTTCCTTTTTTCGTTCTTGCTGTGCCTGGCTGCGGCTAACCGACGGTTTTTTCTCTGCACACAACTCTTTTTTTGCCTTATTGTCTGCTTTGGGCTTTTTGGCACCAGCCGGCCGTTTTTCCTGTTTTAGGGCGGGCAACGGCTCCGCTTTTTGTGCTTTTTCGCCCGGCAGGGTTTCCTGCCGGCGCTCCATACTGGCGCGCTGGCCACGCGTTTGCCTGGGGGAAGGCTGCAAAATTTCCATTGGCCAGGGATTTTCCTCCACCAATTCCAGCTTTTTGCCGATCAGTTTTTCAATATCCCGCAGGTTTTCCTGCTCATCAAAATTGCAAAAGCTTACCGCCTCGCCGGTGCGCCCGGCCCGGCCGGTACGGCCAATGCGGTGTACATAGGTTTCCGGCACATCCGGCAGTTCATAGTTTACCACACAGGAAAGGCCCGAAATATCAATTCCCCGCGCGGCAATATCGGTAGCCACCAGCACCCGAATTTCTCCCTGCTTAAAAAGCCCCAGCGCTTTTTGGCGGGCAGTTTGGCTTTTATTGCCATGAATGGCCATTGCCTCTACGCCGGCACGGCCCAGCTCCTTCGCCACCCGGTCGGCCCCGTGTTTGGTGCGGGTAAACACCAGCACCGAATCGTACTCGGGGTGATCGTCCAAAAGCTTTAACAGAAGGCGGCGCTTATTGGGCTTATCCACCCGGTATAGCCGCTGGCGAATCGCATCCACCGTGGTGGAAACCGGGGTCACCTCCACCCGCACCGGGTTATGCAGAATCTGTTTGGCCAGCCGGTCAATCTCGTCAGGCATAGTGGCGGAAAACAAAAGGGTCTGCCGTTTTTGGGGCAGGTGCGCCAAAACCTTGCGCACATCCTGAATAAAGCCCATATCCAGCATGCGGTCTGCTTCATCCAGCACAAAATATTCCACCCGCTCCAGTTTTACATATCCCTGGCTGCACAGGTCATTCAGCCGCCCTGGGGTTGCCACCAGCACATCCACCCCGCGGCTAAGCGCCTCTACCTGGGGCGCCTGGCCTACCCCGCCGAATATAACGGTATTGCGCACCGGCAAAAAGCGGCCATAATCATCAAAGCTCTCTTTAATCTGCAAGGCAAGCTCCCGGGTTGGGGTAAGCACCAGCGCCCGGATAGGCCGGTGGCCCTTTACCGGACTTTTGGCCAGGTTTTGCAGAATGGGAATTGCAAAAGCAGCTGTCTTTCCGGTTCCGGTCTGCGCACAGCCAATAAGGTCTTTCTTTTCCAGCACCGGGCGAATTGCCTGCTGCTGGATGGGGGTGGGCTGGGTATACCCCAGCTGCTGTACTGCGTCCAGCAGCTGGGGCATTAATTTTAATTCCTCAAATGTCATTTGGTCTTATAATCTCTTCCTTTCCCGGGCAAACCCATACAAAGTTTCCCCCTTATGGGCTTATTCTAACAAAAGTGCATCTCTGCTTACAGCTTTTTTTCGGCTTCGGCCAGCGCGTCGCGCAGCCAGGCCATTTTGTCCAATACCAGCCGCAACACAAAAAGCGGCTCTTCGCCGGTTTTAATGGCTGCGGTCAGGTAGGGCTTTTTGCCCGGGTGGAAAGAGGCTCTTCCTGCAAGTGCCCGCACCAGCGGAACCGAAGTGGTACTGGAGATTGCGTCGGAGTACAAAACCACCTGGTCTGCCCGCTGGCAGATTTCATATACCCCCAGGTTTGCCGCCTGTACCCGGGCCAGGCTGACCTCCACCAGCGCGCGGGCGCTTTTGGGCGGTTCGCCATACCGGTCATCCAGCTCCTCCAGCACATCGTCGGCATCTTCCTGGGTCTGAATGGCTGCAATTCGCTTATAGGCTTCAATTCGGCTGGGCTGGTCGGGGATATACCGCTCGGGCAGATAGGCGTCCATCCGCACATCGATCAAACAGTCGGCCTTATCCACCGGGGGTGCTTCGCCCCGCTGGGCGGCCACCGCCTGGTTCAAAAGCTTCACATACAGCTCGTAGCCCACCGCTTCCATATGGCCATGCTGGCTGTGCCCCAAAAGGCTGCCCGCGCCGCGGATCTGCAGATCCCGCATGGCAATGCGAAAGCCGGAACCGAAAGCGGTAAATTCCCGGATGGCCGAAAGCCGCTTGACCGCCACATCGCTGAGAACCTTGGCCGGCCGGAAGGTAAAATAGGCATACGCCTTGCGGCCTGAACGGCCCACCCGGCCGCGGATCTGGTAAAGCTGTGCCAGGCCCATCCGGTCGGCATCTTCAATAATCAGGGTATTGCAGTTGCGCACATCCACACCGGTTTCAATAATAGTCGTACAAACCAGAATATCCACCTCGCCATCCATCAGCTTCTGCCACACATCGGAAAGCTGCTCTTCGGTCATTTTTCCGTGTGCGGTGGCAATGCGGGCGCCAGGGGCTAATTTTGCCACCCGGGCAGCGCACTCTTCAATGGTTTCCACCCGGTTGTGCAGGTAGTAAACCTGGCCGCCCCGGCCCAGTTCCCGGCCAATGGCCTGCCCCACCACACCGGGGTCGTATTCCAGCACATAGGTTTCCACCGGCTGGCGCTCAAACGGCGGCTGTTCAATGGTACTCATATCCCGAATACCGCTCATGGCCATATTCAGGGTGCGGGGGATGGGGGTCGCCGAAAGGGTCAGCACATCCACACCGGTGAAAGCCTGTTTCAGCTTTTCCTTATGCTTTACCCCAAACCGCTGTTCCTCGTCGATAATGACAAGCCCCAGCTGTTTGAACTTCACATCCTTCTGCAAAAGCCGGTGGGTGCCCACCACAATATCCACGGTACCGGCAGCCAGCCCCCGCACCGCGTCCTTGGTCTGTTTTGGGGTGCAAAAGCGGGAAAGCATAGCCGCCTTTACCGGGAAAGCCTCCATTCGCTGCAGAATGGTATTATAGTGCTGCCAGGCCAAAATGGTGGTGGGCACCAGCACGGCCACCTGCTTGCCGCCCATAATGGCTTTAAAGGCGGCCCGCAGCGCCACTTCGGTTTTGCCAACCCCCACATCGCCGCACAAAAGCCGGTCCATAGGCACCGGCCGCTCCATGTCATGTTTAATTTCGGCACTGCTTTTCAGCTGGTCGTCGGTCTCATCGTAGGCAAAGCGGGTCTCAAAATCCCGCTGCCAGTCCCCATCCTCCGGAAAAGCAAACCCCGGCGCTTTTTGGCGCTTGGCGTACAATTCGATCAATTCCTTGGCCATCTCCTCGGTGGCCTTTTTTACGCGGGTTTTGGTTTTTTGCCATTCGGTACCGCCCAGCTTTGCTAATTTAACCTTTTCCTCGTCTCCCGGGGCAGTATACCGGCTGATCACATCCAGCTGGGTGACTGCCACATACAGCACATCTGCCCCCGCATACTGGATTTTGATATAGTCTTTTACAACCCCCTGCAGATCCAGCCGTTCAATGCCCAGATACATACCAATTCCGTGGTTCTGGTGAACCACATAATCTCCGGGCTTGATATCCTCCAAACTGGAAAGTCCCTTGGGCTTTTTGCGCACCTTTGTGCCCTGTTCGGTCTGCTGGCGCCGGCTAGTGATGACCACAAACTTGGCGCCGGGCCAATCGCAGCCGGCCGAAAGGTGTCCCGGCAGCACCGCCACCGTACCGGGGCTTGGCATGGGCGAACCTTTGACCGCCGCGCTGGTAAGGCCCGCCGCCGACAAATCCCTTGCCAGAGCAGCTGCGGCTCTGGGTGTTCCGGTGAGCACCGCGCAGAAATATCCGCGCTGAGTATACCCCGAAAGGTCCTGCACCAAGGTTTTCACCTCGCCGCCCCAGGCAGGCAGCGCATGGGCCGGCATGTTTACCAGCTCTCCCAGCTCAAAATCCGGAATGCTGCGCAGAAAGTTTTCCGAAAGAATGGTGGGCAGCCGGCTTGTCTGCTGCTGTAGCCAGGGGTAGTCGCGGTAAAATTCCACCAGCGCCGGGGCCAGCACCTTCTGCTCCAAAAGGCTTTTTATTTCCTCGGAAAACCGCAGGCCAAAGGTGCGGCAGGCTTCCTTCACCGCGCCTACATCTTCAAAAAACAAAACCGGCTTTTCAAAATAATCCAGCACGGTAGCCGCCTGAGGGTAGCGCAGCGGCAGGTATTTGTCCATGCTTTCGGGCACCGCGCCCCCCGCCAGAACAGCCCGGTCCTCGGCAGTGGCTTCTTCCAGCGCCTTTTTCTTCTGCCCTTTCTGGCTGCTGATGGCGTCTTCGATCAGCGCAAGGGCCTTTTGCGGGTCGGCAAACAGCACTTCGCGCGCCGGCGAAATATGAATTTTTTTCAGCTGCACCTCCCGGCGCTGGCTCAGCAGATCAAAGCCGGACATGGTGTCGATCACATCGCCCCAAAATTCAATCCGGGCCGGCCTTTGCATATCCGGCGCAAACAGGTCCACAATACCGCCCCGAACGGCGAACTGGCCGGCACCTTCCACCCGGTCCCGCCGGTGGTAGCCCGCCGCCAAAAGCCGCTCCACCAGTTTTTCCTGCCGAATGCTGTCCCCCTCTTTCAGGGTCAGGGTGTTCTGCAAAAGCTCAAACCGGGGCATGGTCAGCTGCAGCGCCGCCTCGGCCGAACAGCAAACCAAGCTGCACCGTCCGCCCACAATATCGCCCAAAACCGAAAGGCGCCGGTACTCATATTCACGGCTTTCCCCCAGTGCGCGGCGCAGCGACAGGTCCCGGGTAGGCAAAACCCGGCTGGCAGCGCCAAAAAAAGCGGCGTCCGAAGCAAAGCGGGTAGCGCTGGCCTCATCGGCACAAATCACTACACCCGGCAGGCCGGTATCTGCCAAAAGCGCCGCTAAAAGCTGGGCGCGGCCCACCGGCGGCAGCCCAAACAGTGCCGCCGGACGCGGCAAGCTAAGCGCTGCGCGCAGTTTTTGGTATTCTGCCGTGCGCTGGACAGACTCCTGCAGCATGGTGTCTCCTTTCCTGCGGCAAAACGCCGCAAACCCCAAACGGCCGCACCTGTTCGGTGCGGCTCGCTAAAAATTTTTTATTTTTGCGCATTTGGCTGCCTCCGCCGTTTTTTGCCGGCAGGGGTGTATTAGCCGTTATACAGGTTCATGGCCTGGGCGGCCTGCCCTTTTACGATAAGCTCTGCAGCGGCGCAGATATCGTCGAACCGCGCGCCGATCGCCTCTTTATCCTGCTTGGAAAACTGGGACAAAACGAAATCGGCCAGGTCTGCTTCTCCGCCTCTTCTTTCCCCCACCCCAATTTTAATGCGGGGAAACTCATCGCCAATACCGGCAATAATGCTTTTAATACCATTATGCCCGCCGGCCGAACCTTTCAGCCGAATCCGCAGCCGGCCCGGCTGCAGGGAGATATCGTCGTACAGCACCAACACCTGGCTTTCGGGAATTTTGTAAAAGTTGGCCGCTTTATAGACCGCCTGACCCGACAGGTTCATAAAAGTCTGCGGTTTCATCAATAGCACCTTATGCCCGGCAAAGGTAGCCTGGGCGGTCAGCGCGTCAAATTTGGCACGGCTCACCTGGACAGAAAGCTTTTGGGCCAGGTAATCCAACGCAAGAAAGCCCGCGTTGTGGTGGGTGTTTTCGTATTTTTTTCCAGGGTTTCCAAGCCCCACAATCAGCCATTCCACGGCGTTTTTGGAAAAGAACATGGGTTTTCCCTCTCTGTGCGCCCGATTAAAAATGCGCCGTGACCTGCGGCCGCGGCGCATTTGCAAGGGGTTTTGGTGAATTAAACGAACAGGGTGGACACCGGCTTGTCCGAATAGATGCGGGCAATGGCCTCGGCAAACACGGGGGCCACGGTCAGTGTTTTGATCTTGTCGATCTTCTTATCATCGGTCAGTTGGATGGTATCCAGCAAAACCACCTCATCCAGCACACTGTTCTGAATGCGCTCGATAGCCGGGCCGGAGAGCACTGCATGGGTAGCGCAGGCCACCACGCTGCGGGCACCCCGGTCCTTGATGGCCTTAGCTGCGTTGCACAGGGTGCCGGCGGTATCAATCATGTCGTCCAGAATAATGACATCCTTATCCGCCACGGTGCCGATAATGTTCATCACTTCCGAAACATTCGCCTTCGGGCGGCGCTTGTCCACAATGGCCAGCGGCAGATCCAGCCGCTCGGCAAAGGTGCGGGCGCGGGTTACGCTGCCAAGGTCCGGCGAAACCACAATGAAGTCCTTGTCCTTCTCTTCGGCAATCTTTTTCTCAAAATAAGGCGCCAGAATAGGCATGCCCCGCAAATGGTCCAGCGGTACATCAAAGAAGCCCTGAATCTGGGCGGCGTGCAGGTCCATGGTAAGTACCCGGTCAGCGCCAGCCTTGCAGATCAAATCCGCCACCAGCTTGGAGCTGATGGGATCGCGCGCCTTGCTCTTGCGGTCCTGGCGGGCATAGCCGTAATAGGGGATAACCGCAGTGATGCGTCCGGCCGAAGCGCGGCGGAAAGCGTCAATCATAATCAATAATTCCATCAGGTTGCGGTTCACCGGTGCCGAAGTGCTCTGCACCACGAACACATCGCTGCCGCGGACCGACTCGTGAATGGAAACGCTGATCTCTCCATCCGAAAACATCCCCACATCGGCCTTGCCTACCGGCAGCCCCAGGCACTCCGCAATGGCGCTGGCCAGCGGCAGGTTGGAATTGCCTGCGAAGATCTTGATGTCTTTCCCGTGAATGTTCATTTTTTGCCCCCGTTTTCTCTGTTTATCCTGAGAAAGCGCCTGCACGGACGCCTTCTGCGATCCAAAACCCAAAAGGAAACCCCATCAGCCCTTTTGGGACTGCTTTTCCTTTTTTTCGCGGTAGGCCGCCAGCTTCATGTCAGCCCAGCCTTCCTTGGTTACCTGCCGCGCCCGGGCAATGCCCAAGGAACCGGCCGGCATATCCTTGGTAATGGTGCTGCCCGCGGCGGTGTAGCAGCCTTCTGCCAGCCGCACCGGCGCTACCAGATTGGTGTTGCAGCCAATGAAGCAATAGTCTCCTACTACGGTACGGCTTTTCACCTCGCCGTCGTAATTCACTACCACTACGCCGCAGCCAAAATTGCAAAAGCGGCCCACATCCGCATCGCCGATATAGGTCAGGTGGGCCACTGCGGTGCCTTCGCCAATGGTAGAATTTTTAATTTCCACAAAATCGCCAATATGCACCCGCGGGCCAATATGGCTTTGGGGCCGCAGCTGCACATATGGGCCAATTTCGGCACCATCTTCCACCGTACAGTCGCGCCCCTGGCTGGCGTTAAAAGTAACATTTTCGCCAAACACAGCGTTTTCCAGGTAGCTGTTGGGGCCAATAACACACCCCGTGCCAATAACGGTTTTTCCCTTTAAAATGGTACCGGGCAAAATAAGAGCCCCGGGTGCAATGCAAACCTCAGGGTCAATACAAATACCGTCTTTACTAATAAATTCCACGCCGTTGTCCAGGTGACGCTCAAATGTAGCCTGGTACTGGGCCTGGCAAGCCAGAAAACGCTGGCGGGCCGTTGAGGGTTCGTTTTGCATGAACCGGTTGCCTCCCTGCAATAAACCTGCCGCCACACAAAGCAGGTAGCGGTACTTTTACCGCCCCAAACGGGACGAAAAACGGGCTTAAAACTGCTGCCCGTACAGCTTTATTTTACAGTATTTCTGTCTTTTTTCAAGTACAACTGGCTATTCTGTATAGAAAAAGCACAATTTTATTAAATTCACATAAATTCATGTGGAAATGCGAAAAGAAGTTTGGTATAATTATGTGCGGACTTGACAAAACCATAACAAACCCGGCCAAACGGCGGGCTGCAAAGAGGAAAGTGGCTTATCTTTCCTGTTTGGAGCCCGGCGGCGGGGCAAGGCTACAGGTTGCTCGCGTCGGGCAAGGGATGGTTTTAAGGGTATTTTAAAATGGAGGTAGATTGATTTGAGCAAGAAGTATTTGTACATGTTCAAAGAGGGTCACGACGCCTTCGCCGGCGACCAGACCTCGATGAAGAACATCCTGGGCGGCAAAGGCGCCGGCCTGGCCGAAATGACCAATGCCGGCATGCCGGTTCCGCAGGGCTTCACCATCACCACCGAAGCCTGCACCCAGTACTATGCCGACGGCCGTGAGATTAACGAAGAGATTCAGGCCGACATTTTTGCCCACATGGCTCTGTTGGAAAAAGAGACCGGCAAAAAATTTGGCGACATTGAAAACCCCCTGCTGGTGTCGGTGCGTTCCGGCGCCCGTCAGTCCATGCCCGGCATGATGGACACCATTTTGAACCTGGGCCTGAACGACGAAGCTGTGGAAGGCCTGGCCAAGAAAACCGCAAACCCCCGCTTTGCTTATGACTGCTATCGCCGCTTCATCCAGATGTATTCGGATGTTGTAATGGAACTGGGCAAGAGCTTCTTCGAAGAGAAGATCGACGAAATGAAGGCTGCCAAGGGCGTAAAGCAGGATGTGGAGCTGACCGCTGAAGACCTGAAGGAGCTGGTTGCCCAGTTCAAGGCCATCTACCTGGAGAAGGAAGGCAAAGAGTTCCCGCAGGACCCGAAGGAACAGCTGATCGGCGCTGTGAAGGCCGTGTTCCGCAGCTGGGACAACCCCCGCGCCAATGTTTACCGCAAGATGAACGAGATCCCCTACGAGTGGGGCACCGCTGTGAATGTGCAGCAGATGGCATTCGGCAACAGCGGCATGCGTTCGGGCACCGGCGTTGCCTTTACCCGTAACCCCGCCACCGGCGAAAAGAAGCTGATGGGCGAGTACCTGATCAACGCCCAGGGCGAAGATGTGGTGGCCGGTATCCGTACTCCGTCCCCCATTAGCCAGCTGGAAAAGCAGATGCCCGAAGTGTACAACGAGTTTGTTGCCATTGCCGGCCGTCTGGAAGCTTATTACAGCGACATGCAGGACATGGAGTTCACCATTGAAGACGGCAAGCTGTTCATGCTGCAGACCCGTAACGGCAAGCGTACCGCTCAGGCTGCTTTGCAGATTGCCTGCGACCTGGTGGATGAAGGCGTGATTGACGAGAAGACCGCTGTTTTGCGCGTGGAGCCCAAGCAGCTGGACACCCTGCTGCACCCGCAGTTTGACGCCGCCGCCCTGAAGGCCGCCGAAGCCATTGGCAAGGGCCTGGCTGCCAGCCCGGGTTCTGCCTGCGGCCGTATCGTCTTCTCCGCAGAGGATGCCGCCGAGTGGAACCAGAACGGTGAGAAGGTTGTTCTGGTTCGTCTGGAGACCACCCCGGAGGATATTGTGGGCATGCAGGTTTCCCAGGGCATTTTGACCGTGCGTGGTGGTATGACCAGCCACGCCGCTGTTGTGGCCCGCGGCATGGGTACCTGCTGTGTTTCCGGCTGCGGCAACGACAACGATGTTGTTATCGACTATGCTGCCAAGACCTTCACCATCAACGGCAAGAAGTTTGCTGAAGGCGACTGGATCTCCATTGACGGTTCCACCGGCAACATCTACGAAGGCCAGATTGCTACCGTAGCCGCTACCGAGAATGTGAACCTGCAGCGCTTCATGGCCTGGGCTGACAAATATCGTCAGATGCAGGTGTTCACCAATGCCGACAACCCCCACGACGCTCAGAACGCTGTGGATATGGGTGCCGAGGGCATTGGCCTGTGCCGTACCGAGCACATGTTCTTTGCTGAGGACCGCATTAAGGCCGTGCGCGAGATGATCTGCGCCCGCACCGTTGAGGCCCGCAAGGCTGCCCTGGCCAAGGTTGAGCCCTACCAGGAGGCGGACTTCACTGCCATGTACCGCATTATGGGCGAGCGTCCCATGACCGTCCGGTACCTGGATCCCCCCCTGCACGAGTTTTTGCCCACCAAGCCCGAAGAGATTGCCGAGCTTGCTGCCGATATGGGCATGACCAGTGAAGAGCTGACCAATGTGGTGGAAAGCCTGCACGAGTTTAACCCGATGATGGGCCACCGCGGCTGCCGTCTGGCTGTCACCTATCCGGAAATTGCCGAAATGCAGACCGAAGCTGTTATCAAGGCTGCCTTGAAGGTTTCCGCCGAGACCGGCAAGATGATCACCCCGCACATCATGGTTCCCCTGGTGGGCGAAGTGAAAGAGCTGAAGTATGTAAAGGATGTCATCGTTAAAACCGCTGACAAACTGATTGCTGAAGCTGGCGTTGACATGAAGTACGAAGTGGGCACCATGATCGAGATTCCGCGTGCTGCCCTGACCGCTGGCCAGATTGCTAAAGAGGCTGACTTCTTCAGCTTCGGCACCAACGACCTGACCCAGATGACCTTCGGTTTCAGCCGTGACGACGCTGCCAAGTTCCTGGGCGCCTACTACGAGACCAAGATCTATGAGAGCGATCCGTTCCAGCACCTGGATCAGACCGGTGTTGGCAAGCTGGTACAGATGGCTGCCGCTGACGGCCGCGCTACCAACCCGAAGCTGGGTCTGGGCATCTGCGGCGAGCACGGCGGCGACCCGACGAGCGTCGAGTTCTGCCACAGCGTTGGTCTGGACTATGTGTCCTGCAGCCCGTTCCGTGTACCCATCGCCCGCTTGGCTGCTGCTCAGGCTGCTATTAAGAATCCCCGGAAATAAAACCGGCACAGGTAACACCTGTTCG
>JALFTI010000023.1 GCA_022778585.1 Pygmaiobacter massiliensis | reverse complement strand
CGGTTCACTTACCATGCTTTCAGGCTCGCTGGCAGAAGAATCCGGTTCACTTGCAGAAGCACCAGTACAGTCCAGAGGGTTCTGAAGACAGGCCTAGCAGGATGCATTTGTATTTCCTTCGCTGCGCAGTTGTTCACAGGTGCACATAGTGCTCGAGGCAGCAGTAGCAGATTCTTGCGCCAGCGCAGTAAGCGGCAAGCTGCCGCACGCTATGGCAAGCGCAAGAAGTAGGCTGATCAATTGTTTTTTCAAATAAATTCTCATTTCCAGCGTATGGTTTGCTGGTTAAATTTTGATAAAATAAAATGTTTTTATTTTTTTTACTTTAACATTATAGAACGCTTTTTTACAAACAAAAGGCAGCAAAAGCATAAAAGTTAGAAAAATATTTTCCTGTACGGACAAAAATATTTTTATGAATTTAAAACTTTTCAAAAAGGAAGTTTTATGAGGATACGGCAAACTATAAAAACAACCCAAAAGCCCTGGCAACTTGCCAGGGCTTTTTAGAAAGGTTTTGTAAGCGAAACGGGTAAATGAAATATTTAGCCGCTGCTGGCCTCGTCCAAAAAGGTTTTTAAAATGGTAAGGCCCACCGGACCACTTTTTTCCGGGTGAAACTGCAGGCCAAACAAATTTTTTCGCCAAACAGCTGCGCAGAGGGCATGTCCTCCATACTCAAAATCGGCAATTACATCTTCGGCAAAAGCGCACTGGGCGTGGTAGCTGTGCACAAAATAAGCTTCGCTGTTTTCGGGCAGCGCTTTCAGAATGCCACGGTGCTCCTGGTTTGGAAAATGCAGTGCTTCCCAGCCAATGTGGGGAACCTTCAGCCGGGCGCCGGTGGTGGTTTTGCCGGGAATGGGGACCACTTTGCCGGGCAAAAGCCCCAGCCCCTGGCAAAAACCTCCCTCACAGCTGGAGCAAAACAGCAATTGCATGCCAAGGCAGATGCCCAAAACAGGAACACCCTGTGCAGCCAGCTGCACAATGGCATCATCCAGCCCCGAGCGCTTTAAAGCCTTAGCGCCATCGGCAAAAGCCCCCACCCCCGGCAATACCAGAATACGGGCGCCATTCAGCTGGGCAGGGGTTTGGGCATACTGTACCTGCGCCCCGCAGTATTCTAAGGCGCGCTGCACACTTAAAAGATTGCTGCGCCCATAATCCACAATGGTTACCACTCGCTGCATTGTCTCACCTCAATATCTGCTTTTAAAAGGGCGTGCTTCATCTCCATAACGGTGGTTTTGCCGTAGTGCAGAATACTGGCGGCCGCCACGGCGTTGGCACCGCTTTGTGCAGCCTTTACCAGGTCGCGGCAGCTGCCTGCCCCGCCCGCTGCAATAACCGGCAGGTCCACCGCCGCGCTTACAGCGCTTATCAATTCCAGGTCCATGCCTTTCTGGAACCCTTCACAATCCACGCTGGTTACCAAAATTTCTCCGGCGCCAAGTTTTGCAGCTTCGCGCACCCATTCCAGTACATCCCGGCCGGAATGCTCCCGCCCATTATCGTAATAGGCTTCCCAGCCGGCAAAGGCGTTTTTCAGGTCACGGCGTTTTGCCTGTACGCTCAGCACCATGCACTGGCTGCCAAAGGCCTCGGCCACCTCACAAATCAGCTGGGGGCGCTTCAGGGCGGCGGTGTTGATGGCGGCCTTGTCGGCGCCTGCTTGGAGAACTGCCTGCACATCCTGCACGCTGCGCAGCCCCCCTCCTGCGGTTATGGGAATAAATACATCCTGAGTGGTCTGTTTTAAAATATCGCCCAAATTGTTGCGCCCATAAAGGCTTGCCACTGTGTCCAGGTAAAGCAGTTCGTCCACCCCCTGCCGGTAGTAGCGCACCGCAAAGTCGTGAGGACTGCCCAGCTTGCGCAGACCTTCGTACTGAATGCCTTTCACCAGGTTTTCGTCCTTCACATCCAGCCGGGCAATTAACCGCACCTTGTCTTTCACCGCGCTTCACCTCTTTCGGGGGCGCCATATCCGCACAGGCTTTCCCCTTCAAACGGGGTATAGCGCAAACTCCAGCGGCCATTTTCATGCTGCCAAAGATGGGGCGAGCGGAACCGGTCGGCCAGGTGCATAAAATAGTCCATATCCATAATGGGCTGTTCGAAGCATTGGGCTGCACGGGGGAATTTTTCCGGTTCAATGGAAAGGTAGCGGAAAACCTCGTCGGCAAACCGCATGGGGAATTCGCCGTCAAACTTGCGGCACAGTGCCTGGCCTTCCTGCCGGGTAATCTCGCCGTTGCGGATCTCCTGTGCGGCGTCGTAGCTGCACCGGCCAATGCCGTATTTGATATAGGTTGTGTAGTAGAAAAAATCATCCACCTTATCGTCAATGGAATTGTACTTGGAATAGGTGCCGGCGGTGCGCTCGGGGCTTGGGACAAAGCCGCCGTGTTCTACACTGTAATAGTAAGCACCCTGCGGGTGCCACTTTTCGTAATAGCCCATATAGTGCACCTGAATGTGATTTTTTTCCAGATCGCTGGTATCACAGGGCAGATAGATAGAAAGGTCCGCTTTATCAACGCCGAAATCTTCCGTAAGCTGACGCAGCGAAACACCGCCCAGGTAGATATGGTCAAAGTCGTTGGTGGAAAAAAAGTGCTGGTCCCGCAAGGCGGAATTGTTGTCGGCAATGGGGTTGCCGAACTCGGCTTCGTTCTCCCCGTAGAATACCAGCGGAATGCCGAATTTGGCCGCTATTTTGGGGGCCAGCTGCTTTTGCCCCAGAATAAAGGGCTGGAACGGGTGAAACAAATTTTCGGTGGCAAGGCGGGTTAAAAGCCGATGGGTCAGCCCGTTAGGTGTGCAAAGGTAGTTGTCAAACCCAGCGTGGATCCAGGCTTCAAAGTTCTGAAAGCCCCACGGGGTATAAATGTGGGGAGCCCAGGTGACGGTAAGCGGGTGCATGCCGTATTTGTACTTAAGCAGGTGGGCCGCATAAAAGCTGTCCTTTCCGCCGCTGCCCGGAACCAGGCAGTCGTAGCTGCCGTCTGTTTTGCGGTACCGGTCGCACAGTTCGCGCAGCTGCGCTTGCCGGTCGGTCCAGTCAATCTGGTCTTCCTTGTTGCGGCAGGCATGGCAGGCGTCGCATACGCCGTCTGGCTGAATCACCATGGTTTTCTTTTTGGAGTGGATGGTATGTTCAAATTCATAACAGCTGTTGGGCTTTTGGTTGGACATAACGCAGCTTTTGCAAAACTGCACCTTCTGCGGCAGGCCATAGTAGGCCTCCCGCTGGTCTTGGGGAATGTCGGGGGCATATTTGGAGTAGTCGATGGGGATGTACCGCTTCAGTTTTTCCATAGGTCCGTAAAGGCCTCCTTTTTGTTTGGGGCCGGCGCGAAACCGGCCAAATGAAAAAAGCGTCCAGCGAAAGGGGATAAACTTCCCTTTCGCCAAACGCCTTTGTTTGACTTTCTTTGAGGGTTAAACGCTTTCATATTGGCTTAAAAGGCTCAGCGCCGCTTCCTTTAGGGAAATGCGCTCGTCCATGGCACGCTGCTCCAAGGCCCGGTGGGCTTGCTCTTCGGTCATGTCACAGTAGCGCACCAGCGCGCATTTTGCCCGGGTAACCAGCCGCATTTCTTCCAGCCTGCGCACAAGGCGGTGGTTTTCTTCCAGAAGCTTTTGGGCGCGGGCCTGGGCGGCGCGCACAAACTGCAGTACAAAAACGGCTGTTTGCCGGTTTAACGGTTTGGGAATGACAAAAATGCCAAGCCTTTCCAGCTGGTCTGCCAGCTTTTCGGCCTGGGCGGCCGCAGCCAATAAAATAACGCTGGACTGCTGGCTGGCAGCCTGCTTTGCCAGCTCGCGGCCGGATTCATCCTGCAGGGGAGCGTTGATAATAACCAGCTGGTAGCTGCCGGAAGAGAGCTGCCGGCGCGCCTGCCCTGCGCTTGTGCAGCATTGGCAGTTGGGGCCGACGGCAAAAAAGGATTTGAGGGCTTCGTGGTATTTTGCTTCACTGACAATCAGGGTATCGACCATCCGCTCCACCTCTCTTTCTCGCGCTTGTTTGGTCAAATGCGCTGGAAATATTGCTCAATCTCGTACCGGTAGGGGTCGCCTTCGGCGCCGTATTTTTCGGCTTCCAGCTGCTTTTGGTTAAGGTAGTTGGTAAGCAGCCGGTCGGGCAGAACACTGCGCAAAAACTCGCTTTCACGGGCAAGCTTTACCGCTTCGGCCAAGCTTGCAGGAAGCGGAGCAGGACCGGTTTTGTCGGCCAAATGGTACAAATCCTGGTCGGTGGCGGGGGGCAGGGGCAGCTGTTCGGAAATGCCCTCCAGCCCGGCAAACAGCAAAAGCGCAATCACAAAATAGGGGTTACAGGCGGGGTCGGGGCTGCGCAGCTCTACCCGGCAGTCATCCGCATAGGCGGCCGGTACCCGAATGAGGGAAGAACGGTTCTGGCAGGACCAGCTGACCGTTCCAGGGGCTTCAAACCGGCCCAGCCGCTTGTAGGAGCCAGGCAGCGAGTCGGCAAAAACCGTAATTTCCGGTACCCGGCGCAGCATGCCGGCTACAAAGGAAGCGGCGGCCGGGTCGGGCCGGTCGGGAAAATGTTCAAACAAATTGCGCGCGCCCTGGTAAAGCGACAGGTTAATGTGCAGGCCATTGCCGCTTTTGTCCGGCAGGGGTTTGGGCAAAAACGAAGCAAAAAGCCCATTTTGGGCCGCTATGGCTTTTACCGCCGTGCGCATGGTCATCAGGTCGTCGGCAGCTGCCAGCGGCGAAGAGCACCGAAAGTCGATCTCATTTTGGCCGGGGCCCTGTTCGTGGTGGCTGCGCTCGGGCTGAATGCCCATTTCTTCCAAAGTCAGGCAGATTTCACGGCGAATATTTTCCCCCTTATCCACGGGAGCCATATCAAAATAACCGGCCTGGTCAAACGGAATTTGGGTGGGCTGGCCCTGGGCGTCGGTCTCAAACAGATAAAATTCGCATTCGGGGCCGGTCAGGCAATGATAACCGTGACTTTGGGCCAGCTTTTCGGCCTGCTGCAGCACCCGGCGGCCATCCCCTTCAAACGGACGGCCGTCCGGGTATTGAATATTGCAGAAAAAACGGCCTACACAGCCCTCGCTGGGCCGCCAGGGCAGAAGCGAAAAGGTGTCCAGGTCCGGCACCAAAAACAGGTCCGATTCTGCCACATTGGAAAAACCGGCAATGGCCGAAGCGTCGAACGAAATGCCATGACGCACCGCGTGGGCCAGCTGGTTGGACATGATGGAGATGTTTTTGGGAATGCCGAAAATGTCGCAGAAGGCAAGCCTTATAAATTTGATGTCGTTTTCTTCAATAAAGGAGAGCAGCTCTTCGGTGGTATGGTGGCTCATGACAGACCTCCTTGAAATACTGGTAAAAGCAAAGGGCGCTGCGCCACCTTTGGGGGTGAAAGCGCAGCGCCTTTGCCGTCTTTAACGGCATTCATTATAGCGCCCGTGTGCAGGTTCGTCAAGAAAAAGCGGAAAATTTGTTTTTGGCCGCCTGGCGGGCAGATTAAAAGAAAGACCGCAAGGCTCTTCGCTGCCCGCCACCAAGGGCTGTTTTGGGTATTTGGCAAAATAAGGCAAAAGATAGCATTTAAAAAAGCGGAAGGCAGATGTGTGTGTTTACAAAAACATATCGTTATTTTTGCCCCTGCAAACAGGCCTTTATAAAGGCTGCAAACAGCGGGTGAGGACGGTTTGGCCGACTTTTAAATTCCGGATGGTACTGTACCCCCACAAAAAATGGATGGTTTGTGTATTCCACCGATTCCACCAGCCGGCCATCGGGCGAAAGGCCGCCGAAGGTAAGCCCGGCCTTGTGCAGGGTTTCGCGGTAGTCGTTATTCACCTCGTAGCGGTGGCGGTGGCGTTCTGCCACCTGGTCCTGGCGGTAGATCTGCTGCAGGCGGCTTGCCTGGACAAGGCAGCAGGGATAAGCACCTAACCGCATGGTGCCGCCCTTGGGCAGGTTTCCCTGCTGATCTGCCATCAGGTCAATGACGCAGTGGGGGCTTTCGGGGGCAAATTCGCGGGAGTTTGCGTCGGCAAGGCCTGCAAGCGAACGGGCTGCTTCAATAACGGCGATCTGCATACCAAGGCAGATGCCAAGGTAAGGCAGCTTGTGCTGACGGGCATAACCTGCCGCCAAAATCATGCCTTCCACCCCGCGCTGGCCAAAGCCGCCGGGCACCAGAATGCCATCCACTCCGGCAAGCTTGTCGGCAAGGTTTTCGCTTGTTAAATGCTCCGAGTCCACCCACCGGATGTTGACCGACGCGTCGTTTTGGTAGCCGCCGTGGCGCAGCGCTTCCACCACCGAAAGGTAGGCGTCGTGCAGTTCCACATACTTGCCCACCATAGCTATGGTGGCCGTCCGGTGCAGGCTGCTGATGCGCCGGCACATGGCCTGCCATTCGAACAGGTCAGGCAGCGGGGCAATTAGGCCCAGCCGGTCGCAGACAATCTGGTCCAGCTTTGCTTCGTGCAGCATAAGCGGTACCTGATAAAGACTGTCCAGCGTACGGTTTTCGATGACGCAGTCGGGGGTGACATTGCAGAAGGCAGCAAGCTTCTGCAGAATGCCTTCTTCCAAGGGTTCGTCGCAGCGGGCAATAATGACATCCGGCATAATGCCCATGCTTTGCAGCTCGTGTACCGAGTGCTGGGCCGGTTTGGTTTTGTGTTCGCCCGAGCATTTCAGGTAAGGTACCAGCACTACATGCAAAAACATGCAGTTTTCGCGCCCAACTTCACGGCTTAACTGGCGAATGGCCTCCAAAAACGGCTGGCTTTCAATGTCGCCAATGGTGCCGCCAATCTCGGTAATCACCACATCGGCGCCGGTATATTCTCCAAGGCCGGTGATAAATGCTTTAATTTCGTCGGTTACATGGGGAATAATCTGCACCGTGCGGCCCAGGTATTCACCCGCCCGTTCCTTGTGCAGCACATTCCAGTACACCCGTCCGCTGGTCAGGTTGGAAAGTCGGTTCAGGTCTTCGTCAATAAACCGTTCGTAGTGGCCAAGGTCCAGGTCGGTCTCCACGCCGTCCTCGGTCACAAACACCTCTCCGTGCTGGTAGGGGCTCATGGTGCCGGGGTCCACATTCACATAGGGGTCCAGTTTTTGGGCGGCTACCTTAAGCCCACGCTGCTTTAAAAGCCGGCCCAGGCTTGCAGCGCTGATCCCCTTGCCCAGGCCGGAAACCACGCCGCCGGTCACAAAAATATGTTTGGTTGCCATTTTGTTTCCTCCCATTTTTAAAAAAGGAAAAAGCGCCCATACCGGCCCGCAAAAAGCGGGAAAACGGTATGGACGCCTTTGTCCTATACAATGAACGGTATTACATTATAACGGCGGCTTTTGCGTTTGTCAATTGCAGGTTTTGCCAAAAGCCGAACCAAGTGTTTGGCCCGCTATTACACAGAGAACAAAAGCGCTTCGTAATTGGGATAACCCAAAAGCCCTTCGGGCAAATCCGGTTCAATCGCATCGGCGCTGTGGCGCACAGCCAGCATATCCGGCAAAATAGTATCGTGATAAAAACGCGCGGCAGGCATATCTTCCGAGATCTGCTCGGCCTGTGCAAGGTCTTTGCACAGGGTATCGGTGCACTGCGTAAGTTGTTGGTAGGCCGCTGCAAGCTGTTCTAAAAGGGTGCTTTGCGCCGGGCAGGCAAGGGTGGGGCAAGCCTCTTTTTGGCTGATAATGCAGTTAGCCACTTCACACTGGTACCGCAAAAGGGCGGGCAAAAATTCCTGGCGAACCATAGATTGCAGGGTTTTTGCTTCCAGGTGGACCGTTTTGTTATAGCTTTCCAGCAAAATGCAGTAGCGCGAGAAGATCTCCTGTTCGGTAAAGATATGGTGGCGGGTGAACAGGTCGATATTTTTTTGGTCGGTAAAATGGGCCAGAGCCTCGGGGGTGGAGGCAAGGTTATAAAGACCGCGCTTTTTGGCCTCCTGCACCCAATCATCGGTATAGCCGTTGCCGTTGAAGATTACCCGCTTGTGTTTGCTGATTGCCCGTTTTACCAGCTCGTGCACCGCCTGGTCCATCTGGTCGGCAGGGGTGTCCTTTAATTTTTCGTAAAACTGGCGCAGCGCTTCGGCTACCGCGGTGTTTAACACCACATTGGGGCCCGAAGCGGAAAGCGAAGAACCAGGCATACGAAATTCAAATTTCTGCCCGGTAAAGGCGAAGGGGCTGGTACGGTTGCGGTCGGTGGTATCCTTAAAAAAGCGGGGAATTACCGTGGCACCAATCTCCATGGGGGACTTTTGCTGCCGGCCAAAATAGGTGTCTTCCTCAATAGAGCGGAAAACAGCGGTCAGCTCGTCGCCCAAAAAGATTGATACAATGGCCGGCGGCGCTTCGTTGCCGCCCAGCCGGTGGTCATTGCCGGCGGTTGCCACCGAAATGCGCATCAGGTCGGCGTATTCGTCCACTGCTTTGATTACTGCCGACAAAAAGATGAGAAATTGGGTGTTTTCGGCAGGAGTTTTGCCCGGGTATAAAAGGTTTATGCCGGTATTGGTGATCATGGACCAGTTGTTGTGCTTGCCCGAACCATTAATGCCCTCGAAGGGTTTTTCGTGCAGAAGACAGGCAAGGCCGTGTTTGTCTGCTACCTTTTTCATCACTTCCATGGTCAGCTGGTTGTGGTCGGCGGCAATGTTTGCGGTTTCAAAAACGGGCGCCAGCTCGTGCTGGGCGGGGGCAACCTCGTTGTGTTTGGTTTTAGCGGGAATACCAAGCTTCCAAAGCTCTTCGTCCAGTTCGTGCATAAAGGCGGCAATGCGGGGTTTAAGGGTGCCAAAGTAATGGTCTTCCAGCTCCTGGCCTTTGGGCGCCGGTGCGCCCAGCAGGGTACGGCCGGTGAACACCAGGTCCTTGCGCTTTAAAAACAGTTCTTTATCCACCAAAAAGTATTCCTGTTCGGTGCCAACGGTGGTGGAAACATTGGTCACATCCGTTTGCCCCAAAAGATGCAGCACCTTTACGGCTTCCCGGCTTAAAGCTTCCATGGAGCGCAAAAGCGGGGTCTTTTTATCCAGCGCTTCCCCGCTGTAGGAGCAGAACGCTGTGGGAATGTAAAGGGTACCGTCCTTGATGAAAGCAGGGCTGGAAGGGTCCCAGGCAGTATAGCCGCGGGCTTCAAAGGTGGCGCGCAGTCCGCCGGAGGGAAAACTGGAAGCATCGGGTTCGCCCCGCACCAGCTCCTTGCCGGAAAAGTCCATAATGACCTGCCCGCCTTCCACCGGCGAAATAAAGCTGTCATGCTTTTCGGCGGTGAAGCCGGTCATGGGCTGAAACCAGTGGGTATAATGGGTGGCGCCATTTTCTACGGCCCAGTCCTTCAGGGCAACGGCCACCGAATTGGCCATGCCAAGCTCCAGCGGCTGGTTATTGTCGATTGTTTTGCGCAGGGCGCGGTATACATCCTTGGGAAGCTTGTCGCGCATAACCTTATCGGTAAAAACAAGGCTGCCGTACAGCTGCGGAATTTGCTTTGCCATAGAAAATCCTCCTTTGTTGTTGGCCGTTAGCTGTGCTTTTGGCCTAAAAAAAGAAGCGGCGCTTCGGGTTTTACCCGAAGCGCCGTTGCTTCATGTGGTGTAGTATACTCCAATTTTGGGGTTTGTCAATGCTTTTTTAAAAAAGACGCAAATTATGCGCAAATGACTTGCATCCATATGCTTTTTTTGCTATATTGCTATATTGGTTTGCCGGTATTTTAAAATACAAATGTTTTTATAAGAACATAAGCGGATAAGCTTGTACAAAAAGACTGGAAGTTCATAAGAGCGGGCACAATAGCAACGGCTGATGCCGCTTTAAGCCCAAATGAAATGGCCGGTATATAAGCGCTTTTTGCAAGGTGAAAAAGCAGCGAGGCAAGGTGTGAAAGTGCACTTTTGCATTGTGCAAAACGGCCGTAATGGGCACAGCATGGTAAAGGAGCGAAAGGCAGATGTCTGCGTGGAGTTTAAGGCAGAAAAAATATAAATCTCCGTTCCGGGTTATTCTTTTCGGTTTTTTAGCAGTTATTTTGGCAGGCAGCTTTCTGTTAATGCTGCCCATTTCCTCCCAGCAGGGCGTATGGACCCCGTTTGAAGATGCACTTTTTACGGCAACCTCTGCGGTGTGCGTTACCGGGCTGGTAGTGTACGATACCGCTTGCTATTGGTCTTTATTTGGGCAGGGGGTTATTTTAGCTTTAATTCAGATCGGCGGGCTCGGGGTGGTGACGGTGGCAGGTGCTTTTGCCATCCTTTCGGGCAGAAAAATTAACCTGGCCCAGCGCAGTACCATGCAGGAAGCAATTGCGGCGCCTAATGTAGGTGGAATTGTGCGGCTGACTGACTTTATTTTAAAAATGACGCTGATGATAGAGCTGTGTGCGGCCGCTATGCTGGCGATTGAATTTTGTGGGCAATTTGGTTTGGTCAAGGGCTGTTGGTATGCGCTGTTTCATGCAATATCGGCCTTCTGCAATGCCGGTTTTGACCTGATGGGAAGAGAAAAGGCTCCGTTTTCTTCCTTAACCGGGTATGTGGACCATTCGCTTGTTCAGGCGGTTATTCTTGCGTTGATTGTGGTGGGTGGTATTGGCTTTCTCACCTGGGATGATATTCGCAACCACCGGTTTCACCTGCATAAATATCGCATGCAAAGTAAGGTGATTTTGTCGGTGACGGGACTTTTGATCGTGCTGCCGACGGTATACTTTTTCTTGTTTGAATTTTCCTATGCGCCGCTGAAACAGCGGATATGGCTTTCTCTGTTTCAGGCCATTACCCCCCGCACGGCCGGTTTTAACACAGCAGACCTGACCCAAATGACCGAGTCCGGCAAGGCGATAATGATGGTGCTGATGCTGATTGGCGGTTCACCGGGCTCTACCGCCGGCGGTATGAAAACCACGACCTTTGCCATTATGCTGGCGGGGGCGCTGGCAGTATTTTCCCGCCAGGAAAGCGCGCAGTTTTTTGGCCGCCGCGTGGCCGAACAGGCTGTGCGGCAAGCGTCGGCTATTTTTATGCTGTACCTGGTTTTGTTTTTTACAGGAGGGCTTGTGATCAGCCAGGTAGAGCAATTGCCGCTTTTGCCCTGCCTGTTTGAGACGGCATCGGCCATTGGAACAGTGGGGCTTTCGTTGGGGCTTACCCCTACCCTTGGCAGCCTGAGCCATTTTATTTTGATTGCTCTAATGTTTTTTGGACGGGTCGGCGGGATGACCTTAATTTTCGGAACATGGTCGAATTTAAAAAATACAAACGCAAAGCTGCCGCAGGAATGGATTACGGTGGGCTGAGCAACATGAAAGAGGAGAAGGTATGAAAGCAGTTTTATTGATCGGCTTAGGGCGGTTTGGCCGCCATATTGCAATGAAGCTGAGCGAATTGGGCCACCAGGTGATGGCGGTGGACCGGGATGAGGAACGGGTGAATACAGTGCTGCCGTTTGTGACCAATGCACAGATTGGCGACAGTACCCGGGAAGAATTTTTAGCATCGCTGGGGGTACGCAATTTTGATGTTTGCATGGTAGCCATTGGCGATGATTTTCAAAGTTCGCTGGAGACCGCTTCGCTTTTAAAAGAGTTGGGCGCTAAAAAGGTAATAGCCCGTGCCGAGCGGGATGTGCAGGCCAAATTTTTACTGCGCAACGGTGCCGACGAGGTGGTTTACCCGGAAAAAGAAATGGCCATTTGGACAGCTATTCGGTATACCTGCGACCATATATCCGACTATATTGCACTGGACGACGGCTATTCCATATTTGAGGTGGCTGTGCCGGAGGATTGGGCCGGCAAAACCATTGGTCAGCTGGAAATTCGCAGGCGGTACCATGTGAATGTGCTGGCCATAAAGCAGGACGGAAAGTTCACCACGGTGACAGTAAAACCCGACACCGTACTGCCTTCGGACTGTACCTTGTTGGTACTGGGGGATGACCGGGACCTGCACAGGTGTTTTCATATTTGACCGATGGCAAAACTTACTGCCTGGCACTCCGTTCCCATTGTCTTAGGTCAGGGGGCAGTATTGGGCTGCGGTGGCTTTGCTAAAAGATGTAAAATAGATTGGCCGTGTTTTTTAGCTTTTAATGTTTTGTAAAAATCGTACACAAAAGCAAAAACAAAGGCGTTTGTGTCAATTTAAAAACCCGCCCTGTGGATAGATGCCGCAGGGCGGGTTTTAGTTTTGCGGGTTTATCGTTATAAAGCCTGGCTCATCCAGCAAAGAACCTCTTCGCTTGTAAGGTAAGCGGAACGGTTCAGCCTGCCCAATTGGTAAAGGCTTTCTTTTGAACGGGTGATGAGGTTGACCTGTTCGGTGCTGGTCATGGTAACTTTTACACCGTGCTGGCGCAAAACGGCTTCGGCTAACGGGTTGTATACCCCGTATGGATAAGCAAATGAAGGCTGCAAAACCAGCCGCTGGTCGGCAAAAAGGGTTTGTTGGCGGTAGATGTCCGTAACCAGAAGCTGGGTATATTTTTCTGCGCTTTCTCCGAAAAGCTTTTCCAGGCCGACCCGCTGACCATACTGGTGCAGGCTGGCGCTGTGGCTTTGCAGTTCTACAAGCCCGGTTTGCAGCACTTTGCGAAGATCCGACCAGCTCATATATTCGGCCGGTATGCCGGCAGGGGTTTGTTCGGCCTGCTGGGCATATTCTCCAATAATCGACAAAACAGCCGGAGCCTGGTATTCCTTTAAAACGGGTAAGGCCCAGGTGAGAAAGCTTTGGTAGCCGTCGTCAAATACCAGTAAAACCGGCTGCGGCGGCAAGCGGGAACCTGTTTTCACATAGTCCATAACTGCCGAAAGAGAAACAGGAGTCCAGCCCTGGCTTGTCATGTCGGCAATATCCTGTTCCAGCTGGGAAGGCAGAATACGATAGTCACTCTTCTTTAAAAGGTCTGGGTTGATATCGTGATAAAGCAAAATGGGCAAAAAAACATTCTGGCGGCTGCTTTTTTGCCGCAGCCAGGTAGCCACAAAGACAGCGCCTGCCAGAAAAACCACCACAAGCACCAGAATGGTCAGGTATAAAAGCATGCCTTTCAGCCCTTTTTTGGGTTGCATGATAGTCCCTCCTTATTCTTTCCAGGAAAAGCGGCGCCGGCCCAGTGCCTGCAAATACCCCCAAAGGGAGCAAACAGACTGAATTGCCTGGAACAAAGCGAAAAAGCACAAAAGGCCAAGCAGACTGTTTTGAATTTGGATAGCTGGAATTTTTTTCTGAAACCGGTAAACGCTGATACTTCCCACAAGCACAGCGGGCAGTGTAAGCAGGGTAAGCCAGCCGACCAGCCAAGGCATACCCAGCAAAGCCAGCACTACCCCAAACAAAAAGCCAAACACATATGCCAGGTCCAGGTAAACAATGGAAAGGTTGAGCGATTCGAAATATCCGCCGTAGCCGCTGGGCTGCTGCCAGGGCTTTACGGCCCAAAGCCCTTCAAACATGCCCCGAGCCCAGCGGGTACGCTGGCGTGCCAATTCTTTTAAGCGGGCGGGGGCTGTGGTGTAGCCGACCGCCTGCGGCGCATACAGCGAAGAATACCCCATGCCCAAAAGCCGGTAGGTTAAAACAATATCTTCGCCGGCACACTGGCACCAGCCGCCTGCACGGCGTACCGCATTGGTTCGGTAGGCGCTGAACGCGCCCTGGGCCACCAGTGTGACCTGGTAGCTGCCCTGGTAGCGCTTTACGGCGGCAATACTGAGCAGGTAGTCGTAGATCTGCATTTTTTGTACCCAGGTTTTGGCCTGCCATACCAGCAGGTTTCCCGCCACACAGCCGGCTTTGGCCGAATCAATGCGGTCCATAATGGCCGCTACGGCGTTTTTTTCAAGAAAGGTGTCTGCATCCACCGTAATGAAGTATTCGGTTCTGACAAAAGAAAGGCCTAGGTTTAGGGCATTGGCTTTTCCAGGAATGGGGCAAAACAGCGGCTGAATGGTGCGGTTTGGCCGCTGCAGCGAGCGCTGTGCGCGAAAAAGTTCTTTTTGGGTATGGTCAGTTGAGGCGTTATCCACACATAAAATGTGGATGGAACCAGCGTACTTCTGCCGGACCACCGACTGGATAGCGTTGTAGATATGGTCCTGTTCATTGCGGGCGCAGATGAGCACGGTTACCGGCAGGCGGCAGTGGTTTGGCACAAAGGGAAGTTTTGTATGCAGCAGGTTTGAAAAAAACATGGCGGATATCAGATATCCCGGCAGCAGGGCAATGCCGATAACCGCCCAAATGGCATAAAGGCCGGAAAGCTGTGCCGAAAGCTGTATTACCCAGGGGAGGGCCAGCACGGTGGAAATGGCCAGCCATAACAGCGCGCCGGCACAGCTGAGGAAAAAGCATTGTCGTCGTTTCATAAAATCCCTCCCGGCCATTCTATGCCGCTGGCAAAACCGGGTGCCTGCAGTGTGCTGAAAGGTAAGCTAAGCCTTTTGCCGTATACAAAGAAAAGCCCCCTTTTTATCTAAAAAAGCGGGCTTTCAACAGGCGAGGAAGGTGCAAAAGGGAACCGGATAATTCTTTTCACAGCCGAAAATTACAGCAAAAAAGCGCGCCTTTGAAGGCGCGCTTTGTGGCTTTTTAAAAGGCTAAAAATGCACAGGCCCGTACCAGGGTGCCGGCTTATGGAAAAGCGGTGTACCGGGCCGTTAGTACGGCTCAAATATCTGAATAATACCGGTGGCGATGTCCTTTCCGCGGCGCATGCACTCCGCCAGCGAAAGCCCTTCGCACAGCCCTTTGGTAAAACCGGATACATACGAGTCACCCGCGCCCACCGTGTTGACCACCTGTACCCGGTCGGCGGGCTGATAGGTAAAGTCGGTCCCGTCAAAGGCAAGGCTGCCGTCCGCACCCAGCATGGCAACGACGGTGCCCTTACCCTTCCAGGTTTTTTTCTGGGTTGTGCGTAGAAATTCGCGAATGTGGTCGTCCAGCCCGTCGTAGGAGAAGAAAGCGTAATCCAGGTAGGGCAGTACCTGCTCATTGGTGGGGTCTTCCAGCCGCTTGGAAAAGTCGTGGATCATAATATTGTCTTCCCGTTTGATCTGCGGGGCATACCGGCCAATGCGGGACCATTTTTCCGAATAGACAATGTCGAACTGCTGCACATAGGCAAGACGCTCTTCGTTGAGGGTGAAATCGGCAAGCACATTGCCGTTGAATTTTTCGTGTACCCGGTCCCCATTCACCAGACGCATTTGGGCCGCGGCAGATTGTTTTTCGCCGGGGTAGTAGTGGGTTATTTCAATGCCATACTGTTCCAGCAGATTTCGTACCGCAAGGCCGAATACATCGTTGCCCTGAATGGAAACCAGCGCCACATCCTGCCCTTGCTTTTTCAGGTTCACTGCAAAATCCACCGCGTTGCCGGTGGGGTAAAACCGGTTGGAGGTGTAGTACACATCCACACAGTTATCGCCAACTGCAACAACCTTCATTTTTTCACTCCCCCATTACCTGTATAAAATATTTTCTGGTTTTAATGCCGTCAAATTCGGCAAAATACACTTCCTGTGCGTGGCCCAATACCACCTTGCCGTTTTGAATGGGCAGCACGCAGTGGTTGCCTGTCAGCATGGATTTAATATGCCCGGGCGAATTGCCGCCGGTGGCTCCGTAGGAGGGCAGAAAATGGGCATGGGCATACACATCGTTCGTGGGAACCATGCGGTCCAGCTTGTCCAAAAGGTCCTGCTCCACGCAGGGAAGTCCCTCGTTTATGATAATGCCGGTAGTGGTGTGCGCGCTGATAACATATACTACCCCAGCCTGCACGCCGCTTGCAGCCACAAACTGTTTGATCTCGTCGGTGATGCGGATCAGCTGTACCTCTTCATCGGCGCAGACGGTGCGGGTTGTCAGTTCAATTTTCATATATCTCAGCCCTCCATTCCCAAAAAGGCAAGAGCGTTTTCGCCCAAAAGTTTGCGGCGGGCTTTTTCCGACATTTCTACGCTGCACAGCCCCCGCATAATGCGAACCGGCCGAAACCGCGGCGCGTTGGAACCGAACAGTACCTGGTTTTCAAAATTGTGTTCAAACCACCAGCGGCCCCATTCCTGGCGGAAAATATAATCAAAAAACTGCTCGGCGCTGTCCATGTACATGCAGGCGGTGTCGGTATAAACATTTGGATATTTAATCATCAGCATAGCCATTTCCCGCACCCAGGGCCAGGCAAAGTGGGCCAGGCAGATGCGCAGGGTGGGAAACCGCAGCGCCACCTCTTCAAAATGCAGCGGATGGGCGTATTTGGTGAGGGTATCCGGCTCCCAGGAAAGGCCAGCGTGGAAGATGATGGGCTTATTGTACTGGGCACACAGCTCATAAATGGGGAAAAGTGCCTCGTCGTCCGGATAAAAACGCTGTTTGGCGGGGTTTAACTTTAACCCCATAAGCCCCAGTTCGCCAAAAGCCTTTTGCAATACCTGCAAAGCGTCCGGCCGGTGCGGGTCTACCGAAGCAAAGCCGATGAAGGTGTCGGGCCATTTGGCCACCAGGCTTGCAATCTCTTCATTTGTGATCAAAACCTGTCCGTCGCACCGGGTGGAATGGTCCAACGGCAGAAGAGCCATTTTGTCGATGCCGGCGTAGGCGTTTTGCTTTTTGAGCACATCCAATGACAAGGGGCTCATTAAATGATAGCCCATCTCATCACAGCGCAAGTTTTGGCGCTGTTTGTCCTGACAGATGTCCGCGTAGAGCGCTGGATGGACATGCATATCAATGACCATATAACCGATCCCTCTCTCTCCAAGCAGTGCGGCGGGCAAAGCCTGCCGCAATTGGTATTTGTTTGTTCTTATGTTAGCACAATACCATATAGAATCATATAATCTATTTTCATAAAATATTATAAAAATATTTGTGCAATTAGGATAAAAATACAACAAGGTGCGGATGATTTGGACCCGTGCGGCAGAAGAAAAGAAGCCAGAGGGCAAAATGGCGTTCTGCAGGCGGTTCTTGTGAAAACAGGCGGGATGTGATAGCATAAAAAAAACGCCGTTTGGCATCCTGCCCCAAAAAGCGGCAGGACACGGACGGGAAAAGGGGGTAGCATTTTGAGAGAAATTTCGACCATCGCAGTTACACAGGCGGTGCGCGATGCCTGTATAGAGGCAAACTATCATCTGCCGGCGGATGTGGCAGAATGTATTGGCCGGTGCCGCCGGCAGGAGCCGTTCGCGGTGGCGCAGGACATTTTGGACAACATTCAAAAGAACATTGAGGTGGCCGCCGAAGGGGTTTACCCGCTTTGCCAGGACACCGGGTTTGCGGCGGTGTTTTTGGAATTGGGACAAGAGGTACACATTACCGGCGGCAGCCTGTACGACGCGGTGAACGAAGGGGTGCGCCAGGGCTATACCGAAGGGTATCTGCGCAAATCCATTTTGAACGACCCGCTGCGCCGGGTGAACACCAAGGACAATACCCCCGCTTTTATTACCACAACCATTGTGCCGGGCGACAAGCTGCGGCTAACTGTTGCCCCCAAGGGAGGCGGCAGTGAAAATATGAGCCGCCTTGCCATGCTGAAGCCTTCGGACGGGGTGGAAGGGGTCAAACAATTTGTGCTGGAAACGGTGGAAAAGGCTGGACCGAACCCCTGCCCGCCCATTGTGGTGGGCGTGGGGGTAGGCGGCACCTTCGACCAGGTGGCCCTGGCGGCTAAGCGGGCGCTATTGCGTTCGCTGGATGAGCCAAACCCGGATCCGCTGTATGCACAGCTGGAACAGGAGCTTTTAGAAAAAATCAACGCATTGGGCATTGGGCCGCAGGGATTCGGCGGGCGCACCACGGCGCTGGGGGTTTTGATCGAACAGCTGCCCTGCCATATCACCGGCCTGCCGGTGGCGGTAAACATCAGCTGTCATGTGACCCGCCACGCATCCCGGCAGCTGTAAAGGGGGCAAGACAGATGGCAATTCAAATTCAGACACCGTTTACCGAACAGGCTGCCCGCAGCCTGCGCGCCGGCGACCGGGTGTTATTATCCGGCACCATTTACACCGCACGGGACGCCGCCCATAAGCGGCTGTGCGAGATGGTGGCCAGGGGGGAAAAGCTGCCCTTTGACCCCATGGACGGTATTGTGTACTATGTAGGGCCTGCCCCCGCGCGGCCGGGCAGGCCAATTGGAAGTGCAGGCCCCACCACCAGCTACCGCATGGACGCCTATGCCCCCACCCTAATTGGATTGGGACTGCGCGGCATGATTGGAAAAGGGTACCGCAGCAGCCAGGTAGTGGATGCCATGCGCCAGTATGGTGGGGTATATTTTGCCGCCATTGGCGGCGCCGGGGCGCTGATTGGGCGTTCCATCAAAGCGGCGGAGGTTATTGCGTTTGAGGACCTGGGGCCGGAGGCGCTGCGCCGGCTGCAGGTGGAGGACTTTCCGCTGACCGTGGTGATCGATTCGGAAGGAAACGACCTGTACCAGATTGGCCGGCGCGAATACCTGGAAAGCTTAAACCGGTAAGCAAACGGAAAATTGCTTAAAAGGGGCCTGCAAAATTTTATTTGGGTTAGTAGGTTCCACTGGATGCAGGCCTTTCCACAAACAAAAAAGGCAGGGGCGCGCTTTGCAGCGCGCCCCTGCTTTTTTGCGTGGTGTTGCTGCTTTAAAAACGGCAAAACCATGATTGGGTTTTTCTTTTGGGCAAGCGCCCCCAAAGCCTGACGGCTTTTGTGCTGCTGGCAGCAGAAAGTTTAAAGCGCCGGTGCGGCTTATAAAAGCGGGTAAAAAAACCGTTATGGACCTGCCTGCTTAAAGCGGCAATACCGGCCAAGTTTTGCGCCTTTTTTGCTGCCTTTTAAGCCAGGTGCGGAAAAACAGGCCAAAGCGTTTTGCTACAAGCGATGCTTTGCGGTTTATTTTTCGTCCGGTTTTTCCTCGGGGATGGGCTCGCCGGTGTAATAGTTAAATTTGGGCATAAATTTGCTGCCCAAAATTTTGTGAAAGTTCGGGTAGCGCGAAACTTCCGGCCGGCGGCCTTTTTTTAAGGTGGTGTCGTTTGCCAGCCACTGCATGGGAATAACATACCCCACGCTGGCCAAAAGGTCGTCGGAAAGTTCGGGCAGGGCCAATGTTTGGGCATGGAAGCCTTCGGCGGCAAAACGCTCGTTGGTGATGAGCAGAATATGGTCGGTAATTTCACCGGCAAACCGCAAAAGTGCGCCCGAACGCTGCTGGCCTTCTCCTTCGGGCAGAAGGAAGATCAGCCAGGAGTTTTCGTCTAGGCAATGGTAGGGACCATGCATATACTCTTCCACATCATAGTACTCTACCGGAATGCGCACCGTTTCCTTCACCTTTAGCGCAGCCTCCTTGGCAATGCCCATACAGGGGCCGTAGCTGACAATGGTGGCAGAAGGCGCCGCAAGCAGGGCGTTCGAAAGAGCGTCTATCTGCCGGCCGGTGCGTTCCAAAACCTCGACAAGGAAGCCGACAAGCGGTGCGGCATCGAACTTTTGCTGCCCCAGCCCGGCTGCCAGGTAGTACAGTGCCACCAAGGTGGAGGTATAGCCCTTGGTTTTGGCGCCCACCATTTCCAAACCGGTAAAGGTATCCATCATAACATCGGCCGAATTGGCGCCGGGGGCGTCGGCTTCGGCAGTGACAAAAATGGTTTTTGCGCCAAGGCTGCGGCAAAGCTTCACCGAGTCGATGGTGCCGGTGGAACGGGCGGTTTGGGAAATACCCACCGCCAGCATTTTTTCGTTAATCCGGCTGTGGGGATAGTAGTGCAGAAATTCAAACGGCGTAATAACCTGCACATCTGCGTTTACCATTCTTCTGAACCCATAAACCGCCGCCGCTGCCGCGTTCAGCGAACTGCCCGAGCCGATCAGCAGAATGCGCTCAAACTGCCTGCCCACCACCGCAAGCACCCGTTCTACCTCGGCCGGCATTTTTTGCACAACCTGGCGGATGGTTTCGGGCTGTTCCAAAATACACTCTTTCATGGTAGCCATATCAATTCCGTTCCTTTCCTGATAAAAGCGGCAGTGCCGCCTGAAATGTGCTTTTACAGAAGAGAGGCCAGCTGGTTGGACTGCAATACCAAAGATACAGCGCCCAGCGCTCCGGCCCGTTCGCCCAATTGGGACAGGCAAATTTCGGTGCGGATGGGGGTAATTTGTTCCACCAGCGCTTTTATTTCGGGCAAAACAGGTGCCAGCGAACCGGCAACCCCGCCGCCCAGTACCACCTTTTGCGGGTTTAAAAAGCTTAAACCATTGGCAATAACCACCGCTGTTTCGGTAATAAATTGTTTTACTGCAGGCTGGGCGGCGGGGTTATGGGCCGCATACTGTAAAAACAGCTGCTGCGCCGGCATGCCGTATTGGCCCAGCGCGGTGCCGGAGGTCTTGCTTTCAAACACGCCGGCCTTTCCGGCCTGGTTAAAACGGCCCTGCTCCAGGTCGTACCGGCCCAGCTGGTAGCCCACCTCGCCGGCCCGAAAGGTGTGCCCCAGCACCAGGCGGCCGTTTGCTATTACCGCGCCGCCCACATTGGTGCCAAAAGCAATGTACAAAAGGTCGCTGGCACCCTGGCCTGCCCCCAGCCACTGCTCCCCCATGGCAATCATATTAACATCGTTGCCCACCGCCACCGGGAAGGAAAAACGCTGGGACAAAAGGGCTAAAAGCGGAAAGTTTTCCCACGAAAGCGCCCGGCAGCGCAAAATAACCCCTTCCTTGTTTACGGTGCCCGGAATCCCCAGCCCCAGCCCCAATACCCGGCTGCGGGGCATACCGCTCTGGTCCACACATTCCCATACCAGCCTTTCCAGTTCATCCAGCTGGTTGGTGGTGGGGACCTTTTTTTCATACAGCACCTGGCCTGCCAGGTCGGTTACCACCGCGTAAATTTTGGTGCCGCCCACATCCAGCCCCACAATGCAGGCCTTGTCGGCGCACAGCCGCAAAAACCTTGCGGGGCGCCCTCCGCCAGTAGTTTGGCTGGTTTCGTCCAGTTCCTCAATAAGCCCTTCGGCCATAAGCTGCGCCACAGCGGTGCTGATGGTGCTTTTGCCCACCTTGAGCTGGCTGACCAGCCCGGTGCGGCTTGCGGGGCCTGTGGTGCGCAAGGCTTCCAGTATGGCACATTGCACACCGGGCCGTGCGGCGGACGGGGTTGGGTTCATCTGCTACTCCTCCTTTTGGAAAAGGCCCCCAAAGGAAGGGGAGGTTTTTCCAATTTTAGAACAAATTGTCAAAACCAGCATAACGCGGCCGAGTTTGTTTGTCAACCGAACAAATAAAAGCGTGCAAAAAATACAAAAAAACCCGCAGGCACCAATAAGCCTGCGGGGTTTTTAAAAAAGAACAAAAGCAAAGGGGAATGGTTATTCTGGTGCTTTCAAGCTGTCCACCATGCTAATATGGTCCAGCTTGCGGCGCATAACCAGGCAAACCAGGAAGGTAAACAGGAAGGTGAGCAGCGCAGACCACACAAAACTGAGCGGGTAAACGGTGCGGCCAAACATAACAAGGTCTACCTCGGCGGTGCGTATAACATACTGGTGCAGCGCCACGCCGCCCAAAAGTCCGGCCAAACAGCCAATCAGGGAAAGAATGGCGGTTTCGCGGAAGATATAGGCGGCCACCTCGTTTTCATAAAAGCCCAAAACCTTTATGGTGGCAAGTTCCTTTTCCCGTTCGGCAATATTGATGTTGGTCAGGTTATACAGCACCACAAAGGCCAGTGCCCCGGCCGAAACAATAAGCACCACCACAATATAGTCAATGCTGGAAAGGCTGCTTTCAAAGCTGGCGGCAATGTCCTGGGTGTACTGCACACCGGCAATGTCCCGGCATTTCAAAATTTCGCTGGCAAATGCATCCTGGGCCTGCTGGTCCCCCAAAACCTGGCACAAAAGCATATTGTTTTGGGCCTCTTCACCAAATGCTTCGGCATAGGTTTGCTGGGACACAAACACATAATGCTGCACATAGTTTTCGCAGATGTCGGTAATGGTAAGCAGTGCTTCCTTGTCGTCCTTGTTGCGCACGGTGATGGTATCACCCACCGACCAGCCCTGCCGTTCGGCAATTTTTTCGTTTACAATTACCGCGTTGTCATCAAAAACCACCGGCTCGTTGTCGGTACGGTGACGGAACTGGAAAAAGTGGTTGTATTCTTCGGTGCTGGAAGGTGCCACAATGTAAATACTGTCGGCGGGGTTATTGCCGCTGGGCACCACTTTGGCGTCCTCCTGCAGCACGGCGGTCCATTGGCCCACAGTGGTATCGTCGGCCAAAAGCTTTTGCAGCTGAGCTCCATCCAGCGCGGAAGCGTCCTTCAGTGAGACCAAAAGATTATAGCTGTAAAGCTGATTGAACTGAATGTCCACAATATCCGAAATGGAGTCCTTCACGCCGAAGCCGGTGACCAAAAGCGCAGTACAGCCGGCAATGCCCACCACCGTCATAAAGAAACGCTTTTTGTACCGCAGCAGGTTGCGGGCGGTTACCTTGTGGGTAAACTTCATGCGGCGCCACACCGGGCGGATATATTCCAGGAAAACCCGCTTGCCGGCTTTGGGGGAACGGGGCCGCATAAGCTGGGCAGGGCTTTCCGCCAAAAGCGCCCGGCAGGCAAGGTAGGTGGCCAGCAGCGAACAGCCGATCATGGAGAAGGAAGAAAGGCAGATATACACCGGATTTAACGGGGTAAGCGCCTGGGGAATTTGGTACATGATATTGTAGGCGGTAATGATAATGTACGGGAACAGCTGGCTACCGATTGCGATTCCCACCACACTGCCCAATGCGCTGGCTGCAAAGGCGTACACAAGGTATTTGGCCATAATGCTGCTGTTGGAATAGCCCAGCGCCTTCATGGTGCCTACCTGACCGCGCTCATCCTCCACCATGCGGGTCATGGTGGTTAGTACCACCAGCGCAGCTACCAGGAAGAAGAAAACCGGGAATACCTGTGCGATGGCACGAATTTTTTCGGAATTGGAATCATAACTGGCGAAGCTGAGGTTGTCGGAACGATCCCACACATACCACTCGCAGTTTTCAATCTCGCGCACCTCGGCGCGGGCGTCGGCAATTTTTTCGGCACCGTCAGCAAGCTCTGCTTCGGCTTCGGCTTTGCCTTCGTTGTATTCCTCCCAGCCTTCGTCCAGCTGTCGGCGTGCGTCGGCCAGCTCTGCTTCGCCTTCGGCGTATTCTGCACGGGCATCGGCCAGCTTCTTGTCAGCGTCCAGAAACGAATTGTGGGCATCAATAATCTGCTGGTTCAATAGCTCGGCCTGCTCGTTCAGGCTGGCCTGCTTAGTGTTTAAAAGGGCTAGGTTTTCATCCAGCTGGTTTTGCTGTTCAGTCAGGTTTTTCTGCTCATCCTCCAAAAGCTTACGGTTATTTTCCAGCTCGGTCTGGCCGGCGGTGTACTGGTCAAAGCCCTGCTGCCAGGCGGCAAGGCCGGCTTCGTACTGGTCCATGCCGCTTTGCCAGGCAGCGCGGGCGGTTTGGGTGGTTTGGCCCTGGTCGGCCAGCGCCTGCAGCCCGGCCTGCAAAGCCTGCAGCTGCGCTGCGGCGGTGGGGTCAGCGGCGCTCACTGCGCCAATCACCTGCGGCAGAATGGCAAGCGCCGTAGCGTCGGAATCATCCGGCAGCGAAATGCCAAGTGCTGCGGCGGTTTGAAACAGCGAAGCTTTTCCTGCCTCCAGCGAAGACAGCTGGGTATGGGTTTGGTCCAGCTGGGCTTTGCTGTCATCCAGCGTCTGTTTGGTTTGGTCCAGCTGGGCTTTACTTTCATCCAGCGTTTTTTGCCCCTCGACAAGCTGGGCAAAAGCATCATCCAGCTGCGCCTGGCCGTCAGAAAGCTGGGCCTGCCCGTCGGCAAGTTGAGCAAAAGCGTCATCCAGCTGGGCTTGCCCATCGGCCAAAGCCTGCTGCGCTGCGGGAATTTGGGCGTTAAAATCGTCCTTATTTTGGTTAAGCGCAGCCTGGCCGTCATCAATCTGCTTTTGGGCGTCGGCAAGCTCGGCCATGCCATTGGCATAGTCGGCCTCGCCCTCCTCCAGCTCTGCCAGGGCATCGGCAAGCTCGGCGTCCGCTTCGGCCTTGCCTTCGTCGTATTCCTTTTGGGCGTCGTCCAAAGCCTTATTTGCTTCTTCAATTACTTCATCATAGCGAATGCTGGCCCGCTCTTCCCCCAGCTGGGTCAGCCGGTCGGTGGTTTGGGCCACCAGCTCATCATACTGGTCGGAAAAGCTGTCCAGGGCGGCGGCGTCCTGCACGGTGAGATATAGGGCAGTGTAGTATTCTGCGCAAAAGCTGTCTTCCAGCGTGTAGCAAAGCAGCTGCACGGTACCGCTGCCCAGTGTGGAGTGTTCTTTTTCCAGCGACATGTAGTAGGCGCTTTGGGCAATGCCAACCACGGTAAAGCTGTCTACCGAAAAGGTATCGGAAAGATCTTCGTTGGCGCTGTCAAAGGTGAGAACATCGCCCAGCTCAACCCCAACCCCTGCCAGGTGGTCGGTCTGTACCACCACACATTCGCCGGCCTTTTCGGGCAGCCGGCCTTCCAGCGGGGTCAGTTGGTTCAGCTGCGCAGTGTCCGAGTCGGCCTTTGGCATGCTGTGCATGCGGGTTACCTGTGTTTCGCCGCTGGGGGTTACCAGCAAAAGGTCAGTATCATAGGCGGCCATTACCTGGTCCACCCCGTCGGTTTGCTGCACGGCCTCTACATCCTGCTGGGTAAAGCCCAGCGTGGACTGCAATTTTACATCCGACATCTGGCTTGAGTCACAGTAGGTATCGGCGGAATACTGCATATCCGGCGCGGAGGAGAGAAGCCCAGCCAAAAAGCCGACCCCCAGCGCCACAATAGTGAAGATGGACAAAAACCGGGACCGGGTACTTTTTACCGTGCGCAGAATATTTTTGCGATAGGTCTTGTTCATTTACCACTCAATCCTTTCCACCGGCACCGGGGAGGGATTGACCTCGTTGGAGATCGCCCGGCCACTTTTGATCCGGATAACCCGGTCCGCCATGGCGGTCAGTGCGCTGTTGTGGGTAATGACGATGACCGTGCGGCCGGTGTTGCGGCAGGTGTCCTGCAAAAGGGCAAGCACCTGTTTGCCGGTATTATAATCCAAAGCGCCGGTGGGTTCGTCGCACAACAAAATTTTAGGGTTTTTGGCAAGCGCGCGGGCAATGGAAACCCGCTGCTGTTCGCCGCCGGAAAGCTGGGCCGGAAAGTTTTGCAGCCGTTCGCCCAGCCCAACCTCCTGCAGGGTGGTCGCGGCATCCAGCGGATCACGGCAGATCTCACTGGCCAGTTCCACATTTTCCAGAGCGGTCAAATTCTGCACCAGGTTATAAAACTGGAACACAAACCCCACATCATGGCGGCGGTATTCGGTGAGCCGGCGCTTGGAATAACTGCTGACGAGTTCTCCATCCAGCCAAATTTTTCCCTCATCGCAGGTATCCATGCCGCCAAGCATATTCAGCACGGTGGTTTTGCCGGCACCTGAAGGCCCAACAATTACACAAAATTCACCCTTTTCAATGGTAAAACTCACATGGTCTGCCGCGGCGATGCGGTTTTCACCCATCTGGTAATACTTGCAGACATTTTCGAATGTGACGAAAGAAGACAAAGTATTCCCTCCTGTATGCCGGGGCAAAACGCGGGGAAAAAGCCCGGCGCAAAATTAAAAAAGCAAAATAAACCCATTTTTCTTTATCATAACGAATGGATTTGAAAAAAGCATGAAGGAAACAAAACCATTTCGCAAACAAACCGGCCCGGGCAGGCCGCGGCGAATACGGCAAAAAATTTCCCCTTTCTTTTTATGATAGCGTTTTTGCGGAAAAGACACAAGCGGCTAGTGCGGCAAAGAAAAATTTAGCAGCCTATAAACGCCCAAAAGGGCCTTCCAGCTGGAAGGCCCTTTTGGCAGTATATTGCAGAAAACAACCGGGGTTTACAGGAAGGTGAGAATGTACTTTGCCACAAACAAAGCAGCAAGCAGATACATTAAAACGGGAACCTCTTTTGCTTTGCCACGGCAGGTTTTAATGACAACCCAGCTGATAAACCCAAAGCCAATACCGTCCGAAATGGAATAGGCAAACGGCATCATGGCAATGGTCAAGAAGCAGGGCATGGCCACTTCAAAATCGGCCCAGTTAATGTTCATGGCGCTTTTCATCATATAAACGCCCACAATAATAAGTGCCGGTGCGGTGGCAGCGGAAGGGATAATGCCGGCAACCGGGGCCAGCAGAATGGAGCAAGCGAACAGAATACCGGTGGTAAGGGAAGCAAGCCCGGTACGGGCACCTTCGGAAATGCCGGTGGAAGATTCTACATAAGTAGTAACGGTGCTGGTGCCCAGGCAGGCGCCCATGCAGGTAGCCAAGGCGTCAGCAATCAGCGCACGGTCGCCGTGGGGCAGGTTGCCGTTTTCGTCCAGCATGCCGGCGTTTCCAGCAGTGCCCAGCAGGGTGCCCACCGTATCAAACATGTCCACAATTAAAAAACTAATAACCGCGGTGATAAGCGGCAGAACTCCCATCGAAAAGATGCCGGAAAAATCAAACTGCAAAACAGTCATCCGCAGATTGCCGATATGACTCATAGTAATGGTGTCAGGAATAACGGTTTGTCCCAAAGGAATGCCGATGACCGTGGTGATGAGAATGCCCAGAAAAATAGCGCCTTTTACCTGGAAAGCAATCAAAACCCCGGTGACCAGCAGGCCGATCAGCGCCAAAAGCGGAGCGCCGTGAATCACATCGCCCAGGGCCGAGTAGTCGGTACCGACAACCACACCGTCCACCACGGTGTCCCCAATCAGCTTGACAATGTCGGCGTTCAGCAAGCCAATAAAAGCGATAAACAAGCCAATGCCGGCGCTGATAGCCGACTTAAGAGGGGCCGGAATGGAGGCAATGACCGCCCCGCGCAGCGGGCTAACCACAATAATAAGGAAAATAATGCCGGAGATAAACACAATGGTGAGCGCCTGCTGCCAGGTATAGCCCATACCCAGGCATAAGGTATAGGTAAAGAAGGCGTTAAGTCCCATACCGGGGGCTTGAGCGAACGGCACATTTGCCAAAAAAGCAGTGAGCAGGGTGCCAATGGCAGCGGAAAGGCAGGTGGCCACCATAACAGCGGTAAAGTCCATGCCGGTGGCCGACAGATAGTTGGGGTTTACAAAGATAATGTAGGCCATGGCAAAGAAGGTGGTAATGCCGCCCACCACCTCTTTGCCGACGGTGGTGTTGTGCTGGCGCAGTTTGAACAATTTTTCCATCACAAGGTCCCTCCAAACACAAAATCAAAAATGGTTTCACACAAGCTTTTCAGGTTTTGCGCAGGCCAAAGCACACAAAATATGCCGGCGCACCTTTATTGTACTCTGCCATGCATGCAGGGGCAATTGGAGAAACTGCCAGTTTTCCCCAAGACCGCGGCCTGCTTTTACAACGATAAAGCAAAAACCCCGCGCAGGGCGGGGTTTTTGGTAAGTTTGGGATTTATGCAGCTGTGCACAGAGAAATAGCTGCTTAGGAAGAGGTTGCGGGACTGTCAGAAGACGGACTGTCAGCGGGCAGAGCAGCAATAGCTTCGGTAGCGCCGCAAACCGTACAGGTGCGGCTCAACCCATCCGGGCTGGTCTGCCAGGTGTGCTGGCCGGTCGCAGCAATCGGCTCAGTATGGGTGTCCCCACAAGTGCAGGTATAGGTCATAACACCCGGCGTGCCGCAGGTGGCAGGCGTGGTAACTGCGGAAGAATAGGTGTGGGTGTGGGTCGGAGAGGGAGAGGGCGACGGGGACGGAGAAGGCGAGGGGGAGGGAGAAGGCGAGGGGGACGGAGAAGGTGACGGGGAGGGCGAGGGCGAGGGAGAAGGCGATGGAGACGAAGAAGACGATGAAGGTGGCGTGGCCTGCGGGGCAAAGTAGGCGGTAATAACAATATTCTTTTCGTCCGGAATTACCAGCGTGAAAACGCCTGCGGGATCGCTGGCATTCATGGACCCAACATTGATGGTCCAGTGGTCAAATACATACCCTTTGGCGGGAACCGCCAGTACAGTAGAGGTGCTTTCTCCTAAGGCCAATTTCTGGATGGTAGCACCCGAGAGGCTTCCGGCGGCGGGGTCAGATACCTGGAAGGTGACCGTGTAGTCCCGCACGGTTTCGCTGCTGGAAGAGCTGTCCGGTTTGGGCTCATGCACTGCCAGCGGGTCGCTGGTAATAATTTCGTAGGGAGCTTCCAGTCGGTCGGGGACCGGTTTCAGATCGGGACGGGTGTCCTCAATGATATAGGCGTGGGTGCGGATATATTCAAACAGGGCCTCCATCGCCTCCAGATTCAAGTGAATGCCGTCGCTGGCAGTGTAGTCCCATTTGGCGTAACCGGTTTCCTCGTCCTTCAGCACCTCGGCGCTGTTCAGGTATTTAAAACCCATCTCCTGTGCCAGGTTGGCCAGCGCTTTGTTAAAGCTGTCAATGGTGGTCATGGTCACATTGGGGTTATCCCGGTATTGGTGCACCGGCGGAATAGAATTGATAATAATATCCGCATAAGGGTATGCGTCGTGGATCGCCTCAAGCGCTTCCCGGTAGGAGTCAATGAAGGTTTCGGTAGACCAGCCCACCGTGTTGTTGGTGCCAAAAGTGATGATGATCCGCCGCGGCTGCATCAGCGCAACCGCCTGGGGGATGGTTACCCCGTTTTCGTACCCCTTAAAAAAGGCGCACTTTTTGGTGGTAACATGCTGAATACCCATGGAGATGGTGCCAATGTCGTTTTCCAGTGTGGTGAACCCGTAACTCATCATACGAGCGGTGTTGGAGTCGCCAATGAAAAGGGTTTGGTCAATATATTCCTGGCCGGCATCCTCGGTTTGGGCCAAAATGGTATTGCCCAATTGGTCGGTGTCCAGCTTGTCCGCATCCTTGTCATAATTGTCGGAAACAGCACTGGAGACGGTGTGGGAAGAACTGTCTGCAGAGGGACTTTTCTCTCTTCCCAAAAACCAGGCAAACAGAATGATTAGTACAAGCACCAGCACCAGCGCGCCGGCCAGGCCAGCCAGCAGCTTTTTGCGTGCGGCTGGCGGCAAAGCGCGAAACTGCTGGGCCAGCGACGGGGTTTTGCGCCCGGCCGGCTTTTTTTTGCGCGGGCGCCGGGAATTGTTTTGGGTGGGAAATTCAGTCAAGTTCAAAACTCCTTGCCACTGTTGCGCGGGGCTATGCCAGCGCAAGCTGTTTTTATTTTAACCCTAAATAAAACCAACACTCGGCTTTTTGGCCGGAAATACGGCCTTAGTATACCACAAAAAGTTGTCCGAGTCGAGAAGAAGGACCGCTAAAGTCTCAGTGGAGAAAATTGCTTATGTCCCTGTTAGGCAAAACCCCCGCCACCATGGGCAGGGGTTTGGGATTTTAAAAAAGGAACAAGCGACCGTTTTGCGCTAAATACCCATACAATGTTGTATAGCAAAACACTGAGGAGTGCTTGATTTTGCAGGGGGTGTTTCAGCGGGCAATCTGGCGGCATTCCAGGTAGTACCGCTTTTCGGTGGCGTGGCCCATGCTGAAGGTCTTTTTGGGCAAAACGCCTCCTTCATATACGCCCCGGAACAGGTCCTCTTTGCAGAAGGGCGGGGCTAAAATCCCCACAGCGTTCTGCCCGGCCAGTTCGCGCACAGCCTCTTCGCCGTGAATATAATCCACCCGTGCGGCGGGGTGGCTGGGCAGATAACCGGCCAAAAAGTCTTCCAGCGACCCTACGCAGAGCGGCTTTTCGGGGTGCTCTATTACAAATTCAGCGTCAGGCTTGCCACAGCATACCAGACTAAAGCGCTGGGGGGTACCGCAGCCTTTGCGGGAAGTGCAGTACTCAGCGAGCGCCCTGGTAAACTCGTCGGTATCCACCCCAAACACCACCCGGTGGATCGGTTCCATTTGAATAGCGTCGTCGTATACATTTTCAATCTCGGCCAAAGCCCAGCGAGCAGGATGGTCGGCTAGCTCGGCTTCGGGCAGCTGGGTTTTCAACTCCTCCCAGTAGGCTTTGGCAGTAGCCAGAGAATGGTTGCCGTCGCCCACCGCTATGGCAATGGGCGCAGCGCCGTTGGGACCGAGCTTTTCGGCAAAGGCCTGCACCAGCCGGATCAACTGTTCTACCAGTGCGGGGTCTTCCACTGCCCAGCCGGCTACTCGGCCGCCACCCAGCATGAGAGGGGTGTCATACAAAAGCGGCAGCGAAGCTTTCTTTTCGGCCAGCGGTTCCAGTACGGTGCGGTCAGGGTCGTTCAGCAGCATTAAAATATGGGGCAGCTCCAGCAAGGCGCCGCGGCGCACTGCCAGGCGGGGGGGAATACGGCTGGGTACAGTGCCCTCGGTGGGGCGAATAAGCGGCGTTTGGCCGGGGGTGTAGCTGTAAGCTTCCAGGTCTATGGCGGCCAAAAGGCCCTTCCGGGTGCCGCTTTCAGTGGTGCGCTCGGTATAAATAAAGCCGTTTACCACCCGCTTTAAATAGTCCGAAACGGCTCGCCGCATCTGCGCATGTACCTGTTCAATCCGGTTTGCCACATCCGGCTCGTCCAGGTATACTTCCGGCAGAATCAGCCCCAGTGCGCTGGCGTTTTCCCCCACAATGGCCTGGGCTTTGTGCCAATATTCCGGCTGGGAAGTAAACTGGTCGCAGGCAAGGCAGGCCCACTTTTCCATGTCAATATCCGCGTCTGGCAGCAAAATGCGTGCCGGGCGAATTAAGGTTTCGTTGGTCATATTGTAAACCCCCGTTCGTGGCAAAAATCGGCCGCATAGCCGCATAAGTATAAAGAAGGCAGGAAGAAAACAGGCTGCCTTTCGGCATGCGGTCGGCTAAAGGCGAAAAACCTGCTTTTATAAAGCAGGTGGCTTCATTATAAACGAAGGGGTGGGCAGAATGCAACACAAAGCAAAAAACGGGCAGCTGGAGGGGATTTTTTTGTCCTTTGCGGCTATGCTGTCTTTCAGCTTAGGGGGACTTTGCGTTTTTCGGGCAAAGGCGCTTTCGCCCTTAGCCCTAAACAGCGCCCGCTGCTTTGCAGCAGCCCTGCTTACCCTGTGCTTTTTTAAGCTTACCAAACGCCGGCCGGGAAAGCTTTTACCGGCGCTGCCGGGGGCGTTTTGCATGGCGCTTACCGGCTTTTTTTACATTTATACCGCCCAGCTTTCTGGCGGTGCCGTAGCCATTGCGCTGCAATATACCTCGCCTGTTTTTTCGGTTTTGGCGCTGTGGGTGTTTTGGAAAAAACGCCCCGCCCCTTTAAGCTTTTTGGCTGCCGCGTGTGTTGCTTTGGGAGCGGCGGCATGCTGTGCAACCCTGCCAAAAGGACAGGGCCTTATTACCGGAATGGCCACCGGGCTTTTGTTTGCCGGAGTGTTTTTGGCGGGAAACCTGCCCGGCGCTGACCCTTTGACCAGCTGCCTTTTGGGGGAATTGATGTCGGCATTGTGGGGAATAAACCAGCTGCTTGGTTCGAGCCCCAGCGCTGAAAGTTTATTTTGGGCTGCGCTGATGGGAATGGTGCAGACAGGGCTTGCCTACCTGCTTTTATCCCTGGCGCTCAAAAAGCTGGATGCGGGTTCTGTCAACATTATCTGCGCACAGGAGCCGGCGTTTAATATTTTGTGGTTGGCTTTGTTTGGCGCACAGTGGCCTTCACCCAACCAAATATGGGGTTGCAGTGCTATTTTGACCGGGGCAGTTTTGCTGACCAGAGAGCTTTACAAACCGGAGCAGAGCGGGTATGATGAGGAGAAGGAAAAAACAGCCCGGCGCCGGCATGATTTTTGCGCGGCCCGGGGCAAAACAGGGGGACGCCAAAATGAAAACATTGGGATATTATAACGGCACGATCGGCGAGATTGATCAGATGATGGTGCCGATGAATGACCGCGCCTGCGTATTTGGCGACGGTGTATATGACGCCACACTGGCGGCAAATCACAAAATTTACGGTATGGACGAGCATGTGGACCGGTTTTTTAACAGTGCCGCGCTGTTGGAAATTCCCATGCCCTGCACCAAGCCCGAACTGAAACAGCTTTTGCGGGATTTGGTGAAAAAGGTGGACAGTCCCGACCAGTTTGTCTATTTTCAGGTAACCCGGGGCACTGCTATGCGCAACCACAGCTTTCCAGAGGGTAAGGCAAACCTGTGGGTAATGCTGACCCCGCGCAAGCTGACCCCCATTGACAAACAGGTAAAGCTGATTACGGTGGAGGACAACCGGTTTTATCTGTGCAACATTAAAACCTTAAACCTGATCCCCAGCGTGCTGGCCAGCCAAAAAGCGACCCTGGCCGGCTGTGATGAGGCGGTATTTCACCGGGGCGACCGGGTGACGGAATGTGCGCACAGCAATATCTCCATTTTAAAGGATGGGGTGTTTCGTACCGCGCCGCTGGACCGGCTGATTCTGCCGGGCACCGCCCGCAAGCGCCTTCTGGAAGCCTGTGCCCAGCTGGGCATTCCTGCGGTGGAAGAGGCCTTTACCTTAAGCGAACTGTTTGATGCAGACGAGGTGATTGTTTCTTCTTCCGGCAGCCTTTGCCAGCAGGCGGTGGAAATTGACGGCAAGCCGGTGGGCGGGCGCGACGGCGAGCGGTTGCGGGCGCTGCAGAAGGTGGTTTTGGGCCGTTTCGAAGCGGAAACCTGCCCCGATGCGTAAAAATTTTGCGATTTAGGAGAAATCCGTATGCGACCGACGACCCACCTGCCAGAAGGCTGGCAGCTTTTGCGCAGAATAGACCTTGCAGCCAATAAAAAAGAGGCTGTTTTGGTGAATAGCCTTGCCCTTTTGATAGGTGCCGTGCTTTTATTTGCGGGAATGACCCAGGTGCCGTTTGGTGCCATTGGCGAACTGCCAAACCCCTGGCTGGGGCTTTTGGTAATGGCAGCGGGCAGTGTGGCATACCTTTTTTTGCACGAAGTGGTGCACGGGGTGTTTTTTCGTCTGTTTGGCAGGCAAAAGGTCCAGTATGGCTTTTGTGGGTTGTACGCCTGGGCGGGCAGCAGGGTGTGGTTTGACAAAAAGCGATATCTTGTGATTGGCTTAGCGCCGGTGGTGGTTTGGGGAATTGTACTGGCGCTGGTGCTTATGGCAGTGCCGCGGGGCTGGTTTTGGCCGTTTTATCTGATCGAACTGCAAAATTTGGCCGGCGCAGCGGGAGATTTGTATGTGGCCGCGCTGCTTTTACGGATGCCGGACGATATTTTAGTGCAGGACGCGGGTGTTTCCATGGAAATTTACGGCCCCGCTTTTACATGACCTAGTAAAAATAAAAGCCGGAAGGCAGTGGCCTTCCGGCTTTTTTGTATTTTAAAAGGGAAAACAAAACAAAATAAAAATTATCATACACACCCTGGCAACTTTTTCAGCAGCCGGTGGTAAAGTGGGTCGCCCTGCTGCGGTTGGGTCACCGGCTCCAAAAGACCATCCCGGATCATCTGTTCAACCCGCAGTGCCACAAAGCCATCCCCAATTCCCAGCCGGTACTGCCCCAGCACCTTGCCTACCAGCTCAGCCTCCCGAAAGATGGGCTCCATGCAGCGCAGCTGGGAAAGAATAAAGGAATCGTAAAAGGATTCAGGCACACTTACAAGGCTTCCGTTTACAAGAGCGCGCAGCGGGGCGTTTTCCTCTTGCAGCTGCAGCCAGTGCCCGGCCAATGCTTTTAAAAATGCTGGCGTAAGCGGCTTTTCCTGCTGGGCCAGGCGCCCCCACAGGTAAGGCGGTACCTCGCCAAGACCCGCATACGGAACCACTGCCTGGTCCTCACGCGCCCAAAAAGGCGGCAGATGCACCAGGCTGACCGGCATTTGATTGGAACAGCCGGACAGAAGAAAGGCCAGGTGACAAAACCCGCACCAGTCGTTGGGATCGTCGGCAATCCAAATGCGGACAGCTTCCCCCTGGCTGGCCCGCTTAAGCAGCATGTCAAGGGAACGCAAAACCTGGCATGTGAGATGGCTGACCACTTCTTCAGCCTCGCTTGGAAAAGCAGAAAAAAGCCGTTTTAGGGCCGCTGCCCGCTCTGGTCCGGTCAGGTCCAGGTGAATCGGCCCAAAGCTCAGCGCCAAAGGCAGGCAGATAACATCCTCATGGCTGCCGGGGAAGGAAAGCGCCTGTTCCCAGTTGCGTTTTTCCCGATCTTCGGCCTGGCGGCGCAGCCGTTTTAGCTGTTTGGGAGAAAGGCTGTCTTTTTCATCCGAAAAAATAGCCACGCTGGTAGCGCTGCCTATCACATGCCCCGGCGCGCCGATGCCGGCCTTCATGCTCCCGCCGGCGCTTTCACTAAATACAACCTGCAGCATAGAATGGTTCTCTTTTTAAAGGTATAAAAAGTATAATTTGTAAAGTATATTACAAATTGTAAAATATTAACCCAGCCGTACCCTTCCCTTATCATCAAAACGATGGCCTTCCAGCGCAAGCAGCTGCTGTTTTACCGAAATACCGCCTGCATACCCGGTAAGGCTGCCGTCGCTGCCCACCACCCGGTGGCAGGGAATGATAAGTGAAATGGGGTTATGGCCCACAGCACCCCCTACCGCCTGGGCCGAAACCGGCCGCCTGGTTTCGGCCGAAATCTGTTTTGCTAATTCGCCATAGGTGACAAGCTGCCCGTAGGGAATAACGGAAAGCTTTTTCCACACCAGCTGCCGGAATGGGCTGCCCTTTGGGGCTAACGGAAAAGCAGGGGGCTGCTTGGCGCCATCAAAATAACCCCGCAGCCAGCTGATCGCCTGGTCAAAAATGGGCAGGGTGGTTTCGCAGGGCTGCGCGTCGGGGGGCAAAGTGGCGGCAAAATATTTTTGCCCGTCCAGCCAAAGGCCAACAAGGCCTGTTTGGTCCGCCGCAAGGGTTAATGGGCCCACTGGGCACAAGCAGTGAAAAAGCTGGGTCATAAAAGCACTTCCTTTGCGCTTGAGTCGCCTTTTAAAAATCGGGGCGGCAATTTTTTCACAGTATAGCATACCTTTTTGTGAAAAAAAGCCTGCCCGGGCACTTGCTTTGCCAAGCTGCCCGGGTAGGTAAGAAAGATTATTTTTTTTGTTCGCCCAGCTGGCGTTCCAGCAAAATAGCGGCGAAGTCCAGTGCGTTATAAAGCCCGTTTTTGTCGGTTTGCTTTAAAATACGCTCCTTGGGGGATTTGGTGGTGTCGGTGGAAAGCAGCATCAGGTGAACCCGATCGGCCACCGTTTCACCGGCCTCCTGCCGGGTGGTCAAAATCTGCATAAAGACCACGGCGCTTTTTTCCGGGTCGCCGTAATACAGTTCGTTTTTGCACCGCACCAGCGGGCGGCCTTTGTATGTCAGGGGTGCATTAAAAGCCATCCTGTCTACCTCCGTTCATGCTGCGCGCCGGCATAACCGGCACATAATATTTAAAATAGTATAGCACAGCAAAGGCGCTGATACAAGCGCGCTTTCAAAAAGAAAAACGCCCGGCTATGCCGGGCGCACCAGTCAGGTTCTGTTTCACACATCTAAAAAGCATTTCAGCATGGCCTGCAAAAGGTCATCCCGATCAATTTTGCGGATCTTGCTGCGGGCGCCGTTATAGGTGGTGATGTAGGTGGGGTCTTCTGACAAAATGTACCCAACCAGCTGGTTAATGGGGTTATAGCCTTTCTCCTTCAGCGCGTCGTACACCTCGACCAAAATGCTGCGGATCTCGGTATCCTTATCCTTGCCGATGGAAAAAATGGCGGTCGGTTCGCTCATGTCAATCCCTCCTAACATGGCAACTTTGTATGTTATTATATCTGCTTTTTGGGCAGATTGCAAGGCCACAGCCTGGTTTTGAAGGGTGGAATTTATCACCAGCAGGCTGTGACAAAGCGCTGAAAATGTGGTACAATCACAAAACATTACCAGCATATACCAAAAACGGAGGACAGTGTAAATGGCCATGATTGGGTTTGACGCGGTGACGGTGAGCCGCATGGAAAAGAACCTGCAAAACGAGCATTTTATGAGCCGGCAGTTTTCCCAAAGTGAGCGTCGGTTGATTGCCAGCCGTTCGGGAAAGCGGGCTGCCGAAACAGCCGCGGCCAATTTTGCCGCAAAGGAGGCGCTTTCCAAAGCGCTGGGCTGCGGTATTTTTAAATTGAACCTGCAGGAAATTTCGGTGCTGCGACGCGAATCCGGCGAGCCTTATTTTGAATTTTCGGGCCTTTTGAAGGAAAAGATGGAGTCGGTGCATCTGTGCGCCCAGCTGTCTTTGAGCCATGAAAACGGCATGGCCTTTGCCATGGTTCTGCTGCAGGACGATTCGGGACTTTTTTAAGCGAATTTCGACCTAATTCGACCGGCAAGAAAAAGAACAGGACTGTTTAAAACGGGCGTTTGGGGGACAAACTATCTCCAGAAAGGGCGGCTTGCCGCCAGAAAAGGAGATGGAAAGATGGAAACGAAACAGGTACACAGAGGGGAAGTATTCTATGCGGACCTCTCCCCAGTGGTAGGCTCGGAGCAGGGCGGCACCCGACCGGTACTTATCCTGCAGAATGATGTGGGTAATCGGTACAGCCCCACCGTAATTGCAGCAGCAATTACCTCCCGGCAGGATAAAAATGCCATGCCTACCCATATTGGCATTAAGGGGGAAACCTGTGGCCTGCCCAAGGACAGCGTGGTGCTTTTGGAACAGGTGCGCACACTGGACAAGCGCCGCCTGCACGAGCGCACCGGCCGTATTGCCCCAGAAGACCAGATGCGGGTGGATGAAGCGCTGAATGTGAGCTTAGGGTTAACCAGCTTTTAAATGGCCTGTTTTGACCGCATAAAATAAAACAAAAAGCCCCCGGCTTTAGCGGGGTGTTCGTAAGACAGTAAAATAGATAAAGGGTGTGACCGCGAATGAACCGCTCCCTGTCTACTTGACAGGGAGCGGTTCACCCCGCCTTTGGGCGTTGTTCGTTAGACAGTTAATTATGCAAAATGACAGCCGCAAAGCGAGGCAAGGGATGCGGCCCCTTGTACGGAACGCA
>JALFTI010000014.1 GCA_022778585.1 Pygmaiobacter massiliensis | reverse complement strand
CATCTACCGCAGCGTAAACAGCCTTCAAATCGGCCATGAGCGCTTTCAAGTCCTTGTAGGATACATATTTGCTGGAATTCCGAAGCTGGTGAATGATACAGTTCTGAATCTCTGTATTTGGAAACACTGCTTCAACCGCAGCGGAAAATCCGGTCAGATTATCCGTACAGGCAATGAAAATATCTTCTACGCCCCGGTTCCTCAAGCCGTTGAGCACCGTTGCCCAGAATTTGGCACTCTCATTTTCACCGACCCACATGCCCAGAACATCTTTCTTTCCGTCAAGATCGATACCAATGGCAATATAGACGGCCTTCTTGACGATCTGCCCCTCGCTGCGCACATGGTAATGGATGGCATCCAGGAAAACCACTGCATAGACGCTTTCCAAAGGACGCTGCTGCCATTCTTTTGCGATGGGAAGGATCTTGTCAGTAATGCGGCTTACAGTTGTATCTGAGACTTCTACGCCGTAGATATCCTGGATATGCGCCTCGATGTCACCAGTGGTCATGCCCTTGGCGTACATGGACAAGATCTTTCCCTCAATGTCTTGGCTAATACTGCTCTGGTTTTTCTTCAGCACCTTGGGCTCAAATTCGCCTTTCCGGTCGCGAGGCACGGACACCTCAACATCACCGAAGCTGGTTCGCAGCGTCTTGCTGCTGTGTCCGTTGCGGTTATTGTCCGTGTCCTTGTTTTTGTAGTCATACTTGCTGTAGCCAGCTCATCCTCCAGCTCTGCCTCCAGACCGTTTTCCATGAACGCGGCAATGGTCTCTTTGAACAGACTCTGGATGTCCTCCATGCTGCCTATATTCGCCATTTGCAGCAGTTCTCGGATTTTCTCCCGCCGGGCTGTTTCTTCTGGGGTACGATTCTTTCTGGCCATATGTAAAACCTCCAATGTGGTGCTTCTATTCTGCACCACATCGGAGGTTTACACAAATTTTGGGATGGTCTCATTTTGGCAGTACTGCTTATTGCAAGTATTGCTGTGCCTGGCTCTGGACAGATCGAAACCATTCAGGAAACCATGCGGGATGCTGTTTTGCATGAATCGGACAAGAACAACCTGTTTGGCATTTTTGCGGTAAACCCGGGGTATATCTCTTCTGTGGTAGTAACGGTAATCTTACTGGTGGCTGCGTTGCTGATTCGAATTTTTGTAATTCCCAAATTTCAGTATCTGCCGGGTCGGTTTCAGTTGGTTTTGGAAGAATTGGTGGGTCTGTTTGATGGCTTGGCCCGCTCCAATAGTCCTCGCAGAAACAGATTTTTGGGCGCATATGCCTTTGCAGCCGGCGTGTATATCTTTTTTGGTACGCTGTTCGAGCTGCTGGGACTTCAGGCCATTTCGCTGAACGGCCATTCGGTCACTCTTCCGGCGCCGCTTTCCGATGTAAATGGTGCCATTATGCTGGGGGTTCTGTCCTATTGCGTTATCTTTTCTGGCGTGCTTGCCGGCAATGGGTTGCGCGGTATTGGCAGTGCCCTGAAAGAGGTTTCTCTTTTGCTCTCTATGAGCTTTCGTTTGTTTGGGGCACTGCTCAGCGGGCTTTTGGTCACCGAATTGGTGTACTATTACACCAGCTTAAGCTATGTATTGCCAGTTCTTGTAGCAGTGTTATTTACGCTGCTGTACGCTCTTATTCAAAGCTATGTGCTTACTATGCTGACCACCTTATTCTACGGTGAGATGTCACAGCCGAAGGGAAATAAGCCAAAACGAAGGTCAAGACAACAGTCTAATTTGGCACAAGATGCGTAAAAGTTGGAGGCGATTTACAATGAATCGGGTAAAAAGTATTTCTATTATTTCAGTTGTTTTTCTACTTTTTCTGTTTATGACAACGCTTTTGCCGCCCGTGCATGCGGCAGACGATACCGTGCAGGCGGCACAAACCGCTTTGGCAACCCAAACCACCGAGCAGGCAAAAGATACTTCTTCCGTGGGCCTTAAGGCGCTTGCGGTGGGAATTGCCATTGGCCTTGCCGCCGCGGGCGGCGCGGTTGGTATGGGTATTGTGGGCGGCAAGGCCGCAGATGGTATTTCCCGCCAGCCGGATATGGAAGAAAAAATTCGCACTACTTTGATGTTGGACTTGGTATTTATTGAAACGGCTATTATCTATGCGTTGCTGGTGGTTATTCTGGTCATCTTTGTGCTGTAAAGGTGGTGCGGTATGAATCTTCCATTGAATATTGACTGGCAGCAGATTTTGCTGCACCTGTTTAATTTTACAATTTTGGCGGGGGGCTTGTATCTGCTGCTTTACCGTCCGGTGAAGCAGTTTATTCAAAAGCGGGAGGACTACTACCGTTCTCTTCATGAAGAGGCGCAAAAGGAAAGAGAGCAGGCCCAAAAACTAAAGGCCGAATATAAGGAAAAACTGGCGCAGCAGGAAGCTGCTTTTGCGCAAAAACAGTCTCAGGCGCAAAAGGATTTGGACCAGATGAGAAGCCAGCAGATTGCACAGGCCCAGCAGCAGGCTGAGGCCATTTTGGAAAAAGCGCGCCAGAATGCCCAGCGCGAGCGGGCCGACATTGTTTCAAAAGCCACTAAGGAACTGATGGACGCGGCAGTGATTGCGACGGAAAAGATCGTTCTGCGCAAAGAGGGAGACCCCTATGACCAGTTTTTAGACCTGGCAGAGAGGAGGGGGTTGGATGAGCAAACCGATTGACGGCGTGGCTGTTTTGCGTGCCAGCAGGCAGCCAAGCGCCGAAAACCAAAAAAGACTGCTGGATTTTTTGCACAAAACCTACGGTCGGGATTTCACCTTGAAATGGGAGCAGGATGAAGACCTGCAGGACGGGTTTGTGTTGCAGGCTGGCACCGATATATATGACTGGAGCGTTGAAGGAAGACTGCGGCAGTTTAAGGAACGGCTGAGCCAGCTGGATCCATCCAAGGGTGAGGTTATTCCGCTTATTAAGCAGGCAGTGGAAAGTTTTAACCCGGCTGTATTTCCCGAAGAGGTTGGCCAGGTGCTGACAGTGGGGGATGAAATTGCCACAGTGTCTGGCCTGGAGCACGCAGCGTACGGAGAAATTTTGCTTTTCCCATCCGGCGTAAAGGGAATGGTACAAGACCTGAAAGAGGGGGAGCTGGGCTGTATTCTGTTTGGCGGCGACGAAGAGATTAGCGAGGGCAGCCGGGTGCGCCGCACCGGAAAAGTTGCCGGTATGCCAGTGGGTGAAGCCTTTCTGGGCCGGGTGGTGGACGCCTTGGGCAGCCCCATTGACGGCAAAGGAGAGATCAAGGCAGACGGTTATCGTCCCATTAAGGCGGCAGCTCCGCAGATTATTGATCGCCAGCCGGTCAACCAGCCCATGGAAACCGGTATTTTGGCCATTGATTCGATGTTCCCCATCGGCCGTGGCCAGCGGGAACTGATCATTGGGGAGCGCCAAACCGGGAAAACCGCCATTGCGCTGGACACGATTTTGAACCAAAAAGGGAAGGATGTTGTCTGCATTTATGTGGCAATTGGGCAGAAGGCCAATTCGGTTGCCCAGTTTACCCAAACGCTGCAGCGGTTTGGCGCAATGGAATATTCCATCGTGGTCAGTGCTTCGGCCAGCGATTCGGCCACTTTGCAGTATATAGCGCCTTATGCAGGCTGCGCCTTGGGCGAATATTTTATGTACCGGGGAAAAGATGTTTTAATCGTCTACGATGACCTATCAAAACATGCAATTGCCTACCGGGCCCTCAGCTTGCTTTTGGAACGCTCGCCTGGTCGGGAAGCTTATCCGGGCGATGTGTTCTACCTGCACTCCCGCCTTTTGGAGCGCTCGGCGCATCTTTCCAAGGAGAAGGGCGGCGGCAGTATGACAGCCCTTCCTATTGTGGAAACACAGGCCGGTGATGTTTCGGCCTATATCCCCACCAATATTATCTCTATTACCGATGGGCAGATTTTTCTGGAAAGCGAACTGTTTTTTGCCGGCCAGCGGCCGGCGGTTAATGTGAGCCTTTCAGTTTCCCGTGTGGGCGGCGACGCACAGACCAAAGCCATGAAGAAAGCGGCGGGCGCCATTCGCCTGGACCTGGCCCAGTACCGGGAGATGGAAGTGTTTATGCAGTTTTCCAGCGACCTGGACGATTTAACCCGCCGCCAGCTGGCTTACGGGCAGGGCCTGATGCGCCTTTTGTGCCAGCCCCAATACCACCCGCTGCGCCAGCATAAACAGGTTTTGCTTTGGGTGGCAGCGCTGCACCATGTTATGCAGGATGTACCGGTGAAGCAGATTGATTTGGTAAAAAAGGAATACCTTGCTTATATGGAACAGGCCGCGGCAAGCCTGTGCAGTAAAATTGACCAGACTGGTTTGCTTTCACAACCGGATGCGGACACAATTGTACAGATGGCGAAGGATTTTGTGACAAAAAAGCTGGCCGACGCCCTGCCGCCGGCAAAGAAGTGATGAGCCGTGGCAGGTACAGCGGAAATTAAAAACCGAATTAGCAGCATCAGAGAAACACAAAAAATTACCAACGCCATGTATTTAATTGCTTCCACCAAGCTGCGCCGGGCCCGCAGCGAGCTGGAGCAGACGCGCCCCTATTTTAATGCGCTGCGCAGTGAAATTAAGCGTATCTTCCGAACAGCGAATGATGTGGACAGTCCCTATTTTTATCCCCGGGACAGAGAGCCCGAGCTGTTTGGCACTTATGGCTGTTTGGCACTTATGGCTGTTTGGTGATTACGGCCGATAAGGGATTGGCTGGTGCTTATAACCAAAATGTGCTGAAAGCAGCGCAGCGGCTTTTAAACGAGCATAGCGACACCAAACTGTTTGTGGTGGGGGAATATGGGCGCCGCTTTTTTACAAAGCACCAAATCCCAATTGAACGAACTTTTCTGTACACTGCACAAAACCCCACACTGGAACGAGGGCGGGAAATTAGCTCTCTTTTACTGGATAAGTATGACACAGGAGAGCTTAAAAAAATTTTTGTGGTATACACCGATATGGAAAATGAAATGCGGATGGTTACCCGTTCCACCCGGCTTTTGCCGTTTCACCGCACCTATTTTGCGCCGCCGGAAAAGGAAAAAAAGGTTTTGGTGCCGTTTGAATTTGAACCTTCCCCTTCGGTTGTGCTGAATGGAGTGATTCACAGCTATCTGGCCGGCTTTATTTACAGTGCGTTGATTGACAGCTTCTGCAGTGAACAGAATGCCCGAATGGCAGCAATGGACGCTGCGGACGAAAATGCCGAGCAGCTTTTGGCCGAGCTTTCTTTGCAGTACAACCGGGTGCGCCAGGCGGCTATTACACAGGAAATTACCGAAATTACTGCGGGAGTCAAAGCGCAAAAGAAAAAACGCAGAAAAGAGGTGCAGGCATTATGAAGTATGGAACCATTGTACAGGTGTCTGGCCCGGTGGTGGATGTGCGGTTTTCCGGTGAAACCCTGCCTAAAATCCGGGAGGCGCTTTGGGTTTTGGTTAGCGGGGAAAAACGGGTGATGAAGGTTGCCCAGCATATTGGCAATGATATGGTGCGCTGTATTATGCTGGCGGCCAGTGAAGGGCTCTGCCGGGGAATGCAGGTTTGTGCCGAAGGAAAAACCATTACGGTACCGGTGGGCGAAGCAACGCTGGGGCGTATGTTCAATGTATTGGGCGATGTGATCGATGGGGAAAAAACGCTGGCGGAACCGATGCAGCGGTGCAGCATTTACCGGCGCCCGCCCGCCCGCTTTTGAAGAACAGCGTTCCATGGGACAAATTTTGGAGACTGGCATTAAGGTAATCGATTTGCTGGAGCCTTACCCCAAGGGCGGCAAGATTGGCTTGTTTGGCGGGGCAGGCGTAGGCAAAACGGTGCTCATTCAGGAACTGATCCGCAATATTGCTATGGAGCATAACGGCTATTCTGTTTTTACCGGGGTAGGCGAGCGAAGCCGCGAAGGCAACGACTTGTGGAGCGAAATGCAGGGCAGCGGCGTGTCGGACAAAACCGCTTTGGTTTTTGGCCAGATGAATGAATCGCCAGGTGTGCGTATGAGGGTTGCTCTTGCTGGTCTGACGATGGCCGAGCATTTCAGGGACCAGCAGCATAAGGATGTTCTGCTTTTTATTGATAATATTTTCCGGTTTGTCCAGGCTGGCAGCGAGGTTTCCACTCTGTTGGGCCGCATGCCTTCGGCGGTGGGGTATCAGCCTGCTTTAGCCAACGAAATGGGCGAACTGCAGGAGCACATCACCTCTACCAAGGACGGCTCGGTTACATCGGTACAGGCGGTGTATGTGCCGGCCGATGACCTGACCGACCCTGCTACTGCAACAACCTTTACCCACCTGGACGCCACAACGGTGTTAAGCCGTAAAATAGCCGAACAGGGGATTTATCCTGCGGTGGACCGTGGACCCGCTGCAGTCCAGCTCGCGCTTTTTGGAGCCGGACCTTGTGGGGCAGGAACATTATGAAATTGCCCGCAGCGTGCAGGAAATTTTGGAAAAGTACAGCGAGCTGCAGGACATTATTGCCATTTTGGGTATGGATGAATTGAGCGATGAGGACCGCACTACGGTGATGCGGGCGCGCAAAATACAGCGCTTTTTGGCCCAGCCCATGCATGTTGCCGAAAAGTTCACCAATATGAAGGGCGCCTATGTACCGCTTGGGGAAACTTTGCGTGGGTTTGCTGCCATTGTAAATGGAGAGATGGACGAATATCCGGAAATGGCTTTCTTTAATGTGGGAACCATTGATGAGGTGAAACAGAAAGTCCAAAGCATGGAGGGCGAGCATTGATGGAAGCGTTTTCGGTGCGGATTTTGGCTTCCGACCATCCGTTTTATGAAGGCGAATGTTTTTTGCTGGTCATTCCAACCTCGAATGGTATGTATGGCATTCGGGCACGCCACAGCAATATGATTGCGGCCGTGGTTCCCGGTACTTTGCAATATCAGACTAAGCCTGATAGCTTACAGGAGGCTGCTGTTTCGGAAGGGCTTGTTAAAGTGGAGAATGGCGAGGTGCTTATTTTAGTGGATACCGCCGAGCGGCCGGAAGAGATTGATGCAAACCGGGCGCGGAGAAAGGCGGATGAAGCGAAGGAAGCGCTGCTGCAGAAGAAAAGTATTCAAGAGTACCGTGAGGCGGAGGCTACCTTGGCCCGCGCACTGACAAGGCTGCGGGTGAAAAAAGCCATAACCTGTAAAACAAAAATTTTTGGCAAACTTAAAAACATCCAGGCTGTTCTAGCAACCTGGATGTTTTTTTATTATTAACTCTATTTATCAGTGCCTAGTGGCATACAAAGTATTGCCATAGCCCTTAGCTTGACTTTTTGGGGGAATGCCAGGAACCAAAGAAGCGCGGCGCTATAAAGAAAACGCAGAACGCCGCAAGATAGATAAGTCCAACCATCCACGAGCCGTACTGTGCAACCCAGAACGGAGTCATGGAGGTGAGCATGCCGCCGCCAAGTGCCCAGGAGCAGAAAGGAGCGCGGGCCGCAAATACCTCGGCGGCATCGCTCTTCATATCCGGGTCGCAGGTTTTTAAAAGCAAAAGGCCGGTGGCAGCAACGCCGGTATAGGTGCCAAACAAAACCATACTGTTTTCAAACCAGTAGTTTGAGAAAACACGGCGTGCCAGCCAAAGGTTCATAAACAGCATAACGGCAACCATAACAAACTGTTGGATCAAAAGCGGTGCGGCATATTCCACAACGACCGGAACATTTACCGAAGCCACAGCTCCTGCAACCAAAAATTCAAGCGAAATGCCCTGAATGCGGCCTAAAGTATGCCCTGAATGCGGCCTAAAGTGCCGGTATCCACCGCTTTGCCCCATGGACGCTTAATAACCAGCCATACCCAAAGGCCGCCAAACAGGCCGGTTACAAACCAAGCTGCCGAAAAGTTCAGGTATTTTTTCAGGGCATAGTTAATAATCCAGCCAAGAAAAACCGCTACGCTGATTAGTGCGGCATGAAAAGCAAAGTTGTCAATAACGCCGCTGCCAATAGCCGAGCGGGTATCAACCGGCTTTTCCTCTTCGGTGTAAAGCTCTTTGGTATCTCCCTTTAGCTTGGCAGAATCGGTCAAAAAGGCGGCCCAGCCCTTTTTCACTGCCACATTAATGATAATAACGCCGCCTACTACGCCGAAAATTAAACCAAATGTAGCCGATGTAACCGAGAGAGACTGACCGTCCAGCCAGTTCAGCTCTTCAAATACCAGCCCCATATCGCCGGAAGTGCCGTGCCCGCCGGCCCAGCCTTGCTCCACTATGGTGCCAAATAGAGGATTTACCCCAAAACCGCTCCCAAAAACGCAGCACAAAGCAAAATGGGAACAGCATACTGCGCGCAGGTAGCGCCCCAGCTCCAGCAGACCGAAGCGGCTGTTTGTTTAGCCAGTGTTTTGCCGTTGGAAATTTGCCGTCCCATCAGCATAGGGGCAAATACAAATACAATTAACCGTCCCGAAAGGGCTGACCAACAATCCATAATATGTGCCGGAATTAAGCCAATAAAATAGGGCCCTAGCAGCAGTCCCAGCACACCAGCCAGCAGAGAGGCGGGAATGTGATATTGCCGCAAAAATGGTATTTTAAGCCGCAGCCAGGTGGCAGCCAGCAGTAAAATGCCCAAAATTGATACATAAACAATCAATGCATCCAATGTTGCGCCGGAAACCTCGGTGGTGGGAATCATAATGCGACCTCCTCAATGTAGTATTTAGTACATGTTGCACTGTGTTCAGAATACTTGCGTTCGTGCAAGATGTCAATAAATAAGATAAAATATTGAAAAAATTATATATTACATACAATGTTTTGCAAAAAAGTAGGTCACAAACGGCAAAAAGAAATCGCTAAAAAAGAAAAAATGATGTATTTTTGAAAAAATTTTTTCAAAAATACATCAAACCCACTATTTCCTTTATCTTGGTTGCGGTATAATTTATGATCAGAAAAGGTGCGTAGAAAAGTAAAAAATGGAACAGAAGGACTTAGCGCAGGTATCCCAGAAAATGACCCGAACCGAGCAGCGCATTAACGCCTGCTACCAGGCGCACCCAGATGAATTTGCTTTTGGTACGCTGGAAGAATTGGCGGCCTTAACCTCCACCAGCACAGCGTCGATTATTCGATATTGTCGCCGTATGGGTTATGGCGGCTTCCGCGCATTTCAGGAAAAATTGCGCGAGGAGATGCGCATCCAAGTTCGGCTGCCAGACCGGATACAGCGGCAGGAAACAGCGGAGGAAATGAGCAGGCTGCGCCAAACGGTGGACCAAAACCGGGATTGTGTGGAACAAACCCTAGCCTACCTAACAGAAAAACAGCTGGAACAGCTGGTGCAAAAGGTGGCAGACAGCAGACGAATTTTTGTATTTGGCATGCGCGAATCTCTGGCACTGGCGCACTATGCTTACACGAGGCTTATTACCCTGAGAGAAAATGTGTTTTTGCTGGGCGCCGGGTACAATGGCATGCTGGAACCGCTGTTGGATTTAAACGAGCAGGATCTGTGTTTATTCTTTTTGTTTCATCGATATACCAGTCAGTCTCGGCGGATGGTGAAGCTTGTAAAAGACCGAGGCGTTTTTTTGACTATGGTCACTTCGCCGCCCACCGAGCAGATCAGCCCTTATGCAGATTTACTGCTTTGCTGCCATGTTCAAACCCAGGGCATTAAAAACAGTTATGCTGCCCCTGTTTGTTTGGTGGACTATTTGTGCAGTGCCCTAACGGCCCTCTATAGCGGCAGGGTACTGGAACGCCTGCAGCAGGTGGAGCAGCTGCTGCGGGGTAGTGGAATGGTAGGGGAGTAACCCAAAATGAACAGACAGGAAAACTGCCAATTTGGATACCCCAGTGTTTGGTTTTATGCAAAAATGCTTAAATATGTTGCAGCAAGGCCTAAGCGAACTTTTGTTTTATTTGAAAGCGCCAAGGTCTAATAAAAACGCTGCAAATGCTTGGTAACGATTTGCGGCGATATGGCCAGCAAAATAGGTGTACTGGCATTTTTAGGGCAAAATTTACATCGCAGAAAAAGGAAAGTTGCATAGAAATTTACCTTAAAGACGGTGCAATGGTTTACAATAAACAAAAAAGCACCTGTAAAACAGGTGCTTTTGTTTGGTGCACTTCCAGGGACTCGAACCCTGGGCCCGCTGATTAAGAGTCAGCTGCTCTACCAACTGAGCTAGAAGTGCATATTGAATTTTACAATTTTAATCAAATTGTTTTGAGCCGTTTTTCGACTGCCTTTGTAGTATATCACTGTTGTGAGAGAATGTCAACAGTTTGTTTTTATATTTTTTAAAAAACTTATATTTTGTAAAGGTAGCTCTGTGCTTTTACAAAATATAAGGAAAAGGAAGGGGCAGCCTGTGCCGCCCCTTCATTTTCAATTTTATTAGCGTTACAGCTCTTTTTTCCACAAACCATGCAGGTTGCAGTACTCATATACAGCAAGCGGTTTTTCGCCGCCCAGGTTGAAGCGAGCAACCGGTTCACCGGTGGGGTCAAGTTTTTTGCAGTAAACACCCTGTTCGGTAACCAGCCAAATAAAAGCAATGTGGTGCGCTTCCAGCATGGGGTGCAGTGTGCTGCCAACCGTAGCGGTCAACACATCACCCTGCACTTCAACCTGCGGAACATGTTTTTCCAGCGCAGCATCGGTGGTATTGGCAGTCAGCTCCTGCATGGGCTCACCGCAGCAGATCATCGGTACGCCGGAAGCGACTAAAAGTTCCACCAAATTGCCGCAGTGGCTGCAGCGGAAGAAGCGAGGCATATCCATTTTCAAGACCTCCTGTGTTTTGTATAAAATTCATTTTGTGATGTAAGCCTTTGGGGCTTGCACTTTTTATAGTATAACCCAATTATGCAAAAGAAGAAAGCATTTTCTCCTATTTGCAGGCCGAAAAAATTTCCTGCACGGTTAAAAGGTTTTCCTGCACAGTAAAACGCACTTCCAACCCGGCAAACCGCATACCATAAACGCGGGTTGGGTCTTTTTGGTAGGAAGGCCGCGGGTCCTGCGCCAATACCCCCAATAAGCCTGCGCGCTTATCTTCCGGTACTTGCAAAAGCAATTCTGGCGGGCAGTGTACCTGCAGGGCATAGCCACTGTAGCAGGCGGTAAACCCGCAGCTGGCTTCAGTATGGCAGTCGGCCTGCGGCAGGTATGGCTTTATATCCAAAATGGGGGTATTGTCCATTAGGTCAGCCCCCAAAATGTGCAAAATAGGGCCTTTTTGGGGGTCTAATTCCACAGTATCCAACTTTACACAGGAAAGCCCAACGGGGTTTGGCCGGAAAGGGGAACGGGTTGCAAATACACCCATGCGCTTATTGCCGCCTAGCCGGGGCGGCCGCACAGTAGGGCTCCAATGGGTTTGGTGCAGGTTTGAAAACTGCCAAATCAACCACAGATGAGAAAATCCCTCCAGGCCGCGCACCGCTTCGGGAACTGCAAATTCCGGTTCAAACTGTATAAAAGCTTTGAGCTGCTTTACCAGGCCGCTTTGGCGCGGAATGCCGAATTTGTCTGGAAAATCGGTTTTAATATGGGCAATGGGGCGCAGCGTAATGGAAGGGGAATTGGCCATTTGAATGCTCCTTTTTTGTTTTCCCGGCATACCCGAACAAGTGACGAAAAAATTTGCCGAAATTCGTCTATTTTGCCGGTCTTTTGTCGATTGACAAAAACTTGTTTATGATTTAAAATGATTACACAACCACTTACTGCGGGGCCTTTTCATGAGAATGGGAGGCCCTGCTTTTCATCCAGAAGTATAAAAATACAGCACCATAATCTGTCCCCAATGGATCTGTTTTTGGGAAAAAATAGACTGAAATACGAATTTCAGACAAGTTTAAACCAAGAAAAGTGCAAATACCAACTTTTTTGGAAATATTGTGCTTAACAGAACAGTTAAAGGCGAAATGCCGCAAGATTTGTAAAAACATGCTTCATGAATCATTTATAATGATTAAAAAACATGCTCCACACCAGAAATTTTACGGTGCAAAAAGCGGCTTATTATTATATAATATCCCGCTCAAAAAAGTTGGTATAAACAGCAAACAGGCGCAAAAAGCAGCAAAACAAAAAGGTTTGGTGTAAGGCTTTAAAGCTAAAAAATATAAAAGCAAAAAAGCCAAAAGGAAGAACGAAGAAAATGACCCTGGTGCCGAAGAGCAAAACATATAAACCGAAGGTTTTAGCTTTTAAAACGGTCCGTTTTATTCCTCAAGCTGGGCAATAAAACCACCGGCTGCCACCAGGTCGCCGTTATATAACACAGCAGATTGCCCGGGCGCGGGTGCGCGTGCCGGCTGGTCAAAAACCAACTGGATCTGTTTTTCGCTTACGGCTGTGACGGTGCAGCCAACAGGTTTTGCCATGCTGCGCACCTTTATCTGGTAGTGGCTTTGCGGAAGAATAGGGCCCAGTGTAACCACGGGGTCTGTCAGTGTAATGCCGCAATAGTATTCCTGGCCGGAAAAACCCAGCAAAATATCGCCGTTTTCACAAATCCGCCGCACAAAAGCAGGCTGGTTCAGCGAAAGCCCCAGCCCTTTGCGCTGCCCGATGGTGTAATGGATAATTCCTTTGTGCGGACCCAGCCGACGGCCGTCCGGTGCAATAAAACTTCCCTGGGGGGAAGAATACCCGCGCCGGGCAATATAGGAAGCGTAGTCTTTATCCGGAATAAAGCAGATTTCCTGGCTGTCAGGTGCGTCGGCGCAAGACAGTTGTTTTTGCCGTGCCATTTCGCGTATGGCAGCCTTTTCATAGCTGCCCAATGGCAAAAGCAGCCGGGAAAGAACAGATTGTTCCAGCCGGTAAAGCATATAGCTTTGATCCCTTGCTTCGCTTACCGCTTTTTGCACAGCGAAAAAGCCCTGATTTTTTGCAATGCGGGCATAATGCCCGGTGGCAATATAAGGAATACCGGCAAGGTCCGCAGCGCGGCACAGCGCCTTAAACTTTACCCGCGGATTGCAGATAATGCAGGGGTTTGGGGTGCGACCGGCACAGTAATCGGCACAAAAAGGAAGAACTACCTGCTGGTCAAATTCCTCTTGGCAGTCTAATACCTGTATGGGAACCTGCAGCTGCTGTGCTGTTTCGCAGGCGGCGGCAACGGCAGCGTCATGGGCGGGAGAAAAGCGAATAACCGCCCCTTCTACCTGGTAGCCAGCCTGGCGCAGCAGCTCTACACATACCGAAGAGTCCACCCCGCCGGACATACCAACCAGAACCCGTTTTTTTCCCGTTTCCATCAGAATCCGCCCTCACAGTGATGGCAGTCCTCTTCCAGCTTCCCAACGAAAGGTTCCGGGTCTATGCCCTGCCGGGTATAATAATCGGCCAGCGCCGATTTGACGGCCTGCTCGGCCAGTACGCTGCAGTGGATTTTTACCGGGGGTAGGCCGTCCAAAGCTTCCACAACGGCCTTGTTGGTCAGCTTTAAAGCCTCATCCACCGTTTTGCCCTTAATCATTTCGGTGGCAATCGAGGAGGTTGCAATGGCTGCGCCGCAGCCAAAGGTTTTAAATTTTACATCCTCAATCACATTGTTTTCAATTTTTAAATACATTTTCATAATATCGCCGCAGGTGGGGTTGCCAACCTGGCCCACCCCGTTTGCGTCGGGAATTTCGCCCACATTGCGGGGGTTGGAAAAGTGGTCCATAACCTTTGCGCTGTAATTCATTTTAATCCTCTTTCCTTGTTTTTTATTGTTGGATGCGGGGCATTACAAGCTGGCTAAAACAGACTTGGTACGCCCTTTTTCCAGATCTTCCCATACCGGGCTCATCATTCTCAACCGAGGAATAATCTCTTCCAGGGCATCGCAAACCGCTTCGGCATCCGCCATGGTGTTTTGCGGGCCAAAGCTCAACCGCAGGCTGCCGTGTGCAACCTCGTGGGGCAGACCAATTGCCAGAAGAACATGGCTGGGGTCCAGGCTGCCGCTGGTGCAGGCCGAACCGGAAGAAGCGCAAATGCCCTTGGCATCCAGCAAAAGAAGCATGCCTTCGCCTTCAATTCCTTCAAACGACAGGTTCACATTTCCGGCAAGTCGTTTTTTAGCGTCGCCGTTCAGCTTGCAAAGTGGTATGTTTTTTAAAATTCGGGTTATTACATAATCCCGCAGCTGGCTTTCATGGGTAATTTTTGCTTCCATAGAAGCGCTGGCAAGCGCAATGGCTTCGCCCAGCCCAACAATACCCGGCACATTTTCGGTGCCGGCCCGGCGCCCGCTTTCCTGCTGGCCGCCGTCGATCAGGTTTTCAAACCGGATACCCTTGCGGATATATGCGGCACCAACCCCTTTGGGACCACCAAACTTGTGGGCGGAAAGGCTCAGCGCGTCAATCTGCTGTGCCTTCACATCAATGGGCAGATTGGTTACGGCCTGCACTGCGTCGGTGTGGAACAGTACGCCGGCTTCGCGGCACACTTTGCCAATCTGCTCAATGGGCTGTATGGTGCCAATTTCGTTATTGGCATAGATAATTGTCACAAGAGCGGTGTCCGGGCGAATGGCCTGTGCCACCTGTTCGGGACGGACCAGCCCGTTTTTGTCCACCGGAAGAATGGTTACCTCGAACCCTTCCTTTTCCAGCGCGGCCATGGTGTGCAGTACCGCGTGGTGTTCAATGGCGGTGGTAATTAAATGCTTTTTTTGGCGAAGGGCCTGCTGGTGCGCAATTCCCTTGATAATCCAGTTATCGCTTTCGCTGCCGCCGGCAGTGAAAAATATTTCCCGCGCTTCACAGCCAAGCACCTGTGCCACCTGCTGGCGTGCTTCTTCTATTGCCTGGCGGCTGCGCTGGCCCAGTGCATAAATACTGGAAGCATTGCCGTACTGCTGGCAAAAATACGGCAGCATTTTTTGCAAAACGGCCGGGTCGGTGGGGGTGGTGGCCGCATTATCTAGGTAAATGGTTTTGTTTTGTTCAGTCATATTGGGGTTCACCCTGCCTTTCTGCCGGCAAAATGGCCGGCTGGTCGGGGCTTGCGCTCCGCCTGATATTAATATATACTTATTTGGTGGGAAATACAAGTGGAAATTATACTATTTTGGTATAATTTAAAAATATTTGCATATTTGCTTTGGCTGCCCTTGCTGAAAGTGCAATTTGTACGGGGTAAGCAGGGGATAAAAAATTATTAAAGGCATCGGCAGTGTACAGTTTGTGTTTAATCAGCAGAAAAGCCTAAAAATGCTGCAACAAGGCCTAATTATACTTTGTATTCCATACTTTTTGCCACGGCCATTTGGTCACAGCGTTCGTTTTCGGGGTGTCCGGCATGGCCTTTAATCCAATGGTAATGCAGAATGTGCGGGGCGGCGGCCGCAAGAAGCTGCTCCCAGAGATCCGCATTTAAAGCCGGCTTTTTGTCCGATTTAATCCAGTGGTTTTTCTGCCAGTTTTTGGCCCAGCCCTTGGAAAGGGCGTCAATGACATATTTGGAGTCGCTGCAAAGGGTCACTTCGCAGGGCTCTTTCAAAAGCTGTAAAGCCCGCAGTACAGCGGTCAGCTCCATCCGGTTGTTGGTAGTTTGCGCCTCACCGCCGCAGATCTCTTTTTCGTGAACACCGTACCGCAAAATGGCACCCCAGCCGCCCGGGCCAGGGTTGCCGCTGCAGGCACCGTCGGAAAAGATTGTTACCTGTTTCAAAATATGCCTCCGGTTGGCCCTAAGGGCCATTTTTTATTGTTGCAGAAAGTAAACAAAGGCAGATGCTGCTGCCTTTTTATTGTTACACAAAAATTTTTATATTAACTGATATTATACCGGGCCGGTGCCCTTTGCGCAACCGGGCTGTATGCGGTACAAAGGCTATAAAGGAAGAAAAAGTGTATGAATCGAGAAAGAAATGTGCTATACTATATTCTAATATCGGCAGGTATGCCTGTTGGGCAGATCTGTCCGGCTGCATGAATTTGGCGTGTGTGCGCATGCGCCTTGCCCGCTTATTCTTAAAAAAGCTGTTTTAAGGCAGGGAAAGTTTTAGCCGGCAGCTTGGTGTAAGCAGATAGCAAAAACACAGAAAATGTCACAAAGCGCAGCGGAAATGACCGCAGATGGCGAGGGGAGCAGGGGCTTTCCGCGCCTGCGCAGTGTGCCCAAACGGAGGAGCTTTATGGAAGAAAGTAAAAATTTGATCGGTCAAAACCATCAAACGGGGGAGAAGGAAGTCTCAAAAACAAAGCGCAGCTATCGGCCGCGCCGTCCCAAGCAGCCAGAGCAGGTGCAGCCGGCGGCCCAGCCAAAAAAATCCCGTCAGCCAGCCGTTCCGGCCGAAAAAGCGCCGCGCTTTGGCCGCGGCAAAAAAGCGCCGCTGGCGGTGGAGGAAGCTGCCGAAGCAGTGCGGCCGGCCCGGGGCAGAAAGCCGGCCGGTGCAAAGCAGCCTGCAAGCGCACAGCCTAAGGCTGCCAAAGGCCGGGGCAAAAAGGCAGTACAGCCCCAGCTGCATATCATTCCGCTGGGCGGATTGGGCGAAATTGGCAAAAACATTACTCTGTATGAGTGCGGCGGCGATATGTTCTTGGTGGACTGCGGTTCCATGTTCCCGGATGGGGACCTGTTTGGAGTCGATCTGGTCATTCCGGATTTTACCTATCTGTTGGCCAATAAGGAGAAAATACGCGGCATTTTTATTACCCATGGGCACGAAGACCATATTGGCGCTTTGCCGTATCTATTGCGGCAGATCAATGTTCCGGTCTACGCTACCCGGCTTACCCTTGGGCTAATCGGCAATAAACTGGCCGAACATGGGCTGAAAGGGTCGGTAAAGCTGATTACACTGGAGCCGGCCCGCCCGGTAAAGGTGGGCTGCATGGCGGTTACGCCGGTGCGGGTAAACCATTCTATTCCGGACGCTGTGGCTTTGGCCATTGATACGCCGGCCGGAACGGTCATTCAGACCGGCGACTTTAAGGTGGATTTCACCCCGGTCACCGATGCCATTATTGACCTGGCTGCCTTTGGCGATTATGGCAGGGCGGGCGTGCTGGCGCTGCTTTCCGACTCCACCAATGCAGAGCGGCCTGGTTTTTCCCGGTCGGAACGGTCGGTGGGCGAAAGCTTTGCGGGGCTGTTTGCCAAAGCCGGCGGCAAGCGGATTATTGTGGCGACCTTTGCGTCCAACCTGCAGCGTATTCAGCAGATCATCGACATGGCGGTGAAATATAAGCGCAAGGTTGCCATTTCCGGCCGAAGCATGGTAAATAACACTGCCATGGCGTTTGAGCTGGGTTATCTGCATGCGCCGGAAGGCACTGTGGTGGATATTGACGAGATTGGCCGCATTCGGCCGGAAAACCTGGTGGTGGTTACCACCGGAAGCCAGGGCGAACCGTTGTCGGCCCTGTCTCGTATGGCTGGCGGCAGCCACCGCAATGTGCGGGTGGATTCGGGCGATTTCATTATTATTTCGGCTTCGCCCATTCCCGGCAATGAAAAAATGGTTACCAAGGTGGTAAACAGCTTGATGAAGCTGGGAGCCGAGGTGATCTACGAGAGCATGTACGACATCCACACCTCTGGCCACGCCTATCAGGAAGAGCAGAAACTGATGCTGAGCCTGACAAGACCCAAATTCTTTATTCCGGTTCACGGCGAGTATAAACATTTGTATAAGCACGCCAATACGGCGCGCAGCGTAGGGGTGCCGGAAAACAATATTATACTTGCGGATATTGGCGATGTGATTACCCTGACAGCGGACAGCATTAAGGTGACCGACACCGTGCCGGCTGGCCGGGTGCTGGTGGACGGCCTGGGTGTGGGCGATGTAGGCAGTGTGGTTCTGCGGGACCGGCGCCACCTTTCGGAGGATGGACTGATTATTGCGGTGGCCGCGGTGGATAAGATAACCGGCGCTTTGGTTTCCGGGCCGGATATTGTTTCGCGCGGGTTTGTGTATATGAAAGAGGCCGAACAGCTGATTGCAGAGGCCAAAAATCTGGTACGGGATATTGTTTCCAAAAACGAACTGGACCCGCGCCGCCACAGCACCGAAGAACTGCGGGGCGCTGTGCGGGATGGACTTTCCACCCTGATGTATCGGCGCACCCGCCGCAGTCCGATGATTCTGCCCGTGATTTTGGAAGTGTAAATCCGGGCGCAGTGTTGTTCTTTTTTTGGGCCAACAGAAAGGCGCACCGCCGGGTGCGCCTTTGCCCGGTTTGAAGCGAGGACCTTTTATTATGAGAAGAACGATCATAACCATCGATATTGCGCTGGCCCTTTTGGCGGTGGCCTGTGTGGCCCTGGCCGTATTGCTGGCTCTGGTAAGCCCTACCCTGCTTTTGATTGCGGCGGCAATATTGGTGGTAGCGGCGGTTGTGCTGGTGCTGAATGTGCGCCGCCTGCGCCGGGCAATAGCCCGGCTTTTGAACGGGGTGAGCCACAGCGAAAGCGCTACGCAGGCTTCGCTGGCGAACCTTTCCATGCCGGTGCTTATTTTGTCGGGCAAAAGCATTGTGTGGTATAATGATGCTTTTTTGAACGAGGTAATGGACGGGCAGGAAACCTGCCTGCAAAGCATATACCGGGTTATGCCGGGCTTTGACCCGGACAAGGCGGCAGCATTGGGGGGCGCAAGGCTTGAGTTTCGAAACCGCAGTTTTCAGGTGAACGGCAGCGGTGCGCAGTCAAGCGGCGGGTTGTATTTGGCCTGTTTTCAGGACTTGACCGATCTGCGGCACAAGGCGGACCGGTACGATGCATCCCGCCCGGTGGTTATGCGGATTGTGGTGGACACCTATGACGAGGTGCTCAAGGAACTGAAGGAGAGCGAAAAGGCCAGAATTACCAGCGAGATTGATGCGGTATTTGAGCGGTTTATTGAAAAGACTGGCGGCTTTTTGCAGCGGGTCAGCGCTTACCGCTACATAGCGGTTATGGAAGACTGCCAGTACGAAAAAATTGTGGCTGGGCGGTTTGAAATTTTGGAAAAAATGCGGGCGATCGGAACCGAAACCGGTATTGTGACCTTGTCGATCGGCGTGGGCCGCGGCGGGGGAGATTTTGCCGCCTGCCTGGAGATGGCCGATGCTGCGCTGGACATGGCGCTGGGCCGGGGCGGTGACCAGGCGGCGGTGCGCTCGCCGGAAGGGTTTGAATTTTACGGCGGCGTTACCCGCAGTGTGGAACGGCACACAAAGGTGAAAAGCCGCATTGTGGCAGCGGCGCTGCGGGATATTATTGAACAGAGCGATTCGGTGCTGATTATGGGCCATAAGCTCAGTGATCTGGATGCCATCGGCAGCGCCATCGGCATGCTTCGCATCTGCAAAATTTACGACCGGCCTGCGGCCATTGTGGTGGATAAAAACCGGACCATGGCATCGAGCCTGATTGACCGGATGTGCCAAAACGGCTATGAGGATGATTTTGTGACCGCGGCCGAGGCGCTGCCCGCCATCACACCGGACACGCTTTTGGTGGTGGTGGACACGCATGTTCCCACCATGGTGGAGTCCCGCGAGATATATGATAAGGTCAGCAAGGTGGTGGTGGTGGATCATCACCGCAAAATGGTGGGCCATATTGAAGGGGCGGTCATTTTTTATCACGAACCTTATGCTTCTTCCGCCAGCGAGCTGGTGGCAGAGCTTTTGCAGTATACCGGCGGCCGCGAGGACCGGCCCAACCAGCTGGAAAGCGAAGCTTTGCTGGCCGGCATGATGCTGGACACCCGCGACTTTGTGGTGAATGCGGGGGTGCGTACCTTTGAAGCGGCCGCCTACCTGCGCCGCATGGGTGCGCTGACCCAAAATGTAAAGCTTTTGTTTGCCGGCAGCCTGGAAAACTATACGGCTAAGGCAAAGCTGGTGGAAAGCGCGATTATTTATAAGGGCTGCGCCATTGTGGTGGCCGACCATGTGGAGGCAGACTCTTCGGTGGTTATTCCGCAGGCGGCCAATGACCTGCTTTCCATTGAAGGGGTACAGGCCAGCTTTGTGGCGGTTCAGATGCCGGACAAGGTGATGATTTCGGCACGAAGCATGGGTGAAGTAAATGTGCAGGTCATTATGGAAAAACTGGGCGGCGGTGGCCATTTGATGATGGCGGGCGCTCAGTTGACCGGCGTGACAATGGAAAAAACGAAAACCTATCTGATGGCGGCGGTGGATGAGTACCGGAAAAATCAATCGGCACAAAAAGCTTGACCGCCGGATATGGAAGCAGACAGGAAAAGAAAGGAAGCAGATAAAATGAAAGTGGTACTGAAACAGGATGTAAAAGGCGTAGGCAAAAAGGACCAGCTGGTAGAGGTGTCGGACGGGTATGGCCGCAACTTTTTATTGCCCCGCAAGCTGGCGGTGGAAGCTTCCGCCGCGGCGATGAACGATGTAAAGAACAAAGAGAGCGCCAGGCAGCACCACGCAGAGGTGGAGCTGGCACAGGCAAAACAGGCAGCCGCCAACATTGACAAAAAAGCAGTAACACTGCATGCCAAGGCCGGCCAGGGCGGCAGATTGTTCGGCGCGGTAACCGCAAAGGATATTGCCGAGGCGGTGGAAAGCCAGCTGGGCCAGAAGCTGGATAAGCGCAAATTTGTGCTGGCAGGTGAAATTAAAAACTATGGCAGCTATCCGGTAGAGGTCAAGGTTTATGCCGGGGTCAGCGCGAAGATTACGGTGCATGTGGAAGAGTAACCGATTGAACCGCAAAGGGGTGAGGGCAGATGGATAAGGTGTCCCTAAGCTTGGAGAGCATGGGGGTCAATATGCCCTACAGCATGGAAGCGGAACAGGCGGTGCTGGGCGCTGCGCTTTTGGCAGGCAGCGACTGTGTGCCGCAGCTGGTGGAAAAGCTGCGTCCGGAATATTTTTATTCCCGCCAAAACGGCGAAATTTTTGCCCAGCTGACCAATCTGTTTACCGCAGGCCGCGCCATTGACTTTGTGACGGTGCTGGGCGCGGTGGTAAACGCCGGGGTTTTCCAAAATGAAGAGGAAGCCAAGGTTTACCTGACCAGCCTGGCCGAAACGGTTCCCGCTATATCGAATATTCCCGATTATGCGGAGATTGTTTATAACAAATATCTGGTGCGCCAGCTGATGAACGCCGCGCGGGATATCATAGCCGATACCGGTGAAGAGACGGACGCGGATGTGCTGCTGGAGGCGGCCGAGCAGAAGATCTATGCAATCCGTTCGGGGCGTGACCAGAGCGCCATGCAGCCCATCAGCCGCACCATTCTGGAAACCTATAACCATCTGCAGGAAATCTCCGGCCCGGACCGGGATAAATATCTGGGAATCCCTACAGGGTTTACCTATCTGGATAAAATGCTTACGGGATTGGGCCGCAGTGACCTGGTTATTTTGGCAGCGCGGCCCGGTATGGGAAAAACCAGTTTTGCTTTGAATATTGCAGTGAATGTGGCCAGAAAGCAAAACCTGCCGGTGGCTATTTTTTCGCTGGAAATGACCAAAGACCAGCTGACCAGCCGCATTCTTTCCAGCGAGGCGATGATTGACAGCCAAAAGCTGCGGATGGGCACCCTGGAGGAAGACGACTGGGTGAGCCTGGCGCGGGCCAGCAATACTTTGGCACAAACCAGTATTTTTATGGACGATACCAGTGCGGTTACCGTGCCCGAGATCAAGGCCAAGGTGCGAAGGCTGAACCAGGACCCGTCCCGCCCGCCCATCAGCCTGATCGTGATCGATTATCTGCAGCTGATGAATTCCGGCAAGCGGGTGGAAAGCCGGGTGCAGGAAATTAGTGATATTACCCGGAACCTGAAGATTATGGCCAAGGAGCTGAATACGCCGATTTTGTGCCTGTCGCAGCTGGCCAGAAGTACCGAACGGCGTACCGGAACCGACAAACGCCCTATGCTTTCCGACCTGAGAGATTCCGGTTCGATCGAACAGGATGCCGACTCGGTTCTGTTCTTGTACCGGGAAGCCTACTATGATATGGACGGGCAGGATACAGACGACACGGTGGCCGAGTGCATTGTGGCAAAAAACCGCCATGGCGAGACCGGAACCGTTAAACTGGGATGGGACGGTACCCACACCCGCTTCTTGAATGTGGATTTTAGCCGGGATGAATATTGAAAAGAAAGCCAAAAACACCATCAAACAGCAAAACCTGCTGCGGCCGGGGCAACGGGTTATTGCAGCAGTGTCCGGCGGGGCAGATTCGGTGGCGCTTGTGTTGTTTTTGTCTGTCTGGTGCAAAAAAAACGGCGGTGTGCTGTATGCTGCCCATGTAAACCACGGCCTTAGGCCCACGGCCGACCGGGACGAAGCGTTTGTGCGAAAACTGTGCTGCAGGCTGGGTATTCCGCTTTTTGTCTGCAAAGCGGCCCTCGGTGAGCGGGGGCTGTTTTCGGAAGAACAGGCCCGCCAGGCGCGGTACGCGTTTTTTGACCGGCTGGCCCAGGATTACCATGCCAAGGTGGCCACGGCCCATACGCTGGATGACCAGGCAGAGACGGTTCTGTTTCGCCTGGTGCGCGGCAGCTCTGTGGCAGGGGCGGGCGGTATTCCGGCCTGCCGCGGGGTATATATTCGCCCGTTTTTGGACTGTACCCGTGCAGATACCGAAGCATTGTGCCAGGCGGCCGGTGTGGGTTTTATGACCGATGAAACCAATCTGAACTGTGCTTTCGCCCGCAACCGCATTCGCTGGAATGTCCTGCCCGAGCTTTCTAAGGTAAACAGCCGGGCGAAAGAAAACCTGGCGGCTTTCGCGCAGGACGCTGCACAGATAGCATCTTTTTTGGAGCGGGAGGCCTTGCAGCTGGTCAGTGCGGTCAGCGTGCAGGAGGGATATACCAGCCTGCCGACAGCCGGCCTTTTGACAGCTGCGGTTCCGGTGCGCCGCCAGGCGCTGGCCATGCTGGCTGAAAAACTGTGCACTCCAGACCGAAAAATGATTCTGCGCATGGAACAGGCTTTGCTGCAGAAGGTGCAAAAAACGGAACTGGTGCGGGGAATTTACGCCGGCGTGCGCCGCGAGCATTTTGTGCTGTGGCGTGACATGCCGCCTGTAACCGCACAGCTGCCCTTTGGCCTGTTTTTGGAAGGCGGCAGTACGCTTTATAACCGCACATTTGCCCCGTTTGGGTTTCGGGTGCGGCTTGTAGAGCGCCACGAAATGATAAAAATTTGTGAACAGAACAAAAAACAGTTAAAAAATCTGGCAGATTATGCTATGATTGACCCATATCCGATTTTCAGGACCCGCCGAGCAGGCGAAACCTTTCGCCCGGCGGGCCGCAAGGTGACAAAAACCCTGAAGGAGCTTTTGGCCGAACAGGGCTTGGCACCGCCTTTGCGGGAACGGCTGCCGCTTTTAGCGGGTGAAAAGACGGTAGAGTGGGTCTGGGGAATTGGGTTCAGGCAGGGGCTTGCCCCCAATTCAAACTGCCGGCGGGCAGTTTATATCGAAACCCAATGGATTGGTATGGAAGGGGAAGAGGACAATGCATGAGATGTATCAGGATGTAAAAAATGTATTGATCAGTGAGGAAGAACTGCGGGAAAAGGTGGCAGAAATGGGCCACCAGATTACCAAGGATTACGACGGTAAAAATCCGCTGCTGGTTACCGTGCTGAAAGGGGCAGTCGTTTTCTTTACCGACCTGATGCGGCAGATTGACACTGCGGCCGAAATTGATTTTATGGTGGTTTCCTCCTATGGTTCGGGTGTAAAAAGCAGCGGCGTGGTCAAAATAGTGAAAGACCTGGATACCGAGATTGCCGGCCGGCATATTTTGATTGTGGAGGATATTCTGGACACTGGCGTGACGCTGGAATACCTGACCCGCATTTTGGAAGAGCGCAATCCTGCCAGCATTAAAATTGCTGCGCTGTTGGATAAGCCCGAGCGCCGCAAGGCCAATATCAAGGCCGACTATGTGGGCTTCTCGGTGCCGGATGAGTTTGTGATCGGTTACGGTCTGGACTACGATGAAAAATATCGCAACCTGCCCTTTATTGGCGTATTGAAGCCGGAAGTTTATTCGGTTTAAGTATGCCGGCCGGCAAAAGCAGCTGGCAGCGCTGCTTTTGTGGGTGGGTTTTCCATGCTGCCGGAATGGGAGTTGAAGATCTTTGATCAAGAAACCAAAAAATTCCACAGGCCTGTATCTGATGGTCCTGCTGGCCGTTGTGATTATGGCAGTGGTTCTGCGAATGCCCAGCGAATATTCCAATGTGCAGTATTCGCAGATTCTCTCCTATTTTGAGGAGCAGAAGGTAAAAAGCTTTACGCTGGATGTGGGAACAAATCAGTTGACCCTGCAGCTGGAAAAGCCGGACGAAACCAGCAGCAAGGACGGCGTGGTTGTTTATAAGGTGGCTTCGGCGGATTGGCTGTACAGTGAAATTCTGGACGACATTGCCGCGTACAACGAAGCGCACCCCGACGCCCCGATGGAGTATGACCTGGTGCCTGCTGCCAGCAACTGGTGGATTCAGCTTTTGCCCACCATGGTTACCGTTATTCTAATGGTAGGGCTTTTTGTATTCATGATGCGCCAGTCCGGAGGCGGCGGGGGCATTATGAATGTGGGCAAGGCCCGGGTGAAGGACGAGAACGAGTCGGGCGGCAGAAAAGCCGTGTTTGATGATGTTGCCGGCGCCGATGAAGAGAAGGCCGAGCTGGAAGAAATTGTGGAATTTTTGAAGGAACCTGCCAGGTTCAACAGCCTGGGTGCCCGCATTCCGCATGGTGTTTTGCTGGTTGGCCCTCCGGGCACCGGTAAAACGCTGATTGCCCGCGCCTGTGCCGGTGAAGCCGGGGTGCCGTTCTATTCCATGTCCGGTTCGGACTTTGTGGAAATGTATGTGGGCGTGGGTGCTTCCCGCGTGCGCGACCTGTTTGACAAAGCCAAAAAGTCTGCCCCCTGCATTATCTTCATCGACGAGATTGACGCAGTGGGCCGCCAGCGCGGTACCGGTCTGGGCGGCGGACACGACGAACGGGAGCAGACCCTTAACCAAATTCTGGTAGAAATGGACGGCTTTTCGGCCAATGCCGGGGTGATTGTAATTGCGGCAACAAACCGGGCCGATATTCTGGACCGGGCCCTTTTGCGTCCCGGCCGGTTTGACCGCCAGATTTATGTGGGCCTTCCGGATGTGCGCGGCCGGGAACAGATTTTGAAGGTGCACACCCGCAATAAGCCTATGGCGCCGGATGTGAATTTGGCTACCATTGCCAAAACGACCCCGGGATTTACCGGCGCAGACCTGGAGAACCTGGTGAACGAGGCGGCGCTTTTGGCGGCGCGGCGGGGCAAAAAGGCTATCACTCAGGAGGAGATCGAGGAGGCCAGCATTAAGGTGGTGGCCGGCCCCGAAAAGAAGAGCCGTGTGGTAACCCCCGAAGAGCGCAAGCTGACCGCTTACCACGAAGCGGGTCATGCCATTGCCACCTATTACAGCAAAACCGGTGACCCGGTGCATACCATTACCATTATTCCCCGCGGTGCAGCCGGCGGCTTTACCATGAGCCTGCCCGAGAAGGATGTAACCTTTGATACCAAACGCCATATGGAGGACGAGATTGTCATTCTGCTGGGCGGCCGTGTGGCGGAGCATTTGGTTCTGGACGACATTTCGACCGGAGCTTCCAACGATTTGCAGCGCGCCACGGCAATTGCGCGGGCTATGGTGACCCGGTATGGTTTTTCGGATAAGCTGGGTCCCATGGTGTATGGAACCGACCCCAACGAAACCTTCCTGGGACGGGATTTGAGCCAGGGCCGCAACTATTCTGAAGAGGTGGCCGGAGCCATTGACAAGGAGATGCGCGCCTTTGTGGAGGAAGCGTACGAAACCTGCCAAAAAATTCTGTCCGAGCATATGGACCAATTGCACCGGGTAGCCGGCGCTCTGCTGGAGCGGGAAACTCTCTCCGGTGCCGAGTTCAAGGTTTTGATGGAGGGCGGAGAGCTTCCTGCAAAGGAGGAAAAGGTTTATCCGCCTCTTCGCCGAAGCCAGCGGCCGGAAGAAAAAAACATTGTGCAGGAACATGCGCCTGTGGCCGACATGGCCAGTCAGCAGGAAGCTGATTTTCAGCAAAATGTGCAGAATGTGCCCCAGGAGAGCTGTAAAACCCAGTTTGAATTTGGCACAGACCCCGGTGTAGAAAGTGATCAGCCCAAAGCACCCGAACCGGAATTTGACCAGCGGCAGGAATAAAACAGGCAGACTGTTTTTAGGCGTATAGGTCAGTTTCCCTGAACGATAAAATATAAAACGGCATGACCAAAAGGTCATGCCGTTTTTTTGTGCAGATTACGGCAAAACAAGAAACAAAATGCTGATGGCTATTTTTAAAATGCGCAAGCAAGGCATCATACAGCGGCAAAATAAAAAGCATTTTAAAAAGTGTAAAAATGAAAATATAAGTTATGCTGCCTAAAAGGAATAGTAGAAGAATTTTATATTATATATTTTCATAAAAACAGAATGTATGCACCAAAAATGTTTTTTAGAATGTGTTTTCAAAATAAGAAAAAATGCATATAAAAGTTACATATAGTATAAATCATCAAATATTTTAGAAAATTTTGGCTAAATGATGGAATGATATTGTAATATTTATTCGCTATTGTATAAAATTACAAATATGAATATTTAGTCATAAAATACATTGACTGTGAATAAAAATGCAACTATAATATGTCCATACCAAACAAAAAGCACGGCCCACACACCAGGCGGGCGGAAAGGAGCTTGTTTTGGAAAAGGCGTGGAACGATTTATATATGGCCTTGCTGTATAATGGCCGCTGGAAAATTTACCTGGAAGGAACGGGCATCACAATTGCCATATCTGCCCTAGCCTGCATTTTGGGAATTGCCATTGGCGTGGTGGTGGCGCTGGTAAAGGTGACAGCGGAAAAAAAGACGGGCCTTTGGAAGGTTGCCAGCCTTCTGTGTGAAATGTATACAACCATAATCAGGGGCACTCCGGTTATTGTGCAGCTGCTTATCCTTTACACGCTGTTTTTTACCGGCGGTTTTCCTGCATGTGTTGTGGGGTTTGGCATCAATTCCGGTGCATATGTTTCCGAAATTATTCGTTCGGGCATTTCGTCCATAGACCCCGGCCAAACTGAAGCCGGCCGAAGCCTGGGGCTTTCACAGGCAAAAACCATGCGGCTGATCGTGCTGCCGCAGGCAGTTAAAAATATTCTGCCCGCTTTGTTTAACGAGTTTATTGCACTGGTAAAAGAGACCGCAGTGGCAGGCTATATTGCAGTGCGGGACCTGACAAAGGTGTCTGACTCTTTGCGGCTTCGCACCTACAATTCCTGGCCGCTTTTTATAGCGGCGGCCATCTACCTGATTTTGGTAGTGGTTATGACCAGAATACAAAAGCAGATGGAACGGAGGTTGGCGCGCAGTGATCGAAGTTAAAAATCTGGAGAAGTCCTTCCGGGGCAACCAGGTGCTGCGGGGGATTACCGAAACCATTCACAAAGGGGAAAAGGTAGCCATTATAGGTCCATCCGGCTCCGGCAAATCCACCTTTTTGCGCTGTTTAAATCTTTTGGAAGTACCAACCGCCGGACAAATTTTTATAGATGGAGAAGAAATTACTGCCAAAAACTGCAATGTGGATTTGATTCGGCGCAAGGTTGGCATGGTGTTTCAGCATTTTAACCTGTTTCCTCATTTAACGGTTCGCCAAAACATTACGCTGGCTCCGGTGGAGCTAAAGCTGATGAGCCAGCAGCAGGCCGATGAAAAAGCCAGCGAGCTTTTGGAACGGATCGGCCTTTTAGACAAAGCCGATACCTATCCGAACCGGCTTTCCGGCGGGCAAAAACAGCGTATCGCCATTGTTCGGGCGCTTGCCATGAACCCGGAGGTGATGCTGTTTGATGAGCCGACCAGCGCACTGGACCCGGAGATGGTGGGTGAGGTGTTGGACCTGATCCGCGAAGTGGCGCAAGAGGGGATGACCATGGTAATTGTGACCCACGAAATGGGCTTTGCCAGACAGGTGGCAAACCGGGTTTTGTTTATTGATGAAGGCGTGGTTATGGAACAGAACGAGCCGCAGCAGTTTTTTGAAAATCCGCAGAATGAGCGGCTTAAAAGTTTTCTTTCCAAGGTGTTGTAATTTTTCACGGGCGCGGTATGCCCCAGTAACAAGACAGGAGTGATAGATTATGAATCAGAAAAAACAGTATAAAAAAGTTGTGCTGGCCTATTCGGGCGGGTTGGATACCTCCATTATCATCCCCTGGCTAAAGGAAAATTTTGGCTGCGAGGTTATTGCCGTTTCGGGCAATGTAGGCCAGGCCGACGAGTTGGATGGCCTGGAAGAGAAGGCTCTGAAAACTGGCGCTTCCAAGCTATATATTGAGGATTTGACCAGCGAATTTGTAACCGATTACATCTGGCCCACCCTGAAGGCGGGTGCCAAATACGAAGGATACCTTTTGGGAACCAGCTTTGCAAGACCCATTATTGCCAAAAGAATTGTGGAGATTGCACAGAAAGAAGGCGCGGACGCTATCTGCCACGGCTGCACTGGCAAGGGGAACGATCAGGTCCGGTTCGAACTGGCGATCAAGGCCTTTGCGCCCGAAATGGAGATCATCGCTCCGTGGAGAATTTGGGACATCAAAAGCCGTGATGAAGAGATTGACTATGCACAGGCACACGATATTCTGCTGAAAATCAGCCGGGAAACCAATTATTCCAAGGACAAAAATCTTTGGCATCTGTCCCACGAAGGTTTGGACCTGGAAAGCCCTGCAAATGAGCCCCAGTACGACAAAATTTTGGAGCTGGGCGTTTCGCCGGAAAAGGCTCCCGATAGCCCCACCTATCTGACCTTGCATTTTGAAAAGGGAATTCCCACCGCGCTGGACGGTGAAGAAATGGACGGTGTCAGCCTGATTGAAAAGCTGAACCAGCTGGGCGGCGCCAATGGCGTAGGCCTTTTGGACCTGGTGGAAAATCGGTTGGTGGGCATGAAGAGCCGCGGCGTTTATGAAACACCGGGCGGAACCATTCTCTACCATGCGCACGAGGTTTTGGAAAGCATCTGCCTGGACAAGGAAACCGCCCACTTTAAAGCGATTGCAGCTCAAAAATATGCCGATTTGGTCTATAACGGCCAGTGGTTTACCCCGCTGCGGGAAGCATTGGACGCCTTTGTGGATGAAACCCAGAAAACCGTTACCGGCGATGTAAAGCTCAAGCTTTACAAAGGCAATATCATCAATGCAGGCGTAACCAGCCCCTATTCGCTGTACGACGAAGCGACTGCTTCCTTTGGCGAGGATGACGGTTACAACCAGGCAGATTCGGCTGGGTTTATTAACCTGTATGGACTGCCCATTAAAGAGCGGGCCAAACTTTCGAAAAACTGGAAAAAGTAATAAATGCGGCAAAATTTGGACAAGGTGCCTTTTAAACCCGGCAGCTTTCCCTGCCAATGCCCGCTAAAAGGAGAACCCGACATGATGTTTCAGCAAGCAATTGTAAGAAAGCCCTGCAAGGCTTTGATAAACGGGTTGACAGACCACCCGGAACTGGGAGCACCCGACTATGAAAAGGCTTTGGCCCAGCATGCAGAGTATGTGAAAACTTTGGAACGGCTGGGAGCAAAGGTAACGGTACTGGAAGCGGATGAAAACTATCCCGACAGCTGTTTTGTGGAAGATGTAGCGGTGCTTTGCCCCGAATGCGCTGTTTTAACCCGTCCCGGCGCCCCCAGCCGCGCGGGCGAGGTGGAGCAGATGGCGCCGGTGCTGGAACAGTTTTACCCAAAGGAAAAAATCTTCAGCCTGCAGCCTCCCGCCACGCTGGAGGGGGGAGATGTCATGAAGGTGGGAAAGCAGTTTTTTGTAGGCCTGTCCCACCGCACCAATCAGGAAGGAATCAACCAGCTGGCCCAAATTTTGGCCCCGTACGGGTATACGGTTACGGCGGTGCCGTTTGAAGGAGTGCTGCACTTAAAAACGGGGGCAGTTTATCTGGAAAACGGCCAAATGCTGATGAAGAACACCTTTTTTGATATGCCCTGCTTTGCAGAATATAAAAAAATGGTAGTGCCGGACCAGGAAGACTATGCGGCAAACTGTGTTTGGTTCAATGGAAAGGTGATTGTGCCGGCGGGGTATCCTACCGTTTTGGAGATGGTAAAAAAGGCTGGCTATGAAACTGTGCTTTGCGATACCAGCGAATACAAAAAAATAGACGGCGGACTTTCCTGCCTTTCCCTGCGCTTTTCACCTCAAACGGAAAATTTGGCAGAATAATCAGCAGTTTTGAAAAGCAAAAAAGCGGCAATTGTGTACTTATACAAAAAACGGTGCCGGGACCTTCGTTTTGGAAAAGCCAGGTGCAAGCAATTAGGCCTTACCTTAAAAAACATTATAAAAAGGCAGCTGTTTTACAGCTGCCTTTTTCTGTGTGTTTCAAACGGGGTGGTGCTTTTTGGGACAAAGCACGCATAAGAATAGGAAAAAAGGAGGTGCGGTGTATGCCGACAGAGCAGGTTTTTCAGAACGGAAAGGAAAAGGAGCGCAGTGAAACAAAACTGCCGCTTTCTCCAGGTACCCGGCATGACCTAATGATTGAAAACCGGAGCAGTTTGACCGCCACCGGCGTGCTGCGGGTGATAAGCTATGATGAGTCCAGTGCTATGGCGCAGACCGGGCAGGGAATTTTGATTATTGGGGGAAAAGATCTAAAGGTGAGCGAGCTGTCCAGCCGTTCGGGTGAATTGCGGGTACAGGGTGAAATTGAATATATTCAGTATGAGCCGGACCGCCGGCAGAAGGGCAGTTTGCTCGGGCGGTTTTTGCGCTGATGGCGCCGTTGGTTGCCCCCTGGCTGCGAGCTATTGACCTGGTTAGTGCGGCAGGGGTAGGGGTGGGCCTGGCCATTTTGTATACAGCATTGCGGTTTGCAGCGGGTAAGGGGAAAATTCGGCTTTTTTTCTGCGATTTTTTCACCTTGGTTTTTGCGGCCATTGTACTTATGAGCTATGCGCTTTCCTTTAGCTATACCGGGCAGCTGCGCTGGTATATGACGGCGGCTGCCGGGGCGGGTGCCGCGGGCTGGCTATATGTGGCGCGCGGTGTGCAGGACCGGATTTTGCAGGCTGTTTTTTTCTGGCTGCAGCTTCCTGTACGGCTTTTTATTCGGCTTATTTTGCTGCCAGTGCGTTTGCTGCGCAATATACTGGTAAAAAAGGTGGAAAAAATGCGCGCAAAGGCCCAGAAAAATCGCGCAAGGGCCTTGCGCAGAAAACAAAAAGTGTTGTATAATTTTAAATAATCATAAGGTGTATAGGTTGTTTATACGCTGGGAAGAAGGGCAGGCCAATGGGCACAAAACAGAAAAAAGCAAAGCATACAGGGTTGCTGTTGCGGCTTTTTGCTTTTGCCGCTATTGCTTACCTTGCCATTACACTGGTGGTCAGCCAGGTGGATATAATGGTCAAGCAGCAGCAGCTGGATTCTTTGCTGGTTAGTGTAGAACGCCAGCAGCAACAGAATACCGAACTGCAGCGGTTGATTTCTTCCGGCGACGAGATGGCCTATATCGAGCGTATCGCGCATGACAAGCTCGGCTTTGCGGCGCCGGGCGAGCGGGTGTTCATCGACATCACCGGAAAATGATGCAAACTGTGTAAGAAGGAGTCGTTTTGGTTACATGGCAGTAGAGGTTGGCAGCATTGTAGAAGGCAAAGTCACCGGCGTAAAAAACTTTGGCGCCTTTGTGGAGTTGCCCGGCGGCGGCACCGGCATGGTGCATATTTCGGAGGTTTCTAACCAGTATATCCAGCAGCTTTCTGATGTGCTGCAAGTAGGGCAGACCGTAAAGGTTAAGGTTCTGTCGGTCTCACCGGAAGGGAAAATTGCCCTCTCCATGAAGCGCACCGAGCCTAAACCCAAGCCCACCCGGGCAGACCCGGGCCGGGTATGGCAGCCTAAAAAGCGCGAACCCCAGGGGGAAATGAGCTTTGAAGACATGATGTCCCGCTTTAAAAGCCAAAGCGAAGAAAAAATTTCGGACTTAAAGCGCGTGACCGAAGCCCACAGAGGCGGCGGTTATTCCCGGCGCAGATAAGGAAAAACGGCAGGCTGTGTGCCTGCCGTTTTTGTTATATATTGACAGGGCCCATTATACTTTTGCGGCAAAAGGTAAGGGAGGAAACGCTTTACTTTTTAAAGCTTGGAGAAAAGCGCAATTTGGGGCTTAAGGAATAATACGCCAAACCATACCATGCAAATTTGTAAGTTTTGCAATGGTTTGCCGCGCAAGAGTATGATATAATACTTTAAAAGAGACTGGTTCTTTGTAAAAGTGCCAGGCTTTTCCCCGGGCGGGCGATGCTTGGCACGCCCGGCGCGGGGCAGTGCAAAAGTGCCCCGCAGTATGATAGGAGGCATAGGTATGAAACTTACGACCACAGGCAGAAAAGTCACTTTGAAGCAGAACTTCCTGGACCGGGCAAACCAGAAGCTTGCCAAACTGGACAAGTTCTTTTCCGACGAGGCCACCGCGCAGGTGACCGTTACGGTAGAGAAGGATTGGCAGACCGTTGAGGTTACCGTGCGGGATAAAGGCTTTGTGGCCCGGGCCGAAAAAAACGCCCCTGCCATGGAAGAAGCGCTGGATGCCGCCGTGGATGTGCTGACCAAGCAGATTGTGAAAAACCGCCGCCGCCTGGAAACCAGGCTGTATAAGCCTGCATTTGAGGAGTATGCGGGCGCTGCAGAAGAAGAGGCCTATTCGGTGGTAAGGGAAAAGCATTTCTATGTAAAGCCCATCTCGGTGGAGGAGGCTATTCTGGAGATGAATTTGGTGGGGCACTCCTTCTTCTTGTTCCGTAATGTGGATACCGATGAGATCAATGTAGTTTACCGGCGCAAAAACGGCAGCTACGGCTTATTGGTAGCAAAAGAGTAACCTCTTTTCCGGCCAGGCCGGTTTTAAATGAATAGATCCAAACGGGCGATGGCGGGGTTTGGCATGCAAACCCCGCCATTTTTGCCGGTTTGTCAGGCACTTTGTTGAAAAGCCCAAAACCGTTATGCCTTTTTATAACCGCACCTTAAGAAAGGAAGTTTTTCATGTTGTATCATCTGGTAGCCCCCTGCTATTTCGGCACAGAATCGGCTGCCGCTTTTGACTTTAAGCGGATTGGTGCGCAGAATGTTACCGTTACCGACGGCAGAATTGCTTTTGATGGAGACGAAGCGATCATTGCCAAGGCAAATTTAAACAGCCGCTGTACCGAACGGATTATGCTGCTTTTAAAAACATTTCCCGCCCGCACCTTTGACGAGCTGTTCGATGGGGTGTATTCCATCGATTGGGAAGAGCTTCTGCCGAAGGACGCCGAATTTCCGGTAAAGGGGTCTTCGCTGTCCAGTACTCTTTCCAGCGTGCCGGCCTGCCAAAAAATTGTGAAAAAAGCGGTAGTGGAACGGCTGAAAAAAGGGCACCGCACCAATTTTTTGCCCGAATCCGGCCAGCTTTACAAGCTGCGGTTTTCGCTGCGCAAGGATTTATGCGAAGTTTTTTTGGACACCTCCGGCGACGGTTTGCATAAACGCGGTTATCGGGCCAGTGCGACCGAAGCGCCCATTAAGGAAACACTGGCCGCGGCGATTGCCGACCTGGCACGGGTTCGTCCGGACAGCCTGGTGCAGGACCCGTTTTGCGGCAGCGGAACCATGGTAATTGAGGCGGCCATGAAGGCTTTGCATATTGCCCCGGGGCTGCAGCGGCGCTTTTTGGCCGAACATTACCGGTTTATTCCGGCCGCTTGCTGGCGCGAAGCCAGAAAAGAAGCGCTGGAAAGTGTAGAAAAAGCAGTGCCGTTTGAAGGGGTTGGCTTTGATATTGACCCTCGTGCGGTAGAACTGGCAAACCACAATGCCAAACTGGCTGGTGTGGGGGATAAGTGCAGGTTTTTTGTGGCGGATGTGGCAGATTTTTCTCCTGCGTCCCGGGTCTTGGTGCTGACTAATCCGCCTTATGGCGAACGGCTGGGGGATCTGCAGCAGGCTGCCCGGCTGGAAAAAACGCTGGGGCAGCGGCTGGGGCAAAATCCCGTGGCGGGCGCTTATATCATCACATCGGATGCAGAGTTTGAACAGAACTTTGCCAAAAAAGCAGTGCGCCGCCGCAAGCTGTATAATGGAATGATTCCTTGTCAGGTGTATATGTATTATTAAAGGGAAAAGGTTTATGGTCCCATTTTTTTGATATACAAGTTGACTGATGGAAAAAGGAGAAACAATGGCGAACGATTTGGAAAAGGAATGGCTTGCTTTAAAAAAACAGGAGCGGCGTTTTTTGCAGTCTGCCATTTGGCAAATGCCAGGCAAAAGTGTCTTGCTGGAAAAGGTTCCTTCCAAACTGCAAACAACCCTGCAAACTGCTTTCGAAAAGGCATTTCGCACCTTGTTTTTACAGGGCGGCGGGTTCATTGAAAAAACCTTTGACAAAGAAGAACTTGCCATGGATTTTGAAGCCGGTGATTACCTGGTGCAAAAGCGCCAAAGTCACCGAACCTTTCACCGGCTGGATAAAACCGCCCGCAAGGGCCAGCTGGCAAATCAGGCAGTTACTACGGCGGTTGGTCTGGGAATGGGGCTTTTAGGGATGGGCCTGCCGGATATTCCGCTTTTGACCGCCACTTTGCTGAAAGGGGTTTATCAGATTGCTTTGGGGTATGGGTTCGACTATCATACCCCTGCCGAGCGCTGCGCGGTTTTGCGAATTTTTACCGCGGCATTTGCTTTGCAGGAGGAAGCTAGCGAAACACTGGCCTTAGCCCAGAGCGAACCGCCAAAAGAACCGGACCTTGACAGGGAAATTGCCCTTGCCAGCGCCGCGCTGGCGGATGCCCTGCTGGTGGAAAAATTTGTGCAGGGAATTCCGCTGGTGGGTGCTGCCGGGGCGCTGGTGAACCACAGTGCCTATCGGCGTGTTTCCAAAGCGGCCAGCCTTTGTTATAAAAAACGGTATCTGCGCTTGAAAGGGGCAGGAAGGCTGGGGCTTGAAAAGGACCTAGAGGTTTGAAAGTATAAAAACTAAAAGTTTAAAAAAGGGAATATGCTTTTTTTGAAAAGCAGTCCGTAAGAACTTGGAATTTCAATAAAAACCGCAGCTGCATACCGGTAAAAAGCAGCTGCGGTTTTCGTTTTATTCGTTTGGATCAGCTGTTTGGGTACTAAAAAAATACTCCTTTAAAACCGTTTAAACACCCTCGCCGTCAAAGGGGGGCGTGTATTCTTCCTTGGCTGCTGTTCGCTGTTGGGTATATACCAGCGAAAAGCCCAGCCGGTCCGCCTCTTGGGTAACAATGCGGTATTCATAGCTGGAAAGTCTGCGGTTCAGCTCTTTTTGCTTAAGCGGCCGGTATGGGGTATACTGGCTCATTAAACTTAAAATAAAACCGTCGGTGCCAAGCTGCCGGGCCAGCCATTGCAAAAGGGAAAGGCTGTCCTGGAGATGTCCTGGCAGCACCAAATGCCGCACAATGACTCCCCGTACCAGCATGCCCGCTTCATTCCAAACAGGCGGCCCGGCAAGTTCTGTCATGCGCCGAATTGCCTGGCTTGCAACCGAAAAATAATCCGGTGCCTGGGCCAGCGAGTTGCTGAGAGAGGACGAAAAATATTTAAAGTCCGGCATAAAAATTGGCGCAAACTTTCCCATGCGCTCCACCGTTTCCAGTGTTTCGTAGCCTGAACAATTTACCGCAACCGGAACATGCAACAGGCTGCCTGTTTGCTGTATGGCTCTTTCAATATGGGGCAGGTAGTGGTCAGGGGTTACCAGGTTGATATTGGCAGCACCTTGCTGCTGCAGCTCCAGGAAAATTTCGCCCAGCCGGTCTGCTGTGATGGACTTGCCGTTTGCCCCGCGGCTGATCTGGTAGTTTTGGCAAAAGCAGCAGCCCAAACTGCAGCCGGAGAAAAACACCGTTCCGCTGCCCGGCGCCTTTGGTCCAGTCCCGCTGATGCAGGGCTCTTCCCAGTAATGCAGTGCGGCGCGGCTTACCAAAAGCTCGCTTTTGCAGCCGCATCGGCCAGGTTTGCTTTCGCGGTCAGTACCGCAGTGGCGCGGGCATAGTTTGCAGTTTTTGTAGTCTTGAAAATCCGGAAAAATCAAAATGTGTACGCCCCTCTTTCGGCAGGATGGCACAGTTTGCTGCAAATCTCCATCCATTTTACAATCAGTTTACCACAGGCCAACACAGGTGTGGTATACTATTTTCATTACCGGTTTTGCCGGACCATTTTGTCTAAGAAAGAAGGGAACCATTCTGGACCGTAAAACCATTACCGCAGAACAGCTGCGCTACCTTACCCTGTTGGCCCGGGAGTATCCCACCATCGACGCTGCCAGCGCTTCCATTATTAACTTGGAAGCCGTGCTGAAGCTGCCCAAGGGAACCGAGCATTTTATGAGCGACCTGCACGGTGAACATGAGGCCTTTACCCATATTTTAAACAATGCTTCCGGTGTAATACGGGAGAAGGTGGACCTGGTACTGGGCGACAGTGTACCGGCCCAAGAGCGTGAAAACCTTTCCACTTTAATCTATTACCCTGCACAGAAGCTGGAAGAGCTGCGGGAAGAAGACCTGTTGAATGAACGCTGGTACCGCACCACTCTTTATCGACTGATCGATGTTTGCCGCCAGGTGGCCAGTAAAAATACCCGGCGCTTTGTGCGCGCAAGCCTGCCTAAAAATTTTGAAACCATTACAGACGAGCTATTGCATGCCCATTTTGAAGACCATTCCAAAGACCGGTACTATGCCCAGATTGTGGGGGCGGTTATCCGGGTCGGGCAGGCGGATGATTTTATCTGCGCCTTGTGCGAACTGATTAAAAAGCTGGCTGTTTACAAGCTGCACATTGTGGGGGATCTGTTTGACCGCGGCCCCAGACCGGATATTATTCTGGATAAGCTGATGGCGCATCATTCGGTGGATTTTCAGTGGGGCAACCATGATGTGCTGTGGATGGGGGCCGCCGCCGGTTCGGACGCCTGTATTGCCGCGGCAGTGAACATTACCCTGGGGTTTGGAAATACAGAATTGCTGGAGGAAGGATACGGGATTTCTCTGCGGCCGCTAGCAGAACTGGCGGATGAATTGTATGGCCAGGAGGAATGCAAAAGCTTTTGGCCCATTACCCAGCCCGGTACCATGGACCGGCAAACTGCCTGCAAAATTGCCCGTATGCACAAGGTCATCGCGCTGCTTACCTTTAAGCTGGAGGCAGTGGTGATCCGCCGCAATCCGGACTTTGGCATGCAGGACCGCCTGCTTTTGCCGGCCATTGACCTTTTGTCCGGCCAGGTCACCATAGAAGGGAAAACCTATCCGTTGTTGGATACCCATCTTCCCACTTTAAACCCGGACTGTCCGGAGGCGCTGACAAAACAGGAGCAGGAGGTTTTGAACCAGCTGCGGCGCGGGTTTATGCAAAGTGAAAAGCTGGCCCGTCAGGTGCGCTTTTTATATGCCAAAGGCAGTGTATACCGGGTGGAAAACGGCAATTTAATGTTCCATGGGGCCATTCCCATGGAACCGGACGGCAGCTTTACCACCATGACCTTTGAGGCAGAGCAGTATGCGGGCCGCCAGCTGATGGACTACTGCGAACAGCGGGCGCGGGAAGGGTATTTTGCCCCGCTTTATACTGCCGAGCGCCTGCGCGGACAGGACTTTTTGTGGTATTTGTGGTGCGGCCCCAAATCGCCCATCTATGGCCGATCTAAAATGGCTACCTTTGAGCATCTCTTGGTGGGGGTACCAGAAGTTTGCATTGAAAAAAAGGACCCCTATTACGACCATACCGATTCTGCCGCGGTTTTTGGCCAAATTTTGACCCAGTTTGGTCTGGACCCGCAGTCGAGTCATGTGATAAACGGCCATGTGCCGGTACTGGCAAAAAAAGGGGAACAGCCCATAAAGGCAGGCGGGCGGCTAATTGTGATTGACGGCGGATTCTGCCGGGCCTACCACGAAAAAACCGGCATTGCCGGCTATACGCTGGTATATTCTTCCCGGGGGCTTTCGCTGCGCAGCCACGAGCCGTTTGAATCGACCCAAAAGGCGATTCGGGAAAACCGGGATATTCTTTCCACCGTGTCGATTTTTGAAACCAGCGCCGAGCGCATTTTAATTGAAGATACCGATGAGGGCGCCCGGTATCAGGCCCGTATTCGGGATTTGGAGGCGCTTTTGGACGCCTACCGCGCCGGACTGATACAGGAGCGGGCGGGAGACTAAACCCGTTTTAGACAGAAAGGGGACAGCGCATTGATGTACAGCGAGCGGTTTGAAACGCAACCTGCTGCAAATGGCTGGCAAGTAACAGCCGCAAAGCAGGGGGCTTATACGCTTTATTGGAGCCTGTCGCCGGATGAATTTTGTCCGGACTACCGCGTGGGCCAGTTTGAACAGACCATCACCTTTGCAGACCCGGCACCGCACGACCGCTGTTATTTTCATGTTTTGGATGAAGAACAAAACCATGATGTGACCGCTTCGCGGGAGATCATACTCTCTGGTATGGAAAACCTGCGGGAACTGGGCGGATACCTTGCGCTGGATGGGCGAGCGGTAAAATATGGCCGGTTCTACCGTTCGGCAAGGCTTACAGGGCTTGGCCCCAAAGAGGTGGATTGGCTCAAGCAGCTGCGCCTTCGCACCGTGTTGGACCTTCGCTCGGAAAAGGAAGCGCAGGATTACCCAAACCCTGTGCTTTCGGGGGCTGAACAGATGCGGATTTCGGCGATGTATCAGATGGACGGCAATGAAGCCAATTTTGACCCGGCTAAGCTGTTCACCTTGTCGGAAGAGGAGATGCGGGAGGATGAAGCCTATTTTGAAGGGGTTTACCGCACCATGCCGTTTGAAAACCCGGCTTATCGTTGGATGTTTGACCGCCTGCTTTCGGAAAAAACACCCATTTTGTTCCACTGCACAGCCGGTAAAGACCGTACCGGCGTTGCGGCCGCACTCATTTTATTGGCGCTTGGGGTGCCCCGCGCTGTGGTGGAACAGGACTATATGCTCACCAACCGCTGCTGCAGCGCAGGTATTCAAAAATTGATCCAAACCTATTACCGGCCCGGCCGGCCGGATTTTGTAAAGGATTACCTCACCTGTATTGCTGGGGTTGGCCTGCACAATCTGGCTGCCGCATTGGATGAAATAGAAAAGCGCTACCAAAGCTACGAGCAATATTTTCAAGACCAGTATGACCTAAAGCCAGAAAAGCTGGAAAAGCTTCGAGATACTTACCTGCAAAAACGCAAACTTTGACCAATTTGCAAATAAAAGCAAAATGCCCTAAGCACAAACCCGGAAAGCTAAAAGGTGCTTTTCGGGTTTGTTTTTTGCGAAAAAGGCCCGCTGGCTGCGTGTTGTACACAAGCTCGGTTTGGTTGACAAGACTTTTTCCATACCTTAAAATAAGTACTATTAAGCGCCTGGCGGCGCGCCGGCCTTCAAGGGGCCGGCAGGAGAGGAGAACAGGAGCATGAGCGGAACAAATACCGCAGATATTGTAATTGTGGGCGGCGGCATTGTGGGCTGCGCTTCGGCCTATTATATGGCACAAAAGGGGTTTCGGGTGCTGGTGCTGGAACGCGGCAGTATTGCAGACGGTGCATCGGGCCGCAACGGCGGCGGGGTGCGCCAGTCTGCCCGGGATGTGCGGGAACTGCCCCTTGCCATGTATAGCATTCAAAAAATTTGGCCCTTTCTTTCGGAAGAATTAGGGGTGGATGTGGAATATCACCAGGACGGCAACCTGCGGATGGCCCGGACGGAAAAGCACCTGGAAATTTTAAAAGGGAAAACCGAAGATTGCAAAAAAGCAGGGGTGGATATGTGGATGCTGGACCAAAAGGAGGTTCAGCAGATTTGTCCGTATCTGTCGGATGCGGTAATTGGCGCAGCCTGGTGCCCGACCGATGGCCATGCCAATCCCCTGGCTGCCACTTTGGGCTATTATCGGGCGGCCCGGCGCTTAGGGGTCCGTTTTATTACAGGCGAAACGGTTGTAAAACTGGAGCGGGTGCGCGGAAGGCTGTGTAAGGCTGTGTGCTCGAGCGGTAACTGGTACGAGGGCGATCAGCTTTTGGTTGCGGCGGGGTATGTTTCGCGCCGCATTTTAAATACGGCAGGGATTGATATTCCTATTTTCAACAAAGCAGATGAGTGCCTGGTGACCGAGCCGATGGAGCACTTGTTCTGGCATATGCTGGGAACGGCCGATGGCGATTTTTACGGCCACCAGACTGCTCATGGTTCGTTTGTATTTGGCGGCGACACCGGTATGGAATGGTTTTACAAGACCGATGATCCGCAGAACACCCGTTCCACTGCCATTACGGTGGGTTCCACCAGCCGAGCCATTATGAAGTATTGTCCCATTTTGGGCCAGGCAAAAATTGTCCGTACCTGGGGTGGATGGTGCGATAAAACGCCGGATCTGATTCCGGTGATCGACCGGGTAGAAGAGTTGCCCGGGTTGTTGGTTGCCTGCGGCTTTTCCGGCCACGGGTTTGCCTTTTCGCCCGCTGTGGGCAAGGTGTTAAGCGAGTTGGCCGCCGGGGAAGAGACCTGTGTGGATGTTTCGCCCATGCGGTACAATCGGTTCGACGCGCAAAACTAAAAATGCGGCAGGCCCTTGGCTGCCATCGGCAGGCTGTAAAGCAATGTGGCGGATGGAGCCGGGGCTTGTTTTGCATAACATTTTGCGGGGTCTGTTTTTATGTTCTGTCATTGCGGCAGCTGCCGCAAAACATGCTGGGCTTTAACCGGCAGTAGAAAGGGAGGAAAAAGCATGAGAATTGAACATCATCCTATTTTGGGCGAGTTTCCAAAAGGGAGAAAGGTACAATTCACGCTGGACGGAAAAACGATGGAAGGATATGAGGGCGAACCGATTGCGGCGGCGCTGCGTGCCGCCGGGGTTATGACCCATCGCCATACCAGCCGGTTGGACAAACCCCGCGGCATTTTTTGTGCAATTGGCCGTTGCACCGACTGCGTGATGGTGGTGAACGGCAGGCCCAATGTGCGCACCTGCGTGACCCCGCTGGAAGAGGGAATGCGGGTACAGACCCAGTATGGCGTGAAAGCAAAGGAGGACTGACCGATGAAGATGAAACGATATGAGCTGGCGGTCATCGGGGCCGGTCCGGCAGGCTTATGCGCCGCTATTGAAGCGGCAAATGCCGGTATGCAGGTGGTTGTGTTCGACGAGAATGCAAAGCCGGGCGGCCAGCTTTTTAAGCAGATCCATAAATTTTTTGGTTCCAAAGAGCACGGCGCCAAAATTCGCGGTTTCCGCATTGGGCAGCAACTTTTGGCGCAGGCGAAGGAAGCAGGCGTGGAGGTTATGCTGGACAGCGTGGTGATGGGCATTTTTGACTGCAATGAACTGACCGTTATGCACAATGATGCCACCCACCATTATAAGGCTGACAATATTGTGATTGCCACCGGCGCAATGGAAAATGCCATTCCTTTTGATGGCTGGACCCTGCCCGGTGTGATTGGTGCCGGCGCAGCGCAGACCTTGATGAATCTGCATGGTGTGCAGCCGGGCAGCCGGGTACTTATGCTGGGTTCGGGCAATGTGGGTCTTGTGGTGAGCTTTCAGCTGCTGCAGGCAGGCGTGCAGGTTGCCGCGGTTGTGGATGCTGCTCCCCGCGTGGGCGGATACGGTGTGCACGCGGCAAAACTGGCCCGCACCGGCGTTCCGTTCTACCTTTCCCATACGGTGGTAAAGGCGGAAGGAGAAGACCATGTAACTGCGGCGGTAATTGCCCAGGTGAATGAAAAGTTTGAACCGATCCCCGGTACGGAAAAACGGTTCGAAGTGGATACCATCTGCCTGGCGGTGGGCCTGTCGCCCATGTCGCAGCTGGCGGCCATGGCGGGCTGTGAAATGGCAGAAAAAGGCGGCCGGGCGCCGGTAGTAGACCAGTACGGCCAGACCAGTGTGCCGGGTATTTTTGCTGCAGGTGATGTGGCTGGCATTGAGGAAGCCAGCAGCGCCATGATCACCGGGCGTATTACCGGCGCCAGTGCGGCCCACCGGTCGGGATACCTGGACGATGAGGCCTTTGCAGCCCGCACCCAGGAGCTGCGCGCTTCTCTGGGGCAGCTGCACGAAGGAATGTTCAGCCCCGCCAATAAGGGCCGCAACGACCTGACCGTGACCGATGAGGGGATTATGCTGTCCCAAAGCCTTCTGCACAAAGGATATATGGAAGACGGCGAGATTGAGCGGTTCCCAGGTGCTGGTGCAGTTCACACCGTAGGAATTCACCCTGTTATTGAATGCAGTCAGAACATTCCCTGCAATCCCTGCCAGGACGCTTGCCGATTTGGCTGTATTCAGGTGGGAGATCATATTACCAATCTTCCTTCGGTTAACCAGGCAGCCAAATGTGTGGGCTGCGGCGTTTGTGTGGCAAACTGTTCCGGTCAGGCCATTTTCCTGGTGGATGAGTCGATTGGCGATGGAGCCGCTTCGGTTACGCTGCCGTACGAATTTTGGCCGCTGCCTGCTGTGGGTGATCAGGGTACAGCGCTTAACCGGGCCGGCAAACCTGTATGCAAGGCCGAGGTTGTGAATGTTCGGCAGGCTGCGGCGATGGATGGCACTGCGCTGCTTACCATGAAGGTGCCGAAAGAATATGCTATGACCGCCCGTTTTTTCAAAAAGGAGGAAGCGTGAGATGAGTCAGATTTTGGATCGGAATATGGATATTGGGCCGTTTGTGCCCCAGCCGGATGATGATCTGATCATCTGCCGCTGTGAAGAGATCACCAAAGGGGAAATTCGCCAGGCTATTCATGATGGCATGTTTACCATGAATGAAATTAAGCGCTACCTGCGGGCGGGCATGGGCCTTTGCCAGGGTAAAACCTGCGGCCGCCAGGTAAAGGGCATTTTGGCGCGGGAACTGGGCATGAGCCCGGCCCAAATTGATGATTGCACCCCTCGTTCACCGAACCGTCCTGCTGAAATGAGGGTGTTGGGAAACGAGGTGGATAAGGTATGAGCGGGGTAAGAGAAACCGCAGATATTATTATTGTGGGCGCTGGCGTTATGGGCTGCGGCGCTGCCTACTATCTGGCACAGCGCGGGGTAAAGGTGTTGGTGCTGGAATCAGAGATGATTGGTCATGGAGCTTCCAGCCGGTCGGGCGGCGGGGTGCGTCAGTCTGCCCGGGATGTGCGGGAACTGCCCATTGCCATTTATAGTGTGCAGCATCTTTGGCCCACCCTTTCCGAAGAACTGGGGGTGGATGTAGAGTACATTCAGGACGGAAATTTGCGGCTTGGCAAAACCGAAGAGCACCAAAAAATTCTGCAGGCCCGCACCGACAGCTGTGTGGCAGCCGGGCTGGATGTGCGGATGGTGGACGCCTATGAAATTCACCAATTGTGCCCCTGCCTTGCACCGGATGTGGTGACCGCTTCTCTGTGCCCGACCGATGGTCATGCCAACCCGCTTTTGACTACTTTGGGATATTATAAGGCGGCCCGCCGTTTGGGGGCGCATTTTATTACAGGCGAGCGCGCGGTGCGGCTGGAGCGGATAAAAGGTCGGGTGCGCCGGGTGGTAACGGCGGCTGGCAATGTGTATGAAGCGGACCAGATTATGGTAACCGCCGGTTATTGGACAAGGCAGCTTTTGAACACAGTGGGAATTGATATTCCCATGTTTAAGCGCATTGACCAAAGCATTGTAACAGAGCCTATGCCGCACATGTTCCGCCAGATGCTGGGCACTGCGGAAGGCCATTTTCACGGCAGACAGTCGGTGCATGGTTCGTTTACCTTTGGTGACCATACCGGATTGGAAATTCAGCATAAAAATAAACAGGACAGACCGGCGGCAACCTCGCTGTTAGCAGGGGTGGCCTGCCGGGATGTGGTGGAGTATATTCCTGTTTTGGCCAACGCCAAGGTAATACGGGTGTGGGCTGGCTGGCTGGATATGACCCCTGACGAACTTCCGGTGTTGGATGTGGTGGATGAACTTCCGGGCTTGATTGTGGGCTGTGGTTTTTCGGGCCATGGGTTCGGTTTAGCGCCAGGCGCGGCTAAAATCCTCAGCCAGCTGGCGCTGGGAGAAGAAACCTGCGTGGATGTTTCTTCGCTGAACTATAACCGATTTGATGGACGCTGCTGATATAGGCTGGCAAAAAATAGAATAAAAATCCCCGCAAGTGCATTGCACTTGCGGGGGTTTTTTAGTTTTTTATACCATCTATCTGTTTACACGCCCAGCGGGAAGGCAGCTTACAGATTTTTGGGTTAGGCCCAGTGCGGCTTATCCCACAGGCTCAGCTTCTGGCCAAGGCCCTGCTTGACAGCTTCGCAGTATACATCATAGCCCCAGGCCACATCTTCGGTGCCCATGCCGCCGGTCAGGAACAGGAACACATCGTCATCGCTCTTGCGGCCCTTGGAAGGATCAGCAATGATGTCGCCCAGGCTCATCATCTTGTTGCCGTCAGCCTTGCCGTAAGCAACCTTCAGCAGCAAAGTGGCAGAGGGGTGACCAGCGTTCACGCCCAGCAGACGCTCGGGCTCGTCGCGCAGCTCATCCAGCCAGTCTTTGTGCATCTTCCAGTTGTCGAAGACCACATTGTATTTGTCGTAGGCTTCGTCGCTGAAGTTGGCAGCGCCAGTGGCCAGGAAAACAGAGCCCGGTTTAATCCACTCGTCCTTAATGTCCACAGGGGCCAGGCCGGAAGCGGCTACGCTAATCACATCGCTGCCGCAAACGGCCTCTTCCAGGGTCTCCACAGGACGCAGCTTCAACGGAGTCTGGCTCTGCATCTCTTCGCAGAACTTCTGGGCTTTGTCAAAGAACAGGTCGTAAACCTTAGCTTCGCCCTTCACATCGATGGTCTCGGACAGACCCAGCAAGCAGGAACGGCTCACAACGCCGGCGCCAATGATGGCGGCGACAGAAGCGCCCTTTCTCTGCAGGTATTTGGTGGCAACGCCGGGCACAGCGCCGGTGCGCATCGAGCTCAGCAGGTTCGCGCTCATCAGGGCGATGGGGGCGCCGGTGTCCACATCGTTCAGCATCATGGTCAGAACGCTGCGGGGCAGACCTTTTTCTTTGTTGGCCACATTGGAGCCATACCACTTATTGCCGCAAACATAGAAGCGGCCGCCCAGGTAAGCGGGCATAGCCATAAAGCGGCGGTCGGGGCCAGCAACCGGCATTTTGCCAGCGCGGTGCTCAACGGGGAACCACAGCATCATGCCGTGATGGTTTTCGCTGGGGCTGCCCATCAGGTAGTCGCCCTCGCCCATGGTGCGGAACATGTCATCAATAGACTGAACGCAGCGCTTCATGTCCAGAACACCGGCCTTCAGCATGGAAGGCTCATCCAGATACAGAAAATCCAAGCTCATGTCATTCATCCTTTCTTTTAGAAAGCAATTTTCAGCCAGGGCGGCATGGCCGCCTCGTTGCCTTTATTATACCGGCTGTAAGAATACACTGTCAAACAAATTTGTACGCAAGGGGTGTACTTTTTCCTGTACCAGGCGTACAAGCTATTCTGGCATGAATTTTTAAAAACAAAAAAGCGCGGTTATCCCGCGCTCTTCTGTCTATATGTTCATATGTGAAAAAAGTATGGTTTATTCTCCGGTGTGTTCAGGCAAAAGAGAAATAACCGACCGGTAAAGAGCCAGAAAGATGAATACGCTGGCCGCAAGAGAAACAACCTCTGCAATGGGGAAGGCGTACCAAATAGCAGGGACTGATTTGGTAATTTGGGCTAAAAGGAACGCGACCGGAAGCAGAACGGCAAGCTGGCGCAGAATGGAGATGAATAAGCTGGCAAAGCCGTGTCCCAAAGCCTGAAAACAGGCAGAAAATACAATACCGGCTGCAGCGGGCACAAAACACAGGCTAACCGTGCGCAAAGCAGGAACACCCAGCGCAAGCATTTCATCCGAAGCGTTAAACAACCCCAAAAGCTGGTTGGGGAAAGCGCAGAATACCGCCATACCTGCGGCCATTACACAACCAGCAATGCAAGTGCCGTACCGCACAGCCTGCATCATGCGCTTGCGGTTGCGGGCGCCATAGTTATAGCCAATAATGGGCAAAAGGCCCTGGTTCAGCCCAAATACTGGCATGAACACAAAACTCTGCAGTTTGAAATAAACCCCAAAGAAGGCAACCGCAGTTTCCGAAAAGGTAATCAAAATGGCGTTCATGCCCACGGTCATAACAGAACCGATCGACTGCATAAAGATGGCAGGCAAGCCTACAGAATAAATGTTTTTAATAACGGCACCATGCGGGCGGAAGCCGGAAAGCTTCACATCAATGGCATGCTTTTTGGTCAAAAGTACAGTGCAGATGTAGAACATAGCAAAAATTTGGCCCAAAACAGTGGCCACCGCTGCACCAGCTACCTCCAGCCGGGGGAAAGGTCCCAGACCGAAAATAAAGCAGGGGTCCAGAATAATATTGGTAATGGCGCCAATCAGCTGGGAAAACATGGGGTGAATCATATCACCAGTTGCCTGCAGTGTTTTTTCGGCATTAACAGATAAGAACATGCCGAACGAAAAAATGCAGATGATACTCATGTAGTCGGTACCCATGTCCACTACCTTCTGGTTGGCGGTAAAAGCTGACAAAAACAGCCGAGAGCAGAAAAGGCCGACCAGAGCAGTTACTGCCCAGCTGAGTACGCCCAGCAAAAAACCATGGGAAGCTATGGCGCCGGCTTCGGTATGACGCTTTTCTCCCAGCTTACGGCTGATAAGCGAGTTAAGGCCCACACCAGTACCCACTGCGGTGGCGCTGATCAGATTTTGCACTGGGAATACCAGTGAAACGGAGGTCAGCGCACTTTCGCTGATTTTGGCTACAAAGTAGCTGTCCACCACATTGTAAAGGGCCAGTACCATCATGGATAGCATGGCCGGGACCGACATACTGAAAATTAGGGGCAAAACTGGTTTTGTGCCCATCTTATTTTGTTTGGTCTGTTCCAAAAAAATCCTCCTGTTCTGAAAAATTTTAGGGTGTATACAGTGCTTGGTAGATGAAAAACAAAATCTGCCAAAAGGGAAAGCGCCCCTGTAACGCTAAAATGGCAAAATGCTTTAAAATAGCAATTTTAAAGATCAGTTGCCGCAATTGTGCTTCAGGGCGTATCTTTTATATTTTACAAAAGGATTTGGCAAAATGCAACAAAAAATTTAAAAAAATAGTAGGCTTGCACAAAAATAAGCTGTTTGGCCAGGTTTTAAACAAGAAAGTTTGTGCTTTACAATAAAAAAGGCCGGCAGAAATTTCTGTCGGCCTTTTTTCAGAAAATAAATTTTTTACACACCGGCGAAAACAATACCCACAACGGCACTTGCTAAAATAAACAAAATAGGATGCAGGTTTTTAGTTGGTTTACACCAGCGGGTCAAAATAAGAAGAATTGCAGCCAGAACAATGCACTTCCAGTCAAACAGGGAAAGCAGGTTTTTGCTGGCAGAAAAAACCTCCAGCCGCATTAGGGTTTCCACTGCTACCGACAGGCCAGCCGCTGCAATCAGACCAGTAGAAGCAGGCCGCAGTCCATAAAAAGCGGAAGATACATATTTGCTTTCTTTAAACCGCTCCAAAAAGGCAGCAATCATCAAAATAATAATAATGGAAGGGGCGATAAGACCCAATGTGGCGATAACGGCCCCTGGAATACCAGCACAGGTAAAACCTACATAGGTTGCCATATTAACGCCAATAGGCCCGGGGGAGGATTCTGAAACAGCAATCATGTCCGCCAGCTGAGAGTGGGTATACCAGCCGGTTTCATCTGCGATCTGGCTTAAAAAAGGCAAAGTGGCCAAACCGCCGCCCACCGCAAAAAGGCCGGTTTTGAAAAACTCATAAAAAAGGCGCAGGTAAATCATTTTTTAGCCCCCCAAACCTTTAAAACAATGCCGGCAAATCCGGCCAGTAATACAAACAAAACCGGCGAAAGATCTGTAAAAAAGCCCAGAACGGTAACCAGCAGAAAAATAAAAAAGGTTATTTTATCCACAATGGAGCTTTTTGCCAACTTCAAAACAGAGTTAAAAATCAGCACGCAAACACAAACCCGAATACCGGCAAAGGCGTTTTGTACAATTGGCTGGTCCGAAAAATGACTAATCAGACCGGCCAGTGCGGTAATAATGACCAGCGACGGAAACACAACGCCGAAGGTGGTAAATACGCCGCCCAGAACTCCAGCCTGCTTACGGCCCACAAAGGTAGCAGTGTTTACTGCAATTACACCGGGGGTGCATTGACCAATTGCAAAATAATCGGTCAGCTCCTCGTCGGTGGCCCAGTGTTTGTTTTCTACCACTTCGCGCTGCAAAATGGGCAGCATGGCGTAACCGCCGCCAAAGGTCATAACGCCCACTTTGGCAAAGGTGATAAAAAGATCCAATAGGATCGGCATACAATCAGCTCCTTGCGTTTTGTCGTTTTTTGAAAAAGAATACCGAACCATTATAATATATTCTGCATATTTGTAAAGTACGGCTAAATGCAAAGTACAGATAAAAATAGGTTCATACTGCGGTGCCGAAAGTCATAAATTGAAACAGAAAAAGGGGGGATTAGATGTTTGCAGCTTTTTTTCAGTTTATGGCAGCCCAGATGCTTTATCTGGCCTTGCATTTGGAGAGCGGAAGTTTTCCCAAACCGCTCACGAAGGAAGAAGAGGCGGAGTGTTTCAAGGCTTTAGAAAAGGGGGATGAAAAAGCCCGGGATAAGCTGATCAGCCATAATCTGCGTTTGGTTGCGCATGTGGCAAAAAAGTACTACCCGGGTGCAGCCGATGCCGATGATTTGATTAACATTGGAACCATTGGCCTGATTAAAGCGGTGGAAAGCTTTGACGGGGATAAAAAAACCCGATTTTCCACCTATGCGGCTCGCTGCATTGAAAATGAAATTTTGATGTTCTTTCGTTCCGGCCGGCGAACCGCAAACACCATTTCTTTAAATGAACCCATCGATTCTGATCATAGCGACAGTGACCTGACGGTAGGAGATGTGCTGCACGATGAAATGCAGTTGGAGGAATTGTGCGAGCGCAAGGCAGACGCAGCACAGCTGGCACAGCTGGTAAACTGCGAACTGGAACCAAGAGAGCGACAGGTCGTTCGGCTTCGGTATGGTTTTGGGGGCCAACAGCCGCTGACACAACAACAGGTGGCGGTTATGCTGGGAATTTCCCGTAGTTATGTATCCCGCATTGAAAAAAAGGCGGTCAGTTGGCTGCGCAGACAGATGGAGCAAAATGAAAAGGCTGGAGGGACGAAAAACAAAAATGAAAGAAAAATGTGATTTTTAAACAAGAAGGCAAAATAAAGTGGAAAATAAGGGGGCACTTGATTAACAACGCCAAAAAAATATTCGACAAAAAAGTAAAAAAGAAGCGCTATCTTAGCACAAAAAGGAAAACGCGCTTTGCTATGGTAAAATAAAATCTGTTACAATAAAAATACAATAAAAAAATAAGCCTTTGAAACAGGGGTATTCAGGCAAAGGAGATGGGTGGAGTGATAAAACAGACGCTGAAGCCGCTGAAAGAAAAATGGTCAGAGGCTTTGCGCTTGGCGGCACCGCTTTTGGGGCTGGTAACGATTCTGTGCTTCACGGTTGCGCCGCTTTCTTCGGGCACTCTGCTCTGCCTTTGGTTGGGCATGGCCTTTGTAGTGGCAGGGGTTGTGCTGTTTATGCTGGGGGTACAGTTGGGGCTTGCCCCCATAGGTGAACAGTTGGGCGCTGCTATGGTTCACCGCCGGGATCTTCCGGCCTTGCTCATTTTGGGGTTTGGGCTGGGGTTTATGGTGACAATATCGGAACCGGATTTGCAGGTACTGGCAAGTCAGGTTGCATTTTTACCCCAAACAGAGTTGATTTTGGCTGCTGCGGCCGGAGTGGGCATTTTGTTGGCAGTGGCCCTGTTTCGAATGGTGATTGGCATTGCTTTGCCATGGCTGCTGGGCGGTTTTTATTTGCTGGCTTTCATTTTGGTCTTTACCCTGCCCAATGGCATTCCACAGGCTGCTTTCGGCGCGGGAGGTGTGGTTACCGGCCCCATGACGGTGAGCTTTATTATGGCGTTGGGAATGGGGGTACAGGCGGTCCGCAATGACCGGCATGCTGTGAATGATAGTTTTGGCTTAGTAGGCCTGTGTTCGGCAGGGCCGGTTTTGGCTATTTTGTTTGTGGCAAAATTTTTCCCTAAAGTCCCGCAGGCTGCTGCCAGCACCGCTGTGCCGCAGGTAGACGATTCGGTAAGCCTGTGGGAGTCGTTTTGGAAGGTTTTATCACAAGGGATGGTTCGTACGGCGGTGTCGCTGGCACCTATTGTGCTGTTTTTTTGGCTGTTTCAGGTTTTTGTTCTGCATCTTTCCCGGAACAGTGTTGCACGAATTGCGGTTGGATTAGGGTATACTTATTTGGGCCTTGTGCTGTTTTCAACAGGAATGAGCGCAGGCCTTTGGCCGGCGGCCAGTTTGTTGGGGGAAAGGCTGTCCCATCTGTCCGGCAGCTGGGTAATTGTTCCGGTAGGGACGGGAATTGGTTTTTTAACAGCCCGCACAGAACCTGCTGTGCGGCTGCTGCATCAGCAGGTAGAAATGCTAACCGATAAAGCACTGTCGGCCCGTTCAATGGACTGGTCTTTATCGGTAGGCATGGCTTTTGCAATGGGCTTGGCCCTTTTGCAGATAAAAAGCGGCGTTTCGGTACTATGGTTTTTGGTTCCGTGTTATGTGGTTGCCCTGGTGCTTTCCTGGTTTACGCCTAAGTTTTTCATCGCACTTGCTTTTGATGCTGGAAGTGCCGTTTCCGGGCCGATGACAGCGGCTTTTCTTCTGCCGTTTGTGCAGGGAAGCTGTTTTGCCGGGCAGGAAGGGGCGCTGGAAGCTTTTGGTGTAGTGGCAATGGTGGCGGCAGCGCCCCTTATTACGGTTCAGGTTTGGGGAATTTGCAACCGACAGGCACAGCGGCGTCGGGTAAAAGAAAAGTTCCCAACCGTTCTTTCCCAGCAGTTGGGCCCATTACCGGTACAGGCGTTTGCACAATTGCCGGAAAATGAAATTGTAAAGCTGTAGAGGAGGGCTGGCAGGTGAGAGCACTGTATTGGATGATTACGGTTACCGGCCGCTGTACAGAGGAGGAATTTTTAGCGATTTATCGCCAAAATGGGGTGGGGGTCAGTTTTAGCACCTCTGGCATTGGCACTGCGGACAGCAAAACATTGGAATGCCTGGGTTTAAAGCAAACCGGCAGAATGGTTATTGGTGCGCTTGTGACCCAAGAGGCCTGGGAAAATATTCTCAGGGAGCTTGCACTTCAGCTTGAGATTGATATGCCGGGCAATGGGTGTGTTTTTTTAGTGCCGGTGAGCAGCGTGGGAGGAAAAAAACAGCTGTATTTTTTGCTGGGAGAACAAGCGTTTGAAGTGGGGGAGGAAAGCAGTTTGAAGGGGACAGAATATGAACTGTTGGTTGTGGTCACCAATCGGGGCTACACCAGTGCGGTAATGGAAGCTGCCCGCCGCCAAGGCGCCCGTGGAGGAACGATTATTCATGCAAAGGGCCAGGGACTGGAACGCTTTGAAGTCTTTTTCGGAATGTCGCTGGTAAATGAAAAGGAAATTGTGCTGATTGTGACCACAAGCTCAACCAAAAACCAGATTATGCAGGCTATTATGGACAAAACTGGGCCGGATACGAAAGCAGGCAGCCTGGTATTTTCCTTGCCGGTCAGCCAGACTGTAGGGATGCGATTGGAAGAAGAGCCCAAAACAAAAACCTGGTAATATGAAAGCGCTTTTTATTGCAGGGTGTGCAAAGGGGCCATATATGGAAATTGAAATTACGCGTAAAAACAAATAAAAAACAGCCGCTAAAACGGCTGTTTTTTATTTATCCAAAGCGACCATGCCGTAAGCCGGGTTCTGTATCAAACGGCGATCTTTCTTGTCCCTGCGTCGCCGCAGGGCTCACGCCACCTCGGTGAGGGCACGCGGGGATGCGTATAGCCCTCGGTCGGGTGTTGCTCCTGGTAGGGTTTACAGAGCCGCATAGTCGCCCATGCGCTGGTGAGCTCTTACCTCGCCTTTCCATCCTTGCCGCCCAGCTGGGCGGCGGTTTATTTCTGTTGCACTTTCCCTGGGGTCGCCCCCGGCTGCTGTTAGCAGTTACCATTCCCCTGTGGAGCCCGGACTTTCCTCACCCGCGGCAAAAGCCGCGCAGCGCCGCCGTATGGCATACTCGCTTGGTTTACAATATTTTGTATAAGCAAAAAGCGCTTAATTGCCCAGCGGAATACCGGCTCCGTCCGTGTCGATATTACCGCATAGAATCATAATAGCATCCACGATAGCCCAACACCAGCTTACGGTGCCGCAGCATAAAATGCCCAAAAGCAGCTGCCATAAAGCCTTTGAAGTGTAGCCCAAATAAAAATTGTGAATGCCCAGCGAACCCAAAAAGAAAGCAAGCAGCACTGCGGCCAATTTGCTTTTCGGTTGGGGGGCATAAGGGCCAGGGGCAGGCTGAGATGTTTGATAAAATGAGGAGGAGTGCTCTTGCTGCGTTTTGCTGCCGCTTAATGTTGCGCCGCAATTGGAGCAGAAAACACTGCCTAAGTCTGTGGGATGAGAGCAGCGCGGGCAGTAATGAGAGCCTTTCCCCCCAGGCGAACCGCAGTAAGGGCAGACAGGTTCTCCCGATGAAAATTCCTGACCACAATTTCGACAGAACATACCTGACCCTAAGCCACCTTTCTTTTATATTATGCTACAGTATACCATACCTTGCATAAAACGACAAGCTTGTAAAACAAAAAGGCAGGAAAGACAGAAAGATACCCCGGCCTTTAAAAAATATAAAAGCCGGGGTGATGCTTGTTATTCTTCCTCTATGGTAATGACCTGGACCGGGCAGTTTTGTGCGGCGATATACACATCGTCCTCTTTGATATCCGGTACAGGAGCCACAACTTCGGCCGTGCCGTCCGCTCCCATTCGGAAAACCTTAGGGCAGCTGCCGGCACAAAGACCGCAGCCGATGCAACCTTCCTGAATACTTACCTTCATGCTTTCACCTCTTTTGAAAAGATAAAAACAGCCGCCGCATAGCGGCTTTGGTGACAGTATGTCCGCTTTGCGGATAAATTATGCGAAACAGGCTCAGCACATGTTTTCCATAACCCAATAGTACCATCTTTACAGGTAAACTCTTTCTACCCGGTCGGTTAGCAGACTAGTGAAAAAAACGCCTTCATTGCCAATCAGCTGGGCCAGTTCCTGCGCAGGTAGGCAGCTGCCATGGGAACTTTCGCCAAAAAGGGTAACTTCCTGCCCTACTTCACAGGGAATATCTGTTACATCCACAAAACTTTGGTCCATACAGCTGGAAAGAAAAGTAGCTCGGTTTTCTCCCACCAGAATAGGAGCATGCAGGTCGGCCATGGGCGGGTAAAGGCCATCTCCGTACCCCACGCAGATGATAGCGATACGACTGCGGCGCCGGGCGCGCCAGGCGCCTGCGTAACCGATTACTTCGCCGCAATTCACCCAGTGCAGATGTGTTACGCTGGCCCGCCAGCTGCATACTTCCTCGATAGCCCCGCCAATACCTGGGTTTTGCTGATTATCCATATAAAGGCGGCGCCCTGCCCGAACGGCCGTTAGAAAAGCATCTTTATACCATTCGCTGGCACCGCTGTTGCAAATATGTACCAGTTTTGGCCGAATGCCCGTATTGGCCAGTTGTTTTATAGCCTGGCAAAATAACTGGTATTGCCGGTGTGAAACCGGGCTGTTTATCAGCTCGCCTTCGGAAAAATGACTGAAAATACCTGCCACAGTCAGGTGCGTACAGCTTTGCAATGCTTTTATTATTTTTTCAAGCTGCTCGCCGGTTTTTACTCCCGTGCGGTTCAGGCCGGTTTCAATTTTGATGTGGATGGGAAAATTTTGCACCTTTTGTTCGGCACAAAGTTTTTCCAGCTGCAGTACGGTAGAAGGGTGATAGACGGAAAGTCCAATTCGATATTGCACAGCGTACGGGAAAAGATTACGGGGAACACCGCCTAAGATCAGCAGATCCAGCGAATAAAGCCCAGCGTTGCGCAGGGCAATTGCTTCTGATATTTGTGCCAGTGCGATCGTTTTTGCACCTTCCGTATATAGCAGCTTTGCTACGGGAAGAAGTCCAGCACCATATGCGTTGTATTTTAATACAGATATACACTCGACTGATGGAGGCAGATGCCGGCAGATTTGATGGTAATTAGATGAAAATTTATTCAAATTCACAATTACTGCGGATTGTAATAACTTCGTTTGTTCATGCCATGTCACATGCAATAAAACTGATAAAATTAAGATGTTTGAAACAATAAAGGATCGGACAAAAATGAATTTGAATTCATGAACTGGTATTATTATGCATTAAATGCAAGGTATGTCAAGAATAAATGAATATATATTAGCTGAATCTTGGGATGAAAATAAATTAAAAAATATTCAAAAAAGTTATTGACAATGAATAATAATGCAATTATAATAGGCCCATACCAAATTATTCACAAAAGCATTTATAAAAAATAAAACAGGGGAGATTTTTATGAAAAAGGTATTGGCGCTTGCAATGGCCTTGGCATTGGCCTTTTCTCTGGCTGGCTGCTCGGGCACCACATCTGGTTCGTCTTTGGCTTCTTCCGAAATGCAGGAAGAGTCAAGCCAGTCTGCATCAGCGGCTGACAGCACAAGTGAAACCCCCACATTGGACGCCATTCGGGAAAAAGGCGTGCTGACTATGCTGACCGCCACAGGGTATCCGCCCTATGAATATATTGGGGATGACGGTGAGCCGGCAGGGGTCGATATTGACCTAGCACAGATGGTTGCAGATGATCTGGACGTTGAACTGGAAGTAATTGACATGAATTTTACCCTGGTGATCGATTCGCTTAAAAGTGGAAAGGGAGATTTTATTGCGGCTGGCATGACCGCTACAGAAGAACGCTCCACCCAGGTGGATTTTACCATTAACTATGGTGCTAACGACCTGAAGTTGGTGGTTCCGGTGGAGAATGATACCATTCAGGGTTTGGAAGATTTGTCTGGGCTGACCTTGGCCATGCAGGAGGGAACCACCGCCCACATTTATGCGGAAGAAAATGTGCCGGATGCCGAAATTTTGGCTTTCAATACTCCCATTGAAGCGGCCGATGCGGTGGCTTCCGGAAAAGCAGACGCTGCCATTATTGATAACCTACCTGCAAAGGCAATTACGCAGAGCAACGAAAAGCTGAAGCAGATTGAAGAGCCTTTGACCCATGAAGGTGTTTCGATGGCAGTAAACAAAGGTCAGGAGGATTTGCTGGAAGAAATTAACAAGGTTTTGCAGCAAGCCCAGGACAGCGGCAAGCTGGATGAATTGTTTGGTTATCACTTTGAAGTGGCGGGTGGCTGAAAGGTACCCGCCGATCTGGCCGAAAGCCCTTGCAAAATGCCGTGTGCTTTAAGCGCACGGCATTTTGTATTGGGGTTAAAGAATTGGTGAAAAGCAAGAGCTGTTCGTTGCATATGACACGCAAAACCGTTACAATAAAACAGAGTATAAGACAGCCGGTATAACCGGAAGGGAAAAGGAGCGATTGACATGCAGTTTTCTTGCGATACCTACCGCTACCAAAGCAGACGCAATGTGGTGTTTGCCCGCCGCGGCATGGCCTGTTCCAGTGCGCCGCTGGCTGCACAGATTGGGCGGGATGTTATGGCTGCCGGCGGCAGTGCCATTGATGCGGCTGTGGCTATGTCGGCTGCACTGCCGGTGCTGGAGCCCACAGGAAATGCGGTTGGTTCGGACGGCTTTGCCCTAATTTGGACCGGCGGCCGGCTGTATGCCATCAATGGCAGCGGCAAAGCGCCGCGCGCCCTCAACGCCCAGGCGGTACGGAAGGCCGGCTTTGATGCGGTGCCTTTGGAAGGGTGGCTTCCCGTAACGGTACCCGGAGCAATGGGAATGCTGGCAGCAGTACATAGCCGGTTTGGCAGCAAACCGTTAAAGCAGTTGTTTGCGCCGGCGGTTCGCTATGCGAAGGAAGGGTATGCTGTACCGGTTACCATTGCGGCCCAGCTGAAAAACGAAACGGTCAGGCTGAATGCAGCGTACCATACAAATCCCGATTTGTATGGCCCGGCCTGGGAGCTGTTTACCAAAAAAGGCGAGAGGTACCGTGCAGGTGAACTGTTTTGCAACCCGCTTTTGGCCCGAACCTTGGAAGAATTGGCCCAAACGGGCTGCGAAAGTCTTTATCGGGGGGCTTTGGCAGAAAAAATTGTAGAGTTCAGCCAAAAAACCGGCGGATTTTTGGCAAAAGAAGATCTTGCGGACTACCAGCCGGAGTGGGTGCAGCCGATTGAGGCAAATTATAAAGGGTACGATGTTTATGAACTGCCCCCCAATGGGCATGGTATAACGGCTTTAATGGCACTGAAGCTGTTGGAAAAACTGCCGCTTTTGGATGATCGGCAGGACGAGCGCACCTACCACCAAATGATAGAATGTATGAAGCTGGCCTATGCAGACACCCGAACCTATGTGGCAGACCCTGCCTGTATGAAGACGAGGGTGCAGGATCTGCTGAGCGAGCAGTATCTGAATCAGCGCAGAAGCCTGATCGGCGAAGAAGCCCTGACGCCGCAGGCGGGTGACCCCTCCTGTGGCGGAACCGTATATTTCTGCACGGCGGATGACAAAGGAAATATGGTTTCCTGGATTCAGTCCAATTACCACTTGCTGGGCAGCCTGGTGGCAGTGCCGGGCACTGGTATTGCGCTGCAGGACCGGGGGGCGAATTTCAGCATGGATCCTGCCAGCGACAACTATCTGGAAGGAGGCAAACGCTCCTACCACACCATTATTCCTGGTTTTTTGGCAAAAAATGGAAATCCCATTGGTCCGTTTGGCGTAATGGGCGGTTTTATGCAGCCCCAGGGACACCTGCAGGTAATTGTGAATACGGTAGATTATCATATGAATCCCCAGGAAACGCTGGATGCCCCTCGCTTCCAGTGGGTGGGCGGCAAAAAGGTTCAGCTGGAACGGGAGGTCCCGGACCAGGTGGGCCGGGCACTGGCAGAGCGCGGCCACGAAATTGAAATTGTCAACGAAAGAATCAGCATGGGGCGAGGACAGATTATTTGGCGCATGGAAAATGGCACCCTTTGTGCAGGTACTGAACCGCGTGCTGATGGAACCGTTGCCTGCCTGTAAAAATGTTCGCAAAATGTATGCGAGGCAAAAAGTTTGTTCTGGCCTTTAAAAGGTAAATAAAAATTGGCAAAATGGTAAAAAGAACTGTTTTACTGTGCAAAATATACCAGATAGCAGGTTAGGCGTTTGTTTTTTTGTTTTATAGCTAAGGCGGATATTGGCGTGCTTAATAGCTAATGGGCAAAAAAGAAAGACGCTTTTGGGGCAGGGCAAACTATAAAATAAATATATATAAATACAAATAATAAAAGGAGAACACGGCTTTGAACCAGGAAGAGTATATCCGCTGGAGCCAGCAGTATGCGGCGCAGACCGACCAAACACAGCGCCAAAAGATGTTAGAGCAAGCATTGCAGCAGGATACAGAGCATTATGCCGAGCATGAACTGCGGCAAAAAATATGGCAGTGCCGCTATGCAAGCCCGCGGGTGGACGCCTATATTCGGTTTTGGATGGAAGTAATGTATGCCCAGCGGACTAGCCGTTCCTTTTTTGGGCGCCGAAAACTGGAAAAGGTTTTGCGCCAGGGTGCGCAGTTGCTTTTTTTGGACCAATACAGTGGATTGGATGAAGCCGGAAAACGCATAGTGGAGGAAGAGCTGGAGCAGATGGTGCGGCTGTATTCGAAGCTGGCCTTGAAGGATGTGCGGTATGCCAGTCAGCTGTGCGGCATGATGAGAATGCAGGACGATGCGGTATGCCGCAAATTGGGAAAGGAATTTTGGCAGGTTAGCTGTATATTGCCGGCTCAGGTTGGTCTTAAGCAGCTGTATCAGCCGCTGGCCAAAGCCGCACAAAAGGTGTTTGCAGCATCGTTTGAAGGCGGATTGGCCCTTTACGAAGAAATTGGGAGGCAGCAGCATGTCTGAAACAATCCTAATTACAGGGGGAAGCAGAGGAATCGGCAAAGCCGAGGTTGTGCTTTTTGCCCAGCGCGGCTGGAATGTGGCGTTCAGTTATCACACAGCGGAAAAAAAGGCCCGCACCCTGTGTGAAGAACTTTGTGCGCAGGGTATGCAGGTGGCATGTTTCCGGGCAGATGTGGCAGACCGGCAGCAGGCTTTTGCTCTGGTGGAGCAGGCGCGGCAAACATTTGGCCCTTTGGATGCTTTAATCAATAATGCGGGAGTTGCCCAGGTTGGCTTGTTTCAGGACCTGACCCAGATGCAATGGAGACAGCTTTGCGGGGTGAATTTGGACGGCAGCATTTATTGTGCGCAGGCTGTTATACCGGATATGGTGCGCCGGCAAAGGGGGGTTATTTTGAATACCTCGTCCATGTGGGGGCAGGTGGGAGCTTCCTGTGAGGTTGCCTATTCGGCCACGAAGGCTGCTGTAATTGGACTGACCAAAGCACTGGCCAAGGAGCTGGGCCCCAGCAAAGTGCGGGTAAACTGCATTGCGCCGGGCTTTATTGAGTCGGATATGAATGCCCATCTAAGCCAGGAAGACAAAAGTGCCCTGTTTGAGGAAACTGCGCTGGGAAGAGGCGGTATGCCGGAAGAGGTGGCAAAGACCGCCTATTTTTTGGTGTCGGAGGAGGCGTCTTTTATTACTGGCCAGGTAATTGGGTGTAGCGGTGGACTGGTTATTTGAATGCCTCTGCAATAGGAACGCCAATGAATGGCCGAATGTTCGGTATGACAAAAATGGCCAGTGTTTATATGGGCGGCTTTGCGGGCGGCGCATGTTTGCAATAAAAGCTTTATTGGAAAAAGGCGGTATCCTTTTTATAACGGCTTTTGTGTTTTTTTAGAATTTCACCGGCATGTCTTGACTTTTTTGCGTTCTGCCCCGTATAATGAAACTATAACACACTAAAGTGCAGCAGTGCGAAAGAATCGGGAGGAGAGTGTATACCCGTGAACCCTATGATGAAGAGCCCTGAAGTGGTAGAGCTATTTAAAACCGTTTTGGCCCTGCAGAACATGGAAGACTGCGAGATTTTTTTTGAAGATCTGTGTACGGTAAAAGAATTGCGGGACATGGCGCAGCGGCTGAAGGCGGCCCGTATGCTGTTGGATGGCTGCACCTATGAAACCATTCAGCAAAGGGTGGAAATCAGCACTGCAACCATCAGCCGGGTAAACCGGTGTATTCAGTATGGAAGCGGGGGTTACCGTACCATGCTGGAACGCGTATGTGGGCAGCCAGAACAGGAACAAGAAAAAGTTTGAAATTTTTTGAAATTTTAGGTTGACAAATAAGACTCTGCGCTATATAATAATATTCGTCGCCTGCGGGGTAACAAACCACGGCGGCGAAGAGATGCGGTCTTAGCTCATCTGGTAGAGCGCCACCTTGCCAAGGTGGAGGTAGCGAGTTCGAGCCTCGTAGACCGCTCCATGCCGAAAGGCAAACAAAACGCCGTTAGGCTTGGCACCACCTGCGGTGTTTGGTTAAGCAAATGCTTAACATGAGGGAGCATAGCTCAGCTGGGAGAGCATCTGCCTTACAAGCAGAGGGTCACAGGTTCGAGCCCTGTTGTTCCCACCAATGGTATGGCCCGGTAGTTCAGTTGGTTAGAACGCTAGCCTGTCACGCTAGAGGTCGTCAGTTCGAGCCTGATCCGGGTCGCCATATGCCTCTGTAGCTCAGTTGGTA
>JALFTI010000003.1 GCA_022778585.1 Pygmaiobacter massiliensis | reverse complement strand
CCGATCTACAAAATCAGGGCTTCCATAAGCACCCGGTCATGTGTCAGTGCGCTGCCGAAAAGCGAGATCGCGAAGAAGCTGAACGCAGGGATTTTGAACGCATGACCCGAATTACCACGCTTCGCTCCGAAGCGTTCCGGGATATTCCCGCTGCTGGATGGCAGTTTGATCATGCCGTCGTTACACCCCAGCTTGCTAAGGCAAAAGAGTACGCAGACAATTGGGACAGCTTCAAGCAAGACGGCATCGGCCTGCTGCTGTTTGGGGATGTCGGGACAGGAAAGTCCTACGCCGCTGGTTGCATTGCTAATGCCCTCATTGACCGTATGGAGTCTGTGCTGTTCGTGGGAATGGCCGATATGGTGAATCGTATGCAGGAAAATTTCGGGGCTGACCGTGACCGTTACATAAAATCCCTTATGCGCCCCGGCCTTCTCATTCTGGACGATTTAGGTTCGGAGCGCAACACCAGCTTTGGCAAAGAGCGTGTGTTTGATGTAGTCAACAATCGGCTGCTGTCAGGTAAGCCCATGATTATCACTACCAATATCACGCTGTCGGCTATGCAGAAAGCAACCGATCTCGATGATCGCCGTATTTATGACCGCATATTGGAAGTGTGTGTCCCGATCCTGTTCAACGGAGAAAACTTCCGCAAAGGAAACGCTGCCGAAAATATCAAAAAGGCGGCTGAACTGCTAAAATTGCCTTTGTCCTGAATCCATCTGAATACATACGAAAGGAGTCGCTTATTGGGCAAAAAAAAGAAACTGATAAACCACACCACCATTCCGCAGCGAGAAATTGAGATCATAGCGCGGTGCATTTTCCCCGATATTCTCGCTTTCTATGAGAGCGAGGAAGGACAGCGGGAGTTTGCAGAGTGGAAAGCACAGCAGATAGAGAAAGCGAACAAAGTAAACGCGCCGCAAGACGCTGAATAACATAGAAGCAGGCAAGGCAGTTCACCGATAATGGGGGCTGCCTTGCCTGTTTTTCTAATTGCCGATTTTCGTCTTTCGCGGTCCTCGCGGTTTGGATTCGGGACGCTTGATAACGCCATTCGGAAAGTAGGTGTTTTCGTATCTGTCGAAATAAACAAATAATCCGAACCCGTCTCCCACAGGGAAGATCTGGTTCGGATTATGTTGGTTTGGTGCGGGTGACAGGACTTGAACCTGCACAGCCTTGCGACCATTAGAACCTGAATCTAACGCGTCTGCCAATTCCGCCACACCCGCATATCGCCGGCGGTCAGCACCGTTTTCTTGACGGCGATATTTATTTTACCAGACCTTTTGGTAAAAGTCAACAGCCTGCCTGCTTTTTTTTGAAATATTTTTCCTTCTCGGCAAAATAGCAGCTGGCGCACAGGCTTTGGTATTCCACATTGTTCTTAAGGTCAATGGCTACCTGGCTGCCTTCAAACACATATTCGCCGTTTAGCTTGCGGCCGTTGAACATGGCCTTTTTGCCGCAGGCGCAAATGGTTTTCATCTCTTCCAGGTTGTGGGCAATCTCCAAAAGGCGGGTGCTGCCGGCAAATCCGTTCATATTAAAGTCGGTGCGCAGCCCATAGCAGATCACCGGCACATCCAGCTTTACGGTTACCTGCAAAAGCTGGTCGGCCTGGGCGCGGGTTAAAAACTGGCTTTCGTCCACCAGCACGCAGGCAAGCGGGCCGCAGCAGGCTATGTTCTGGATGACCGCCTGCAAAAGGTCCAGCTTTTCTGCCACGCAAATATCGACTTTTCGGCTTACGCCAAGGCGGCTTACCACCCGGTCCTCGCCTTTGGTATCTACCGAAGGCTTCAGCAAAAGCACCCGCATGCCCCGCTCTTCATAATTGTGGGCAACCTGCATCAGTGCGGTGGATTTGCCGCTGTTCATAGCACCGTACCGGAAAAAAAGTTTAGCCATGGAAAACAACCTTTCCCGCCTTACAGTTCGGCGTTGTTTACTTCATAGCTTAAGGTGGCGAGGCTGTCGCCCAAATGCACATTTTCCACAATCAGCCCCGGAAAATCAATGCGAAAATCGTAATGGCTGAAATTCCAAAACGCGCGAATTCCCAATTCCACCAGTTGTCCGCCAATCTGCTTTGCGGCGGTGCGCGGCACACAAATAACCGCCACCTTTGGGTGTACCCTTTGGCAGAAGCTTTCCAGTTCGCTCATATCCAAAATGGTGGTCAGCCCGCACAGGCTTTGGCCCACCAGCTCGGGCTGAATATCAAACGCGCCCACCAGGTCGAACCCTTTCGAGTTCTGCTTGAAGTAGTTGGCCATAGTATGCCCAAGGTTGCCCGCACCAATTAAAATGGCGGGCACCGCCTGCTTGCTGAACAAAAGCCGGCCCAATTCCTCGTGCAGCAGGTTGACATTGTAGCCAATGCCCTGCTGGCCAAACCCGCCAAAGCAGTTAAAGTCCTGGCGCACCTGTGAAGCGGTGGTGCCCATCATGCGGGCCAGTTCGGAAGAAGAAATTTTTACAACGCCGTTTGCGGCAAGTTCCCCCAAATACCGGTAGTAACGGGGCAGCCGCTTAATAACCGGCAGGGAAGGTTTATTTGCTGTTGCCATACTGTATCGTTCACTTTCGTTTTTCTTTTGGAACAAAATGGGCCAGGCAAACCCGGCCCGCGGCAAAATGGGAAAATGCAGTCCTGTTTTGCCAGTTTGTTCATCTATATAATATACTAATAGTAGTGAATTTGCCGCGCCTTGTCAATCTTTTTATGCCTTGCCCCGGTTTTGTGCACCCTGCCTGCGCATACCGGCGGTATAAACCGCAAACAGGCGGAAATACTGCAACCGAAAGGAGTGGCAAGCGTGCAGCATCAACCGAAAAACGAGCAGGAAACCGAACAGGAATATGAAGAACAGCAGCGCCAGGATATGCTGGAAACCGGCAGTATTATGAAAACCAGGGGCCGGTATGCCATCCATTGTTTGACGATTATTGGCCAGGTGGAAGGGCACACCATGGCGCCCAGCAACCAAAAAACCACAAAGTACGAACACATTATCCCGCAGGTGGTGTCCATTCAGGAAGACCCCCAGGTGAAAGCCATGCTGGTTATTTTAAATACCGTGGGGGGCGATGTGGAAGCCGGCCTTGCACTGGCCGAACTGATCCGCGGGGTCAGCAAGCCCACCGCCTCACTGGTGTTGGGGGGCGGGCATTCCATCGGCATTCCGCTGGCGGTGTGTGCCGACCGCAGCTTTATTGTGCCCACCGCCACCATGACGGTGCACCCGGTGCGCCATTCCGGCATGATGCTGGGGGTACCCCAAACCATGAGCTATTTTGAGCGCATGCAAAAACGCATTACCGGTTTTGTAAGCGAAAATTCTTCCATTACAGCCCGGCGCTTTACCCAGCTGATGATGAAGACCGGCGAGATGGTGCTGGATGTGGGCACCGTGCTGGACGGCCAGCAGGCGGTAAAGGAGGGGCTGATCGATCAGCTGGGCGGCCTGCAGGATGCTTTAAGCTACCTGTACAGCCGCATTGAAGAACAGGAAGGCTGATAGGGGGCAAAAAGCCCCAAAGCCCAAAACCTCTTTTGACCGAAAAAAGGACCTTTGGCATGGCGCCAAAGGTCCTTTTTCGGTTTAGTCTTCCGGGCGTTCGGGGCAAAAAAGATGGTTTGAATCAGGCGGGGCCTGGGTTCTGTCCAAAAGGGTGTATACCCGTTTGGTATCCGCCACAATCACTTTATAGCCCACAAACAAATGTTCACGCCCTTCGTCTTGCGAAACCCGGTGCAAAAGCTCGTTTCGCCACCTTTCGGCGTCCTGCTCGGTGTTCCAAAAGTTGATGGCCACATATTTGTTGGGGTTTTCCGGGCACTGGTATCCCTCTTTGCCCAAAAAGCCCTCCCACTGCCCAAGCTTTTCGGTCAGCTGCCTGGCCAGGGCAAAGTAACGCTCTTTGCCTTCTTCCTTTACTTCCACCTCAAAAATAACCACAATCATGGGCTTTTCTCTCCTTTGCAGACGGCCTGTTCTAAAAAGTGCGAAATGTGCGTATCTTTAGGGACCGTTCGGCTTTTTTGGACATCCGGCGCAATTGATCTTTTGTATAATCAGTTTATAGCACTCGAAAAAGGCAGTTAAGCAAAAGCGGGCGAGGGCGCCGCTTTTGGGGCTGTGTGCCGGCACAAAAAGCATTTTTTTAGGCGCATAAAAAGCAAGCGGCGCAAAATGCATGGTTTTACAAGCTGGGCGGTTCGTGGTATAATATACATTCCATATGAACATGTTCAACAAAAGCTTTTTTAAAAGGGCGGCCCCGGGCGGCCCGGCCAGGTTTGCCGGCGCAGCCGGCCTTTTTGTGCAGAACAACGCCCTGCTGGCAGGGCTGCAGAAACAGGAGGCAGTATGACAGTTTTAGACGGATTTTTCCAGGGCATCATCCAGGGCGCTACCGAGTTTTTGCCCGTCTCCAGCGACGGACACCTTACCTTGTACCAGCACTTTACCGGCAATTCCGGCGAAGGGGCGCTGTTTTTCTCCCTTATGCTTCACCTGGGTACGCTGGTGGCGGTGTTTGCCGTTTATTATAAGGACATTTGGCAGCTGATTTTGGCCTTTTTTGGTCTGGTAAGGGATCTACTGCAGGGAAAATATAACCCCAAAAGCCGCGATGAATACAAGCGCATGATTCCCATGTTTATTTTGGCCTGCCTGCCGCTTTTGGGCTTTGTGCTGGTGAAGGACTGGGTCACCGCCATCACCGAGGACAACGACATTGTGGTGGAGGGCATCTGCTTTTTGTATACCGGTGCGCTGCTGTATTTGGCCTCCAAATGTGTTAAGGGCAAAAAAACAGCGGTGCAAATGCGCCCGCTGCACGCGTTTTTAATTGGCATTTTCCAGGGCACCGCCATCATGCCGGGCATCAGCCGGTCGGGGTCCACCATCTCCAGCGGGCTGCTTTTGGGCTACTCGAAGGAATACTGCGTCAAGTTCAGCTTTATTTTGGGCATACCGGCCATTTTGGGCGCTTCGGTGCTGGAACTGAAGGATGCGCTTGCGGCCGAGCAGACCATTGAATGGGCGCCAATTGTGGTGGGCATTATCACCGCCGCAGTGGTGGGGTATCTGTGCATCAAACTCATTCGTTACCTGGTGGTAACCGATAAATTCATCATTTTTTCCTATTATACGCTGGCGTTGGGGGCACTGGTGCTGGTAATCGGTATCATCGAGCATGTGGCGGGTGCCACGCTGCCGGTGCTTTTGGGCGGGTAAGCGCCCGGCGCAAAAGCCTGCAGAAAGCCATTTTTATAAGGAGTAAAAACATACCATGGCAGCAACCAAAAAACAAAGCCGCGCCAAAAGCGGCAGACGAACAAAAAAGGCGCCCCAGCCCGAAATTGGCAAAATTTGGAGCATTGCGCTGTTTGGCGCCGGGGCGCTTGTTTTGGCCCTTACCTTTGTAAGCGGCGCGGCCTTGTGGAATTTTTTAAGGGGGCAGCTGTTTGCACTGTTTGGGGTAGGCACCTATCTTTTGGGGCCGCTTTTATGGTATTTGGCGGTACTGATTGCTTTGGGCCGGCCGTTTAAAGCGCGCTGTGTGCAGGCAGTGCTGGCGCTGGCCCTTTTTTGCGCGCTGGCGCTGGTGTTTTCGGGCTATTGGCCGGCAGAAGGGCAAACCCTTGGCAAAATGCTTGCGGCGCTTTCGGAAAGCGGCAAAGAAGGGGCCGGCGGCGGCCTTTTTGGCGCCGTTTTGGGGCTTTGGCTGCTTTTGGGCTGCGGGCGGCCGGCGGCAAACATTGTGCTGGTGCTGGCTTGCGCGGTATGGCTTATGGTTTTAACCCGAAAAACCCCGGTGGACCTGTTCTGCGCAGCCAAAAGCCGCGCCGCTGCGGCCCAAAAGCGCATGGAAGAATACGAACAGTCGGCCCAGCTGCATAAACGCCAGCGCCAGGCTTTGCAGAAGGAAGAAGATGACCAGCCGGACGAATTGGACCAGCCGGCGCAGGACTTTGAGCTTCCGGCAAGCTGCCGGAAGGTTCGGGCGGACGGTATTGATATTTCTCTGGAAGGCGCCCCCGGCCTTGATGCCGAGCCCAAAGACCCGATCGCGCCGGCGGATTACGGCGGCCAGGCCATGCCTTCCGGCACCGATTTTTCCGCCCCGCCCGCGCCCGGCCAGTCCGGCTTTGCCTATGACCTGGCGCTGGAAGGGGACATGCAGTCGGTTACCCCGCTTTCTTCGGCGGAGCCCGGCAGCGATGTGGAGGAAAAAATTAAAAAAATTGTGGCGCAAAGCCCCTGGGAAGCCCCCGCGCCGGAGCAAGCAGCTTTTGCCTCCGGCGAAAGCCTTTCGCCAAAGCCCGCCGCTATTTTGGGCGAAACGCCGCCGCATCCATCTGCCCCCCAAACTGCGGCCCAGCCGGCCGGAACCCTTGCCGGGGAAGAGGCGGCTGTGTGGCATTATCCGCCCCTTTCGCTTTTTGAGCGCGCGCAGGCGGCCGGCAGGGTGGATGAAGCCGAGCTTAAGCGCAACGCGGACCTTTTGGTTTCCACCCTGGCAAGTTTTGGGGTGGAAACCAGGCTTTTGGATATCAGCCGCGGCCCGTCGGTGACCCGCTACGAGCTGCAGCCCGCCGCCGGCGTTAAGATCAGCCGCATTACCGGCCTTGCCGACGACATTGCGCTGAATTTGGCTGCCGCCGGCGTGCGGATTGAAGCGCCTATTCCCGGCAAGGCGGCGGTGGGCATTGAGGTGCCCAACAAAAAGCCTTCTGCGGTGGATATGTACAGCGTTTTGTCCAGCCGCGCCTTCACCACCAGCAAAAGCCCCATTATTATTCCCCTTGGCAAGGACATTGCGGGCGCGGTGCAGGTGGCCGATTTGACCAAAATGCCTCATCTGCTGATCGCCGGCTCTACCGGCAGCGGCAAGTCGGTCTGCATCAATGCCATTATTGTCAGCATTTTGTACCATTGCGCCCCCAGCAATGTGAAAATGGTGCTGATTGACCCCAAGGTGGTGGAACTTTCCGACTATAACGGGGTGCCCCACCTGTTAATGCCGGTGGTGACCGAACCGCGCAAGGCGGCCGGCGCACTGGGCAGCCAGGTGGCAGAGATGGAACGCCGCTACCAGCTGTTTGCAGCCAACAATGTGCGGGACATTAAAACCTATAACCGGCTGGCCGAAAATGACGCTTCGCTGGAAAAGCTGCCGTATATTGCCATTGTAATCGACGAGCTGGCGGATTTGATGATGGTCAGCGGCAAAGAGGTGGAAGATTATATCTGCCGCATAGCCCAGAAGGCCCGCGCCGCCGGCATGCACCTGATCGTGGCAACCCAGCGGCCCAGCGTGGATGTAATTACCGGCTTAATCAAGGCAAATATCCCAAGCCGCATTGCGTTTGCGGTGTCCAGCCAGGTGGACAGCCGTACCATTTTGGACTCCGCAGGCGCCGAAAAGCTTTTGGGCATGGGGGACATGCTGTTTATGCCGGTGGGGGCCAATAAGCCGGTGCGCATTCAGGGCACCTATGTAAAGGATGAAGAGATCGCCTCCATCATCGACTTTGTGAAGCAGAATACCACTGCCCAATATAACCAGGGCATGATGGACGATATGGAAAAAATAGCAAGCGCTGCCCAGGGCAAAAGCGCCGGCCAGGAGGATGCCGGGGAGGACACCGACCCCATGCTGAAAAACGCCATCGATACGGTAATCGAGGCGGGCATGGCCTCCACCTCGCTTTTGCAAAGACGGCTGAAGCTGGGCTATGCCCGGGCCGCCCGCATTATGGACGCAATGGAGCAGCTGCATGTAATTGGCCCGTACGAAGGGGCAAAGCCCCGTGCGGTGTTAATAACCCGCCAGCAGTACCTGGAAATGTTTGCCAATTCAGATACCCCCACTGCCCCGCAAAGCCCCGCTGCGCAGGACCAGCCGCCGTTTTAAGCCGGCGGCACAAAAAGTGCAGCCAGCCTGTAGTGGCATATAGCCTGCCGGCTGCAAAAAGCAAAGCGGCAAAGCCAAGGGGCCAAAAGCAAAAACGGCAAAACCGCAGCCTATTGTGCTTTGCGGCAAAAGGCGGGCTTTTTTGGCGGGCAAAACAAAAAAGGCTGTCGCTTTAAACGGAAAGGAAGGTTTCATGGCAGAGTTTTTACCCCTTACCGGCGAGGAGATGCGCCAGCGCGGCTGGCATTATTGTGACTTTGTGGTGGTTACCGGCGACGCTTATGTGGACCACCCCAGCTTTGGCTGCGCCATTATCTCCCGCCTGTTGGAGAGCATGGGCTTTAAGGTGGGTGTGCTCAGCCAGCCGGACTTCACCACCCCCGAAAGCTTTCGGGAATTTGGCCGCCCGCGCTATGCGTTTCTGATCGGTTCGGGCAATGTGGACAGCATGGTGGCCCACTATTCGGTGGCAAAGGTCCGCCGCAAGGTGGACGAGTACTCGCCGGGCGGGCTGCCCGGCCGCCGGCCGGACCGGGCAGCCACCGTTTACAGCCGGCTGGCAAAGCAGGCCTACCCGCAGGTGCCGGTGGTGCTGGGCGGGTTGGAAGCTTCGCTGCGCCGGTTTGCCCATTACGACTACTGGGCCGACCAGGTTATGCCCTCTATTTTGACCGATTCCGGCGCCGACCTTTTAAGCTTTGGCATGGGCGAACACCAAACCCGCGAAATTGCAAAAAGGCTTGCCGCAGGCGAAAAAATCGAAACCATGCGCCAGATCCCCGGTACCTGCTGGATGGCAAATTCCAGCTTTGAGCTGCCGGAAGGGTATGTGGAGTGTGCTGGTTTTCAGAAGGTAAGCCAAGACAAAGCCGCCTATGCGCGCGCCTGCCGCATTCAAATGGATAACCAGGACCCGCTCATCGGCCGCCCGGTTGTGCAAAAGCAGCCCGATGGCCGCTACCTGGTGCAAAACCGTCCCAGCCGCCCGCTCTACCGCAAGGAATTGGACGAGGTGTACGCTTTGCCCTTTACCCGCACCTACCACCCGTCCTACCGGGCGCAGGGCGGGGTGCCGGCCATTGAAGAGGTGGGCTTTTCCATTATTCAAAACCGGGGCTGCTTTGGCGGCTGCAACTTCTGCGCCATCACCCTGCACCAGGGCCGGCAGGTCACCAGCCGCAGCGCCCAGTCCATTCTGGCCGAAGCAAAGGCCATTACCCAAAGCGAAGGGTTTAAAGGATATATTCACGATGTGGGCGGCCCCACCGCGAACTTCCGGCTGCCCAGCTGTGCCGAGCAGATGAAAAAGGGCATGTGCACCGACCGCAAGTGCCTGGCGCCCACCCCATGCCCCCGGCTTTTGGTGGACCACCGGGAATATGTGGAGATTCTGCGGCATATGCGCAGCCTGCCGGGGGTAAAAAAGGTGTTCATCCGGTCGGGCATTCGGTACGACTATTTAATGATGGATCAGGACGAAACCTTTTTTAAGGAACTGGTGCGCCACCATATTTCCGGCCAGTTAAAGGTTGCGCCCGAACACTGCGCACCCGCCACCCTGCGGTATATGGGCAAGCCCAATGTGGAGGTATTTGAGCGGTTTGTCAAACGGTTTTACCAGCTGACCGAGGCCGAAGGCAAAAAGCAGTACCTGGTACCCTACTTAATGAGCAGCCACCCCGGCAGCACGCTGAAGGACGCCGTGCAGCTGGCCGAATGGCTGTATAACCACCACATGCGGCCCGAACAGGTGCAGGATTTTTACCCCACGCCGGGTACCGTTTCCACCTGTATGTTTTACACCGGGCTGGACCCGTATACCATGCAGCCGGTGTATGTGGCCAAAACACCGGAAGAAAAGGCCATGCAGCGGGCTCTTTTGCAGTATTTTGAACCGCGCAACCGGGAAAAGGTGCGCAAAGCACTTGTTTTAACCGGCCGCACCGACCTTTTGCCCAAGCTTTTGGGGATGGAAGCAAGGGTGCAGCCAAAAGAAGGGCGCCGGGAAGAAAAGGCGCGGCCCCAGGCACAAAAAAAGCGGCGCAGCGGTGCGCCCGCCATGCCGCATGCGGGCAAAAATAAAACCAAGCGCCCGGCGCAAAACCAGCAAAAAAGGAGCTTTAAAAACAGTGGCAAGGTATGAAAAACGGCAAAGCCGCCGGCGAAAGAGCAAAAAGGCAAAGACAGCGAAGGGCATTGTGGTGCTGGTGGTTTTGCTGCTGGTGGCTTTGGCCAGCGGCCAGGTTCCGGCCGTTTGGCTGCCGGTAAACTGGCTGCCGGAAGGCTGGCTTCCCACCGCAGGCGAAACCAATTCGCCCATAGCGGAAGGCACTGCTCAGATCCATGTGATCGATGTGGGACAGGGGGATGCGGTGCTGATGGGCCAGGGGGAAGACTGGTGTCTGATCGACGCGGGAACCCCTGCTTCGGCCGACAGCCTGGTGGCATATCTGCAGGCTTTGGGCATCAGCCAGCTGGATCTTTTGATCATGACCCATCCCCACGCCGACCATATTGGCGGCATGCCCAAGATTTTGCAGAATTTTGAGGTGGAAAAGATGGTTTTGCCGGACTTTTCCGCCATGGAGGAACCCACCACCTCGGTGTACGAGCGCACCTTGGAACAGCTGGACCAGCAGCCCGACTGCGAGGTGCTCACCGCGTCGGTGGGCGCCACCTTCCCGGTGGGGGATGGTATGGTGACCATTTTGTATACTGGTCTTCCTGATGCGGACGATTATAACGATATTTCGGTCTGCACCCTCTACGAAGCAGCGGGGGTGAGGTATCTTTCCACAGGCGACGCCGAAAGCGGCTGCGAGGAAGAAATGCTGCAGCTGGGCATTGACCTTTCGGCCGATATCTACAAGGCGGCCCACCACGGCAGCTCCACCAGCAATACCGCCGCCTTTTTGCAGGCGGTTTCGCCGGGGTATATTGCTATTTCCTGCGGGGCAGGTAACGACTATGGCCACCCGCACCGGCAGGTTTTGGACCTTTTTGCACAAACCAAGGCACAGCTGTTTCGCACCGACCAGAACGGCAGCGTGGTGTTCTGCCTGGAAAACGGCGCGGTCACCGTGCAGAAGGCGGCGTAACATATGGTTTACAGTGTGGACCGCATGGAAGGCGAGCGGGCCGTTTTGGTGGACGAAACCGGCAGTGAGCTGGTGCTTTTGCGGGAAAAGCTTGCCGGCGCTGCGGTGGGGGACTGCGGCCGGCTAAAGGAGGGCGTTTTTGTAAAAGACCCTCAGCTGACGAGGCTGCGCCGCCAAAAAATGCGCGCATTGCGCGAACGCCTGCTTTCCGGCAAAAAAAAGGAAAACAAGGGTTAAAAAGCACTTGGCTTATTTGGCCCTGGCGCTTTTGGTCGAATATCTCTTTGCTTTTTCGCTTTTGCAGGACAGGCGCACAGGCGGGTTTTGGCCGCCTGTGCGCCTGCCGGTGCCCCAAAAGGCGGTAAGGCAGGCCTTTGCGCTTTTGGGTTTTGGTTTTGCCCTTTACCGCTTTTTAGCAGGGTCAGGCGCGGGCTTTTCAAAGCGGCGCAGCCTGCAAAGGGCGGTTTTGGGTAAGGGCGCAAAGCAGATGGGCTGCACCGGCAAAAAACGGTGGGCAGCTGAAAGAGGCTTTTTTGGCAAAGCGGCCGGATGATCGGGTGCGAAATATTGCTTGCTATTTATGGCAAATTCGGTTATAATAGTTTTGTTACGGAAGGCACGGGGCAAACAAAGGCTTGTGTCCGAAATACGGAGCGTTGGCCCTGTGCGATGAAGGGCCATGAACCATGTCAGGCGGGGAACCGAGCAGCATTAAGTGGTTTTCTTTGTGCGCCGCAGTCAGCCTGCGCTTCGTATTTTGGGCAAAAGCTTAGCGCGTGCCTTCCTTGTTTTTTGCAAAAAGCAGGAAAGGGGGAAGTGTTGTTTTGCATTACGCGCTGTACCGCAAGTACCGCCCCCGCACCTTTCAGGATGTGTACGGGCAGGAGCATATTACCGCTGCGCTGAAAAACCAGGTGGCGGCCGGCAAGGTGGGGCACGCCTACCTATTTACCGGCACCCGGGGCACCGGCAAAACCACCTGCGCCAAAATATTTGCGCGGGCGGTCAACTGCCTTTCGCCAAAAAACGGCGAACCCTGCGGCGAATGCGCCATCTGCCGCGGGCTGGAAGAAGGCTCCATTCTGGATGTGGTGGAGATCGACGCGGCCTCCAACAACGGCGTGGATGATATTCGCGACCTGCGGGACGAAGCCGTGTATACCCCCACCGACTGCCGGTATAAGGTGTACATTGTGGACGAGGTGCACATGCTCTCCCAAAGCGCCTTCAACGCGCTTTTGAAGATTATGGAAGAGCCGCCCAGCCATGTTATTTTTATTTTGGCCACCACCGAAATTCAAAAGGTCCCAGCCACCATTCTGTCCCGGTGCCAGCGGTACGACTTTTGCCGTATTCCGCCCAAGGTAATCGAACAGCGGCTGGCCGATGTGGCCCAAAAGGAAAACATACCCCTTACCCCGCCTGCCAGCGCGCTCATTGCCCGCCTGGCCGACGGCGCTTTGCGGGACGCTTTGTCTATTTTGGACACCTGCACCAGCGCCACCGAAGGCGAGGTGGACGAAGCATTGGTGCGCCGCATGGCGGGCGTTACCGACAAAAGCTATCTGTTTGATCTGTCCGACGCAGTGTGCGCCCAAAGTGCCGAAAAGGCCGTGCTTTTGGTAAGCCAGCTGCGGGAACGGGCCATTGATATGCGCCGGCTTTGCCAGGAACTGATCGGCCACTACCGCAATTTTCTGCTGGCCGGCGCCGGCGCCTTGGACGACTTTGGCATGGAACCGGAGCTTTTGCAGCGCTACCAGCAGCAGGCAGCGCAGGTTCCCATGGGCCAGGCGGTGCGGGCCATGCGGCTTTTGGGCGATTGTTTGGACCGCATGGGCCGCGGCACCGACCCGCGTATTGAACTGGAACTGTGCCTGTTTTCGCTGGCAAGGCTGGGCGAAGTACCGGCAGCGGCCGTAAGCGAAAAAAGCGCCGTCGGCCAAAAGGCTGCGGCTGCAGCGCCCGGCGCGGCCCAGGCCCAACCTGCACCCGGCCGGCCTTTGCCCGAAACGGGCGCAGGCCAGCCTGCTTGGAACCCACCGCCCCCTTCACCGCAGGCAGAGCTTTCCGAAAGCGCCCCCTGCGAAGGGTGCAGCTTTTGGCCGGCTGTTATTCAGCAGGCGCAAAAGGCGGACCCCATGCTGTACGGCTTTTTGAAGGACAGCAAAGCCTACCTGCAGGGGCGAAGGGTGCTGATAGACGGCGGCGAATTGTTTTTAACCTTTATGCGCACCAACAAAAATTCGGCCCAGCGCATGCGGGCGCTTATCAGCCAGGTAACCGGCGAGACCTATTCGCTGGGACCATACGACCGCAAAAAGGCACAAAACCAGCCCGACAAAGCGCAGCAAACCTTCCGTATGCTGCAGGAAAACGGCGTACCGGTGGAATTTGACTAACTTTTTGTGTAAAACGGCTTTTGGCCGTTTACCATAAAATTGGGCCCAGGGCCCGGCAAAGAAAGGAACCAAAACTATGAAAGCAAGACTTCCCCAGGGCTACGGCAAACAGGACCGCAGCGCACTGATCGCCCAGTACCAGAAAATGCAGCAGGATATGGAGGCGCTGACCAGCGACCTGGAAGCGCGCGAGCACACCGTTACTGCCGGCGGCGGCCAGATTGAGCTGACCATGGACGGCAAATTCGAGGTGCGCAGCATCAAAATTAAGCCTGAAATGGTGGACCCGGATGACGTGGAAATGCTGGAGGATCTGATTGCCGCCGCCGTGAACGAGGGCGTTCGGGTGGTGCGCGAAACCCAGGAAAACGAAATGAACACGCTGACCAGCGGCTTTAACCTGCCCGGCGGGCTCAGCCTGTAAGCGGGGGCGCATATGTCGGCAAACGCGGCGCCGCTGGAAAGGCTGATTGAATCGTTTGGAAAACTGCCCGGCATTGGGCGCAAGGGAGCACAGCGGTTGGCCTACCAGGTGCTCAGCATGGATAAAACCGAAGCAATGGCCTTTGCGCAGGCCATTGTGGATGCCCATACCAAGCTGCACCGCTGCAAGGTATGCCAAAACTTTACCGACGGCGAGGTGTGCTCTATCTGTGCGGATGGGGCGCGGGATCATTCGGTGATCTGCGTGGTGGAAAGCCCGCGGGATGTGGGCGCCTTTGAGCGCACGCGGGAGTACCGCGGCGAATACCATGTGCTGCACGGGCTTATTTCGCCCATGGACGGCGTTGGCGCCGACCAGCTGACCATAAAGGAGCTTTTGGCGCGCCTGAAAAACGAAACGGTGCGGGAGGTTATTATGGCCACAAACCCCACCGTGGAGGGCGAAGCCACTGCTTTGTACCTGGCGCGGCTCATCAAGCCCTTGGGGGTAAAGGTAAGCCGGCTTGCCTATGGCTTGCCGGTGGGCGGCAGCCTGGAATATGCCGACCCCACCACGCTGGGCCGCAGCCTGGTAAGCCGGGGCGAATTGTGAGCGCTTTCCCCTTGACAAACCACCTGCCGGTGGGTATACTAATGTATCAACAGCGCAAGGGGGGAACAGTATGGCCGAAAAAACGGAAAACAGGCTGATTGCCGATAACCGCAAAGCGCGCCATGACTATTTTGTACTGGAAGCGCTGGAAGCGGGCATTGAGCTGGTGGGCACCGAGGTAAAAAGCATTCGGCAGGGCAGTGTGAACCTGAAGGATTCTTGGGTGGACATTGTGCACGGCGAGCTCATGGTAATGGGCATGCATATCAGCCCGTATGAAAAGGGCAATATCTTTAACCGCGACCCATTGCGGCCGCGCAGGCTTTTGGTGCATAACCGGGAAATTGCTAAATGGCAAAAGCAGCTGGCCACCCAGGGGCTTACCCTGGTGCCGCTCAAGCTGTATTTTAAAGGTTCCCGCGTGAAGATGGAGGTTGGCCTTTGCCGCGGCAAAAAGCTGTACGACAAGCGCGCCAGTGCCGCCGAGCGGGACGCCAAACGGGAAATTGACCGAGAAATGAAAGCGCATGTGCGCCAGTAAAATAAGCCAAAACGGGCGCAGGGCCCGTTTATATGGGGATGTAAAGGTTTCGACAGGGAGAGGGAAACAAAAGCAGCGGGTAGTGGTGAGGCCCCACTATAAAAGCTTCAAAAAAATAACTAACAACAACAAGTTAGCTGTCGCGGCCTAAGGGCCGCTGTCTGCCCCGGCTTTCCGCGCGCCGGGTGTCAGGCATTCTGTAAGCGGAGCCCGTGAACCAGCCTAAGCTTTGCGGCTGGTCATGACCTGATGAAGCTACCAAACGCTGTAGCCTGCCGAACGGCGCCGGCGTGAGGGAATTTAAAAGATCGGCTGCACCCGGAGATACTTTGGTGGATCTCTTTTTGGACACGGGTTCGATTCCCGTCATCTCCACCAGGAAAGAAACCTCTTTTGTCTACCAAGACAAGAGAGGTTTTTTCATGCATTTAGGAGCAAAACAGCCCTCAATATAGGAAAATACCGCTGAAACAGGGGTTGGAACGGTCGATCAGACTGCACCAGCCCTTGTTTTTTGCTTTTCGGCGGTCAAACAGGCGCAATACTTTTCGCGTTTCTTTACAGAGCAAAGAAGTTGGCAAAACAGCACCCGACGGGATTTGAACTATAAAATAACCGACCACAGGAAGAATAAGTCACAAGCTGCGCAGATTTGGCGCGGCCAAATGTTGTAATTCGACATACGCCGTGCTAT
>JALFTI010000013.1 GCA_022778585.1 Pygmaiobacter massiliensis | reverse complement strand
TTTATTCAATATACGACACAATATAATGCACTCAAATCAATCAGAATGGAGGAATAAAATGTTTGAGAAGCAAGTCACAGCTTTAACGGCTATTTTGAAAGATACTGATATTCAGAGCTATGCCGGAGATGGATTTTGGAAGATTGTGCTTGTTTGTTCAGCAAGCGTAATACTGACATCACAAGCAATATAGAAAAAGCATAGCATTGAGTTTCACTTTTGACAAGGCAGAAAAGGTCAACAAAGTATTGCGGTTAAAGGCTTTTATGACAATTATCTCTCATACTGCACAATACAAAACTGAACAAATGAGTTTCGGTTTATTTGCCCCTTAATTTTCTTTGTATTTTGTGGATAGGCATAACAACTTTATACTATCGTAATACTAAACTTACGGAGTGCTATGGAGTGATAGACCGAGCTAGGGAAAGTAGAAATCCCAAAAAGGTAATACGGGTAACACTTATGGAGAGTTATGGAGAGATAGGGCGAGTGCCTGTTAATCTTTACAAAATGTATGGCCGCGCACCAAAATCGAAGAGAAAACCGGGGCTTACTCGTTCAAAAAACGAAGTGTTTTTTTGCCATATTTGCCAGAAAGTGGAAGCGAAGCCGCCTTTTTTCTTCGTTTTTTTTGCAAATCTCATGAAATCTTTTGGAAGATGATTGGCATAATAGTAAAAATAAGGTATAATAAACCGCGGTATCGCCAGCCTTTTTCGCATATTCGGTCTCACGCAGGGTCAACTGGCTGCTGCGGCGAAAAGGCGGCTTTTTGGTAAACCATACTGGCCCTGCCGTGCTTTTTATTTTGGCAATGCAGGGCACAAGGCGCCGCATAAAAGGCGCCATTTTATTCTGCCGGCCTTTTTTGTGCGGCCGGTTTTTATGGGAGGTTTTTATTTGAAAAACACCAACAAAAGTCCGTATCATTCAAACTCTTCCCCTAAAAAGTCCAAAAAATCTGCCGCAGGCTCCACCCGCCGCCGGGTTTTAACCGCGGTAGGTATTGTGGCGGCAGTGTTGGTACTCATCTGCCTGTGCGGGTATTTGTATGTGGACAGCCTGGTTACCCAGGGACAAGCCGGCTCGCTGACCGAAGAGGTTGTGAGCACCGCGCCGGAATTGACCCGCAAAACCGCCAATGTGCTCATCGCCGGCATCGACTACGATGTGGATGACGACGGGCGGGATTATTCCGAAGGGTTGGGCCTGACCGATGTGATTTTGGTGGCCTGCTGCGACTTTGAAAACAATACCCTGAACCTTCTGCAGATTCCCCGGGACACCTATGTAGGGGAGGAAGTGCCCACCGGCGGCACGGGTAAAATTAACGCCGTTTACAGCCATGGCCCGGATGAAAAAAACCGCATCAGCAACCTGGCCACCGTTATCAACGACCAGTTCAAGCTTTCCATTGACTACTATGTCACACTGGACATGAACGCCTTTACCGACCTGATTGACCTTTTGGGCGGTATTGAAATGTATGTTCCCTGGGATGTAACCGACGATGAAGGAAATGTGATTCACCAGGGCACCCAGTTTTTGGACTCGTCCCATGTGGAATGGCTGATCCGTCAGCGGCATATGTACCAAACCGCCGACCTGGGCCGTTTGGAACTGCAGCAGTATTTTTATGCGGCGGTTTTCAAAACCTTTATGACCTTCCCCATGACCGACCTGATTAAAATAGCACCGGCGCTGGTGCAGTATGTAAACACCGATTATTCGGTACCGGAGATCATTTCTATGTTTGCCTGGCTGCAAAGTGTGGACAAGGCCAATATTGGCATTGCCCGCTGCCCGGGCGGCGCAACAACCAACATAAACGGGCATACCGGGCTTTATGGCATTAACCCCGAAACATTGGCCCCGCTGCTGAACGAGTATTTCCGCCCTTACCAGGACCCTGTGGACGCCAGTGAGCTGGGCCTGCCTAAAAACCTTACCTTCCCCAGCGGCGAAATTGCAGCCGAAATGAACTATATGGCAGACCTTTCGGCCGAAAGCGAAGAATAACGCAAACCCCACTGGCTTTTATCCGCTTATCCCAAAGGCGGCAGATGTTAACATCTGCCGCCTTTTTCTTATGCCCATACAAAGTGCCTGGCGGCGCTAAACTTTGCATGCCGGGCTTTTGGCAAAGCTGCAGCAGCCCGCTGCCTGCTTCGGGCTGCGCTTTTGCCTTTTACCCGCACAGTTTTTTAATTTTTATATACAGCAAACGCTCGCTTGGGTATCTTTATTTTTCCAGCCTAAGCCCTGGCGGCGCTAAACTTTGCATGCCGGGCTTTTGGCAAAGCTGCGGCAGCCCGCTGCCTGCTTCGGGCTGCGCTTTTCTTTTGCTGCTATCTGCCGCAGCAGGCCTGGTCCCTTTTTCCCAAAAAATGTCCGCCCTGCCTGCCGCAAACGGCAAAGCATTTTATCCTTTTTGTATTTTTTATAATAAAAATAACAATTTTTTCCATTTTTCTGCTTTGTCGGCATAAAAATGCCTTCTTTTTTGCCCGTTTTTCTGTTTCCTTTACAGCTTTCTATTTTGGCAAAAAGCCCGTTTTACCCGCCCTGGAAAAGGGCGCTTTGGGCTTTGCGTCTTCTGCACCGCCCGCTGTAATGCTTCAAAAACCATACCCATTTTTATTAGGCTACCAAAGCGGGGCCTTATATCATACCGCCCTTGCCAGGCAAATTTTTTGCCGCGCCTTCCCGCGCTTTCTTTTTGCCAATATCCCTTTCAAAATTGAAAAGCGCCCTTTCAAAGTCACCGTTCCCCCGGCAAATTTTTGCCTGCCCTATGTACGCTTTGCCGCGCTTTCAGCCTGTCCCTTGTTTTTGCTTTGGCATGGCGCTGTATTTTGGTTTTCGGGCCGGGAGCCTGCAACATGCAAAACACCCCGCAACCGGTCTGGTGCGGGGTGTTTTTAGGAGCAAAATTTATCCAAATTGTATTTTTTATGCTAAAAATAACATTTTAACAACATTTTTTGCTTTTTGCGCTCATTTAAAGCAGGCAATTACAGGCGCTGCGGGGTGCAAAGTTTTTGGTAAATTTCTCTAACCTGCGCCGGCGAAGGCTGGCAGGGGTTTGTAGCGGTGCAGCGGTCCGCCAAAGCCGCCTTTACCACACTGTCCAACTCGGCAAGCAGCCGCTTTTGGGCGTCCTCTTCCAGCTTTGGGGCAATGCCTACCTGATGCAGCAGCTCCCTTACCAGCCGCACCAGGCTGTTTACCGCCACCGTGTCGTTATAGCGGCTTAGGTCCAACAGCGCGGCCAGGGCAGCATACCGCTTGCGGGCGCGCTCATCCTTTTGGGCATTATATTCTATAATATGGGGCAGCAGTATGGCATTGGCCCGGCCATGGGGCAGATGCACGCATTCCCCCAGCGCGTGGGCCATACCGTGGCAAAGCCCCAGCCCGGCGTCGTTAAAGGCCATGCCCGCAATGCAGGAAGCATTCTGCATTTTGGTGCGCAGCTTCATGTCGCTGCCGTCCTTCACCACCCTGGAAAGGTTCTGGAACACCATCATGGCAGCCTTTTCGGCCAAAGCGTCGGTGTAATCGGTGGCATTTAGGGAAACATACGCCTCAATGGCATGGGTCAGCACATCCATACCGGTGTCGGCGGTCACCTTGGGCGGCACGCTCACGGTCAGCTGCGGGGCCAAAAGGGCCACATCCGGCAGCATGGCGTCGTCCACCAGCGGAAACTTGCGCTCGGCTTCGGGGTCGGTAATCACCGCAAAGCTGGTCACCTCGCTGCCGGTGCCGCTGGTGGTGGGGATCACCACGCAGCGCAGCCGCCCTACCCCGGCTGTTTTGGCATAAATATACCCTACTGCTTTGCCGGTATCAATGGCAGAACCGCCGCCTACCGCAATCATAGTGTCGGGGCGCACCTTCAAAATTTCGGCCACACCGGCGGAAACGCTGGCCACGGTGGGGTCCGGCACCACCTTGTCGTACAAACTCCAGCTAATTTTGGCTTCGTCCAACACCTGGGTCACCTGGTCAATCAGGTGAGACTGCACCAAAAATGGGTCGCAGATCAAAAACGCTTTCTGAATGGAAAGGTCCGAAAGCTGCTGCAAAGCGTCGGTCCCTTGAAAAATTTTGGTTCGAATTAAAAATGTTTCCATGCTGTTCTCCTTAAAGCAAAGCGCCCGGCCGCAGCTTTTGCCGGCATTTTTGCCTGTGTGCCGCCGGCCTTTGGGCCAAAAGCAGCGCTGCGCTTTGGGTTTTATAACTTTTATATTATAAACCAACCATTCTGGTTTGTACAGCTTTCTGCGCGTTTCAAAAGCGGCGGCCGGCTGGGCAGCACATTTTTGCAGCATTTGCCGGTGTTTACACCCATTCCTTTTTGCAAAAGTGCAAACCATGCCTAAAAGCCGCCCTGCTTTTCTTTCGCCATAGGCCCTGCCAAACAATTTTGCCGGCTTAAGGGGGCCTTGGCCGTTTTCACAAAGGCGCTTTTCAGCGGCCTGCATCCACCAATATGGTACACAAATCGTCCAAAATATCGTGGGGCAGCATGGCCTGCATGCTGCGCCGCTCCCTGCACCGGTCCGCGGCGGCGCCGTGCAGGTATACCCCACAGCAGGCCGCCATTTCGGCCGAAAGCCCCTGGGCCAAAAAGCCGGTGATCATACCGGCCAAAAGGTCGCCGCTGCCGCCCCGGGCAAGGCCCGCGTTGCCGGTGGTGTTCTGCCACAAGCGGCCGTCTGGCGCAGCTACCAATGTGCGGTGGCTTTTCAGCACCAGCACACAGTTGTTCTGGCGGGCAAACTGCCCGGCCAGCTGCGCGCCGTTTTGCTCCACCTCGCTTACCGGTACGCCGCACAGCCGGGCCATTTCGCCGGGGTGCGGGGTTAAAATGGCCGGCCGGTCAAACGGGGCCAAAAGCCCCATCTGGCTTAGCAGATTCAGCCCGTCCGCATCCAGCACCAAAGGGCAGTGGGTGGCGTTTTGCACGCTGCCCAAAAGCAGCGCGGTGTCGCCGCTCTGCCCCAGCCCGCAGCCAAACAACAGCGCTGTGGCCTTTTGGGCGCCGCTTACCAAAAGGGGCGCATTTTCTGCCGCAAGGGTGCCGTCGGGCGCCGGTTTGCAGGGCAGGCAGATGCATTCCGGCAAATCCGGCAGCACGGTATTGAGCACCGCTTCGCTGGAAGCCAGCGTAACAAGCCCCGCCCCTGCCCGCAGGGCCCCTGCGGCCGCAAGGTGTGCCGCGCCGCGAAACCGGGCCGAACCGCAGCACAAAAGCGCATGGCCGTAGCTGCCCTTGTGGCTTTCAGCCAGGCGCACCGGCAGCGCATTCAGCACCAGCTTCTGGGTAATGGGGGTGGTGGTCATAGCAATTCCTCCTTACAGGTTTGGCCCTTACGGGGTTTGGCCTTATGGGGTTTGAACCCTTTTAAACCTTATGTTTTTTGCGCCGCTGTGCGGGCGCGTATTTTACAGCCCGGCAGCACCTTTTGCCGGGCTTTGTGTTTTGGGTACTACATGCAAAAAGCTACCGCCGGCGCTTTGCAAAACAGCAGGCATGCAGCGAAACTTTTTTCTTTTTTGTCATCCGCTTTTCAGCATTTTTTGGGGCTTTGCGGCAAAAAACGGCTTCGTCTTCTGCTTCTTTTTTTATTATAGGCCCCTTGCCCCAAAAAGCAACCGCTGTGGCTTTCCCCTTCGGCGGTGCACACTGCTTTTGGTTTGACAAAGCGCTTTTTCGGCCCTTCGCCCCTGCTGGCCACGCCTTTTTTCCGGCAAACGCCTTTTGCGGTAAGCAAACCCCACAGACATTTTTGCCCAAAGCTTCCCCCAAAACGGCGCAAAAGTCCGCCGCACTTTCTTCATTTGCCCCGTCTTAAGCTTTTCCTGCCGGCTGCTTTTGGCTTAAAAAGCAGGGCAAAGCATTTGGGCAAAAAAGTTGTCAAGCGCGCCGGTTTTCTTTTTCACACCTATGTCTTCCCCTGCCCTTTGCAAAGCGCCGCATCAAGGCCATGTTGCCATCTGCCTATGCCTTTTAGCCGGGCTTTTGGAGCAAACCTTTACTTTTCGGTACGAACGGCCTGCACTGCGCACAAAAGTGCAAAGACTATTGCATCCCCTTTTTCCTTGGCGGCTTTTTTGTACTGTTCTATCTTCTCGTCGGAAAGCCGGGACCCTTTACAGCCCTTCCGGACCAGGTCCCAATGCTGCACCATCCAATACAGGGCCTGCTGTTCGGCTTGCGGCAGTTCCTGCAGGGCCTGTTCCAGCTTTTGTTTGCCTTCGGTTGTTCCGTTTTTCATTTTCTTTTGCCCCTTCCAGTTTAAACCGGATGTATTTATCCAATTATAACACAGTCATTGGGTTAAAATCAGCATATATGTATCCATCCGGCATCATTTTTATTTAAGGGGTAAATCATGGCGTCTGGACTCAAACAGGATATTTCCATCGGCCAAAACCTAAAGGCTTTGCGCAAAAAGGCCCATTTATCCCAGCGCGAAGCTTCTGCCCAGCTGGAAATTCTGGGCGTTTCCATGACCGAGGATATTCTTGCCAAAATTGAACAAGGGCGTTACAGTGTGCGCATCAGCGCATTACTGGCCTTTAAACAGATTTACAAGGTCAGCTCCTTCGATGCCTTTTTTGAAGGATTGGAACTGTAAACGCCATCTGCCCGCCGGGCGTGCTGCATTGGGCCGCCTGGGCGGGCATTTTTTTGCCCCGCTGCCTGTTTTGCGCCGCCGCCTCTTTGCGCTGCCATTGTTTCGCGCTGCCGTGTTTTTTGCCAAAAGCAATTGGCTGGTCAAAAGCAAACGTTCCCAAAAAAGCTTGCCGCCCCTTTAAAACGCTCGGCTGCTTTTTCTTTTGGGCCTTGGGCTTTTTGCTTTTTGCCGCCCCTTTGCGGCCATTTTATCTTTTGATCTTTTGGCGCCCTTTGGCCAAAAATAGAAAGCGGTGCGAAGGCGCTGTTATCACCAAAACAGGCAACACCGCTGCATTTTGCCCCAAAGCAAAATGGCCTGGCAAAAAGGGCTGTAAAACGGTAGGCTAAACGCCACCGTTTTAGCCCCGTTAAAAAATGGCAAACAAAAAAGCACCCGCCAAAAGGCGGGTGCTTTTTATAAAACGGCTAAATGGCCGGCTGGTCTATTTTACACCAGCTCGATGATCGCCATCTCGGCGGCGTCGCCGCGGCGGGCACCGATCTTGATAATACGGGTATAACCGCCGTTGCGGTCGGCATACTTGGGGCCAATCTCGTCGATCAGCTTCTTCGCAACATCCTCTTTGGTGATGAAGGAATAGATCTGGCGCTTGGTGTGCAGGTCGTCCTGCTTGCCAAGGGTAATCATCTTTTCGGCAACAGCGCGAACCTCTTTGGCTCGGGTAACAGTGGTCTCAATCTTCCCGTTCTCGATCAGGTAGGTGACCATTGCTCTGAGCATTGCCTTGCGGCTATCGCTGGTTCTGCCAAGTTTTCTGGTACCGGGCATCCCAATTCACTCCTTTGCAGTGTTATTACTCGTCTTCTTTGTTCAGTTTAAAGCCGAGGGAGTTGAGCTTCTCGATAACCTCTTCCAGGCTCTTGCGGCCAAGGTTACGCACTTTCATCATCTCGTCCTCGCTCTTGTTCGTCAAATCCTCCACCGTGTTGATGCCCGCGCGCTTGAGGCAGTTGAAGGAACGCACCGACAGATCCAGCTCCTCGATGGTCATCTCGAGGACCTTCTCCTTGCCCTTGTCGTCCTTTTCCACCATAATTTCGGTGTCCATAACCTCTTCGGACAAATTGACAAACAGGTTCAAATGCTCGGTCATGACCCGCGCGGCCAGGCTTACCGCCTCTTTCGCGTTGATCGTGCCGTTGGTCCAAACCTCCAAGGTCAGCTTGTCGTAGTCGGTAATCTGGCCCACACGGGTGTTTTCCACAGTGTAGTTGACCTTCAGTACCGGGGTATAAATGCTGTCGATGGGAATGGCGCCCAGCGAAGCAAACTCGGCATTCTGCTTGTTGCGCTCGGCCGGCACATAGCCGCGGCCGCGGTCGAAGGTCAGTTCCATTACCAGTTTGGCGCCCTCGTCCAGGGTGGCAATGTGCCATTCCGGGTTCAAAATCTCAATTTCGGCGTCCTGCTGAATGCTGCCGGCCGTGACCTCGCACTCGCCGGAAGCTTCGATCCGCACGGTTTTGGGGCCGTCGGAATACAGCTTTGCCGTAACGCCCTTCAGGTTCAGAACAATCTCGGTAACGTCTTCTTTTACGCCGTCAATGGTAGAGAACTCATGCACGACGCCGTCGATCTTCATGGAAGTGATGGCCACGCCGGGCAGACTGGAGAGCAGCACGCGGCGCAGGCTGTTGCCCAGCGTCGTGCCAAACCCGCGCTCCAAAGGCTCCACCACAAACTTGCCGTAGCGGCCATCCGCGCTGAGGGTCGCGGTATCGATTCTCGGTCTTTCGATCTCTATCAAGTAAAACCCTCCTTTGTAGGCGCAGGCAGGCTCTCCTGCGCCGGATATTCGCATACCGTATGCTACTTAAGGGGTTATTTGGAGTAAAGCTCGACGATAAGGTGCTCGGCCACATCGAAGTCGATCTCCGAACGGGCGGGCAGGCGGTCGATCTGGGCTTTGTAGTTGTCCTTGTCGACAGTCATCCAGACCGGGGTGGGACGGCCGGAGTTCTTCTCCATGCTGTCCTTAATCTTCTCGCAGTCGCGGGTGCGCAGCTCCACCACATCGCCCTCCTTCAAAAGGTAGGAAGGAATGTTCACGGTTTTGCCGTTCACGGTGAAGTGACGGTGCAAAACCAGCTGGCGGGCTTCGGCGCGGCTCATGGCGAAACCGGCACGGTAGACAATGTTGTCCATTCTGCTTTCAAGGATCCTAAGCAGATTTTCACCGGTGATGCCTGCCTTGCGGTTGGCCATCTCGTAATATTTGCGGAACTGGCTTTCCAGCACGCCATAGTATTTTTTCGCCTTCTGCTTGGCACGCAGCTGCACGCCATACTCCGAAACCTTTTTACGGGCCTGGCCGTGCTGGCCGGGGGCGAAGCTTCTGCGGGTGAGAGCGCACTTGTCGGAATAGCAGCGTTCGCCCTTCAAAAAGAGCTTCTGGCCTTCACGACGGCACTGGCGGCAAACTGCGCCTGTATATCTTGCCATGTGTATTTCCTCCTTTTTTAAATACGGCGACGCTTGGGCGGGCGGCAGCCGTTGTGGGGAACGGGGGTAACGTCCTTGATCATATTTACCTCCAGGCCGGCAGCCTGCAGCGCGCGGATAGCGGCTTCACGGCCCTGGCCGGGTCCCTTCACATACACCTCAACCGTCTTCATGCCATGCTCCATAGCGGCCTTGGCAGCGGTTTCGGCAGCAGTCTGGGCGGCGTAGGGCGTGCTTTTGCGGCTGCCGCGGAAACCCAGCCCGCCGGCCGAAGCCCAGGAAACAGCGTTGCCCTGCGTGTCGGTGATGGTGACAATGGTATTGTTGAATGTGCTCTGAATATGAGCCTGGCCACGGTCGATATTCTTGCGCTCACGCTTACGGCGTGCGCCGGCTTTGGCGCGGGCAGCAGCGGTATTAGCTTTGGTTGCCATGTACCTTTACCTCCTCTTATTTCTTCTTGTTCGCAACGGTGCGCTTGGGTCCCTTGCGGGTGCGGGCGTTGGTTTTGCTGCGCTGGCCGCGCACGGGCAGGCCCTTGCGGTGACGCACACCGCGGTAGCAGCCAATCTCCACCAGCCGCTTAATGTCCATGGCGGTGTTGCGGCGCAGGTCGCCTTCCACGGTCATGTTTTTGTCAATATAGTCACGGATGAGGCTCTCCTCTTCCGGGGTCAGGTCCTTCACGCGGGTATCGGGGTTGATCTTGGTGGCCTCCAAAATCTCCTTGGCAGCGCTGCGGCCAATGCCGTAGATGTAGGTCAGACCAATCTCGACACGCTTTTCTCTGGGCAGGTCCACTCCGGCAATTCGTGCCATAATTCCTTGCACCTCCTGTTTTTACTATTGCGCCTTAACCCTGGCGCTGTTTGTGTTTCGGATTCGGGCAGATCACCATAACGCGGCCTTTGCGTTTGATGACCTTGCATTTTTCGCACATCGGTTTCACGGAAGGCTTTACCTTCATAATGGTACCTCCTTTGCTCTTGTTATTTCGAGCGCCATGTGATGCGTCCCTTGGTCAGGTCGTAGGGCGACATCTCAAGTGTAACTTTATCTCCGGGCAGAATGCGAATGAAGTTCATGCGCAGCTTGCCGGAAATGTGGGCCAATAACTGGTGACCGTTGGCGAGCTCGACCTTGAACATTGCGTTCGGCATAGCTTCCACTACGGTACCTTCTACTTCAATTACATCATCTTTAGACAAGCTCCTACCCTCCTTAGGTCGTGGGGGGCGCTGCGGTGCACGCCGCGATCGCCCGACTGAGCGAACTGTCCTGTGCAAAGGCCTCGTCGGCCAGCACTTTGCAGGTGCCGCTCAGATGTTTTGGGTTTTTGGCTTTCGGCTTTGCCAGCCGGTGCTCTTTGCCGTCTGCCACAAGCACCCGGCCCTGGCTGGTGGCAACCACCGCCAGAAACCGGCCCTTGTCGCGCCCGGCGCGGGACAAAACGATCTGCCCTTTCTGGTAATCCATCGCTCGCCTCTCAGTCCGGATCGGTCAGAATGACCGGCCCTTTGGGGGTGATCACAATAGAGCGCTCGAAATGGGCGCTGAGCGAACCGTCCTTTGTCTTTACGCCCCAGCCGTCCGAAAGCTGGCGCACAGCCGCTGCGCCGGCATTTACCATTGGCTCTATGGCCAAGGTCATACCGGCCACCAGCCTTGCGCCCCGGCCCGCGGTGCCGTAGTTTGGCACCTCGGGGTCCTCGTGCAGCTGTCTCCCCAGGCCGTGGCCCACATACTCGCGCACAACCGAAAACCCGTTTTGCTCCACATACTGCTGAATCGCGTGGGAAATATCTCCCACCCGGTTGCCAGCCACCGCCATTTTCAGCCCCTCGTAGAAGCTTTGGGTGGTCACATCAATCAGCCGCTGGGCTTCGGGCGAAGCCTTGCCCGCCACAAAGGTGCCCGCATTGTCGCCGTGCCAGCCTTTGTACAAAGCGCCGGTGTCAATGCTTACAATGTCTCCTTCGTGGATGACCTGGCCGTGGCTGGGAATGCCGTGGATGACCATGTCGTTCACCGAAATGCAGGCCGATGCGGGAAACCCGTAAAGGCCCAAAAAATTCGGTTTGGCGCCCTGGCTCAGGATATAGTCGTGGATGATCTTGTCGATCTGGGCAGTGGTGACACCCGGCTTGACCGCCGCGCCGCCGAGCGCCAGGGCCCGGGCGGAGATCCGTCCGGCCTCGCGCATCAGGTCAACTTCATGTGCCGTCTTAACAGAAATCACCTTATGCCTCCAATGCTTGGAACACCAGGGCAGCGGTGTCAGCCACCTCGTCCTGGCCAACCACCGGGAACAGTTTTCCCCGGGGGCCGTAAAAATCTTTCAGCGGCTCGGTCAGTTTGTGGTATACCGCCAAGCGCTCCAGCACGGTTGCGGGCTCATCGTCCTTGCGGGCAATCAGCTTGCCGCCGCACTTGTCGCAGCGCTCGGGGTCGGTACTGGGGTTATGGGTTACATGGTAGCTTGCGCCGCAGTTCACACATACCACCCGGCCGGTCAGCCGCTTTACAATCACTTCGTCCGGCACTTCCAGGTCAATTACCTTATCAATCTGGATGCCCAGCTGCTCAATGGCTTCGGCCTGTGCCACTGTGCGGGGTACCCCGTCCAGTATAAAGCCGTTTTTGCAGTCGGGCTGGGCCAGCCGTTCTTTTATGATCTGCATGATCATATCGTCGGGGAGCAGCTGACCCTTGTCGATCAGGTCCTTGGCCAGCTTGCCCATCTCGGTACCGTTCTTCACCGCTTCGCGGATGATGTTGCCGGTGCCGACAACCGGGATCCCCAGCTTTTGGCAGATCAGATCTGCCATGGTGCCTTTACCGGCACCGGGAGCACCCAACAGAATAATATTCATGGGAAATACCCCCTTTCCCTTACTCCAGGAAGCCTTTGTGGTGACGCATCAGCATAAAGCTTTCCATCTGGCGGGCTGTATCCAGCGCAACACCCACCACGATCAAAAGCGAGGTGCCGCCCAGCTGAATGTTCATACCGGTAATGCCGCCCAGCACAATGGGCAACAGCGCCACAACCACCAAAAAGGCAGCGCCAATAAAGGTGATTTTGCTCAGCACCTTCACAATGAAGTCGGTGGTGGGCTTGCCGGGCCGGATGCCCGGAATGGTGCCATTGTTCTTACGCAGGTTATTGGCAATTTCTACCGGATTATACTGAATGGCCACATAGAAATAGTTGAATGCGATGATCAAAAAGGCGTAGATGACGGCGTAACCCCACATGTTGTAGTTGAACCAGCCCAAAATGGTGGCCCAAACGCCCTCGTTGATGGAGAACAGGCTTTTGATGGTGCCCGGAATACTGATGAGGGCCGACGCGAAGATGACCGGCATAACACCGCTCATATTCACCTTGATGGGGATGTGGGTGGCCTGCCCGCCATACATTTTGCGGCCCACCACCCGCTTGGCGTACTGCACCGGAATCCGGCGCTCGGCGCTGGTCATCAGCACAATAAACATTACGCTCAAGATGGCAAGCACTGCAATGACCACCAGGAACACAATGTAGTACCACGGGTAGGCAGCGAATACCTCGCCCTCGGCACTGGAATAGATATGCCGGTAGCTCGAGCCCAAAAGCTCGGAAAGCTCGGTAGCGCCTTCGGCCTTGCCGGCAAAGCCGTTTGCAATGCCCACAATATAGCCGTAAACGGTGCCGGGCAAAGTGCCCAGGCGGGAAACGATACCCGCAAAGATCAGAATCGAAATGCCGTTACCGATGCCCTTGGAGTCGATCTGCTCACCCAGCCACATGATCAGCATGGAGCCAGCGGTGAAAGCCAGCACGATTACCACGGCGGCAAACCACATCTGCCAGCCTTCGGTATACAGCACCGCGCCCTGGTTCTTCAAAAGGAAGTAGTAGGCCACCGCCAGCACCGCGGCAATGGCGCAGCCGGTGTAGCGGGTAATGCGGGTCAGCTTGCGCTGGCCTTCGGGGCCTTCCTTCTGCAGCTGCTCCAGGGCGGGAATGGCCACCGCAAGCAGCTGAATGATGATGGACGCGTTGATATAGGGGGTGACCGACAGAGCGAACAAGGTCGCCTGGCTGAAGGCGCCGCCGGTGAGCAGGTTAATATAGCTCAAAAGGTTGCCGCTGCCGGCAATCATGCTGGACAGCTGGCTGGGGTCCAAAAACGGCACAGGAATGGCCACACCCAGCCGGAAAATAACGATAATGGCAAGGGTGAAGAGCAGACGCTTGCGCAGATCAGAAATCCGCCAGGCGTTTTTGAAGGTCTTGAACACCTTACTTCACCTCGGCCTTTCCGCCGGCCTTCTCGATTTTTTCTTTCGCGGAGGCAGTAAAGGCAGCAGCCTCTACGGTCAGCTTTTTGGTCAGCTCGCCGTTGCCCAGCACCTTTACGCCGTCATTGACCTTTTTAATGAGGCCGGCGTTGACCAGCGCCGCGGTATCGACCACGCTGCCGTCCTCAAACCGCTCCAGGTCGCAGACCTTAACGGTGGAGTAGACAGTCGCAAAAATGTTGTTGAAGCCGCGCTTGGGCAGCCGACGGGCCAAAGGCATCTGGCCGCCTTCAAAACCGGGGCGCTTTGCACCGGAACGGGCCTTCTGGCCCTTGTGGCCGTAACCAGCGGTCTTGCCGCTGCCGGAACCGGCGCCGCGGCCCTTGCGCTTGGGGGCCTTATTTGCACCCTCTGCGGGTTTCAGTTCGTGGATCATCATGGTTTGTGCACCTCCTTGCTTTTACGCTTTGGTAACCTCGACGAGGTGAGAAATTTTCTTAACCTTGCCGGCGGTCGCGGCGTTGTCGGGCTGTACGCTCACCTTGCCCACACGGGTCAGGCCCAGGCTCTCGGCAACGGCGATCTGGGTTTTGGTGCAGCCAGCCAGGCTGCGCACCAGTTTCACATTGATGTTTGCCATGTCATAGCCCTCCTTAACCCAAGATCTCTTTCACGGTCTTGCCGCGGCGGGCAGCGACCTGCTCGGCGGTGCGCAGGCTCTTGAGCCCCTCGAAGGTGGCGATAACCACATTGCAGGGGTTGTTGGTGCGCACGCACTTGGTACGAACATCCTTAATGCCTGCGGCTTCCAGCACGGCACGCACAGCGCCGCCGGCAATCAGGCCGGTACCTTCGGCAGCCGGACGCAGAATAACATGCCCGGCGCCAAAACGGCCGATGATGTCGTGGGGAATGGTGGTACCCCGCATGGAGATCTGCACCATGTTCTTTTTGGCGGCTTCCAGGCCCTTGCGAATGGCCTCGGGCACCTCGGCGGCCTTGCCCAGGCCGTAGCCGATCTTGCCCTTGCCGTCGCCCACAACGACCAGCGCGGAGAACTTCATCACGCGGCCGCCCTTAACGGTTTTGGAAACACGGTTGATGGCGACGACCTTCTCGATGTATTCGTTCTGGTCCTCGCTGTTGCGGCCGTTGCGGCCACCCTTTCTATCTTTATCGAATGCCACTGTAGTACCTCCCTCTTACAGCTCAAGGCCGCCTTCGCGGGCGCCCTCGGCCAGAGCTTTCACACGGCCGTGGTAGACATAACCGCCGCGGTCGAACACCACCTTGGTGATGCCCTTGGCCTTGGCGGCCTCGGCAACCGCAAGGCCGACCTTCTTGGCGGCTTCGATGTTGCTGCCGATGCCCTCGAACCCTTTGTCCATGGTGGAAGCGGAAGCCAGCGTTACACCGGCCTCGTCGTCGATCACCTGGGCGTAGATGTGGGCGTTAGAGCGGAAAACATCAAGGCGCGGACAAGAGGCAGTGCCACTGATCTTACCGCGAACACGGCGGTGACGGCGAAGACGAGCTTCGTTTTTGTTCGGCTTGTTGACCATCTTAATTCACTCCTTTGCTTATTTCGCGCCCTTGCCGGCCTTGCCTTCCTTGCGGATGACATACTCGCCAACATAGCGGATGCCCTTGCCCTTGTAGGGTTCGGGGGGCCGTTTCTCGCGGATCTCCGCGGCGAACTGGCCAACCTGCTGCTTGTCGATGCCGTGCACGGTGATGTGGTTGGGATCGGGCACTTCGATGGTGATGCCTTCAATTTCCGGCATGACAACCTGGTGCGAGAAGCCCAGGTTCATAACAAGGTCCTTGCCCTGCTTGGCTGCGCGGTAGCCCACGCCCTGGATCTCCAGCTCTTTCTTAAAGCCTTTGGTCACGCCCACCACCATGTTGTTGATGAGGGTGCGGGTCAGGCCGTGCAGGCTGCGGGCCAGCTTGTCGTCATTGGGACGGGTCACGAGCAGCTCATTGCCCTGCTGAGAAACGGTCATCAGCGGGTGAATGGTGGAATGGTCCGTGCCCTTGGGGCCCTTCACGGTGATCTCGTTGCCGTTAATGGCAACCTCTACACCGGCCGGGATGACGATGGGTTTTCTTCCGATTCTCGACATTGTCGTTTACCCCTTTCTTACCAGACGAAAGCCAGGACTTCGCCGCCGCAGTGCGCAGCACGGGCAGCCTTGTCGGTCATAACGCCTTTGGAAGTGGAAATGATCGCGGTGCCAAGGCCCTTCATGACCTTGGGCATGTTTTCGCAGTTTGCATAGATGCGCAAGCCCGGCTTGGAAACCCGGCGCAGGCCAGTAATGGCCGGCAGGTTGTCTTCGCCGTATTTCAGGGTGATGGTAATAACGCCCTGCTTGTTGTCCTCTTTCACCTGCATGGCCTTGATGTAGCCCTCGTCTAACAAAATCTGGCAGATCGCCTTCTTCAGGTTAGAAGCGGGCACATCTACCGAGGCATGCTTGGCAGAGCTTGCATTGCGAATACGGGTGAGCAGATCAGCGATAGGGTCGGTGATATGCATTGCCGTTACCTCCTTTAAAGTAGATGATTTACCAACTTGCTTTCCTTACGCCGGGGATCTCGCCCTTATAGGCAAGCTCCCTGAAGCAGATACGGCAGATGCCATATTTGCGCAGATAAGCGTGAGGGCGGCCACAGATTTTGCAGCGGTTGTAACCGCGGGTCGAGAACTTCGGCTCGCGCTGCTGCTTGATTTTCATGGATGTTTTCGCCATTTCGTGTAACCCTCCCTTAGTTTGCGAACGGAGCGCCCAGCGCACGGATCAGCTCTTTGGCTTCTTCGTCGGTCTTGGCGGTGGTGACGAAGACGATGTCCATGCCGCGGATGGCGTCGATCTTATCATAATCGATCTCGGGGAAGATCAGCTGCTCGCGGATACCCAGAGAGTAGTTGCCGCGGCCGTCGAAAGCCTCGCCGTTAATGCCGCGGAAGTCGCGCACACGGGGCAGGGCCACATTGAACAGCCGGTCCACAAACTCGTACATGCGCTCGCCGCGCAGGGTAACCTTTGCACCGATGGGCTGGCCTTCGCGCAGCTTGAAGTTTGCCACCGACTTTTTGGCCTTGCAGACCACCGGCTTCTGGCCGGTAATCTTGGCCAAATCGCCCAAAATGGCGTCCATAATCTTCGGGTTGTCGCGCGCTTCGCCGCAGCCGCAGTTGATGACGACCTTGTCGAGCTTGGGGATCTGCATCACGCTCTTGTAGCCGAACTTGGTCATCAGGGCGGGAGCGATCTCACTGGCGTATTTGTCTTTCAGTCTTGCCATTTCTACTTCCTCCCTTTAGAATTCGGCGCCGCACTTTTTGCAGACGCGCACTTTTTTGCCATTGTTCAGGATGTGGCCCACCCGCACGGCCTTGCCGCACTTGGGGCAAACCGGCATGACCTTCGAAGCGTAGATGGCGCTTTCGGCCTTCACAATGCCGCCGGTTTCGCCTTCACGGCGGGGCTTCACATGCTTGGTGACCATGTTGCGGCCTTCCACAATGACCTTGCCCTCTTTCGGGCTGACCGCCAGCACCTTGCCGGTGTTGCCGCGGTCACGACCGCTGATGACCATAACGGTATCGCCGGTCTTAACATGAATTTTGCTCATTTTAAAACCTCCTTACAGCGATTCCGGAGCCAGGCTCAAGATCTTCAGGTAGCCGCCCTCGCGCAGTTCACGGGCCACCGGTCCAAAAATACGGGTGCCGCGGGGGTTCTTGTCTTCCTTAATAATCACGGCCGCGTTCTCGTCGAAGCGGATATAGGAACCGTCGTCACGGCGCAGGCCCTTTTTGCTGCGGACGATAACGGCCTTCACCACATCGCCCTTCTTCACCATGCCGCCGCCCGGGGTGGTTTTCTTAACAGAAGCGACAATCACATCGCCAATGTTTGCGTATCTCTTGCGGGAACCGCCCAGCACACGAATGCACATCAGTTCTTTTGCACCGGTGTTGTCGGCCACTTTGAGATAGGTTTGCATCTGTACCACAGTTGCGTCCTCCTTTCAAAGTAACAGGCTTATTTCGCCTTTTCTACAATGTTGACCAGTCTCCAGCGCTTGTCTTTCGACAGGGGGCGGGTCTCCATAATCATGACGCGGTCACCGATGTGGGCCTCATTGTTTTCATCATGGGCCTTGAACTTCACGGTACGCTTGATGATCTTCTTGTAGAGGGGGTGTGCCACATGGTCGACAATGGCGACCACGATGGTTTTGTCCATCTTGTCCGACACTACAACGCCGGTACGGGTTTTGCGTAAGTTGCGTTCCATAGTTTACCTCCCTCTTTGCTTACTGGGCGTCCTTGAGCTCCATGCCGCGCAGAACGGTTTTCACGCGGGCAATGTCTCTCTTGACAGCTTTAATGCGCAGCGGATTTTCGAGCTGGTTGATGGCATGCTGAAAACGCAGGTTGAACAGCTCTTCCTTGAGTTCGGTGAGCTTCTTGGTCAGATCGGCCTGGCTCATCTTGGCAAGCTCATTCGCTTTCATTATTCAGCAACCTCCTCTTCCTCTCGTTTTACAAACTTGCACTTAACCGGCAGTTTGTGGGCCGCCAGACGCATGGCCTCGCGGGCATTCTCCTCGCTTACCCCCGCGATCTCGAACAGAACGCGGCCGGGCTTCACAACAGCCACCCAGTACTCGGGGCTGCCTTTACCGGAACCCATGCGGGTCTCGGCCGGCTTCTCGGTGACGGGCTTGTCGGGGAAGATCTTGATCCACACCTGGCCGCCACGCTTGATGTAGCGGGTCAGGGCGATACGGGCAGCCTCGATCTGGTTCGAGGTGATCCAAGCCGGCTCAAGGGCCTGCAGGCCGTACTCGCCCTGGTTCACCTTGTTGCCGCGCATTGCTTTGCCCTTCAAACGGCCGCGCTGCTGGCGGCGGTATTTTACTCGTTTCGGTAAAAGCATTACTTGCTGCCTCCTTCTTTGCGAGGTTTCGCGCCCTTCAGCACTTCGCCCTTGTAGATCCACACCTTCACGCCGATCTTGCCGTAGGTGGTATCGGCCTCGGCAAAGCCGTAGTCGATGTCGGCGCGCAGGGTCTGCAGGGGGATGGTGCCCTCGTGATAGCTCTCGGTGCGGGCGATGTCGGCGCCGGCCAAACGGCCAGAGCAGGTAGCTTTAATACCCTTGGCGCCCAGGCGCATAGCGCGGCCGATGCTCATCTTCATGGCGCGGCGGAACGCGATGCGGCGCTCCAGCTGGGAAGCGATGTTCTCGGCAACCAGCTGTGCGTTGGTGTCGGGGTTTTTCACCTCAACAATATTGATGATGGCCTTTTTGCCCACCATGCGGCTCACCTGTGCGGCAATCTTCTCCTTCTCCTCGCCGCCGCGGCCAATTACCATGCCGGGCTTGGAGCAGTAGATGGTCACCTTCACGATCTCGGAACCGGTGGCGTCGGTGTAGCGCTCGATCTCGATCTTGGGCACACCGGCGTTGTAAAGCTGCTTTTTCAGGACCTTGCGGATCTTGTAGTCCTCGACGAGGGTATCGCCGAATTCTTTTTTACTGGTAAACCAGCGGCTGTCCCAGTTTTTGATCACGCCAACACGAAAACCGTGGGGATTAACTTTCTGACCCATGCTGTTTTACCTCCTTACATTTCTTTCTCTTTGAGGACCACGGTAATGTGGCTGGTCCTCTTGAGGATGCGGTACGCACGGCCCTGTGCGCGGGGCATTACACGCTTCAGCGTGGGGCCCGGGGTAACAAAGCACTCGGCCACATACAGGCTGTTTTTGTCCATGTTGTGGTTGGTCTGCGCGTTGGCCGCAGCAGATTTTACCAGCTTGTAAAGGAGCTCGGAGGCGGCCTTCGGGGTGTACTGCAAAATAGCCAGCGCTTCATCCAGGGGCTTATTCCGGATCAGATCCAGAACAATGGACACCTTGCGCGGCGAGATGCGAGCATAGCTCAATTTCGCTCTTGCTTCCATGTTGTGAATTCCTCCTCCTTACTTCGTGGTCTTCGAACCGCCGTGGCCCTTAAAGGTCCGGGTCGGTGCGAACTCGCCCAGCTTGTGGCCGACCATATCCTCGGTCACATAGACGGGCACATGCTTGCGGCCGTCGTGCACCGCAAAGGTGTGGCCCACGAACTGCGGGAAAATCGTAGAGGCGCGGCTCCAGGTTTTCAGAACCCGCTTCTCACCGGCGGCGTTCATCTCGTTCACGCGTTTGAGCAGAGCCGGCTGTACAAAAGGTCCTTTTTTAACACTTCTACCCATGTTGCTCTCCCCTCCTTATCTCTTTTCGGCGCGCTTGACAATGAACTTGTCAGAGCGGTTGTGGTGCTTGCGGGTCTTGTAGCCCATAGTGGGTTTGCCCCAGGGAGTAACCGGGCTGGGACGGCCCACAGGGCTCTTGCCCTCGCCGCCGCCGTGGGGGTGGTCACAGGGGTTCATAACGGAACCGCGCACGGTGGGTCTCCAACCCATATGCCGTTTGCGGCCAGCCTTGCCCAGGTTTACATTCTCGTGGTCCACATTGCCCACCTGGCCAATGGTGGCCACGCAGTTCAGCGGAATGTTGCGCATTTCGCCGGAGGGCAGACGCACCAGGGCGTAGCCGTTTTCCTTTGCCATCAGCTGAGCCATGTTGCCAGCCGAACGCACCAGCTGGGCGCCCTTGCCGGGGTACAGCTCCACATTGTGGATGATGGTACCAACCGGAATGTTGGCAAACGGCAGGCAGTTGCCGGGCTTAATGTCGGCGTTGGGGCCGTTCATTACCTTGTCGCCAACCTTCAGGCCTTCGGGGGCAATAATGTAGGCCTTCTCGCCGTCCTCGTACTGGATCAGGGCGATGTGAGCCGAACGGTTGGGATCGTACTCCAGGGTTTTCACCTCGGCAACGACATCCAGCTTTTTGCGCTTAAAGTCGATGACGCGGTACTTGGTGCGGTTGCCGCCGCCGTGGTGGCGAACGGTGATGCGGCCGGTGTTGTTGCGGCCGCTCTTGTGCTTCATGGGCTCAAGCAGGCTTCTCTCCGGCTCAACCTTGGACAGGCCGGAATAATCGGTGACCGTCATACCGCGGCGGCCCGGGGTCGTCGGTTTATATTTTTTGATGGCCATTACTTATTTCACTCTCCTTATGAGATTTGCGGGGTCATACGCCCCATACGAAAGGGCTAAAAGCGCCCTTTAAAAGGTCAACCAAACGCTTTCCGCTTACAGCATGCTGTCAAAGAAGGCAATGGTCTTGGAGTCCTTTGTCAGGGTGACGATGGCCTTTTTGGAAGCGGCGGTGTAACCCGCGTGGGCACCCTGGCGGCGATAGCGGCCGCGCACATTGATGGTGTTGACCTTGTCAACCTTCACACCGAACAGCTCCTCGCAGGCGCGGGCGATGTCGATCTTGGTGGCGTCCACGGCCACCTTGAAGGTGTATTTTTTCTGCTGCATGTTCTCCATGGAAGCTTCGGTGATGACCGGCTTCAGGATGATCTCCTGTGCTGCAACTTTCATTTCGCGAATACCTCCTCCAGCTTTTTGGCGGCGTCCACGCTCATAACGAACTTGCCGGCATTCAGAATGTCGTACACATTCAAAGCGGTGGCAACCGAGGTCTTCACGCCCGCAATGTTGCCGGCGCTCTTGACCAGCTTCGAGTCCACCTCGGGGGCCACGATCAGGCTCTTGCCGGTGGCGCCCACGGCAGCCAGCATGGCGGCCACGGTCTTGGTCTTATACTCGGGCAGGTCGAACTTTTCAATCACGACCACATCGCCGGCCTTGGCCTTGGCGCTCAGTGCGCTGAACAGCGCCAAACGCTTCACCTTCTTGTTCAGCCGGTAGCTGTAATCACGGGGCTTGGGGCCCAGGGCAATGCCGCCGTGGGTCCACTGCGGAGAGCGGGTGGAACCCTGACGGGCGCGGCCGGTACCTTTCTGACGCCACGGCTTGATGCCGCCGCCGGAAACTTCGCTGCGGGTCTTGGTAGACTGGGTGCCCTGGCGCTGGTTGGCGAGGAAGTTCACCACAGCCGCGTGCATGACACGCTCGTTGGGCTCAATACCAAAGATGGCGTCGGAAAGCTCGATCTCGGAAACTTTCTTGCCGGACATATCCATAACATCAAATTTCGCCATTGTAGCTTTCCTCCTTTACGCCTTCACGCTATCGCTCAGGGTGACAACGCTGCCCTTCGCGCCGGGCACAGCGCCCTTAATAGCGATCAGATTATTTTCGGGGTCAATTTTCACGACGGTCAGGTTCTGCACAGTGACCCGCTCGGTGCCCAGGTGGCCGGGCAGCTTTTTGCCCTTAAACACACGGCTGGGGGTGGAGCAGGAACCGTTGGAACCGGCGTGGCGGGCCACAGGGCCGGTGCCGTGGCTTTCGCGCAGGCGGTGGCCGTTGAACCGCTTAATGGTACCGGCGTAGCCTTTGCCCTTGCTGAAGCCGACCACATCCACATGGTCGCCGGCGGCGAAGGCGTCAGCCTTAATGATATCGCCAACCGAAAGTGCGCTGATGTCGTCAAAGCGGAACTCGCGCAGGGTCTTCTTGGGGGCGACATTCGCCTTTTCGAAGTGGCCCTTGGCAGGCTTAGTAACCTTCTTGGCGCTCACATCGCCAAAGCCCAGCTGCACGGCGCAGTAGCCGTCGCTCTCTTCGGTCTTCTTCTGGACCACAACGCACGGACCAGCCTCGACGATGGTGACAGGGATGACCTTGCCGTTTTCATCGAACAGCTGGGTCATGCCCAGTTTCTTGCCGATAATACCTTTTTGCATTTTCTTTGCCTCCTGTTAGGTTATTGGTTGAAGGCGTGCGCCCTCAACATGACCTCTCCGCTGAGAGTCGGATGTAAGATGTCCGGGGTGAGTAACTTAGCCCTTAATCTCGATCTCGACGCCGGCGGGGAGCTGCAGGCTCTGCAGAGCCTCGACCGTCTTGTTGGACGGCTTCAGAATATCGATCAAACGCTTATGGGTGCGCATCTCGAACTGCTCGCGGCTGTCCTTATACTTGTGAACAGCGCGCAGAATGGTAACGACCTCTTTGTCGGTGGGCAGGGGGATCGGGCCGGAAACCCGAGCACCTGTCCGCTTAGCGGTCTCCACGATGCGCTCCGCAGCGGCGTCGATGAGCTGGTGATCATAGCTCTTCAAACGAATTCTGATTTTCTCCTTGACTGCCATTGTAATCGCCTCCTTGATTTTTTGTCCGGCGGTTTACAAAAAATACTGAACACCGCGCCGGGTGTGTCACGCTTTTGCATGAAGAAAGCCGGTGAACCGCAAGGCGCAGTTCTCCCGGACATACCACACGCAAAGTTCGTGGAAATTGGACCCCAGTGGGGTCATAACCCTTTGCAAACAGTATTTTTGTCGCCCGGTTCTTGATCGGACATACTCGGCGGAAAAACCCACACAAAGGTGTGGCAACCTCCCGCTTCATCGCATATCTGCCCCTGCTACATGCCAGGGGCATTCGCAGTCGCTTAATCATAATACAATAAACCCCTTGGCAATGCAAGGGGTTTTTGAAAAAAATTGAAAATTTTTTATAAAAATTTTGTTGCTCTGCACAAACCTGCCGCCTTGCCCCCAAAAAGGGCCCGCCGGCATGTTTTTGCCTGCCCAACTGCCCCGTTTTTCCGGTTTTCGCCGCGCCGTACCTTCTACTTTATATATAAGGATAACGAAGAACAAACCGCAAAACCCGAAAATGGGCAGCCAGGCGGCAAAACAATGCCAAAGCCAAAAACGCCGGCAGTTACCGCTTTGCGCCCAACCGGCGCAGCAGCTGTTCGTCGGGGGTAATGTAGGCGGTTTCGTAATGTTCGTACAGTACCATGCCGGGGGCCAGGTCGCCTGTTTTGCGAATATTTTTCACCTGGGTGTAGTCCACCGGCACCTTGGCCGAATGGGCCTGGCTGGAGTAGAACACCGCCAGCATGGCCGCTTCGTTTTTGGTGGTGTCCGGCACGGGTTTGCCCTCGCTCAGCACCACGGTGTGGCTGCCCGGGGCGTTTTTGGTGTGAAACCACCAGTCTCTCCCGCGGGCGGTGTGCAGGGTAAGCTTGTCGTTCTGCAGGTTGTTGCGGCCCACCAAAATAACAAAGCCGTCCTGGGAGATAAAGCGCATAAAATCCGCGGGCTTGGGGCGCTTTTGCTTCAGCTTATAGCTTTTCAGGTAACCCTGCCCTTTCAGCTCGGCCCTTATTTCCTCCAAAGCCGCTTCGCTTTCGGCCTGCTCCACCTCGTACAGCACGCTGGCAAGGTAATTGATCTCCCGCTCGCCCTGGGCCAAAAGCTCCACCAGCATTTTGGCGGCGGTCTGCTTTTTCTTGTACTCTTTAAAATACTTTTGCGCGTTGGCATTGGCCGAAAGGCGCACATCCAGCGGAATGGTCACCGGCTCGCCGGTGTAGTAGTTGGTAACGGTAACCTCGGCGTCCCCCTTCTGCACCGCCCACTGGTTTGCCTGCAAAAGCTCGCCAAACAGCCGCAGCTGCTCGCTTTCGCCGCTTTGCTGGCGCTCCTCCTGCCGGGCGGCCTGCTTGCGGGTGGCGCGCTCCAGCAGGTTGTGCACGGTTTTGTGCAGGTTGCGGCTTTTTTGGCGCATCCGCTCGGCGGCGTCCTTTTCGGCATAGTAGTCGTCCAAAAGGGCGCTGTAGCTTTGCTGGCTGTGCAGCGTGCAGCCGGGCAGGTACTGGGTCAGGGGGGTAAAGCTGAACTCCACCGGCTTTCCCTCGGCGTCCTTTACCAGGGTGGGGGTGCCGCCGCGGGCCCACTCCTGGCGCACCTGGCTGAGCGTTTGGGCCAAAATGTCCCTTTGCTGGGCCGAAAGCTCGCTTGCCACCTGCTTGCCCGCGCCAAGGGCCCGAAACGCAATCTCCCGGCAGATGGCCGGGCCCACCCCGCCGGCGGTTTTCATCAAAGCGGCGGCTGTGTCCTGTTCCAGCCGGCAGGCCTTTTCCACCAGCTGCTCAGCGCCAAGGTTTGGGTCAAAAAACCAATCGCCGGCCTGCTTTTGCGGCAAGGTATAGCTAAGCCCCGGCAAAAGCTGGCGCACGCTGCTGGCTTCAAAATCCACCCGTTTCAGCGCGTCAATAATCTTTCCTTCGCCGTTTATCACCACCAGGTTCGAATACCGGCCCATCAGCTCGGCCGCCAGTGTAATATTCACCGCATCGCCCATCTCATTGGTACAGGCAAATTCAAAAAAGACAATTCTCTCCCCCTGTTCGGGCCGCACCCGGCAAAGCCGCCCGCCCGAAAGGTATTTGCGCAGCAGCATGCAGAAGGAAGGCGGCGTTTGGGGATTTTCCAGCTTTTGGGCCGTTACGCCCACCCTTGCCGCACCGCTGCGGGCCGAAATAAGCAGCCGCCAGCCGGCGTTATACCCCCGCAAAGCCAGCACCACCTCGTCCTTTGTGGGCTGAAAGATCTTGTCGATCCGGCTGCCGGAAAGCTGGCCATCCAGCTCTCTTGCCACCAGTTCCAATGTGGCTGCGTCAAGCGCCATGGTGTCTTCCTCTCTTTCCCATCCGCAAAAGGGCCCGGGGCAAAGCCGGGCCCTTTTTTGTGTTTTGCTGTGCGGCCCAAAGGCCGCTTTCTTTCGGCAAAGGCAGGCGGCATGCAAAGCGCCGGCTTTGCTGCACACCCCATAGGGTTTGCCGTTTGGACAAAGGGCTTTTAACAGACACTTTGCTTTGCTAATAAGCCCGGGCTTTGCAAAAGCTTTGCTTGTTCTGCCTTTTGCTTATCTGCCGTTTATTCCCTGTTTTGGTTATGCTTTGCCAAAAGCACCGCCTGCTGGGCCGCGTTTGCGTCCACCGCGTAAAAAGCCAAAGGCTCTGCATAAAAGCTTTGTGCGCCCACCCGCTGGCGCCGGTAATAGGCATGGTCGCTGGGGGTGTCAAAATACAGGTTGCCCAGGCCGTCCGCCCGTGTTTCCACTTCCATGGAAAGCACCGCATCCAAATCCACCGAACGCACCGCACCGCTGCCGGTGCACAGCATAATCAGCACCCGCCGGTCGGTCACCCCATAAATACTTTTGCGCAGCCGGCGCTTGCGGCTTTGGGGCGCAACCAATACCATATAAACGCCAATACCCACAAACGGCAGGCCAAACAGCGGGAAGAAAAGCCCTGCGGCCCCCGCTGCACCCACCGCCGTCAAAGCACCGGCTTCCCAAAAAAGCGAAAAGGCCAGCCAAAAAATACCAAACACCCGCAAGGCGGCGCTGCCCTTAAATTTTGCACCTGGCGCCGGGCTGCCGGACCACAAAAGCTGTTCTCCGCCCCCCAGCACTTCTTCCAGTCGGGCACGGGTTTGCTGCTCGCGCTCGTACAGTTGTGTATCCAACATGGTGTTTCGCTCCTTTTATTCGCTCCTTTTAAAAGTTTTCAGCCGGCAAATCGCCGGCCAAAGCTGCCTGCTGTTTTGCACAAGGCCCTTTCAGGTGTGGCAAAACGGCGAAGCGTCCGCCTCGCTTACCCCCACCCAAAGGTCCGCAAACCGGCCTCTCAGTCGGTCGGCCAATACCTGCACCACCGGCCACTCGGTCTCAAAATGGCCCGCGGCCAAAAGCGCTATGCCCAGCCTTTTGGCCAAAAGCGCTTCGTGGTGGCGGGCTTCGCCGGTCAAAAGGCAGTCGGCGCCCGCATCATAGGCAGCCTGCACAAAGTCGCCCCCGGCGCCGCCCAATACTGCCAGCCGGCTTATGGGGTTTTGCCCCGGCACATACTGCACCGGCCCGCCCAGCTTTTTTTGGCAAAGCTCTGCCAGTTCGCCGGCCGAACAGGGCTTTTGCAAAAGCCCCACCCGCCCCATGCCGGCCATAGGCTGGGTCTGGGTCAGGCCAAAAATCTCGCAAAGCCGGTCGTTCACGCCGCCCTGGGCGCTGTCCAGGTTGGTGTGCATGCAAATAGCCCCCATACCGCGGCGCAAAAGCTCTGCGGCGGGTTCGCCTGCCAAAAGCCGGCCCAGCGGCTGAAAAATTACCGGGTGGTGACTTACAATCAGCTGGCAGCACTTTTCCTGTGCTTCCTGTATTACTTTTTGGGTAATATCCAGCGCTACTAGTACCCGGTCTACCGGCAGCGGCGGCTGCACCAAAAGGCCCACATTGTCCCACTCTTCCGCAAGCTGCGGCGGGGCCAGGGCCGAAAGCTCGGCTAAAATTTCGTCTGCTTTTGGCATAAAGCCACCTCCTGTTCCAGCTGCTGCACCAAGCTGCGCAGCCACCTTAAGTCCTGATAGCGGCCCGCCTTCTGCTTGCCGCAAAGCTCTTTTTTAAGCCTGTTTGCCATAACGGCCAAATAGCCCCCCGCCTGCGGGGTATGCCGGCCCAGCTGCAGCCCGCCCACACAAAAGGCGGCGTCAGGCTCAAAACAGTGGCCGGTATACTCTGCCCGCATAACCACATACCAGTGGCCGGCTTCGCACACGGCTTCCTCCTTTACCAGGGCAAAGCCGTTTTGGCAAAGCCAGCGGCGCAAAAAGCTGTGGGCGCTGGCCGGCACCAATATAAACCCCAGCGCCGCATCCTTCACCCACGGGGCCCTGTCCAGTATGCCGGCAATGGTCTCGCCACCCATACCGGCTATTACTATTTCGGTTGCTTCGCCGGGCTTTACCGGGTCCAGCCCATCCCCCAGCCGGCAGTCAATGCTGGCCGAAAGGCCGCATTCCTCCACCAGGCGCTTTGCAGCCGAAAGCGGCCCAGAGCGCACATCGGCCGCAATCACCCGGCTGCAGATGCCCGTTTGCACCAAATAGGCCGAAAGCTTGCCATGGTCGCAGCCAATATCGGCCGCACAGCTGCCCGGCCGCACCAGTTGGGCCGCAGCCAAAAGGCGTTTATCCAAAAAAACCTTGCTCATGCTTTAGTTAAAGCGTGCCGGTTCAATTTTTCCAAAAGCAGCTGCACATCGGTGCCGTGCACCTGGCAGGCCTGGGCCAGGGTTTCCCCGCGGGAAGCAGGGCAGCCCAAACAGTGCATGCCAATCTCGATAAAATAAGGCGCGGTGGTGGGGTCCTGGTCCAAAACATCCCCCAAAATCATATCTGCATGGTACTGCATAAAACCTTCCCCTTTTTATGAATTTTAAGCCCGCCGGGTTTGGGCGGGCCGCTTTTATTGTACTGAAAGTATGTTTATTTTGCAAGCAAAGTCTTGCCGTGATTTCTTTTTTGCCTGTATAAACGCGGCCAAAACGGCGCATGCTATGGCAAAGAACCGCGCGCACTGCGCGCCTTTAAAAAGGAAGGGAACGACGACTATGCTTCAAAAAATTTGTTTGGTTCTGCTTATTTTAGGCGGACTCAACTGGGGCATTCTGGCCATTGCCGGCTTTAACTGCATTGGCTGGCTTTTGGGCGGCTCTGGCACTATGCTGGCCCGGGCGGTTTTTCTTTTGGTGGGCCTTGCTGCCATTGGGGCCATTCCCAGCTTGTTTTCCACCCCCAGCGAGCGGGCAAGCACCCCCCCTTCGCCCGACCCCGGCCCCGGCCCCTCCGATGGGCGGTAAATAGCTTTACCCCCCCTTGCAAACTTTTGCGCCAAACCGCGCAAAAAGGCCGCCTGCTTTGTGCGCAGGCGGCCTTTTTTACAAAAGCAAAACAGCCGGGTTACTTTGTGCCAAAAATACGGTCGCCGGCGTCGCCCAGCCCCGGCACAATATAGCCGTGGTCGTTCAGGCACTCATCCAGCGAAGCGGCATAAATATCCACATCCGGGTGGGCTTCGTGCAGCCGCTTAATGCCTTCCGGCGCGGCAATAATGCACAAAAACTTAATGTTTTTAGCCCCGCGCTTTTTAATTTGGGTAATAGCGTCGGTAGCGCTGCCGCCGGTGGCCAGCATGGGGTCCACCACCATAACCTCCCGCTCGCAAATATCGGCCGGCAGCTTGCAGTAGTATTCCACCGGTTCCAGGCTTTTGGGTTCCCGGTACAGGCCAATATGCCCCACCTTGGCGGCAGGCACCAGGGCAAGCACGCCGTCCACCATACCAAGGCCCGCCCGCAGAATGGGCACCACCGCCAGCTTGCGGCCGGCCAGCACCTCAAACTTTCCGGTGGTGATGGGGGTGGTAATTTCCACCTGTTCGGTAGGCAGATCGCGGGTGGCCTCGTAGCACATCAGCATGGCAATTTCGCTTACCAGCTCCTTAAACTCCTTGGTGCCGGTATTCACATCCCGCAGGTGGCTAACCTTATGTTTAATAAGCGGGTGGTCCAGAATCATGGGTTCTTTCATGGTATGCTCCTATCTCCGGCGGCACGCACACTGCCCGTCTGCGCTGTGCCAGCCGGCTTTTTAGCGCAACGGGGGTTTCTTTTTACAAAATTTCCCGGTTTGGGTTTCTCATACCTGTTCCAGCTTGGAAAGTTTTTCTACCCTCCGCGCATGTCGGCCTGCTTCAAACGGGGTGTCCAAAAAAATGTCCACCAATTGGCAGGCAAGACCCGGCCCCACTACCCGGCCGCCCAGGCACAAGGCGTTTGCATCGTTGTGGCGGCGGGTATACTCGGCGCTGAAGCTGTCCGAGCAGCAGCAGGCCCGAATGCCCCGCACCTTGTTGGCCGCCATGCTAATGCCAACGCCGGTGCCGCAGAACAAAAGCGCCTTTTCGCATTCGCCCTTTACCACTGCCTGGCAGGGCGCAACGGCCATGTCCGGGTAGTCCACGCTTTCGGTGCTGTGGCAGCCAAAATCCACAAACGCAATACCGCGCTGCTGTAAATGCTTTTTAACCTCTTCCTTCAGGGCGTACCCGCCGTGATCTGCTCCCAGTGCGATCATAAGCCATTCGTCTCCTTCAGCTTTTTTTCCCGCTCCCGCTCGGCCTGGCTCAGGCGGTGGTAGGCCACCGTAAGCTGCCCGGCCTGTACCGCTTTGCCCTGCTGCCAGGCGTCCAGCGCAGCATAGGCCACGCCGGCCGCCCTTCCCTTGCGCCAGCGCTCGGGCAAAAGGGTAAGCGGACCTATCTTTTTTAGTTCATTATAGCACACCTCGGCCCCATCACCAATAACAAAAACAGGATTTTTGCACCTCGCCATTACCGGTGCCAAAAGCTGCTGGGGCAGCCCGGTTTTGTCCGGCATAAGCCGGCGCACCAAATCGCCTTCCACCTGGAAGGCCGCGGCATATACCTCGCCCCGGCGCGCGTCCAATGCGCAGATCACCACACTGCCATGCGGCAGGTAAACCGAGCGGGCCATTGCTTCCAGCGTAGAGACCCCCGCGCACAAAATATTTTGCGGCAAAGCCAGCCCCTTAACAAGTGCCATGCCAATGCGCAGCCCGGTAAAGCTGCCCGGCCCGGCCGCAACCCCCATAAGCCCCACATCCGCCACCTGAAGCGAGCAGGCCGCCAGCGCGCTTTTCAGCATGGGCAGCAAAGTCTGGCTGTGGGTTAGGCCGTTATCCAGGTAATTTTCGTACAAAAGCTGGCTTTCCTTTAAAATTGCCACGCCGGCCGCTTTGCCGGCGGAATCCACCGCAAGGGTAATCATACCGTTTTTGCCCCCTTTATGGTAATGGTGCGCCGGCTTGGGCCGGTCACCGCAATGTCCACCCTCACATAGGGTTCTTCCAAAAACGCCGCCACATTTTCGCTCCATTCCACCGCCACCAGGGCGCCCTCGTCCAGGTAGTCATAAAACGAGCAGGCGTACAAATCCTCCTCGGTGCTGATGCGGTACATGTCGAAATGGGCAAAGGTGTTTTTTTGGCCCGGGTATACATTTACAATGCTGAAGGTGGGGCTGTGCACCGGTTCGGTACAGCCCAGCGCCCGGGCAATACCGGCGCAAAAGGCGGTTTTGCCCGCGCCAAGCCCGCCGGTAAACGCAATCAGCCCGCCGTTTTCCAGCTCTGCGCCCAGCTTTTCCCCAAGGGCCTGGGTCTCGATTGGGCTGTTTGTTTCATAAACTGCCATGGTGTTGTTCCCTTTCGCTGCAAAGGCTTTTTTGCGGCCCTAAAACAGTTGGGGCCGTGTGTTTCCTTTGCAAAGTATACCACAAACCACTGCCCGATGAAAGATTTTGTCTTACAGGTGCCAACTGGTTCGTTTTATGGTATACTGACTGCAGGTAAAATCTGCCGCGTGCCGCCTTTATAAGGTATGACGCCGGCATTTTGGGAACGGAGGTCCTTTTTTGAAACAGATCCGCAGCTATCTGAAAAATACCGACCGCGCCTGTCTGGTGCTTTGTCTTTTGCTTTCCACCTTATCGGTGGTCACGCTCACCTCCATCAGCTATTTTGCTTCTAAAGCGCAGTACAGCTTTTTTGCAAACTACAAAACCCCGCTGGTACAGGCCTTTGCGGCCATTTTGGGGCTGGGGTGCGCGGTGGTGGTTTCCACGGTGGACTATCACTCATTAGCCAATATCTGGAAATTTCACGCCGCCATCACCTGGGGGCTGGTGCTTTTAACCTTTTTTATTGGCTATGCCCCGGGCAACACCTCAAACCAATCCTGGATCGCTTTGCCCATGGGCCTGTCGCTGCAGCCCACCGAACTTGCCAAAATTAGCTTTATTCTCACCTTTGCTTTGCACCTAAACCAGGAAGGCGAGCATTTGAACGAGCCGGCAAGCCTTGCGGGGGTACTGGTGCATTTGTGTCTTCCGCTTCTGGTCATCCACTTTCAAGGGGACGACGGCACCGGGCTGGTGTTTTTGCTGGTGGGGCTTACCATGCTGTTCTGTTCGGGCATTGGAAGAAAGTTTATTTTGGCGGGCGTAGGCGCCGTTGCAGTGGCCGTGCCGGTTTTGTGGTTTTTTATTATGGATGATTACCAGAAAAATCGGGTGCTGGCGCTGTTTCATCCGCAGGATTACCCCGACCTTTTGTGGCAGCAAAACCAGGCTTCCATCTCCATTGGTGCGGGGCAGATTTTGGGCCGGGGCTTTTTTAGGGTGGAACACCACAGCGTTCCGCTGGCCCAAAACGACTTTATCTTTTCCTACATTTCCGAGGCGCTGGGCTTTGTGGGCAGTTTGCTGGTTTTGGGGCTTTTGTTTAGCCTTTCGGCCAAAATGGTGGCCACCGCCTTCCGCAGCCAGGACCGGCTGGGCGCGCTTATCTGCACCGGCGTATTTGGGGTACTGGTGTGGCAGTCGGTCATTAACATTGGCATGAACCTTACTTTGCTGCCGGTTATTGGCATTACGCTGCCCCTGCTTACGGCGGGCGGCACCTCGGTGCTTACCACCTACCTGCTGATTGGCCTGGAACTGAGCGTTTACCGCCACAATAAACGGACCTTGTTCTAAAAAGCATACATTGCAGGCGCACCGCGCCCACGGCAAAAAGGGAGCAAAACGCAGAAAAAGGCGTTTTGCTCCCTTTTTTGTTTATATTTGGTCTTGCAGGCCTTTTTTACCGGCGCTTTAAGGTGCGGGGCAGCCCGTTTTGGAAAAGGCAGGCCACCTCGCCCTGAATGAGCGGCCGGGCATAAGCCAAAAACCGCTCGTTCACGCCATAGCCGTCGGGGGCAATATATTCTTTGGGCACACACTGCTCGCCGTTTGCCACGCTTACCACCGGCACCGCGCTTACACTGCACACATACGGCTCGTCCGACCGGCGCAGCAAGGTGGCCATCTCGCCGGTGCGCCCGGCCTGGGCAATGGCAAAGGCGCCCTTGCCCACCTCAAAGGCTTCCTGCTCGTCCACCGCCGAAAGCAGGTGGGCGGCACAGCGCTGGGGGGTATTCAGCTCAATACCGCGGCTTTTGCAGCCAAGCCTTTCCCCTGCCACCGCGGCCAAAAACTGGGCCGTGCCGGACAGCATGCGGTGGCCGAACACATCCTTGCGCTTTTCGCTGCCGGCCAGTTCACACACATAGCCGCCGGCCGCGGTGCGAATGCCCTCGCTTACCGCCACCACCAGCGCTTTTTTGGTTTTTTGCTTTTGCTCCACCCGGGCCAAAAAGTCTTCCAGGTCAAACGGAACCTCCGGCAGGCAGATCAGGTCCGGCCCGTCGCAGTCCTCCCCTTTTGCAAGGGCACTGGCGCCGGTCAGCCAGCCGGCGTCCCGGCCCATAATCTCCAGCACCGTTAAATTTTTGGTGTCGTACACGGTGGCGTCGCAGATGACCTCCTTGGTTACGGTGGCAATAAATTTGGCTGCGCTGCCATAGCCGGGGGTGTGGTCGGTGCCGGGCAGGTCGTTGTCGATGGATTTGGGCACCCCCACAAACCGAATGGGGCTTCCAATGCGCCGGCCATACTGGTACAGTTTGTGTATGGTATCCATGGAATCGTTGCCGCCAATATAGAAAAAGGCGTCGATGCCCAAAGTTTCCAGCTGGGCAAACAGCCGCCGATAGGTGTCCTCTCCGGTTTCAAGCTCCGGCAGACGGTACCGGCAGGAGCCCAGAAAACTGGACGGAGTGTGCCGCAGAAGGTTTACGGTCTCCTCGCTGTCCAAAACAGCGCCAAGGTCCAAAATGCGGCCGGCCAAAAGCCCCTCTATACCGTTTTTCATGCCATAGATATGGGCCACCCCGGCACTGCGCGCCGCGGTATACACCCCAGCTAAGCTGGCGTTGATAACCGCCGTGGGTCCGCCCGACTGCCCAATAATCACATTTTTACTCAACATACCTTTTCCCTTTGCCTTTCTTGTTCCAAACGCCCTTGCGGCCAAAGGCCAGCTTTTTTAAAATTCCTCTATTTCGTGGCGGCCAAACAGGCGGCATTCCGGCATGGAAAGCCCCAAAAGCTGCCTTCTCAGCAGATCCAAAGCCAGCTGGGTTGCCTGGCGGCGCACCCGCTGGCGGTCGGGGCGCAAAACCTGCAGCCGGCGCACCCAAACCTGCTTTTCTGCGGCCAGGGCTACATACACGGTGCCGGCCGGCTTGCCGGCGGCTTCGTCGGCGGTGGGGCCGGCGTAGCCGGTAATACCAATGCCCCAGTTTGCCTTGCCCGCCCGGCGCACGCCAAACGCCATCTGCGCTGCCACCGTACTGCTTACGGCGGTGTATTTTTTAAGCGCCGCCGGTTTCACCCCCAGCATACGCCGTTTTGCACTGGCCGCATAGGTCACCGCGCCGTAGTCAAACACCTGGGAAGCGCCCGGCACCGAGGTAATGCGCTGGCACAAAAGCCCGCCGGTGCAGCTTTCGGCCGCTGCCACCCGCTGGTGCTTTTGCGTTAAAAGCTCCACCACCGTTTTTTCCAGGCTGCCTTCTTCCTCTTCGCTGTAAAGCAGTTCGCCCAGCCGCTGCCTGAACTGCTCCACCAAACCGTCCCGCAGCCGGCTTGCCTGTTCTGTGGTGGGGCCAAAGGCGGTTACCCGAACGGCCACCTCGTTGTCCTTGGCATACAGGGCGGCGGTGGGGTTTGCGCCGGCCAAAAGGTCCTTTACCTGCAGCTCCAGGCTGCTTTCGCCCATGCCGTATTCGTGCAGCATGGTGGAAACAATGCACCCGCCATGGGCGCGCACCAGGTACGGCCGCACCGATTGTTCAAACATAGCCCGCATCTCCCAGGGAGGCCCGGGCAGCAGAATGGCGGTTTTGCCTTCGTCCTCCATAATAATGCCGGGGGCGGTGCCGCAGCTGTTGGGCAGCTTGCTGCCCCGGCTGGGCACCAGGGCCTGCTTGCGGTTGTTGGCCGGCATGCCGCCCCGGGGCGCAAAGTAAGCCTCCAGCCGGCTAAGCTCTTCGGCATCCTCCACAAGCGTTTCGTGAAAGGCCTTTGCCACCGTCTCCTTGGTTAAATCATCATCGGTGGGGCCAAGGCCCCCGGTAAAAATAAGCAGGTCGCTGCGCTCGCGCGCGTCGTTTACCACCCGGGTAAGCCGGGCGGGGTTATCCCCCACCACCGTCTCCTGGTAAACCGCAATTCCCAGCGCCGCCAGCTCTTTGGAGATATACTGCGCGTTGGTGTTCACAATATCTCCCAAAAGCAGTTCGGTACCCACACAAATAATCTCTGCCTGCATCGCTTTTTCTCCTTTTTGGCAGCAAACAGTCTCGGCACAGGGCAAAAACCCGGCCGCCTGCTGCCGGTGTTAAAAGGCTTGCGCCAGGGGCGCGGCCAAAAGCCCTTTTGCCGGTTTGCCCTTCTTTTTCAGCATATGCGCCCGTTGCAAAAGGGTTGCGCCCGCTTTTTGCAAAATAACCTTTTTGAACATTTTCCTTTGCAGGGCCACTCGTTTTTTTGCAAAAAGCCCTGGCTTTGGGGGTTAATCCTCCCGGCGCTTTTGCTTTTTGCCCAGCGCGCGCCCGGCCAGCACCTTTTCGGCCGCCTGGGCGGCCTCCTGTTCCAGCCGCGGCAGGTCGGGGCAGGCCGCTTCCGCCTGCAAAATTTCCTCCAGCTGGGGGCGGGTTTTGGGGTGGGGCGGCGTAAAAATGGTACAGCAATCCTCGTAGGGCAGAATGCTGGTCTCAAAGGTGCCAATCTTGCGGGCAAGCTCGGTAATTTCCACCTTATCCATACCAATCAGCGGGCGCAGCACCGGCAGGTCCTGTGCGGCGTCGGTACAAACCAGGGCGGGCAGCGTTTGGCTTGCCACCTGGGCCAGGCTTTCTCCGGTAATAAGCGCCTGCGCGCCAATCCTGCGGCTGATCTGGTTTGCCACCCGCATCATGCTGCGGCGCATTAAAACGGTAAACAGATCCTCCACCCCATGGTCGCGAATATAAACCTGGGCCTCGGTAAAGGGCACCACATAAATTTCCATGCGGCCGCACCAGCCGGTAAGCTGTTCGGCCAGGTCCAAAACCTTCTGGCGGGCCCGTTCGCTGGTGTAGGGCGGGCTTGCAAAGTGAATGCCGGCCAAAGTAAGGCCGCGCTTTGCCATCATAAAGGCGGCCACCGGCGAATCGATCCCGCCCGAAAGCATAACGCTGGCCTTGCCGGAGGTGCCCACCGGCATGCCGCCGGCCCCTTTCACCTTGTCGGCATGCACATAGGCCGCGTAGTCGCGCACCTCCACCATAACGGTGCAGTCGGGGTGGTGCACATCCACCTTCAGGTGGGGGTAGGCGGCCAGCAGGCGGCCGCCCAGCTCGCGGGCAAGCTCCATCGAGTTCATGGGAAAAGCCTTGTCGCTGCGCTTTGCTTCCACCTTAAAGGTTTTGGCTTTACCCAGCGGCTTTTTCAAATATTCCACCGCCCTTGCGGCAATTTCTTCAAAATTCTTTTCGCAAACGGCCGCCCGGCTTACGGCGGCCAGCCCAAACACCTGGCACAGCGCGCCGAAGGCCCCCTCCAAATCGCAGTCGTCGTTTTTGGGTTCCACATACAGCGTGCTTTGGGCCTTGTAAACCTTAAAGTCGCCGTAGGCGCCGGTGCGGTATTTAATGGTTTTCATAACCGCGTTTTCAAAGGTAACGCGGTTGAGCCCCTTCAGGGCCATTTCGCCCTGGTAGGCCAAAAGCAGTTCTTTCATATACATTCCTTTCTTTCAGCGCTTATCGGCGGCGCAAAAGGGTGGCCATACCGCTTTTAAGCCCTTCGCACAGCGCGTCAATATCCTCCTGGGTGGTCCGGTCGCTCAGGCTTACCCGCAAGGCGCTGTCCACCCGCTGGGGCGCAAGGCCCATGGCAAGCAGTGTGCGGCTGGCCGCGCCCTTGCTGCAGGCCGAACCGCTGGAAACATACACGCCGCTTTGCTCCAGATAGTGCAGCATGGTTTCGCTGCGAATGCCCGGCAAAGAAAAATTCAGCACATAGGGCGAAGCGTCGGCGGGGGAATTGAGCCCGATGCCCTCCATACCGCAAAGCGCACTGCGCAGTCTTTCGTTTAAGGCTGCGGCCTTTTCCAGCCGCTTTTTTATGCCGCTGCCGTACCGTTCGGCCACCGCGCCCAGCGCCACAATATACGGCAGGTTTTCGGTGCCGGGGCGCAGGCCCCGCTCCTGCCCGCCGCCGCCGTACACCGCTTCCAGCCGGTAGTTTTTGCGCAGGTACAATGCGCCAATTCCCTTGGGGGCGTGCATTTTGTGGCCCGAAAGGGCAAAGCTGTCAATGGCGGTTTCGGGCAGGTGAATGGGGTGCTTGCACCAGCCCTGCACCCCGTCCACATGAATGCTGGCCCGCGGCGCTTTTTCCCGCACCTGCTGGGCCAACCTGGCAATGTCCTGCAAGGCGCCGGTTTCGTTGTTGACGAACAAAAAAGTGGCAATGCCGGTGTATTTGTCCACCGCCTGCAAAAATTTTTCCGCATTAAGGGTTCCGTCCGGCTCCGGGTTTACCACCCGCAGCTGCCAGCCCTGCTTTTCCAGCAGCTTTAGCGTGTGGGCCACGGCCGGGTGTTCAAAACCCGTGGTTACAATATTTTTGGCCCACCCGGCGGTGCGCTTTGCAGCGCCCTGCAGCGCAATATTGTCGCTTTCGGTGCCGCAGGCGGTAAAGGTAATGGTATCCGGCTCGGCCCAAAGCGAATCGGCCACCTGTCGGCGGGCCGTTTCCATGGCCTGCTGGGCCCGCAGCCCCGGCGTATAAAGCGAGGACGGGTTTGCAAACAGCTGCTTCATGGTGTCGCAGCAAAGGTCTGCAATGTCCGGGTCCACCGGGGTGGTGGCCGCGTTGTCCAAATAGTGCAGCTTCTGCATGGTCATTCCTTCTTTTCCATAAAATGGGCACCGCCGCAAGCGGCGCAAAAGGCCGGCCTTGCCGCCCCAAAAAGGTGCGGCGGGCCGGCTTGTTTTTAAAAGGCAGCCAAAATGGCGGCAAAGCCCAAGCTTCGGCAAAAAGTCTTGCAGGCTTTTTGCTGTTTTAAAACCGCAAAAGGCCCGGGCAAAGCCAAAACGCCGCCCGGCAAGGTTTTGTGGCCGCTTTACAAAGCCCGCAGGCCAAAAGCCCGTTTGCCCCCTGGCCATTTTTAAAACACCGCGTTCTGCGCTGCAAAACCGGCTGCGGCAAAAGGCCAAAGCGGGTGGTTTGCCCTTGCCGCAGCAAGCGCCGAAAGGGGCGTTTTTAAGGCAGTATGCCAAAGCCTTGCGGCGGCAAAAATTTTGCCCCGCCCCCTGTGCGCGCTGTGCTCAGCCCTTCAAATCCTGCGGGAAAAACTTGCCCAGCGCCTGCTCGCTGGGGTGCAGCCCGTCGTAAAAATCTGCGCCGGTAAGCGAAAGGCTTTGTGCATTATAGGAGCCAAAGCACCGAATTCCCAGCTGCTCGGCCAGTTGTTTATAGTAGGTTTCGGTCTGCAGCACATCCGCAAAGGCGGCGTCCTGCTGCATATAGGCATAGTAGTCCGGGTGGAACGGGGCCAGCATTAACACCACTTCCACCCCGTCTGCCTGCATGCGCTTTAAAAAGGCTTCCAGCTGGGCCTGGCAGTTCGGTTCCATCCCGTCAAACTTTTGCAAAAGCTCCAGCGGAACCTTAATCAGGTCCTGCACCCGGCTGTCCACCACCTGTTTTCCAGCTTCCCGATAGGCGGCATTGTAGCAGTAGCTGCCGTCCTGGCGGCGCATATCGGTTTCGGACCAATATTCATCGGTGGCGGTGGGGGTGCGCTGGTTCTGCTTGCCGGCCTGCAAAAAGGCAACCGAAGACTGAAAATACGGCAGGCTGAACAGCTCCTTCACCTTTTCCCACTGGGAGGTACGGGTGGTGATGGGGGTGGTGCCAACCTCTTTGGCAAATTCCACATATTCGTCAATGCGGGCCCGCGCGTTCACCCCCGTTTGGGATAAAAACCACGGTTCCACCACAAAAATCACCCGCTGGGGGCGTTTGCCCAGCTGGTCGGCCAAAAGGTAAAAAGAAATGGCGTCCCGCAGATCGCCCCCGGTCACCCCGGCGGTAAACTGGTTTTCACAGCCGGTCACCTGCCGGCTCAGCTGCATGCTGCGGGACGAGCCCAATACCAGCGTATCCAGCGGGTAGTCAATCTGCTCCAGGCAAAGCTTGATAAAGGTGCGGTCGTCCATATCCGAAAGGTTCGCCGCGTTGTGCCCGCTTGCCAAAATATCTGCCGCGGCCTGTTCGTATTCGCGGTTAAACAGGTTTGCGGGGTCTGCATAAAGGTTTGTGGCAAACACCAGCGCAATAAAGGGCACAAACAGCAAAAGTCCCAAAAACAGGCGTTTCAATCCTTCGCCCCCTTAAAACCCAAAATAAATAAAGTTGGAAGAGCCCAGCGCCCCAAAAAAGGCCAGCATGAGCAGCTGATAATACCAAAATACCACCCTTACCGGCACCGGGCGGCTGAACAAGAGATCGGCCATCTGCCTGCCGGTGCGCGCTTCCCGCCACTGCACATACTCCAAAAGGGCAATGCTGGGCACCATTAACAGCAAAAACTTGCGGCCAATGTTCATGGCCTTCAGCGAGGCTATGGTCGCACCCGGGTTTATAACAGCCCCCAGCCAGCCGTCCAGCAGGTGGGTATATACATATATGGCGTCTGCAAAGGTATTGGCCCTGAACAAAATAAAGCAGAACGAGAAGATGCCAAAGCAGCACGCAAACTGCCACAGCCGGCACAAAACGGGTGTGCGCCGCAAAGGGTTATACCGCTCCAGCGGCCTTCCTTTGCGGGTATACCATTTGCTTAGCACCACAAACACGCCGTTTGCCGCACCCCACAGGGCAAATTTCCAGTTGGCGCCGTGCCAAAGGCCGCTTACCAGAAAAACAACCATTACATTTATGTAGGTGCGCAAAAGCCCCTTGCGGCTGCCGCCCAGCGGAAAGTACAAGTAGTCCCGAAACCAGGTGGAAAGCGAAATATGCCAGCCGTCCCACAGGTCGCTGAAGTTTTTGGCAAAAAACGGCCTTACAAAGTTTTCCCGCACCTTAAGCCCCAGCACCTGGCAGGCGCCAATGGCAATGTCGGAATAGCCGGAAAAATCGCAGTAAAGCTGGTAGGCAAACAAAAGCGCGGCCAGGCACAAAAACGGGCCGCTAAACCCGGTTACCGTAACGGTACCCTCCTGGCCAAACACCTTGTCCACCGAGATGGCCAGCGTATCGGCCACCACAAATTTTTTAAAGTAGCCCCACAGCATGCGGCTTAAACCGCGGCGCACCCGCTCGTAGTCAAACCGGGCGGGGGTTTTCAGCTGGGGCAAAAGGTCGCCGCCCCGCTCGATGGGGCCCGACGAGATGAGCGGGAAAAAGGTAATAAGCACCCCAAACCGGATGAGATTCGATTCGGGCTTATATTTTTTGCGGTACTGGTCCACCAGGTAGCCCACCGCCACCAGCACAAAAAAGCTTACCCCCAGCGGCTGGCCGTATATGGCAAGGGCCGGCAGCTTAAGCCCTGCCGCCGCAGCGGTTTGGGTAAGCATTTGGTAGTATTTGGTAACAACCAAAACCCCCAAAAGCGAACAGCTGCCCACAAAAAGCAGCCCTTTGCGCAAAAAAGCGCTGTTTGCTTTGGCCAAAAGATGAGCCCAAAGGTAGGTGCCCACCACCACGCAGCCCAATAAAAGCAGGTAGCGGGTGGTAAAGCTGTAATAAAAGTAAAAGCTGCAGCCCAAAAGCCACACATTTTTCAGCTGCTTTGGCAGCACAAAATAAACCAGAACCGAACAGGTGAAGAACAAAACGAAATCCACCGATCCGAAGCTCATACATCCACCTCCTGTTTTGACCGCGCCCCTTAGTCCAGCAGGTCGGGCGGGTAGTCCGGTTCGGCCAGCGGCCGGCCGCCATGGCAAAGCTTGTAAAGCCGCGAAAAGCTTTTTTCACTCAGCAAAAGCCGCAGAATGATCCACAGCTTTTCCTTGGCGCTCAGCTTGGCGGCATAGGCCTGTTCCAGCGTCATACTGTGGCGGCGCTCGTAATAAAACTGCAAAATGCCCGAAAGCCTGAACCGCAGCTGGTCGGCCCGGCATTTATTGGGGGTTGCAAGCAGGCTTACCAGTTCGTCCTGCTGGGCCTTGCGGTTGAAAAGCAGCTGGCAAACCGCCTCGTACGGGGCCGCAAAGGCGCACAAAAGCCCTTCGGCCTGGCAGCACAAAGCCGGCAGATATTCTGCCGCAGGGTCCTGCGGGTCAAAAAGCAGGTCGCGCTGGGGTTCAAAATTCATCTGCGCCAGCCGCCTTACCGCCCCGGTGCGGGCAAAAAAGGCCCCGCCAAACAGCCGCAGCGGCGCTTTTTTTGCCAAAAGCGGTATATGGTCTATCCCGGCGGCTTTCAGCTGCCCCAAAACCGCGGCATACTGCTCGTTCCAGCGCACCCCCTGCGAAACAAAGCTCAGGTGGCTCACCGGCGCCGGGGCAATCAGCCCCAGCGAGGCATCCTGCTCCATGGCGGCAAAAAGCGGCGGGGTTTCGCACAGGGCCAAAGCGGCGTTCAAAAACACATTCAAATCCCGCAGCCCGTCATCGGCCGGCGGGGTCACCGTGGGCAAAAAGCACACATATTCGCTGCTCACCTCGTTGAGCATTTCGCTAAACGCTTCCAAAGGTTCCCGGTCGGTCAGGCGGCAGTCGGCGCCGGGCAACCCTTTTAAAAGGGCGGCCTGCGCCTGGGCGTTTGCACACAAAAACACCTGCTGCGCCGGCGCCATTTTTTGGGCCGCCCGAATGGTGGCCTCCGCAAGCTGCGCGTCCTGCAGCCAAAACACACCGGTCAGGCTGTGGGGCTGGCGGGGCGTCTGCATGGGTGGGCAAAAAAGCCCCAGCACCTCGGTGTAGTCGGCCACCGGGGCGGTGCGGGTCAAATTTTCGCTGATCAGGCGGGTGTCGTAACTGGTGTTGTCCCGCAAAAAGCGCCAAAGCTCGGCCGCAGCGCCCCCCTGCGGCACCGCGTTCATGGCGGTGCGGCCGGTCAAAAAGCTTTTGCGCTTGACCACCGGGCAGCGGGTCTTGCGCAAAACCTCTGCCGGCATGCCCATCAGCGGGTAGTCGTTATACGGTTCCAGCTGTTCGGTATGCACATACACATCCCACCGAAAGCCCAGGTCGGCAAAGTGCTTGGTAAAGCACACCTCGTGTATGCCCACTGCCTCCAAATAGCTGTGAATGGGGGGCAGCTCGTTCCAGTAGCGGTCAAATTCGGCCGCGGAAAACATGGGTTTGCGCACCGCAAAAAAATAGCTTTGAATGTGGGGCGGCATATATCCGTACGGAATGGTGCCCCAGGGGTCCACATCCATGCCCCGGTGGCGGGTCATGCCCCAAAAATCCACATCCTGCCCGTCCATTGCGTCGAAGGTTTCGCCAAGCGGAAAAACAGGCCCAAACACCGTTTGGTTAAAAAACAAAAGCTCGTCGGCTTCGCACAGCACCCCTTCATCCCGCAAAAGCTGGTAGCCCTCTTTATAGCCGGTCACATCCAGCCCTTCGTTGGGCCGGTATACCACCCGGTCGGAACAAGCCTCCAAAGCCTTTTGGCCGGCTTCCTTCAGCGTGCCGTTTACCACGCACAGCAAAAAGCTGCAGTGGCGCCGCACTGCGCTCACCCAAACGGGAATATAGGAATCCACCATTCCGTCCGGGTCAAAATACACAAAAATGGCGGCGCGCTTTGCGCCCGGCTGCAGTTTCAAATTGGTTGCTCCTTTTCGCTTGACCCGGCTTTTTTGGTTTGCACAATGCCCAAAGGCGCGCTGCCGTACTGGGGCAGCACCGCCGCTTCGGCAAAGTTTTCCATGTCCAAAGTCAGGTTGGGGTTATAAAACGGGTCGCGCAAAAGCGCTTTGCCAAACCGCCCGGCCAGGCGCTGGCGTTCCTTTTCAAACCGCAGCTTCGCTTCGCCCTTTTGGTCCAGGCCGCGGCTTTTGCTTTCGTAATGGCATGCCTGCAGGTAGGGGGTGTATACCACCTGCCAGCCGGCCTGCCTCAGCCGCAGGCAAAAATCCACATCGTTAAAGGCTACCTCAAACTGCTCGTCCAGGCCGCCCACCGCGTCAAAGGCGCGGGCCTTCACCAAAAGCAATGCGGCGGTGCAGCAGGAAAAGTCCTGCACGGTGCCAATGCGGAACATATACCCGCCGGCCTGCGCCCTGGCATATTTGTGGCTGTGGCCCGCAAAGCCGCCCAGCCCGGTAATAACCCCGCCGTGCTGCAAGGTGCCGTCCGGGTAGCAAAGTTTTGCCCCCACCGCGCCCACTTCCGGCCGGCAGCCAAGGCCCAAAAGCTCGGCTGGCCAGTTTTCGGTCAAAATTTCCACATCGTTATTCAGCAAAAGCAAAAATTCGCCCCGGGCCTTTTCGCGGGCAAAATTGTTGATGGCCGAAAAATTGAACCCCTTTTGCCAGTAGAGCACCTGCAGGTTGGAAAACCGCCCTTTGAGGGTTTCGTAGTAGGCAAAGGTTTCGGAATTTTGGGAGTTATTCTCCACCACCAGCACCTCAAACCGGGCGCCGTGCGATTTTTCATACAGCGAAACCAGGCATTTTTCCAAATCCTCCACATGGTCCTTATTGGGGATGATAACCGAGATCAGCGGCAGCTTGTCGGGCAGCTGGTACACCACCCGGTAGGTGGATGGAAAAAGCCCCGGCTCTGTGTGGCCGGCAATCCCCACCCGCTGCAGGTGGGCGTCAATGGCGCGGATGGCAGCCTGGGTTACATAGGGTTTTGCCTCCACCCCGCCCGAAGTGCTGGCCGCGTGCACCCGCCAGTAGTACAAAACCAGAGGAATGTGCACCACCGTTTTTTCCCCTTCGGTCAGCTTTAAGAACAAATCGTGGTCCTGGGCGCCGTCGCAGGCGGGGCAAAGGCCGCCCACCGCCCAAAAATCTGCCCGCTTAAAGGCGGCCAAATGGCAGATATAGTTGCAGCATTCCAGATAATGGGGGGCAAAGTCCGGCTTAAAATGGCCGGTAATCGGCCGCTTGGGGTCCTTTGTAAACAAAGCCTCGTCGCTGTATAAAAAGTCTGCCTTGGTCTCAAACGCAGCCTTTGCCAGCTGGTAGCAGGCATCGGGCGAAAGCAGGTCGTCGTGGTCGGCCAGGGCCAGATATTCGCCTTTGGCAAGCTTTGCCGCCTGGTTGGTATTGGCCGAAATGCCCGCGTTTTCGCTCAGCTTTACATACCGAATCCGGTCTGAACGCTCCATAGCCCGGTGCACCATCTGGCCCACATAGGCGTGCTGTTCGTCCGACGCATCGGCCAGGCACAGTTCGCCGTTTTGGCAGCTTTGGGCCAAAAAACTGTCCAAAAACGCCTGCAAAAAGGCAGGGTCTGTATTATACAAAGCGGTGCAGATGCTGATGGTGGGAAACAGGCGGGTATCCTCCCCTTTTTGCGCCTGCAGTGCCTTTTGCGGCGGCAAAAACCGCCCCTTTTTGGCCCGCAGCCTGCGCTTAAAAAAGCCGGCCGCCTTTTTTGCCGTATACCCAAGGCCCTGGCTTGCCACCATATCAAAAAACAACAAAACCAGCTCTTTTATCCGCTTCAGCCGCAGCAGCATACCGGCTCCTTTCGGTTATTTGTAACCATAGTTTTCGTACTTTAACGTAAAATGCGGGTTGTAATAAGGGTCTCCGCCCTCGCCCATCATGTGGTGGTATTTTTCCACAAACCGCGCTTTTTCGGCACTGTAACGGGCGGCGTTTGGGCCCTGGGTATCCAAACCGCGGCTTTTGCTTTCGTAGTGGTAGGCTTCGGCAAACGGGGTAAACACATTCAAATACCCCGCCTTTCGCAGCTTTAAGCAAAAGTCCACATCGTTGTAGCTCACCGCAAAGTTTTCTTCGTCCAGCCCGCCCACCTGGTCGTACAGCTGTTTTTTCACCATCAGGCAGGCGCCGGTCACGGCCGAAAGGTTCTGCACGGTGGAAACCCGGTACATATTGCCCCGGGTAGCGCGCGGCAGGCCCTTGTGGCTGTGGCCCGCGCTGCCGCCAATGCCAATAAACACCCCCGCGTGCTGAATTTTGTCGTCCGGGTAGTAGAGCTTGGCCCCCACTGCCCCCACATCCGCCCGCTGGGAGTACATGAGCATTTCTTCCAAAAAGCCGTCTGTCAAAAGCTGAATGTCGTTATTGAGCAAAAGCAGCTGGCTGCCTTTTGCCTTTTTTGCCGCAAAATTGTTAATAGCCGAAAAGTTGAACGGGCCGGTATAGGTTATTACCTGCAGGTTCGGGTATTTTTCCTGCGCTTTTTCGTAATAGGCAAAGGTGGCCGGGTCGGCAGAGTTATTCTCCACCACCAGCACCTCAAATTCGGTGTAGCCGGCCTTTTCATACAGGCTTTCCAGGCACCGGCTCAAATCCTCTATATGGTCCTTGTTCGGGATCAGCACCGACACCAGCGGCCGGCCTGTCAGCTCGTAGCGCACCCGGTAGCTGCCCGGCCCGCCCGCTATGGGTTCGGCCCGGCCGCAAAGGCCCACCCTTGCCAGGTGGGCGTTAATGGCGTCGGCGCCTGCTTCCAGCGCATAGGGCTTGGCCGAAATATCGCTTGCGGTGGAAAGTGCATGGCTGCGCCAGTAGTACAGCACCTTGGGAATATGCACAATTTTTTTTGCCACCTCGGACAGGCGCAAAATCAAATCGTAGTCCTGGGCGCCGTCGTAAATTTTGCGCTCGCCGCCGCCCGCTTTTTCCAAAAGCGAGCGCTCAAACACCAAAAAGTGGGTAATATAATTGCACCCGCGCAGCGTGTCGGGGGAAAAATCCGGCTTAAAATGGTATTCCCGCAGGGTTTTTAAATTCGCCGCCAGCACAATTTCGTCGCTGTACAAAAGGTCGGCGTCCTCGTCGCTTATGGCTTTGGCCATCTCGTACAAAGCGTTGGGCGAAAGCACATCATCGTGGTCCAAAAGGGCCAAATACTCGCCGTTTGCCTCGGTAAGGCCCAGGTTGGTATTGGCCGAAATGCCCCCGTTGCGGGCCAGGTGAATATAGTTCACCCGCATATCCGCCAAGGCGCGGCAATACTGGTCCACCTCCGGGTGCAGATCATCGCTGGCGTTTACCAAAACCAGCTCCAGGTACTGGTAGCTCTGGTTCAGTACGCTCTCCACCATCTGGCGCAGGTATTCCATGGGGGTATTGTAAAGCGGCACCACCACGCTGATCAGCGGCATTTTCGCCAGCACGGCCGCCCTTTGCTCCTTCAGCTCCCGGCGCAGCGGAATATCCGCCCGGTGCTGCCAGGTGTCGCGGCCGCGGGCCAGGTCGTACCGAAAGCGAATTTCCCGCCCGGTGGCTTCCAGCCCGCGGGTTGCCAGGCATTTTGCACCCCGCAATGCCAAATTAAACGCCTTTTTCGGCACCAGGTTGCGGCGGATCGCCTTGGCAATGGTGTCCTGTTCATTCATAATGGGGGCTTTTTCGGTTTGTTTCATCCGCCCGTTTGCTCCTTTTTTGTACTGGCGGGCCTTATTGCTGGCCCATGGCCTTATAGGCCGCGCACACCTCGTCCACCGGGCCGCACATCTTCAGGTTGCCGTGGTCCAGCCAGGCCACCTTGTTGCAAAGCCGTTCAATTTGTTCAATGGAATGGCTCACGATCAGCACCGTGGTGCCGCCGCTCATCAGTTCTCGCATGCGGTTTTCGCACTTTTTCTGGAACAAAAAGTCCCCCACCGACAAAATTTCGTCGGCGATCAGCACATCCGGCTGGGTAACGGTGGCAATGGCAAATGCAATGCGGGAAACCATGCCGGAGGAATAGTTTTTCAGCGGCACATCCAAAAAGTCCCGCAGCTCGGAAAAATCCACAATCTCTTCAAATTTTTCGTCAATAAACTTGGGGGAAAAGCCCAGCACCGCCCCGTTCAGGTAAATATTTTCGCGGGCGGTCAGGTCCATATCAAACCCGGCGCCCAGCTCAATAAGCGGCGCAATGGTGCCCTGCACCGAAACGCTGCCGCCGGTGGGCTTAAGCACCCCGGCCACAATTTTAAGCAAGGTAGACTTGCCCGAGCCATTGAGCCCCACCAGGCCAAACACATCGCCCTTTTCCACCTGCAGCGAAACCCCTTTCAGGGCATAGAACTCTTCAAACTTCAAGGTGCCCTTGGCCCGCTTGATGAAGTATTCCTTCAGGTTGTCCACCCGCTCCTTGGCCATGTTAAAGCGCATGGTCACATCTTTTACTTCTATCACACTCATGCCGGTGCCCCCTTAAATATACAAAACAAAACGGTCCTGGCTTTTTTTGAAGACAATAAGCCCCACCAAAAGCACCAGCACACTGGGCAAGCAGGTGCCGATCCAGCAGTTTAAGCTGGGCATTTCGCCGTAAATGACAAACCCGCGGAACATGCTGACAAACCAGTACAGCGGGTTATAGGGAATAATGGCCTTGGCCCATTCGGGCAGAATATCCACATCATACATAATGGGGGTCAGGTACATCAGCGCGGTAACCAGTACGCCGTACAGGTGCATAATGTCCCTAAAAAACACGGTGGCCGCCGCCAAAATAAGCCCCACCCCAAAATTAAACACATACAAAATGGCCATGGGCACCCAAAACAGCAGAACACTTGGGTGAATGGGGGTGCGGGTAACTGCCAGCACAATAACCAGCGCAATGAGCGAAAACAGCGCGTTCACCAGCGAGAAGGTGACCTTTTCCAGTGGGAAAATATACTTTGGCACATACACCTTTTTAATAAGCGGCGCGTTATACAGCACACTGCCCATAGCCGTTTGGGTGGCCTCGCTGAAAAAGTTGTAGATCAGCTGGCCGGTCAAAAGGTAAACGGCAAAGTTTACCTCCACCTCGCCGCGGTTCAGCTGCATGGTGTGGAAAATTTGAGAAAATACCACATACAGCACCATCATCATCAAAAGCGGGTTCAAAACGCTCCAGATAATGCCCAGCGCACTGCGCCGGTATTTTACCTTTACATCCCGGCTGGTCAGGTTTTTCAAAAGGTAGCGGTAGCGCCAAAAGTCCTGCAGGTAGGGTTTCAGTTTCGCCATGTTCGTTTCGTATTCCTTTCTGCGGCCGGCGGGCCGTTTTTAAAAAAGGGCGTAAGGCTTAGCCCAGCCACTTTTTAAAATAGTCAAAATTCTGCTCGCGAAAGCTCGGGTGCAGCTTATCTTTTTCGGAAAGCAGCCATTCTCCGTCCACCTTGGGCCATTCCACGCCAATGTCCGCATCGTTCCAGGGAATGCCGCCCTCGTCGGTGGGGTCGTAAAAATCGGTACATTTATAGGTAAATTCCGCCTCGTCGGAAAGCACCACAAACCCATGGGCAAACCCCTGCGGAATGTAGAACATACGCTTATTTTCGGCCGAAAGGGTGGCGCCTACCCATTTGCCAAAGGTTTCGCTGCCCGGGCGGCAGTCTACCGCCACATCGTACACTTCGCCCGAAATAACCCGCACCAGCTTGCCCTGGGAATGCTGCTTTTGAAAATGCAGCCCCCGCAATACCCCTTTATGACTTTTGGACTGATTGTCCTGCACAAATTCATCCCGAATGCCCAGTTCTTCAAAATCTTTTTTGGAATAGGTTTCCATAAAATAGCCGCGCTTGTCTCCAAACACGGTGGGTTCAATTACCAACACACCGGGAATACTGGTCTTTATTGCTTTAAACTTGCCCATACTTGTTACCTCATCATTCGTTTTTCAATTTGCTGCGCGGCAAAATTTTCCGGCCCAAAGGCCCTGCTTTTGCAAAAAAGACGCCGCGCGGCACACTGTCCCAATCTATATACGCTTATATACCGTTCATTTTAACACACATGGGTCTAAATTTCTACTTTTCGTTCCACAATTCAGTGGATTCTAACCTTTTTGACACCATTTGCCAGCCTTGCCGCCTGCAAAGCGCAAAAAGCCGGGCCTTGCAAAGGCAAAGTCCTTTGGCTTTTCTATTCCTGGTTTAAAAGCGCTTTCGCCATTAAAAACAGCTTGCCCGGCTCATTCAGCTGTGGCTGTTCTATCACCGCATCCAAAAGCTTTTGCAGAATATCCCCCACCTGTTCGCCCCTTGCACCCAGCGCCACAACGCTTGCCGGGCGCAGCGCCAGCATGCGGGTGGTATAGGCATACCGGTGCCGGCACTGGCGCTGCCAACAGGGCCACACCCTGTTCCAGCCTGGGTCAACGGCACAAAATGCCAAAAACACCTGCTCCGGCTCGCCGCCAAGGCCCTGGCGCAAAAGCCGGCGCAGCGCAAGGTCGGTGGTGCAATCGGCAAAAAAAGCCCTACTCAGCGCAGCAAGGTTTTCCAAAAATTTTTTGGAAAACCCAAGGCTTTGGCAAAAAAGCGCCCTTTGCCCCCCCAAAAGATGCAAAAGGGCCCAAACGCGCAGCAGGGTGTTTTGGGGCAGCTGGTCCAGCGGGGCAAGGCTTTGCTTTGGCCCGGGCAGGCCAAACGCCAAAAGCGCCCCGGTGGCCAAAAGCGGCTCTAACGCCGAAGGCCTTTTTCCCATAAGCGCGCGCACCAGCTCCTCCCGAACCCGGCTGCCGGGCAGCACGGCCAGGTTTTTGGCAAAAAGCAGGGCCGCCGCCTGGGTTTCAGCCTCGCCGCAAAAGTCAAGCTGGCTTTCAAACCGAAACAGCCGCAAAACCCGCAGGCTGTCTTCGCAAAAACGGCGTTTGGGGTCGCCCACACAGCGCAAAATCCGCGCCTGCAGGTCCTTTTGGCCCAAAAACGGGTCCACCAGCCGCTCGCCGTCCCAGGCCATGGCGTTCACTGTAAAGTCCCGCCGGGACAGGTCCTGCCGGATGGTTTGGGCCAGGCACACCTGGTCGGGGTGGCGGGCGTCGGTATAGCCGGATTCGGTGCGAAAGCAGGTCACTTCATACACCTTTTGGCCCATGGGCACCTGCACCGTGCCAAAACGCCCCAAAAAGCGGGCGCCTGAAAACAGGGCCGCAATCTGCCCGGGACTTGCTTTGGCCGCAAGGTCCACATCCTGAAACGGGCGGCCCAAAAGGCTGTCCCGCACAGCGCCCCCCACCACATAGGCTTCCATGCCATTTGCCTGCAACCGGTTTAAAATTTGTAAAGCGCCCGCGTCCTGTATCATCCTTCTGCCCCCTGCCAAACGGCTATTAAAGCCGGCCTTTTTAAACGGTGCGTTTTATGCGCTTTGGGTTTGCCGGCGGCGCTTTGCCATTTTTGCCGCATTTTTCCCGGCAGCTTGCCGCACCGCTTTCGCCGCCTGCCAAGCTCCATTCTTTCCGCCTGCTTTTCGGTTTTCTCATCTTTTGTTATTATACCAAAATTTTATCTGCGGTGTTTCATTTGCAGCCAAAAAACTATATAATAATGATAAATAACCCTTTGCCATAAAAAATAAAAACGCGCCGGCCAAAGCCGGCGCCTTGCTGACAGGAGCGAACCAGTTTGGAACAATTTGAACAGAGCTTTCACAACATTTCCTACGACCCAAAGCTGCTTTCGGGCAAAAAGCGGCTGCACTTTGTGGGCATAGGCGGCAGCGGCATGTTTCCGCTGGTGCAAATTCTGCACGCGGCGGGTTACACCATTACCGGCAGCGATGTGCTGGAAGGGGACATTATTCAGTACGAGCGCCAGCTGGGCATCTTCGTTTCCATTCCCCATGCGGCCGAAAATGTGGAAGGGGCGGACCTGGTCATCTACTCGGCAGCCATTTTGCCGGGCAACCCCGAGCTTGCCCGGGCCAGCCAGCTGGGTATTCCCATGGTGGAGCGCAGCGTTATGCTGGGGTATGTGCAGCGCATGTACCCGCATTCCATCTGCATAGCGGGCACCCATGGCAAAACCACCACCACCGGCATGACCACCCAAATTCTGCAGATGGCCGGCCGCGACCCCGCCGCGGTAATTGGCGGCAAGCTGCCCCTAATTGACGGGTACGGCAAAGCGGGCAAGGGGGATAATATTGTGGTGGAAAGCTGCGAGTTTTCCAACACCTTTCTGCACCTTGCCCCCTGGCAGAGCGTTATCTTAAATATCGATAACGACCATCTGGACTTTTTTGGCAGTATGGAAAATTCCCGCCGCGCCTTTCGCAAATTTGCCCAATTGACCCAGTGGAAGGTGCTGGCAAATGCCGACGACGCCGACACCATGAAGGCGCTTTCGGGCCTTGGCGACAAGGTGGTACCCTTTGGCCGCACCGCCGCCTGCCATTACCAGGCCCGTGACATTCGCCAAATTCGCCCGGCCTTTTACGGCTTTGGGTTCTGGTGCGGCGAAGAAAAGGTATGCGACATTGCGCTTTCGGTGCCGGGCGCGCACAATGTGTACAACGCGCTGGCCGCAGCAGCCAGCGCGCACCTTGCGGGCCTTGGCGGCAGCGAAATTGCCGCAGGGCTTGCGGCTTTCAGGGGAACCGGGCGCCGGTTTGAAATTTTGGGCCACACCTCGTGCGGCGCCGTAGTGGCGGACGACTATGCCCACCACCCAACCGAGCTTGCCGCCACCTTAAATGCCGCAAAGCAGATGGGCTTTCGGAAGGTGTTTGCGGTATTCCAGCCGTTCACCTATTCCCGCACCAAGCTGCTTTTAGATGATTTTGCGCGGGTTTTGTCCATTGCCGACCAGGTGGTTATGACCGAAATTATGGGCAGCCGGGAAACAAACGACCAATACCACATTTACACCGCCGACCTTGCTGCCAAAATACCCGGCAGCGTGTGGTACCCCGACTTTGAAGGGGTCGTGCAGTACGCCTGCACCCACGCCGGGGCGGAGGATTTGATTTTGACCCTGGGCTGCGGCGATATTTACAAGGCTGCCAAAATGATGCTGGGGCGCTGAAAAGCAGCCAAAGCGCAGATAAGCAGATAAATTTGGCCCTTTGGCTTCATGGCAAAAGCGGCCGCAAAAAACACAAAAAAACGGCAAAGGGATTTTGTCCCTTTGCCGTTTTTATCTGTGCGCTATATCGCCGCCAAGGCAAAGCTTGTTTGCCTTTTGGGGTGTTTTTTATGCTGCCGGCCGGCACCTTACCTTTCAGCCCAAAGCCCGCGCCGTTTTTGAATCGCCAAACGGATTGCAGGCCTTTTCTTTTGGCCCGCTTAGCCGCAGCTGTGGCCGGCACAGTGGTGTTCGCCGCAGTTGTGGTGTTCTTCGCCTGCATGGTGGCTGCAAAGGGTGTTGGCATCAAACTGCAGCCGGCCGGCCAAAAGGTCCTCCACCGCCCGGTCGGCGCTGCCATTTACACCCGGGTACAGCTGAATACCCGCCTGTTCCAGCGCGGTGCGGGCCCCGCCGCCAATTCCGCCGCAGATCAGGGTATCCACCCCCCGCTGGCTCAAAAAACCGGCCAGCGCGCCATGGCCGCTGCCGTTTGTGTCCACAATTTCCGCCTGCTGTACCTGGCCATTTTCCACCTGGTAAAGCTTAAACTGGGCGGTATGCCCAAAATGCTGGAACACCAGCCCGTTTTCATAGGTCACTGCAATCTTCATGGTTTTGCGCTCCTTTTTGTGTTTGGTTTTGCCCGCAGCAACAGCAGGCGGCCTGCCTGCCGCAGCCGGTTCTGCGGCAGTTTTGCCCACAGCAGTGTTCCCCTTGGCCGCACACCACATAACGCCCGCCTTCTATCCGCAGCCCTTTGCCTTCCGCCAGCGCTGTGGCAACCTTCCGGCGGGCATTGTCATAGATCAGCTGCACCGTAGTGCGGGCCACCTGCATCTGCCTGGCACAGTCGGCCTGGGTCATGCCCAATTGATCGATCAGCCGCAGGGTTTCCAGCTCTTCCAGCGCAAGCTGCACCCAGCCGCACGGGTTTTTGGGGGCAAATTGTGCCCGTTTTGGCCCTGCACAAATTCTACGGGGCTTTACCGGCCTTGCCATGGACTTCACCTTCTTTTGCCAGTAGTGTACCGCAGTTTTTGACATAAGTCAATAACCAGCCTGTTTTTCCTTTTTGTGGCAAAAGCGCTTTAAGCCGCGCCCAGGGTGGTGCCGGGGTAAAAAAAAGCCAAAATTTCCTGGTAGGTTTTGCCCTGCAAAGCCAGCTGGTCTGCGGTGTACTGGCTCATGCCCACCCCGTGGCCATAGCCACGGCAGGTCACCTCAAAATGGTCCTGCTGCCAGGTTATGGTAAAATCCGCACTGCGCAGTTTCAGCGCACTGCGCAGATCCTGCCCGTCCAAAAGCTGGCCGCCGCAGGGCACCGCCGTTACATATCCGGCCGGGCTGCGCCGCTCCTGGCCAAACCAGTTTTCGGGCGAATCCGAAAGGTCCAGCGCCAAAAAGGAAAGCTTGAGCGCGTCCGAAACCTCCTGTGCGGTTAAATCTACCGTCACCTCGTATTGGGGAGCCTGCCGGTCCAGCGGCAATTCCAGCTGCACCAGGTAGGGCACCGGGCTTACCCACACATTTTCGCTGGCTTCGCCGCTGCCGTTGGAGATTGCGTAATAAGTAGTAAGGGCGGGCTTTTGATCATAAAGCAGCACCTGCCCCAGCACCTGGTCCACTGCCTGGCACAGGTATTGGTAGTTTTCTTCAAACGCATCGCCCCAAACCTCCCGCATTCCTCCTTCGGTCAGGTAGCCCTGACGGTTGGCCGGGTCGGCCGAAAGCCAGGCTCCCTTTAAGGCGGCAGTGGGGTTTTCGGCCTGTAAATTTTTGCAGGCCAAAGCATAGCTGTAAGCGGCCACTGCCTGTGCCTGCAGTGCGGCCGGCTGGTAGCTTATGGGCATTTCGCTTGCAACCGCACCCAGCACATACTGTCGCATGGGCACCTGTTCCACCTGGCCGGTGGTGGCGTTCAGCACCAATACCGGTTCAATCTGCCGCACCTGTATTTCGGGCTGTGTTTGCTGGGGCGAAACGGGAAGTTCCCTTTTTGCCAGCTGCCCCAAAAGGGCCAAAGCCGCCAAAAGCCCTATTGCCCCTGCCAGTATTATTTTTTTTGCGCCCCTGCGCGCTTTTCGCTTTTTTTGCATGGTTTCCCTTCTCTCTGCTTAGCACTGCTTGATTTAGCCGCCCGGTTGCGATATTATTACAAGGTATACCATCTTTTCAGCGCGCGCTTTGTCGCTTTTGGCAAACACACCGGCGCGCTGCTTTTGCCAGGCTGCCTTGTTGTGATTGTATGCGGACAAGCCGGCCGGCAGAACCGAGGATTTTTGCCATGAAATGGAACCGAGCCTGTTTTTTGATTTTCGGCGTATCTTTCTGCGCCATGCTGGCGGACCACCTTTTATTTTTGGACCCCGCCACCGGCTACCCCACCCTGGGCATTGCCTTTAGCCGGTACCTTGCCCTGCTGGCAGCCGGCCTTTTGCTGGCAGGCGCAATACGCCTTGGCGCTTGCCGCCGCGGCCTTTCTGTTTTGGCCGATAAAGGCTATAAAACACTTCTTTTCTGGCTGTGTACGCTGTGCTTTCTTTTAGGGGGGGCGGCAGGGCTGCTTGCAGGGCAGGCTTTGCTGGTTACCGGGCTGTTTTTATTGGCCGGCAGCGTTTTCTTTGCCAGCTGCGCGCTCAAAAAGCCCCCTTTTCTTTTGGGTATTCTGGGCTGGGTTTGCTGTTTGCAAAGCTGCATAACCTATTACCTGGTGCGGCCTGCCAGCCAGCACCATGTGTTTTACGGCATGGGCCTTTTGGGCCAAATTTGCTGCCTTTTGTTTTTTACCTGCCTTTTGCGCACCGTTTTTTTTAAAACGGAACAAAAGCCCCGCCAGCTGGCCTTTTGGGGGCTTGCAAGCGGCCTTTTGGGCCCCTGCGCGGTGGTTGCCCGGCTTTTGGTTTTTTGCAAAAGCGGCAATTTTACCTGGTTTTTCCCGGTTTACGACCTGCCCGCCTTTGCGCTGGGGCTTTTGGGGCTTTATTGTGCAGGCGCGCTGCTTTGGCCGCCTAAAAAACAGCAGGGCTAAAAAAGCACCGCCTATCGCTTTAAGGCAAACATATTGTTAGGCCTGTTTTGCCTTGCGGCTTTTTTTAAACACAAAAAGGGATGCGCCCAGAAGGCGCATCCCTTTTTATGTTATTTCACAGGTTTTACATCCATTTGGCAGGTCAGCCGCGGTCGGCAGAGTGTGCAAAATAGGCAATGCCACAGGCGCCGGGGCCCGCATGGGTACCCACCACCGCACCAATTGCCTCCACCGGGGGTTCGGGCAGGTGCAAATTTTCGCAGATATACTGCTTGAACGGGCGCACCCGGGCCGGGTTTCCGGTATAGCCCAGCGCATAGGGGCGGCTTGTGTCCAGGCATTCGCTCGCGCCGGTAATCTGTTTAAATACATTCACATACGCGCCGGCCAGCCCTCGGGCCTTGCCCACCAGCTGCAGCTTGCCTTCCTTTAAGGCCACCACCGGCTTAATGCCCAGCAGGGTGCCGGCCACGGCGGCCGCTTTGGGCAAGCGGCCGCCCTTTTGCAGGTAGGTCAGGGTATCCACCACCGCGTACAGGCGAATGTCGCGGCGTTCTCCTTCCAGCTGGGCTGCCAGGCTTGCGGCGGTATAGCCGGCATTGCGCAGTTCTACCGCCCGGCGCACCAAAATTTGCAGCCCCAGCGTGGTGCTTAAACTGTCCACCAAAAAAATGTGCTCCTGCCAGCCGGACAGTTCCGCCGCAAGCCGGGCCGACTGCATGGTGCCGGACAATTTGGAGGAAAGCAATACGGCAACTACATCCTCGTTTGCCTGTTTTGCCTGCTCGAACAGGGTTAAAAACTGTTCGGGCGAAGGCTGGCTGGTGGTGGGCAGGTTTTTTGCCTGCTCTAGCTTTTCGTAAAATTCGGCGGTGGAAAGGTCTATCCCTTCCTGGTACACCTCGTCCGGGCCAAAGTTCACCGCAAGCGGCACCACGCTTACCGAAAGCTCCTGCTGCAGCTGGGTGTGCAGTTCGGCTGTGGAATCGGTTATAATGCGGACCATAAGGTTCCTCCTTTTTCTTTTGGCTTAGCGCAAGCAGCCTTTTTTGTCGGCGCTGCAAAAAATTTGTCCAGTACCGCCAGCGCCGCACACAATGCGGAAAGCTGCTGTGCGGAAAGCCGGCAGGTCAGCTCGGTCACCATGCTGGCATGGAACAGCTGGTGGGCCCGGCAGGCGCCGCGGCCGGAATCGGTCAGCTGCACCAAAACCTGGCGGCGGTCGGCGGGGTTCTTTTCCCGGTACAAATACCCTTTCTGTTCCAGCGCCTTTACCGCCACGGTCAGGCTGCCGGCCGAAACCCCCACCCGCCCGGCCAGCACCTTCATGGTAAGGGGGCCGTCTTCGTGCCGGGTTTGGGCGGCGTCCAGCAGGTGCATTTCGCTAACCGAAAGGTTTTGGTATGCCCCGCGCGAAAGAGCTAATTCCTCCTGGCGCAGAATGTGGTTGAACAGCTGCACCAGGGCACTGTTCAGCTGTTGTTTTTCCTGTTTCATGCTGCTCCTTCCGGCTGGGACCTGCAAAGGCAGCAAAACCTGCCCGCTGTCAAAAGCCCCACTTTGCCCGTCCCAAACGCGCCCGCCTTTGGGGCGCTTTAGAATACGGGCTAATAGTTTGAAGTTCAAACTTTTAAGTTCAAAGCAATTGGTAGTGTAACATGCTGTAAACCGGTTGTCAAGCCAAGCGGCAAAAAGCCCTTTGTTTCGATACAAACTGTAATATTTTATATATAAATTACAAATTTTCCTGTTTTTGCTTCAATAAAGGCAACATTTTGCAGGCTGTTAAAAGCTGCTGGCGCAAAATGCTGCAAGCGCTGCCATAATGTGGTATAATAGCCGCAAAGCGGCTATTATATTTTTATCTTTAATGCCGGTTTTCTCGCCCCTTTGGGGCAACCGAAAACCCTGGCAGCTTATACCATGCCGGCGCTGCCGACATGGTATAATACCCGCAAAGCAGCTATTATATTTTTATCTTTAATGCCGGTTTTCTCGCCCCTTTGGGGCAGCCGAAATCCCTGGCAGCTTATACCATGCCGGCGCTGCCGGCATGGTATAATACCCGCAAAGCAGCTATTATATTTTTATCTTTTATGCCGGTTTTCTCGCC
>JALFTI010000020.1 GCA_022778585.1 Pygmaiobacter massiliensis | reverse complement strand
CAACTTCGGAAAGTAACCAAGGCAAAATCCGTGTTCCCCACCGATGACAGCCTACGGAAAATGCTGTATCTGGCCATGATCGATATCACAAAGAAATGGACTGGTCGGAGACAGGATTGGAGCATGATCCACGCCCAACTGGCCGTGTTCTTTGCTGACCGCATGCTGGACTGACTGGCTGCATACCGGCATGTCATGGGTCAAGATTGAACGGGGGCTGGCGCCCCCGCCCTTGACGCGCCAACCTACCGCTGCTATTTTGTAGAAAAGGCGGCAGCAGCTACCGCCGCTTCCGCCTTGAAATATTTTGCTCTATTTTACACTGCCCTGCGGTGTTTACACAGAATTTGGGACAGACCCGCCAAAATGAAAAACCACAGCAGCAAAAACCGTTTTTTCTGTTTCACGCCCACACCTTCTTTTTATAAAAACATTTACTTGCAAACCATATTTTTACCCCATGCCCACAAAGCAGGCACTGAAATAAACACCTGCCTTTCCTGCCAGCAAAAAAGTTATGCCAACATTGCATATTTTAAAATTACATTTTGTTAAACCGGCATTGTTTATTTCAGAGAGAAGATTGCCTGGAAGTTTTCTTGCCTTTATTAGAAAACAACAAACAACTTCGATTTGTTTTCAGTATTGCTGCTTTAACAAAAAGGCTGCTTACCATTATAGTCCCCACTTTTAAAATATCAAAAAGCCACTACCGCTTGCAGTATTCATATTTTGCTAAGAAAAGCCCCAACTTTTTTAGAAAAAACTTTTTGGAAATTTTTTCCTTTTAAAAACGACGCATAATTTTGCTGTTTTTTATCATGGCTTGCGGTTTTCGCAGCCAAGTCGATAGCTTGGTGTCATGTGTGAGCGTTTTCTTTTATCACAAAACTTTTATATTTTTCACTTTTGTCCCTATATTTTTGACAAATAAAACGGCCGGAACTTTATGCACCCGGCCGTTTTAATAACAAAAAATTTTGCTTTATGATATTGGGCAAACAATAAAAGATAAGTAATCCGCGGCAAAATCTTTTCACATAGGAACCGTGCTCAAACAATCCTCTATTTTTACCTGCAATTCTATTTCTTCGTTCTTTGTTTGTTCCTGCATCACTTTTATATACTCTAACGCTTCGGTAATTTGGGTCTTGATCTGCAACACCTTCTGTTGAACTTGTTGAATTTGACCGCTCATAACATTTCACCAAAAAAATTCAAATCGCTCACAGAACTATTTTCTCTTACCTGAGAATTGATTTCTCCCACATTATCTTTTAATTCATTTTTAAGCAGCTGCAGATCTGCTTGTATTTCTTCCAACATCTCTTGCGCCTTTTTCAAATGGGCATCTTTTTCTAAATCTACAAACATACAATCAGAAAATAAGGTCCAATCAGATAACTCCTTTGCTTCATTTAAATTCCACAAAACTTGTTCCATTTTTCCCAAAGCAGTCTGTCCAGCATTTTCTGCTTGTTCCAACCGCTTCTCCTGATTAGTCAGACTATTGACACGCTCTTCCAAATTGGAAATTTTTTCACCCAAATTTCCTTTCATTGCCTTTATAGCCATAATTTTTTGCTGACGAACCATTGTATATTGAGCTTCACAATCGGCCAGCGCTGCTTGCTCCCGCGCGCACTGCTCAAGCCTTATCTGAATCTTTGCAAGTTGGCTATCCGCTATATCGTACTCTCTTTGAGCATTAAAAAACTGCTCTTCCTCCTGCGCTAGTTTTTCATCCAACTTTCCCGCTAAACAGTAAAAAAGCGCAGAAATCTTTTTTCCTTGCAAGTTTTTTACATCTTCCTGCTCTTTTTGCAATATTTGCTTGCGTTCTTCGGTTTGAGCAAGACAATTGTCTCGCTCAGTACACAGTTTTTTAATCTCCGTTTCCAGCTGTTTTTTCTGTCACACTGGGTTCGCAACTCTGTTAGTTTTACAGCTAAACTTACCATCAGCTTTTCCCCTCCGCTTCAAAAAACACCTAATCTATCCTCAAAATTTTCTCTTTTAAGTTTAGGCTAATATAGGCAAAACAGCAATACTCTTTTTAAGAATATACTTTCCCCAGATTACATACGTCCCCTTCTGTGAACAGCAAAAACAGACTACTCTGCGGTTGTCCCGCTTAGAAAAAAGAAAAAATAAAATGCTTGCCTTTCAAAATTTTGCCGCAGAAAAGGCGACCAATCGTTTTATTCTGTTTAAAACAATCCTGCCGATAGGCGATTTGGGTGTTTACAGCCAGGGTGGCGGTTGTAGTGCTTCTTGCTTCATTCTGCACTGTGCGTTTTAAATGTTATTCAGGGTATGTTTTCCGTATGGCATACACTCATTCACCTACCTGCCAGAACAACAAAAAAGCCTTGAAAACCGAAGTTTTCAAGGCTTTTTGGAGCTGCTAGGCAGATTCGAACTGCCGACCTCATCCTTACCAAGGATGCGCTCTACCGACTGAGCTATAGCAGCATATGGCGACCCGGATCAGGCTCGAACTGACGACCTCTAGCGTGACAGGCTAGCGTTCTAACCAACTGAACTACCGGGCCATATGGCAGGGGCAGAAGGATTCGAACCCTCGGCACGCGGTTTTGGAGACCGCTGCTCTACCAGCTGAGCTATACCCCTATCTCGGGCACGCTCGTTTGAAGAGCGCTTTATTATATTACTCAATTTACAGAGAAAAGTCAATAGGTTTTCTTCAATTTTTTTACAATTTTTTCTTTGCCCCTATTTTGCACCATCTGCAATGTAAAAATACGCCCCAAAATGGGGCGTATTTTGCAAATTTTCATCTCTTTTATAAAACTGCCCAGCCGGTAACCTGCTGCCGGGCTGTTCCATTTTATGGTTTAGCCAAACCGTATATTTTCTATTGGCTCCTCTCCAAAAAACACGGTCATCTGGCAGCGCTTTTCTACCTGGCAGGCTGCAAAATAGCGTTCTTCCATTGGAATCCACCGGCTGGCAAACTGCAAATATGCTTCTTGTCCGCTGCGTGCCAAAAGCCGGCGGGACTGTTCTTGGGCCGACACATCGCAAAAGAACGCCTGCTGGTAAAAATGGCCAAAGGCAGGGTGCAAAGCATAGCTGCCCTCCACCAAAACCAAATTCGAAGGCGAAATGTTACGCTCGCCCACAATAGCTCCTTCTTTGCAGGAAAACACCTGGTAGGAAAACCCCCGCCCTGTGCCAAGGGCCGGCAATACCTGTGCCTGGAACCTTTCCCAGTGCAGGTTGCCGCCCGGCTGAGCATAACGCTCGTTAGTGCGCAGGCTGAGCGGCAAAAAAAAGTCATCCATCCGCACCACCGGAATTTCCAACACTTTGCTGCACAAATTGGCCAAGGTTGTTTTTCCGCTACCGCAGCGTCCATCCAAAACCGCCACGGCAGGGTAAGCTTTTTCTTTCAGCTGCCACAGCCTCCACAGCACCTGCATGGCCTGGGCGCACTCGGTTTTTACCACCCGATAAGCCGGCGCGTATGCCAAATGATACGCCTCCGAATGAGAAAACGGTTTTTGGCCCGTGCGCAGCCAATCTTCCCAGTATGAAACAGCCTGTACCTTATCGGCCGCACTGAACCAGCCGCCGTCACAGTAGTCCTGCACGGCCTTTGCGTTTTTTGCAAGAGCCGTTTCGTCAAAGCAAGGCTCGGCACTGGCCACAAAAACAGCAAAGCAAAGCCCTGCCGGCAACCCTGCCGCTTTGGCCTGCGGCAGATACATGCGGGCAAACTGCCCGGAAAGCTGCATAAAAACCGGGCCCGGCTTTGGCCTGCATGCGTTCCACTGCGCAAAAAAGCTTTCTCTGGCGGCAGACAGATCGTTTAACAAATGATTTGCCCCTTGCGCGGCCTGAAACGCCAATTTATAAAGGTCACACAGCTGCGCCGCCGGATGACTTGCTGCGTACCGGGCAAGCAAAATGGCAAAGTTTTCCACAAAGAACCCTCTTTTCAACAAAAGCATTCCGGCAGGCCAAACAACACACTCATATGGCCTTTTATAAAGTCAGGCAGCTTCAATCCTTCTGCAAAAGCTTTGCCTTATCCAGCGCCAAAACCAATACCGGCAGCACGCAAAGCTGCAGAATAATGCCCGGCACCGCATTGAAAAATGCGCCGGCCATAAAAGCGGCAAACCCAAACGACGCCGCACCCGAAGCAGCAATTGCGGTCATAACAATGCCCCACACAATTCGGCCGCCCAGCATGGCGCCCACCAAAGCGGCCCATATTGCGGCCGGGCGCCTGCCCAGCTTGCGGCACAATAGACCCGCCAGCAAGCCATAGGCAGCCAATTCAAACGCCATGGCAAAACCGGTAGGAAAAATAGGCGGCATACCAAACAGCACAAACCGCAAAATAGGGCTTACAAAGCCTACCACAGCCCCATACTGCCACCCGCAAACCATACCGCACAAAAGCACCGGAAGGTGCATGGGCAAAAGCATGCTTCCCACCTGCGGAATCTGCCCGGTAAGAAACGGCAAAAGCAGCGCGGCAGCAAGGCACAATGCAGCTGCGGTCAGGCGGCGAACAGAAGAATTTGTTGTATGATGCATAAGTTTTTTTCCTTTCAAAAAAATGCCGCGCAGGAAACCCGCCCTGAGGGCAAAAGGATACCTGCGTGGCACCATTTAAAACACTGCGCAACTGCATGAACAAAACTTAAAAAAGGCCTTGGGCCTGAACACGGCGGCTTCAGCCGACACTTTTATACTATACGAAACAAATAGGTGTTTGTCAATTTTCGCATAGCTGCAAAATATGTTCCGCCGCCAGTTGTACCGCCTGGGTAAGGGTGAGCTGGCCGGTACCCACCACATAGTTCCCGCACAGGTTTGCGGGCAGCAGCACCTTCTGGGCACTGCTTTGTCCCACCGCAATGGCCATGGCCGGGGTCACCTCACCAAACAGAGAATCGGCTACCACAATGCCAATTGGCCCTGCAATAATATCCGCATTTCGGCAGGCCACCAGCACCGGATTTTCGCCTGTGGCCCCCCAATCTGCCCCTGCTTTCAGCATGGTGGCGGTGGCAATGCTGTTGGTACCAACCGCGCCAATTTCCGCCTTAACCTGCTTCTGGCGCAGCTGTTCAAGGATTCCCTTTCCCATGCGGCCGCCCTGACCGTCTATGATAACAATTTTCTTCAAACACCTTTCCTCTTTTCACCTGAAAATTCCGCTGGTACCTTCCAGCAAAGGTTTTGGGTCCACGGTATTGGCCCCCACCCGCATTTCAAAATGAACCGTTTTTCCTGCATCAGAACCGGACACAACCCCCACGGTCTGTCCGCGTTCGACCAGATCCCCGGTATGAACGGTAACCTCGTCCAAAAAATACAGGTAGCTTTTCAGCCCGCCGCCATGCTCAATAATAACGGTTCCGCCGCAAAGGCGCAAATTTCCCGCAAACACCACCTTGCCAGCATTGGTGGCTACCGCCGTGCCAATACCGGTCACTTTATAGTCAATTCCGCTATGCCGGCTGGAAATGGTCTGTCCTGGCAGCAAGGTTCCTATGCCATAATCATACACCAGCGCACCGGCTACCGGCGGGGTAAATTTTCCCTCCCACAAGGCCTGCGGCTCCACCGCATCATAAAGTGGCCACACTGCCGTGCGGTACTCCTCTACAGCCTCGGCAGACTCGTCCTCCGAAGCGTCGGGCCGCTGTTCAGCCGACTCTAACTGAATTTTTTCGTATGGCAGATACTGCACGGTCAAGGTCAGATCAAAAACTTCGTCCCCCACCTTTACCATTACCGGATAATCGCCGCTTTCCAGGTTATGGGAAAGCGCAATCAGGGCGGTGTATTTGCCTTCGCTTTGGAAAAACACCAGATTCCGGCTTTCGCCAAACTGGCCCCAGGGCGATATTTCGCCCAAATTGCCCAAAACCTGCACGGTTACCAGCTGCCCCTGTTTTGCAACCGTATCGGAAAGCTGCACCGAAAGCTTCGTATCCACTGTTACGGAAAATTCAAAGGTATAGCTGCCATAAGTGCGAGGACGCTCCCCCTCCTGTGCCGGTTCATAAAAAGCGGTTACCTTAAACCGATAGTTTCCATTCTCGCCAAAGCGAAAATCTTCATATTCTGAAAGACTTCCTTCAAATAAAGTACTTTCTCCCTGGCCGACCCACACGGTTACATCATCCGGATTTTGCGAGATAGACAAAGGCAGGCTGTTGCTTTCCACAACAATCAGGTCGGTTTGGGCAACATCCGCCACCCAGGACACCTGTTTAAAAAGCACCCCTCCCATAATAGGCATCTGCAGCTGTGCTGATGTAGGGCTTAGCTGTTCTTCGTTTGCTGTAAGGGTTGGCTGTTCCAGTGTGGAAGGGTCGGCCGTTTTATAAAAATAAAACACAACGCCGCCCAAAAGCAGCACAATCAAAAAAAGCACCATAAAAAGCCAAAGCAAAAATCGCTTCATCACATCGCCCCCTTCCTGTTGTAAAGCGCGCAGGACCGCATTTAAAACAGCACATTTGCCTCAAAGCAGCGCTTTTCCTGCGCCGTTCCCACCAAATACCAGGCTGCGCTTCCGTGGTAATCACACCTTCCCAGCGAAAGTTCCATCGACTGGCCAAGCGGAAGCTCATTGCGGTAATAAATAACCATTTTGCGCACCCTGCCCCCATTATCCCACAAAGAAAGCGGCAGTGCATCGCAGATAATATCCGCATACCGGGTGTTGTTCAGATGTCCATTCAAATCCACCCGGGAATAGCAAGCGCGCACCTGGCCGCAGCTTTCCAGAGAATCTGCCCGAACAATCTCCACCCGGTGCTCGGTTTCCACCAAACTGAAAAACGGCAGCTGCATTCCTTCGGGCGGCTGGCGCAAAATTTTTCGGTTTTGCAAATCTGCCAAAACCCATCTGGCATCCACCTGAGCTGCCAACTTTCCATCCTGATGGTAAAAGGATGTGACCCGTTTATAGGTGGCACGGCTTGGAATGGACGGCTCGGTCACAACCTTCAGCTTACTGTCCTCCAAAATGGGAAGGTAGCTTTCCACGCTCAGGCGTGCCAGCATCCACGCCGTATGAAACCGGAGCATATAATCGGTTCCAACCCCCAGCGCTTCGCACTGGTCCATACCAGCCTGCTGGGTCAGCCTCAGCAGACCGCCAATCGTCAGCTGGCTGTTCAGGTCACAGTCTGGCTGGGGGGCTATTACCTGTTCGGCAAATGCATTTCCCTGTTTTCTGTCGGGTGTATCGTAGCAAATCATCTGTTTTCTCCTGTTGCATAAAAGCCGGCGGCTGCGCCGGTACGCTTTTTGCTAAAAAAGGTATATTTTGTTATCAGTATACCGCATTGCGCTCAAAAGTGCAAAGTATGTATGCAGTGCATTGGTTGCCATACTGCACGGTTTTGGTGTATCATAACATAAAAAGCTTGTGCACAAAGCCTTGACATTTTGGCCCTAAAAGGAGGTAACGCGTGAATATCAGCATATTTGAGGTACTGGGTCCTGTTATGATTGGTCCCTCCTCCTCCCACACGGCAGGTGCAGCCCGTTTGGCCCGCTGCGCCCGGCTGGTTGCCGGAAAGCCTTTTTGCGAGGTGTCGTTCGGGCTGTGCGGTTCCTTTGCCAAAACCGGGCTGGGCCACGGTACGCGGCAGGCTTTGCTGGCGGGTGCCCTTGGCCTTACCGAGGATGATGAACGCCTGTGCCAGGCTGAAGCCCTTGCCGCCCAACATAATCTAAAGTGGTCGTTTTATGAACTGGAGCTGGAAGGAGTGCATGAAAATACCGCCCGGCTGACCTTTTTCTTTCAAGACGGTACCCGATGTCAGGTAACCGGTTGTTCGCTGGGCGGGGGGCGCATTCTCATTACCCAGGTGGACGATATGCCGGTGGAATTAACCGGCGAGCGGCCTGCGTTGCTCATTCGACAACTGGACCGGCCGGGTGTGGTGGGGGCCGTGAGCGGGCTTTTGGCCCAGCAGGGAATCAATATCGCCGTTATGCGGGTGACCCGGCAGGCCAAGGGTGAAATGGCTGGCTGTGTCATCGAAACCGATGCTCCCGTTCCCGAATCATTAATACAGCAGCTGCGGCGTCTTCCCAATATTCGGACAGTACGGCAGGTTGCTTTATAAAAAGGTGTCCGAAAGGAGATTTGGTATGGCATATCATTCACTGCAAGACCTGGTGGCGCTGGCAGAGCAAACCGGCCGTACACTGCCCCAGCTGGTATTGGAAAACGAACTGCAGCTGACCGGTATGACCCGCACCCAGCTGGAAGAAGAACTGGACCGGCGACTTGAGGTCATGCGCACTTCGGCCCAAAAGGCGCTGCATGCTCCCCAAAAGATGGCTTGCTCTTTAATTACCGGCCAGGCCCAGCGCCAGCAGAATTACCTGGATAAAAACGGCAACGACTGTCTGGTTGGGGCATACGCCAACCAGGCCATGGCTATGGCGCTTTCCTGCAGCGAGGTCAACGCCTCCATGGGGCGCATCTGCGCGGCGCCTACTGCCGGCAGCTGCGGCATTCTGCCCGCTGTGCTGTGCACATTGGAAAGCCGATATTCCTACACCGCACCCCAGCTGCGCGCAGCGCTTTTGGCCGCCTGCGGGGTAGGCGCTGTCGTTATGCGCAATGCCACTGTTGCCGGTGCCGAAGGCGGCTGCCAGGCGGAATGCGGCACCGCCGCCGCCATGGCTGCCGCTGCCTGTGTGCAGCTGAAGGGCGGCAGTGCCGTCCAAATGGTGAACGCTGCGGCTTTGGCTTTGGTAAATGTAATGGGACTGGTGTGCGACCCGGTTGCAGGCCTTGTGCAGCTGCCCTGCAGCTTTCGCAATGCCTCCGGCGCTGTAAACGCCCTGCTCTCGGCTGACCTGGCACTGGCCGGCCAGGCCCCGGGTATTCCGCCGGATGAGGTGGTGGACGCTATGTACCGCACCGGACGCAAGCTGCCTTTGGAACTGCGGGAAACTGCGCTGGGCGGTATGGCAGCAGAACCCGCGGCAAAGCAGGTAGCCAAACAGCTGCAGCAAGGGCAGGCTTAAAGCTCCGGTTTGATTTTGTATGGAACGGGCATTTTCTTTCTGCCTTTCCAAAAAAGGGGGCGCGGCCCTTTGCTTTTTCATAAAACCAGTACAAAAGTCCTGGCGCAGCCAAAAAATGCTTGCGGCAGGGCTTTTTTATTCGTATAATAAGCAGGGTGTAAAAACGCCCTCGCTTTGGTATTTTGGGCAAAGCGTGCCGCATATTAAAAAACCGCCGGTTTTCCGGCTACTTTTATGGGAGGAAACAACACCATGAACAAACCTGTCCTGGCCGTAATGGCTGCAGGCATGGGCTCGCGGTACGGCGGGCTAAAACAGATTGACCCGGTAGGACCTTCCGGTGAAGTCATTATCGACTACTCGCTTTTCGACGCCTGCCGCGCCGGCTTTGAAAAGGTTGTCTTCATTATTAAGCCCGAAATTGAGGAGGCTTTTCGCTCCGCCATTGGCAACCGGGCCGAGCAGATGATGGAGGTAGAGTATGTCTACCAGCGGCTGGAAGACCTGCCTGCAGGTTATCAGCTGCCGGCCGGCCGGGTGAAGCCCTGGGGCACCGCCCACGCCGTGTTGGCGGCCCGCAAGGCAATCGATGGGCCCTTCGCGGTGATCAATGCGGATGACTACTATGGCGTAGAGGCATTTAGGCAGATTTACGACTACCTGACCGCCCACCCGGATGATGAAAAATACGAATATGTGATGGTGGGCTACCAGCTGCGCAACACGCTGACCGAAAATGGCTATGTTTCCCGCGGGGTATGCCAGGTGGGCGCCGATGGTTTTTTGACCGATGTGACCGAGCGCACCCGTATTGAAAAGGATGGCGCCGATGCACGGTATTCACAGGATGGCGGTGAGAGTTGGACCCCGATCTCCGGCGATGAGACTGTTTCCATGAATATGTGGGGCTTTACCCGCAGCTTTTTGACCGAAGCGCAGGACCGGTTTGCTGCTTTTCTGGACCGGGCGCTTGCCGAAGACCCACAGAAGGCAGAATATTACCTGCCCGCCGTGGTAACCCAGCTGCTCAAGGAGGGCAAGGCTCGGGTACGGGTTTTAACCAGCCCGGACCGCTGGTACGGTGTGACCTATCAGCAGGATAAGCCGGTTGTGATGGCCGCCCTGCGTGAGATGGCACAGGAAGGCATTTACCCCATGGGGCTGCAGATATAACCCAGCTGCGGCCAAACACTGCAAATGCAACAAAAGAAAAAGCGCGAAACCGCTCAGGGCTTCGCGCTTTTGTTTTTTTAAGCAGCTGCCGGCGCGTGCACAAAAATGCATGTCGACAGGCAGAGGGTTAGTCCCGGTAGCCGTTGGGGTTGTGACTTTGCCAGTTCCAAGAATCGCGGCACATTTCTTCAATGCCGTACTCTGCCTGCCAGCCCAGCAGCTCGCGTGCCCGCTTGGGGTCTGCGTAGCAGGCGGCAATGTCGCCCGGGCGGCGCGGGCCTACTACATAGGGCAAGGTTTTGCCGCAGGCCTTTTCATAAGCATGCAACACCTCCAGCACCGAATATCCCTTGCCGGTGCCCAGGTTGCAAACCAACAGCCCGGGCTTTTCGGCCAATTTGCGAATAGCTGCCACATGCCCTTTGGCCAGATCCACCACATGGATATAGTCCCGCACGCCGGTACCGTCGGGTGTGGGGTAGTCGTCGCCAAATACATTTAAATGGTCCAGCTTGCCCACCGCCACCTGTGCAATATAGGGAACCAGGTTATTGGGAATGCCGTTGGGGTCTTCGCCAATTCTGCCGGACGGATGCGCCCCAATGGGATTAAAATACCGCAGCAGGGCAATATTCAAACTGGGGTCCGCCTTCTGCACATCGGTCAGAATGCGCTCGCCCATTAATTTGGTAGAACCGTAAGGATTTGTGGTGGAAAGCGGAAAATCCTCGGTAATGGGAACGGTATGAGGATCGCCATACACAGTGGCAGAAGAGGAGAACACGAAGTTTTTCACCCCGTGCCGGCGCATGGCCGCAAGCAGAGAAAAGGTGCTTTTCAGGTTGTTTGCATAATACTCCAGCGGCTTTGCAACACTTTCCCCCACAGCCTTCAGGCCGGCAAAATGAATAACCGAATCAATTTCCGGGTGATCGCAGAACAGCTGTTCGGTCTTTTCCTCATCGCAAAGGTCAATCTCCACCAGCGGAAACTCTTTTCCCGCCAACTCGCGGGTACGCTGCACCGCTTTTTCACAGGAGTTTGCAAAATTATCCGCCACAATAATATCATACCCTGCATCTAAAAGCTCAATGCAGGTGTGCGAGCCGATATACCCGGCGCCGCCACAGACCAAAACTGCCATAGTAGTGCCTCCTTTTCGCTTCATGCGTTTTCACAGGCAGGCAATGCCTGCCTGTTTTTATGATACCCCCTTTGTCAAGCGAGGAGAATGGATTTTTCCACAAAGAATTTGCAAGATTCGGGCATACAACATTTTTCCATATATACCATTCAGGTCTTTGCACACAGCTGCTCCGGGGTTGGGAAAATCTTGGCGAAAAATTCTCCCGCCACGGCCGTTTTGCCTGCCTTTGGCGGTTGCAACAAATCCGGATATAGGGTATAATAGGCGCACTGTGCAATGGCTCGGTTCTTTCTTTTGGAAAACATCCTTATAAAAGATAAACGAGGTATTCTTTTATGTCTGTCCTGTTTCAAAAATATTTTTGGGTATTTTTTATTTCCATGGTCCCCATTGTGGAGCTGCGCGGCGCGGTTCCTGCAGGGGTAACAATGGGGCTTCCGCTGGGCGGGGTATATGCCGCCGCCATTATTGGCAATATGCTGCCGGTTCCCATTATTCTGCTGTTTGCCAAAAAGGTGCTGATTTGGTGCACCAAACTGCCCGGCAAGCTTGGCAAACCTTTTAGCTGGATTTACGACAAAGGTGTTCGGGCCGGGCACAAATTGCAGGCTACCGCCGGTCGCGGGCTGTACTTTGCTCTGTTTTTATTTGTTGCCATTCCCCTGCCTGGCACCGGCGCATGGACCGGGTGCCTTGCCGCCACCTTGCTGGACATGAAGTTTGGCAAAAGTGTGCTGGCCGTATTGGGCGGCGTGCTGTGCGCTGGCCTGATTATGGGCGCCATTTCCATGGGCGCTGTAAGCGGTTTGGGCGCCCTTTTTGGCTAACCGCAAAACCTTGTTTTACCCATTCCCCGCACAAACAAACTGTGCGGGGAACTTTTCTGCCTACAATTTGCCAAAACTCCATTTTTTACCAGGTTTAAGTTTTTAAGACCAGATGAAGAAATTGACCATCCTGGTTCGTTTGCTATTACAGAAGGGTGGTGAGGGTAACAGTTGACCGATCAAGCATTTGAGCAGCTGGTGGTCAAATATGAAAAGCTGGTTTATACCATTTGTTACCAGATGACCCGCAACCCTCACACCGCGCAGGATCTGGCACAGGAAGCTTTTCTTTCCGCCTATACCCACCGGGAAAGCTGCGACGAAACAAACGCCAGACCCTGGCTGTGCCGCATTGCCACCAATAAAGCTAAGGATTACCTAAAAAGCGCTTACCACCGCAAGGTTGACCTTACCGAAGACGGCGAGGATGTACACACCACCCTTCACACTTCCCCGCCGCCGGAAGATTTGACCATTGAAAAGGACCAGGCTGCACAGATTGCCCAAATCATACGCAGCCTGAAAGAACCTTATGTAAAGGTAGCCGTGGCCTATTTTTTGGAAGACCGCAGCGTGGAAGAAATTGCGCGCCAGCTTGGCAGGCCACCCAAAACGGTACATACACAGCTGTACCGCGCAAAACAGCTGTTGCAAAAACATTTAACACAAGGAGGGATCACAGATGGAACGGTTCGATGACAACGGGCATATTACCGCACAAGGGTTCTCGCTACTTTTGCATGGCGAACCGGACACTCTGTCCAGACTGGAACTGGCGGAACATCTTTCCTTCTGCGATGAATGCTGCCAGAAATATGCCGACCTGATGGAAACGGAGCCGCTTTTTTCACCGCCGCAGCCCGTAGCGCCAAATGTCTGCGGGCAGCTTCGCAGCCGCAAGCGTACCATACGCTTTAGGCGCATATTCAAGGTTGGGCTTGCTGCAAGCCTTGCCTTGGGGCTTTGCTCGGCTGGGCTTGGGGCGGGCATTATTCCCGCTGCCCCGTCTCCGGACACCTTAAATTTTGGGACCGCCCCTGCCGTTGTGAAAAAAATTGCCAAACAGCAGCAGGCTATGCGGCAAACCCGCGAAGCACTGACCGGCAGCGACCCGCAGGAAGACGCGGCTACCCTGAATATGAAAATTTCGCGCGCGCTGGACAACTTTATGCGTAACTTTACAAACGGAGGAGACGACCCGTCATGAAAAAAAGCTTGTTTTTGACCTTTTGTTTTGCCTGCTGTCCCGGAGCCGGACAGATGTATTTGGGATATACCAAGCGGGGCGCCTCCATTATGCTGGCCTTTTTTGCTCTGTTCGGGCTGAGCGCCTTTTTAAACCTGTGGCTTGTTTCGGTTATTTTACCGGTTATTTGGTTTTTTGCCTTTTTTGACACCTTCGCCATTCGGAACGCCACACCGGAAGAACTTGCCGCAAAACCGGACTGCTTTTTGTATGACCTGCCCGGTATTGCGGACCTGTCCAACAAATATCATGTTGCTTTGGGCTGGGTATTCATTTTTATTGGCCTGTACGCGCTGTACAACAACCTGTTTATGCCGGTAATGGCAAATGTGCTAGACATGCTTCCCTATGATTTGTGGTGGCTTTGGAACCTTTTCTACGAAATTCCCACCTTTATAGTTGCTGTTTTGATTATTCTGGTGGGAGTTCGGCTAATCCGAGGCAAAAAGCAACCGCCCGATGACGATGTGATCACCTTCCAGGGGGAAATGGACCATGAAGATTGAGCAAACACCCGCTGCTGCAGCTTCTTCACCTCCGGTACATTCCCGGCGGGTGGGCACCTTTACCATGGGGGTCTGCCTGGTTTTTTGCGGAATTTTGATTCTTCTTACCCTTTTTGCTCCTTCGCTGGATCTCTCCTTCTACATAAAGCTTTGCCCGCTTGTGCTGGTTTTGCTGGGCGCAGAGATTATTTGGTTTTCGGTGCGCCGGCCGGATGAAAAACTGCGGTATGACTTTTTGTCAATGATTTTGTGTTTTCTGGTGATCTGCGGCAGTTTTTTCCTTGCATTGGTGCCCAGCCTGGTCCGGTTTTACGGTCCGGAAGGCGAAGCTGCCTGTTACCGGCTTTCCGGTGAGCTGGACCAGGCATGCTACCAACTGCTGAAGGATGACCCTCGTATCTGTGACTGCAGCGGCTTTGTGTATCTGTCCAGCCTGGAAACGGATCTATCTGTTCCCCTTAGCGAGCTTTCAAGCGACAGTTATCAGGCCTTGGATATTGACCTTGCCGGTGGTTATACAGACGCCGAGGCTTTTGCAAAAGACGCATACGATATTTGGCAGATTTTAAAGGAAAGCGACCTGAACTTGAGCGAAGTTTCATTTTACTGGAACAGCCAGCAGGACACTTCCCCTTCCCAGATGTCCCTTACCATTCGCAGTGCGTTTTCCCAAAACGCCAGCGCTGACCAGCTGACCCGCATGGTTGTTGTGGAACAGCCAGTTGACACCATAGTAACCGATGATACACAGGAACTGTTTGAAGCAGCTGCCAGCTGATTTCATTACAAAAACAGATCCCATTGTAAAAGCGGCCCGGGAAATTCCCGGGCCGCTTTTTGTTGCTTACAGATCAGCAAAGTTATGTAACATCCAGCTGCAGCCCCACCGGGCAGTGGTCCGAACCCATAATGCGAGGCAGAATATACGCCTGCTGCACCTTTTCTGCAAGCCGGCTGCTGACAATAAAGTAGTCAATACGCCACCCCGCATTGTTGGCACGGGCATTATACATATAGCTCCACCAACTGTAAGCGCCCGTCTCTTCCGGGTGCAAAAGGCGGAAGGTGTCCACAAATCCTGCCTCTAAAAGCTCGGTCATTTTGCCGCGCTCCTGGTCTGAAAAGCCGGCATTTCCCCTGTTTGGCCCCGGATTTTTCAAATCGATTTCCTGGTGCGCTACATTCAGGTCACCGCAGTAAACAACCGGTTTTGTAATATCCAGCGCGGTGAGATAATCGCGGATTGCGTCCTCCCATTCCATACGAAAGTCGATGCGCAAAAGGCCGCGCTGGGCATTGGGGGTATAACAGTTTACCAAATAAAATTCATCAAATTCCAATGTAATCAGCCGGCCTTCATGGTCAAACTGGTCTATTCCCAGTCCATAGCTGACCGAAAGCGGCTCGTGCTTGGAAAATACCGCTGTGCCGGAATATCCCTTTTTATCTGCACTGTTGAAATACTGCCGGTATCCCGGCAGCTTTATATCCAGCTGCTCCGGCCGCAGTTTCGTCTCCTGCAGGCAAAAGACATCAGCGTCCAGATCCTCAAAGACCTCTAAAAAGCCTTTTCCCATCACGGCGCGCAGTCCGTTTACATTCCAGGATATTAATTTCATGATGGCGTTCCTTTCCGTGGGGCAGTTAGCACCCGCATTTGGTCCTTACAGTATACCAAAACCAACGGCAGGTTTCTACCCCATCCGGCAGGATTCGTCATCTTTTTCCCACTGTTTTTACCCAGAAGAAACAAACGGTCATCCAACAGCCTTTTGCATTTTTCCAAATTGGCTTTTCATTGCAGCATAACGGCTTTTTTGCGTATAAGCAGCCAGCTTCCCACAATGCAGCCAACCAGTACAAGCACTGCCAAACCCCACCATACATTAGAAGGCACCGCCAGGGCCCGCTGCTTTACTGCAGCTGCCAGCTGCTGCAGCAAAGACATGTCCTCTGGGCGCACTCCCTCGCCTGCATCCATCACCCGCGGCAGGCCCAATGCTCCAATCATCCATAGCGCCCACAGCAACCAAAATGCCTTTTTGCCAAACCGCGCCACCAGCGCACCCAAAAAGGTGGCCACCACCATGCCGGCCAAAAGCCCGCCCGCAATGCGGGGCAGCGTGGCTGCGGCATATACATCAAATTCTTTTTTCATTCCGGGCAGCGCCCACTGCATAAAATGGTCTTCCAAAAAGCTCAAAAGCCAGCATTCCAATGCCAACATCAGGGAAAACACCGTGCCCACCGCATAGTGTGCCACCTGGCAGCTGAGGCGGGTACGGCCCATGGAAAGGGGCCAGTCTATCCCAACCCCCATCTGCACGCCAACCCCAAACAGCCAGCCAAAGGCCCCAAAGAACCCAAATATTGTGCCCAGCGCAGCCCATTCCTGCTCCTTGCCTACGCTAATGATCAACCACATCAAAAGATTGCCCACTATAAAGCAGCCCAGTACAATGCCGGCATACCATTTAAAATCGCGAATTTGCACCCGAAATTGTTTTTGGATCATATCCATAGTTGTCCCTCCTCATATCGGGCTGTGGCGGTAAAGCCGCCAACTGATTAGGCTAAGAAGCACACTGACTGCCAGCAGAATACAGCAGGCTGCTCCCACCAGACCTCCGGGCAGAAGCTGTACCCGGGCGGTAATATACCCCAGCAGATCGCCATCGCCGCTGTAACCTATCAAAAATCCGCCACAGCCGCCTAACATGGCAAAAACCAACACCAGTAAAACAGCGCCAATTTTGCCAAATTTTTTGGCAAGCAGGGTCAAAAGCTCGGCAATGCTCATAACCGGCAAAAGCCCGAACAGCGTTAACAGACACACCGGCGCCACCGCTGCCCAAAACGCTTCTCTCCACAAAAGCATAACCAGCCCATTCAGCAACATGGTAACCAGAACCGTGATCAAACTGTAAACAAGTTTTGTTGCCTGCGCTGTGAGAAAGCTTGCCTTGCGGGACGAACTAAACCCCAAAGCTGCCGGCAGGTAGCATTGGTAAAGGGTCGAGTAGCTGACCCCCGCCATCACCAGGCCGATCAGCACACCATAAACCACGGCGCTTATCGACATACGCAGCGCCAGATATTCCATCGAGTTTGTCAGCATCTGCCAGACCAAAAGCAGAACAGATACCGCAAGCTGAGTGCCCGCCATCTGTGCTGCCACCAGCAGCTGCATGCGCAGGTTGCGCAAAACACCTGTTTTCATGGTTACTCCTCCCCGCACAGCGCCACAAATACCTTCTGTAAGGTCATGGGTGCCAGGTCCACATCGTGTCCTTCGGCATGGGCCTGCACGCTGTCCCCCTGCGGTGCGAAAACTGCCGCCGTTTTGGAGCGTCCCACCTTGCGCACATGGCGGACCACAAGCCCTTCGCACACAGCGTCCACCTCTTCGGCGCTGCCGCTCACCAGCATGCCGGAGGATACCAGCTGCTCGGTGTCCTCTTTCAAAAGCAGCTTGCCCTTATCAATCATAATCACCTGTTCGAACACGCCGGCTGCTTCCTCAATGATATGGGTGGAGATCACAAAAGTGCGCTGGGTTTCGGTATACAATTCCAGCAGCAGGTTATAAAACTTTTCCCGCGCCAGTACATCCAGCCCGGCCACCGGTTCGTCCAAAAAAGTATAATCAGCGCCGGAAGCCAGTGCCGCAATAATGCTAACCATGGAAATTTGGCCCTTGCTCAGCTTTGAAATACGCTTTTTTATATCCAGCCCAAATTCCTGCACCAGCCGCTTGGCATAGGCGTCATCCCAATGAGGATAATAGATGGATGCCATGCGCAGATATTCTTTTGCTTTTAACTGGCTGACCCCGGCACTGGCGGAAGTTTGAATTTCCCGCTGAAAACAGATATGGTCCAGTACTGCCTGGTTTTCCCACACCTTCTGCTGGCCCAACTGTACCTGGCCGGAAGTTTCCGGGTTCTGCCCGGAAAGGATTGACAGCAGCGTGGTTTTCCCTGCGCCATTGCGGCCGATCAGCCCATAAATGCGGCCCGGTTCCAAAGTTAATTCAATATCATGCAGTACCTGCTGCTTGCCATAGGTTTTGCACAAGCCGGTACAATGCAGCGTTTCATTCGTCATAATCCGGTTCCTCCTATTTCGCTCACAACGCCTTCTCTATCATTTCAATGAGTTCCTGTTTGGTGATGGAAAGACTTTTTGCCTCGGCAGCCAGCCGTACCACATAGCTTTGGTAAAATTCATCCCGGCGCTTTGCCTGGATTTGCTGTTTTGCCCCCTGCGAAACAAACATGCCAATTCCCCTTTTCTTATACAAAATTCCTGCATCTACCAACAGGTTTACCCCCTTGGCTGCAGTGGCCGGGTTGATGGAATAAAGCTTTGCCAGCTCATTGGTACTGGGCACCCGCTCTTCCTCCTGCAAAATGCCGCGCAAAATATCGTTTTCAATCGCCTCGCCGATCTGCAGGTAGATAGAGCGTTCCTGGTTTAAATTCAGGTTCAAGCATTTCACCCCTCTCCTTCGGTTCGTTTGTTATGTGGTTCATTACTTGTGTAACTAACCATATCACTACTTACTCATTCTGTCAATACGGTGCCGCACATTTTTTATAAGCTCCGCTGCGGCCTATTTTTTCTGCAAAATCGTTGCGGATTTTTGTCGCATTTCATCTTGCTCTTTACAGAAAAACACACATGCTTTAAAATGAATTTGAGAAGGATGTTCAACTTTTTGTGTGAGGTAGTGATTATGTTAAAGGAGAAAGCGAGCCAATATTACCAACAGGAAAACCGTAACTGCGCGGAAGCAATTTTACTGGCAGCCAACGATGTTTGGCAGTTGGGGCTTAGTGCCGACAGCGCCCGGCTGATTGGCGGCTTTGGCGGCGGCATGGGCTGCGGCAGCACCTGCGGTGCACTGGCCGGTGCCATTGCCGTACTGGGTGTGATGGACCCTGCCAAAAAAGCGCACGAGTCGGAAACTTTAAAGGCCGACTGTGCCGCGTTGACTGCCCTGTTTAACCAAAAACTGGGCTCTACCCTGTGCGATGATCTGACTGCGAAATACCGCACGGAACAGGACCGCTGCCTGGCCACCGTTCAGCTGGCTGCGCAGGTACTGGAAGAGTTTGTACAGGCTAAAAAAGCGCCCGTTTCTAAAAACGGTGAAATGCCCACCGCAGAACAGATCAAAGAAGTAAAGGCGCTGGGCTTTTTGCACTGCAAGGGCACCGATAAGTTTAATGCCCGCATCATTACCCGCAACGGCAAAATTACTGCGCCGGAAGCACAGGCTATTTTGTCTGCCGCACAGCTTTACGGCAATGGTGAAATTGCTTTTACCACCCGTCTGACGGTAGAAGTACAGCAGGTTTCCTATAAAAATATTGAAGCCTTCCGCGCGGAAGTTGGTAAGGCCGGCCTGATGACTGGCGGTACCGGCAGCAAGGTTCGCCCGGTTGTTTCCTGCAAGGGTACTACCTGCCAATATGGCCTTTTAGATAGTTTTGCGCTGTCGGACGAAATTCACCGGCGGTTCTTTTTGGGCTACAACGATGTAAAGCTGCCTCACAAGTTTAAAATTGCCGTAGGCGGCTGCCCCAATAACTGTGTAAAGCCCGACCTAAATGACCTGGGTATTGTGGGCCAGCGAGTTCCCATTCTGGACAAGGATTTGTGCCGCGGGTGCAAAAAATGCCAGGTACAACTTGCCTGCCCCATCCATTCTTCTTCGGTGCAGGACGGCAAACTGGTGTTTGGCGAGGACTGCAACCACTGCGGCCGCTGCATTGGCAAATGCCCGTTTGGCGCGGTGGCAGACGGCACCTACGGCTACAAAGTTTATATTGGCGGCCGCTGGGGTAAAAAGACCGCGCATGGCACACCGCTTTCCAAAATTTTTACCGACGAAAAAGAGGTTCTGGATGTTGTGGAAAAAGCCATTCTGCTGTTCCGGGAACAGGGTTTGACCGGTGAGCGCTTTGCCGATACCATTGCACGCCTTGGCTTTGAAAATGTGCAGTCTCAGCTGCTGGCAAACGATTTATTGGACCGAAAAACCGAAATTCTTGGCGCACAGGTTCACCTGGTAGGCGGCGCCACCTGCTGATTGTTCCCTTGTTTTTAATTAAAAGCTATTGTTTTAGCTGCATAAAAAAGCCCCGAGCAATTGCCCGGGGCCTTTTATTTTATAAATAAGCAAAGGCTGCTTATAAACGACCAAAAGTTTTTGCCTATCATTTTTATAAACGGCAAAAAATTCACCTCTGCAGGATAAACTGCCATTTCAAAATGCGGCGGTACCAGCAGCCCAAACACCGTTTAGGGGCATTTTTGCTGCTAAAAACGCCCTGATTGAATGCCCCAATTTTTTACTATTTTACTTAACAGCAAACAAAGCTTATTTCGTTTTTGCAAAAAAATAAACCGCCGCACCAGCGGTGCGGCGGTTCATTTTTATTTTGTTAATAGCCAGCGGCCTTCGCAAAAGTTATTTGCTCTTGCGGCCCAGCGCCGGGACATCCCACAGGTTCAGGGTAATGCCCAGGCCCTTCTTCTTGGCTTCCTGCCAGCATTCCCAGCCCCAAGCCACATCGTAGGTGCCCTGGCCGCCCTGTGCGAACAGAACGATCTGGTCATCATGCTCACGAGCTTCAGCCTTGCCGGCGATGATAGCGCCCAGATCCTTCACGCGGTCGCGCTCGATCTTGCCATCATGCACATAGTCGAACAGACGCTCGCCCATGCCGTTGATTCTCTGGGACAGAGGATAACCCATTTCCTGGCCCCAAGCTTCATACATTTTGAAGTTGTCGCAAACAACGCTGGCGCGTTTGCAGATGAAGTCCTGATCCATATCTACAGTAGCGGGCAGCGAGACAAAGCAGCCGGGCTTCAGCCAGCTCTCTTCAATGCGGGGATCCACCTTGCCGGAGGTAGCCACATTGATGATGTCGGCATCCTTGACGCACTCTTCGATGCTGTCGCAGATAACAACCTTCACATTGGGATATTTCTCTTCCACAATGGCCTTCATGCCTTCTGCGGCAGCCGGGAACACATCGTAGATCTTTACGGTCTCAATGGAGGGACGAGCGATCATGATGGAGGGCAAGCTGGAACGGCTGATAGCGCCAGCAGCAACCATCGCGCAGACCTTAGCGTCCTTCGGAGCCAGATAACGGGCGCCCACACCGGGGATAGCGCCGGTACGCATAGCGCTCAGCAGGTTCGCGCTCATCAAAGCAACCGGGGCGCCAGTATCGGGGTCGTTCAGCATAACCATCAGGATGGAACGGGGCAGGCCCTTCGGTACATTGTCCAGGTTGGAGCCATACCACTTCTCACCGCAGATATGGAACTTGCCGCCCAGATAAGCCATCATAGCCATGAAACGGCGGTCCGGACCATCGTGGGGCATACCGGGATGGGTGGGGTTCTCGGGGAAGTGCATTCTCTGGCCGTGGCTGTTGTGGTTGTCACCGCCCATGATGTAGTCGCCTTCGCCCATCAGACGATAAACTTCGCTCATCGTCTCAACGCATTTTTCCATGTCCTGCACACCAGCAGCGATCATGTCTTTTTCGTCCAGATACAGAAAATCAATACGGGTATCGCTCATAACAATGACCTTCTTTCTTTTCAAACAAATCAGTCAAAATGGTGGTTTCGCACTGCAAATGCAGCCGCGAACCCTGAAACGCAGCTTTAAGCGGGAAGGCTGTGTTCCTTTTACGTGAATTATTATAACACTTGTAAAAAATGAAAGTCAAGTCATATTTTACGATTTGTCTCCAAATATTATTTTGTATTATTGTGCAAAATTCTAAATTCTTAGTATTTTGCCGCCCTTTTCAAACAGCTGCATACTTTTTTACAAAATCTTAAAATACTGTTTGATTTCTCATTTATTATACTACTTATAACTATACTACTTATAACGAATTTTATAATAATCCCTTTAAAAATGTAGCAATCTCTTTTTTTTGTTAAGTTTTTTCTTGTTGATTTGTATTTGTTATCGGAAAAACCTGCTGGACTTTAACGGTTTTGCAAGTTATACTGGGTTTACTGTTCATAAAAAATGTTTAGGTTCAGTTGGGCGCAGCGGTACCGTAGCGCCATATTTTGCGGCAGCTTTAATAAGTAAAGGGACATTACAATGTGGTTGTTCCGGCCTATATATAGCTTGCTGCGGATACAGGAGTGTTAAAATGGATATTACAGATGTACGGGCACAGAATGTAAAAAAAATACTGGATGCGCTGCGCTTTCAAGATGGGCTGACGAAAAGAGAAATTGCTGCACAGACCGGCCTTAGTTTTTCCACAGTGTCCCCCACCTGCAACGAGCTGCGGGCAAAAGGTATTCTGCGGGAAAGCAAGCTTTCTGGGGTTAGCGTGGGGCGGTTGCCTGGCAGTTTTTCGTTCCAGCGCGACCGTTTTGCCGTATGCTGTGTGGACCTGCAGAATGTAAAGCGGATTACCATTGCGGTTATGGATTTGGGCGGACGCCTTCTGAACCGCTGTGAGCTGACCGACACCACCCCCGATACCAGTACGGTTCAAAGGGTTAACCAGGCTGCCCAGTGGTTTCACGAATATTCTGCCAGCGAGGAAGGCAGCAGCCTGCATTTCATCCGCGTGTGCATAGCGGTAACCGGCATTTATGATATTCGCACTGGTATGCTGCTGCCAAACCCCATCAATCCGGACCCATGCCCGCTATTGGAAATTGCACAAACAGCCTTCCAACTGCCCTGCCTGATTGACAGCGGTTCTAATTTTTGCGCCATGGCTATTAAACAGCGCTGGCCACAGGATGACGATTTCATCTATCTGCATCTGTCTGAATCGGTAAACGCCGGCATTTACTGCCAGGGGGCCCTGCTGCGCGGCCATTCCCAGCATGCTGTCCGGGTTGCCTATATGCCTCTGCGCGGCATGGTTGCAGGCCAGCCGCCTTTGGCGGACTGTCCGCAAACCGAATTTTGCCTGCAGGGTATGCTGGCCAATTTGCCAAAAGAAGTACAAGGGAACAGCCTTTCTGAAAGATGGGCCCGTGCCTGCGAACAAATTAGAGAAAAGCCTGCCCTTTACCAGAACTATTTGGATGACAAAGCAAATCTTCTGGCTACCTTGCTTACCATTTTGGTGGATTTGTTTGACCCATCTGAGGTTTACCTGGGTGGCAAAAGTGTGGATTTGTTTGACCTGCTTTTGCCGCGGGTAGAGCAATATTTAAAATTGAGCTGTCCGCTGGCCCGCGAGTCGGGGCTGGAGCTGGTACATGATGAAGACTTTGCCCATACCTTTTACACTGGTATGGCCCATGCCGCTTACAGCGAATGGCGCCCACTGGCAGAGCCGGGCTTAGAAGGATAATCTTTGGTATTTTCTATATAAAAAACGGGAACTTTCCCATAAAAAAGGAGGTTGCGGGATACCGCAGATAAAAGCAATGAAAAACAAACTGGAAAACAAGGTTGCAATTATTACTGGTGCGTCCAAGGGGATTGGCGAGGGAATTGCGCGGGTATTTGCCCGGTATGGTGCCAAACTGGTACTAGCCGCCCGGGGCGACAAGGTTCTGCAGCTTGCAGACGAACTGAAGCAGGAAGGCTACCCAGCAATTGGCGTGCAGGCCGATGTTTCAGACATGGAAAGTGTCCAGCAGCTGGTAAAAACCGCAGTGGACAGTTTCGGCCGGGTGGACATTTTGGTAAATAACGCCGGCATTTGCGTATTGGAAGATTTTGATGCGCCGGACAACGAGCTGAGAGACAAGCATATCGATATTAATATAAAGGGAGTTTGGAACGCCACCAAAGCGGTTCTGCCCTTTATGAAAGCCCAGAAGGACGGCCGAATTGTGGTAATGAGCTCGGTGACCGGCTACATGGTAGCGGACCCGGGGGAAGCCGCTTATGCAATGACCAAAGCCGCTCTGATTGGCTTTACCCGCGCCATGGCGCGGGAGGTAGCCAGCGACCATATTCGTGTAAACGCTATCTGTCCCGGGTATGTGCGCACCCCTCTGGTGGAAGGTATGGCCCGTCAGTCTGACCCTGAACAGCCCGAACGAGCTATTGAGGCCATTGCAAGCGCGGTACCGCTGGGCCGGCTGGCCCAGCCGGAAGAGGTTGGAGAGCTGGCTGCTTTCCTTGCAAGCGACGAGTCCAGCTATATTACCGGAACCCAGGTGGTGATAGATGGCGGCAGCACGCTGCCGGAAACTTCCTCCATGGGGCAGTGATCGTTCGGTAAAAAACCTTTATTTTACAATAAAAAATGAAAAGTCCGGAAAGCATTTTTGCTTTCCGGACTTTTGGTTTATACCTGGCCCCAAATAACTTTTGTATAATCCGCATGGTATTATGTAAATCATTTGTTCTGCGCCTTAGTGCCAGGCTTGTGGCAAAGCAAATTTTCCTTACGGTTCAGTTCTGAAATCATCGGTCTGGTATCTCCGAAATACCTGGGCAGTTTGGTATAGATAAACAAGCTTTAGAATTCTTAGTACAAAACCGCCAAGACCCGCGCACAGCACGATAATAAAGCCTAAATTCGAATTAACCCACATAAACATTATTCCCAAAATCCCAGCTACCATAAATCTAACATACCAATCCCACAAAGACCGCCATTTGCCAGAGCGCACAGGATCAATTTCTGCAAGAACACTGGAATGACCCATACATTCGTTATATTCGCTTATAATCCCCACAATGGCAATCACCAACTCGATAGGTACAAACAACACATAAAACAAAACAGAGCCGGCGTTTAATATAACCAAACCACTCACTGCTGCACAGCCCAACATGCACAGACTTGCTATGCGGTATCGGTCTTCTATGAAAGACAATTGGAACAAAATAAATGCATAGGCCGCATAACAGGCAATATACAAAAGCCGCCCTGCTACATAAAGCCCTGAAACAATTGTCAGTATATAATCGCTGTCTCTCAAATAACTGGCCACCGAAGTCAAAATACTTACCCAGAACAAAAACCAAAGTCATTTGCCCAAGATAGCTGCATTTGTCGCGTCAATATGTACTTTCGTTTGCTCGGCCTGTGCCTTTTGACGGCGGTATTCGGGCTGCTGCTCGCGCTTTTGCAGGATCTCACAATTATTTTGCATAGCGCAGGTGTCACAGGTTTCGCAGCCTTTCGCCTGGCAGCATTTTGCCAATTCGCAATCTCCGTCAACCGGCCGGCCCGGCCCCACCTTACAGCCCGGGCAGTTTGCCGGTTGCTTATCCAGGCATTGTGCACAGTTTTTTCCGCAATAACTTTCCGCCATAAAAAATTCTCCTTTTGCCGCACCGCTTTTATCTTACCCTAAAGCTGCATGGATATCAAAAAACTACCATACCTATGCCGCCCTGTTTTCCCTCCTTGCTCTTACCCCCTTCGCTATGTTATGCCGCCGCCAGTACACAAAGTAAAGGCTTATAAATATTGCAAAAATTTCTCTGTTTTTTCACTTTTTTAATATAATTATAGTAAAAGAGAACTCTTTTTTCTACCTTTTTAATAAATGTGCGTCTTACACAACGCGCTCCTGCAACGCCTGCCTAAAACAAAAAGCAGCAGTTTTTGCATATGCAAAAACTGCTGCTGTCACTATACTGTCACTATTTTAAATTTTTCATGCCAGGGCAAAAAAGCACCCCTGCTTTTGGCTTTAACGCACCTATATTACTTTTTACTGCTTGAATTTTTGGCATTCTGGCGCAGGGTCTGGCGCACGGTTTTAACCTCCGCCGCGCTTTTTGCCAGTGCTTCTTCGGTCTGCTTCAGCATATTTTCACAGTATTCGGTCACGGTAGTGCGCATCTCCCGCGCCTGCTGCTGGGTCGAAGCCAGCATTTCAGCGGCGCGCTGCTGAGCCACCTTTACAATCTCTTCCTGGTCTACCAAGGCACGGGCCCGGTCCTCGGCTTTTTTAATAATGCCTTCCGCTTCCCGGCGCGCATTGTCCACAATCTCCTTGCGGTCGTTTACAATCGCTTTTGCCTGCTTAATTTCACCGGGCATAGCTAGGCGCACATCATCTATAATATCCCGAACCTTGTCCACATCCACCATTTTTTTACCGCCGGTTAAAGGCAGGCTAGGCGCCTCCTCCAGCGTTTCATCCAACAGGTCCAACAATTCATCGATATTCATGGTTTGTCACCTCAGTGTGTTATGTCATCGGTTTCATTTTACCCTTAAGGGTTTGGTTTGTACAGTCTGTTTACAATATCTTCACGAATCTCTGGCGGAACAAACGCGGCAATGTCCTGCCCTTCTGCGGCAATCTGCCGCACCATGCTGGAGGAAAGATACATATACTCCAAATCGCAGCTCAAAAACATAGTTTCCAGGCCGGGGTAAAGTTTACGGTTAATAAGTGCCTGCTGAAACTCATCCTCAAAATCCGTCACGGCCCTCAGACCTTTCACCATAACATGAATATCATGCTGGCGTGCATAATCCACTACCAATCCACAGGAGCAATCCACCCGTACATTAGGCATTTTTTTCACCGAACGACGAATCATCTGCGCACGCTCTTCCAGCGAAAAGGTTGGTGTTTTGGCCCGGTTTTGCACCACCAGCACCACTACCTGGTCAAAAATCTGGGCAGCACGGCCAATAATATCCAAATGTCCGTTGGTCACCGGGTCATAGCTGCCCGGGCACAGTGCAATTTTCATTCTTCCTGCTCCTTTTCGTAGCGGGTCACCCAAACGGTGCCGTACTGGTACTGTTTTTTTTTCACAAGGCAGCCAGCCTGTTCGGGCAGATAGGCCCCACGCTCGGTTTCGGCCAAAACCACCGCTCCCTGCGCACAAATTTCTCCCACCTGGCTAAGCATTTTTTCCACGGTTCCTTTACGGTAGGGTGGGTCCAAAAGTACCAGGTCAAACCGGTCTTTGGTACCTGCTAAAAAACCTTCGGCACTGGTATTGGCCACCACAGCCTGGCGGTAAAGTCCCGCTGCCTTCAAATTAGCTGTCACAATGCCAACAGCCTCCCGGCTTTCATCCACAAATACACACCGGGCTGCCCCGCGGGAAAGGGCTTCAATGCCCAACTGGCCGCTGCCTGCAAACAGGTCCAGCACCTGCGCACCGGGCAAAATAAACTGCACCGAACTAAACATGCCCTCTTTTACCCGGTCCACCGTGGGGCGGGTCACATCGGTCCCCGGCAGCGTTTCCAGCCGAGTTCCCCTGGCCTGGCCTGCTATTACTCTCATGGTACTGGCGTCCTTTCCGGCAGCTTTTCATGCCTCCTGCTTTGCCATTTTGGCTATCGTTTTATTATCCCTGTTTCTGCACACTTTTGTCAAGAGGGCCGTCTTCCTGCGGGTGAAACCACCGGTACACAGCCTGGGCCGTTTTTTCACTTAAGCCTGCCTGCCGCAACACCTGGCAGGGCTGCTGCGCCACCGCATGCACCCCGCCAAATTGCCGCAAAAGCTTTTTTGCGGTGGCCGGGCCCACACCCGGTATTTGGGTAAGGCTGCTTTGGAAGGTTTTCTTTTTGGCCTGCTGGCGCTGGTACGCAATGGAATACCGGTGCACCTCTTCCTGGATGCTACCAAAAAAGCCGAAAACTGATTTGTGCATGGCCAAAACAATTTCTTCCCCGTCGCGGCCCACAATTGCTCTGGTGCGGTGCCGGTCATCCTTTACCAGGCCAAAAATCGGCACATCCTCTAAAGCGGTATTTTGCAGCGCATTTACTGCTGCAGAAAGCTGTCCCTTTCCGCCGTCCAGCAAAATCAGGTCCGGCTTTATGCCAAACTGGCCGCTGGCACCTGCCTCATACTCTGCCGCCCTGCGGGAAAGCGTTTCAGCCATCGAGGCAAAGTCATCGGTACCGGTAACGGTTTTCATTTTAAACCGCCGGTAGCCGCTGCGGTATGGCCGTGCATTTTGAAACACCACCATACCTGCCACACTGGTGCCCTCGCCCCAGTTGGAAATATCGTAGCTTTCAATAACATGCGGCGGTTTTTCCAGCCCCAAAAGCTTTGCCACCTCGTCCAAAAGCCGGTCTTCTTTCGAGACTCGTCCCGAACGCAAAGTTAAGCTTTCAATCGCATTAAGCTGCGCCATCTGCAAAAGCCGCGGTCCATCTCCGCGCTGAGGAACGGTCAGAACAACCCGCCGGCCAGCCTGCTGGCTCCACATCTGCTCCATTTCCGCCGCAGCTTCGGGCAGCTTGTCCACCAATATGCGGCGGGGAAACTCCCGCCCGTTTTCGTAGTAACGGGGCAAAAGCTCCTCCCGCACGGCATCGGTATCCTGGGTATCGGTAAAGGTAAACTCGTTTTTATCCACCAGACGGCCGCCGCGTATGGCCAGCATAGCCGCGCAGACCGCGCCATCCTTAGCGGCAAAACTGAAAACATCTGCATCTCCTACCGTGCTTTGCACCACCCGCTGGCCGCCCATTGCTTTTTCAATGGCGGCAATTTGGTCCCGCAGCTGGGCTGCCTTTTCAAATTCCAGCCGCTCGGCAGCCTGTTCCATCTGCGCGCGCAAAGTCCGCAGAATTTCTCCCTTTCCCTCTTTGATCAGCCGAACTGCCCCATTTACCCGTTCCAGATAGTCCTGCTGGCTGATTTTGCCGGTGCACAGTGCCATACAGCGGCCAATATGCGCGTTCAGGCAGGGGCGTTCCTTGCCAAAGTCCCGCGGGAAAACCCTGCCGCAGGTGGGAAGCCGGAAAGCCAGGTTTGCCGTTTCCACCATTTGGCGGACCGCAAAACTGCTCATATAAGGGCCAATATACTCGCTGCCGTCCTCTACGCGCTGCAGCTGAGCGGTTAGCCTGGGGTATGGTTCCCGGCTGACCTTTATATAACTGTACCCTTTGTCATCCTTCAGCAGAATGTTGTATTTGGGGGTGTGCAGCTTGATCTGGCTGCACTCCAGCACCAATGCTTCAAACTCGCTGGTGGTGACGATAAAATCGAACGAGTCGGCATGTTCGATCATTTTAGTGACCTTGGCGTCGTGCGGGACCCCTTCCCGGAAATACTGGCTGACCCGGGTACGCAGCCTTTTGGCTTTTCCAATATAAATAATGGTTCCCGACTTATCATGTATGATATAAACCCCCGGCAAAAGCGGCAGCTTACTGGCTTTCTCATACAGTTCGGCTTTGGTCATTGGCAGTGTCCTTTCCGGGCGCGGTGCTTTTTATGCAAACAGCAAAGTTTTTCGGTGCCAGCTGCCCAGCTACTGCGCCCTTTTGCGGCCCCATTCGACAAAAAATGCCGCCCTGCACCAACAGCAGAACGGCATTCCAACAAGTTGTTAATCGCTGAAGCCGGAATTTACCAGCTTAATAAGGCCTTCCACGGCCTGCTGCTCATCTGCACCGTCTGCGATGATCCGGATGGTGGTGCCGCCCACAATGCCCAGGCTGAGCACACCCAGCAGGCTCTTCGCGTTTACACGGCGCTCTTCTTTTTCCACCCAAATGGAGGATTTGAATTCATTTGCCTTCTGGATAAAGAAGGTTGCGGGACGCGCATGCAGACCCACCTGATTTTCAACGGTAACCTCTTTCACAAACATGGCATAAACACTCCTGTTTCGTCAAATTTTTCGTGAAGTTTTAAATGACTCTCGCGGTATCATGATATATCAAAACCAGCTTTTTCGTCAACTGTTGCGGCGAAAATCTTAAAATTTCGGCGTGTCGCTGTTTTTCCGTTTCCCGCGCCGGTGCAGTTTGTATATTTTGTCCACAAAGTTTTCAACATCATTGTTCAACAAAGACAATGGTTTCCAACATTTTAAAAAATATACCGATTTATTTCGCTTTGGGGTCTTTTTTGGCATTTGCATATGCTTCCCACAAATCCGGCCGGCGCTGTTTGGTCCGCAAAACGGCCTGCTCGGCGCGCCAGTCGGCAATGTTTTTAGCATGGCCAGAGCGCAACACCGCAGGCACTATTCTGCCGCGCCACACCTCCGGGCGGGTGTACTGCGGGTATTCCAGCAGGCCGTTATAGTAGCTTTCGTCCTCATATCCCTCTTTGCAGGACAGCACCCCGTCACACATGCGGGCAACGCTGTCTGCCACTACCAATGCGGCAAGTTCCCCGCCTGTAATAACAAAATCCCCCAGGCTGATCTCCTCGTCGGCCAGCTCTTCAATAACCCGTTCGTCCACCCCTTCGTAGTGGCCGCACACCAGCGTAATGGCAGGCAGGCGCGCCAGTTCCTTTGCCCGCTGCTGGGTAAAAGTTTTACCACCTGCGGTCAAAAAAATAACATGGGGCTTTTCCACCTGCTGCTGGGCTTCAATGGCCTTGCAGCACAGGTAAACCGGCTGGGCCTGCAAAATCATGCCATGGCCGCCGCCATAGGGGTAATCGTCCACGCTTTTCTGTCGGTTCAGCGTATAATCCCGAATATTGTGGCAGTGCATTTCCACCCGGCCGGCACGGCGGGCCCGCCCGATAATGCTCTCGCTTAACACCGCCTCACACATTTCGGGAAACAAGGTTGCAATATCAATCCGCATCGGTGAACATCCCTTCTATAGGCCGCACGGTAATCAGCCCGGCCTCCACATCAGTCTTAACCAGAAAAGCTTCTACCGCCGGGAACAAAACCACCCGGCCATCCGGCGTTTTCACCGAGTAGATATCCTGCGGGCCATTGCTGGTTACCTCGATAACCTGGCCGTACAGCTGGTCGGTATCTGCATCTTTCACCTGGCAGCCAATAATATCCTGCACAAAATACCGCCCCTGCGGCAGCTTTACATCGGCCCTGCTGATATAGAACATGCGGTTCACATACCCCCGGGCAGCTTCCAGAGAATCCACCCCCTGCAGCTTGATGAGGGTGACATTTTTTTGCACCCGCGCGCTTTCCACCACAAGCGGGCTGCCCCCCTGCGGGCTTAAATAAAAGCGCTTAAAGCCACATAAAAATTCGGGCCCGTCACAATAGGGGTAAGCCTTCAGTTCCCCCATTACCCCGTGAGTGGTCACAAATTTTCCGGCCTCCAGATAAGGTTTCAGCATACACAAAACACCCTTTCTTCTAAAAAAGCGTGCCGCACAGCACCTGCTGCACCAGCACGCTTTTTCATCTTGGTCAACCGCGCCAATCCGCCCGAAGTCGCACCCAGGCGATGGTATAAAATCACTTAGTCAATTTCGACCAGGATCTTCTGACCTTCCCGCACTGCGGCGGCCCGCATTACCACGCGGATCGCTTTGGCGATTCGGCCCTGCTTGCCAATCACGCGGCCCATATCCTCTTCCGCCACCGAAAGATGATAAACCACCACGCCCTCGGCATTGGGCTGGTCTGTGGTCACACGAACCGCTTCCTTGTTTTCCACAAGGCCGCTGGCCAATGTGATAAGAAGTTCTTCCATCGAAAGCCTCCTTTAAAGAAAGAGCAACCGTCGGCTTACAGGATCTCTTTCTTTTTCAGAAGCACACGAACGGTATCGGTAGGCTGGGCGCCGTTGGCGATCCACTTTTTGGCCTTCTCGCCGTCGATGTTGATCTCGCTGGGCTCCTTGGTGGGATCATAGGTGCCGATCTCTTCAATAAAACGGCCGTCGCGGGGGAAGCGGCTGTCGGCCACTACAACACGATAGAACGGGTTCTTCTTGGCGCCCATGCGGCGCAGTCTGATCTTTACTGCCATTGGTAATTCCTCCAGATAATAAAATATGTTTGGTTTATTTTAACCGGCTGCCCGGAAAAAATCTTTAAAAGCCAAAGCGCCCGCCCCGGCGGCCAAAGGCGCGGGGGTTCTTTTTAAACTGCTTCATCATCTTCTGCATCTGTTCAAACTGGCGTAAAAGCCGGTTTACATCCTCCACCCGGGTACCGCTGCCCGCCGCAATGCGGCGCTTGCGCTTGGGGTCAATAATAGAGGGTTTCGCCCGCTCGGCGGGGGTCATGCTGCGGATAATGGCCTCTACCCGGACAAACTGTTTGTCACTGGCCGAAATATCCTCTTCCGACACCTTGGCCGCACCGGGCAGCATGGAAAGCATGGCCGAAACGCCGCCCATCTTTTTTACCTGCGCCAGCTGGTCCAGCATGTCGTTCATATCAAACTTGTTGGCCAGCATCCGCTTGGCGGTCTGTTCGGCCTGTTTGGAGTCCTGCGCAGCCTGGGCCTTTTCGATGAGGGTCATCACATCCCCCATACCCAAAATGCGGCTGGCCATTCGGTCGGGGTGAAAAACCTCCAGGTCGTCCAGCTTTTCCCCAACGCCTGCAAACTTGATGGGCTTGCCGGTAACGGCCCGGACCGAAAGGGCCGCGCCGCCACGGGTATCGCCGTCCAGCTTGGTCAGGATAACCCCGTCCACGCCGATCTTCTCATCAAAGCTTTTGGCCACATTAACCGCATCCTGGCCGGCCATCGAATCCACAACCAGCAGGGTTTCATCCACGGGAATTGTCTGCTTGATGCGGGAAAGCTCCTCCATCAGCGCATCATCCACATGCAGCCGGCCGGCGGTATCCAAAATCACCAGGTCGTTCCCATAATCCTTTGCGTGGGAAAGTGCCTTTTTGGCAATCAGCTCCGGCTTTTCACGCCCCAGTTCAAAAACAGGTACACCGGCCTTTTCCCCCACAACCTTCAGCTGGTCAATAGCCGCAGGGCGGTAGATATCGCAGGCCACCAAAAGCGGCCGGTGGCCCTGCTTGGCATAGTATTTGGCAAGCTTTGCCGAGTGGGTGGTTTTACCGGAACCCTGCAGACCGCACATCATAACAATGGTGGGCGGCTTGGAATTGATGCGGATTCCCCGGCTTTCCTCCCCCATCAGGACGGTAAGCTCTTCGTTTACTATTTTAATAACCTGCTGGGCCGGGGTCAGGCTTTCCATTACCTCGGCGCCCACCGCCCGCTCGGACACCTTTGCAATAAACTCTTTTGCGACCTTATAGTTGACATCCGCCTCCAGCAAGGCCATTCGCACTTCCCGCATGGCGGCTTTAATGTCCGGCTCGGTCAGTTTTCCTTTCTGGCGCAGCCGTTTAAAAGCGGCAGCCAGCTTTTCGCTTAAACTTTCAAAGGCCAAGGGCGCTGTCCTCCTTACTCACTGATCTGCTCGGTAATCGCAATAATCTGGCTGGCGGCCTCTTCCACTTTTGGGTCCGCACCATAACCGCTGTTGGCAAAACGAATATCCCTTGCCAGCTGCGCAATGCGCGCCACCCCGCTTTGCACCGCCCGGTACCGGGCGGCAAAGCCCACCTTTTCCTCCAGGTCCAGTATAATGGCCTCGCCGCGCTTAATGGCGTCCCGCACACCCTGCCGGGTAATGCCAAAATTATCGGCAATTTCGGCCAGAGAAAGGTCGTCGTTATAATATTGTTCCATAACATCCCGCTGCTTTTCGGTGAGCACCTGGCCATAAAAATCAAGCAAAAAAGATATTTCCAAGTTTTTGGCCACACCACTCACCCCTTTACAGCATGTGTAAAGCAAATCACTTTACAACCGCAATTATACCCGATTCAGCTGTAAAAGTCAAGAACTTTTCACAAAACCAGCGCGGCGTTTTTTGTATGTTTAACTAATTTTTAAGCAAAAAGCGGTTTCCCAATCCGCATGCCTGCATACCGGCTTCCGGCTGTTTTTTCGCCTGCATTTGACAACCCCGCAAAGCCCGGATAGTATTAATAAAGAGCAGAAAAGGCGATTTGCCCAAATGCAGGGGCTTTTTTGTAAAGAGGGGAAGGTGTTTGTGGCATGCCGCAGCAGATTTTTCACGACCTTTTCCGGGCAATGCCAGGATTGGCTGTGCAGTGCAGCGGGCTTTGCGCACGCTATGCGCCGCCGGCCGAGCTGGTACTGTTTGTAACGGGGTTTGGCCCCACCGGCACCGCCCGCGACGCATTGGCCGAGGGTATGATTCGCCTGGCGGAAGAGGCCCGGCTTTTGGCAAAGGGGCAGCCCGTAGCGGAAACCGGCAGCGGAAGCTTTGCCGCAGCCCTGGCCCTTGCCTGTTACCGCACCGGCCACCCGATTACCTTATGCCTGCCGGATTCGGTCCCTTTGGCCCGCCGCCAGCAGCTGGCCGCGCTTGGGGCGCGGCTTGCTATCTGCCCCGCAGAAGGCGGCAGAGCTGCCTGTGCCTCCAAGGCCCGTGCGCTGGCCGCCGGGCGGGGGCATTATTACCTGAACTGGTGTGCCAACGACCTGAACCCGGAATATCACCGTAGGGTTACCGCGCCTGCCCTACGCCATGCGCTAGATGACCGGCTGGATTTTTTTGTAGCCGGGGCCGGCAGCTGCGGCACCCTGACCGGATGCGGCGAATACCTGAAAGCCTGGAGCGGAAACATTCAGGTAGTTGCGGTGGAACCGGCTGAAAGCCGGGTACTGGAGGGCGGCGCACCGGGCCGGCACGGGCTGGACGGCATAGGGTTTGGGTTTGTGCCGGAAAACTATAACCCTTACATTGTGGACAGGATACAGCCCGTGACCACCGGCGACGGCAAAAAGTTTGCCGGGGAAGTTCTTTTGTGCGACGGTATTCCTGCGGCGCCTTCGGCGGGGGCTGTTATTGGCGCCGGGCTGGAACTGGCCATGGACCCGGCAAACGCGGGCAAGCGGATAGTTGCGGTAGTAGACCATTTGGCCCGGTACTGAATTGCTTTTGCCCTGCACCTGTTTGCCTATTTTTACAGCAAAAACCCGGGAAAATGGCTTTCGCCATCTCCCGGGTTTCTTTTTTACCATAAAGCCAAACCGCGCAAATTCAGCGGCCGCGAACGCGGCGTTTTTTTCTGTTGCCTTTCAAATCGTACCAAAGCCGTATGACAAACAGCCCAAAAACGACCACTATAATTGCCAGGGTAACCGCACTAACCGCCAGCCGGCCGGCTGTAAGCAGCGCCTTAACCAGCAGTGGCTGCTCTTCTTCCACTTGCAGAGCGGTCGTCTGGGCCTGGGAAGTTTCGGCAGTCTGGGCAGTGGGCAGCACCTCCATATGGTACTGCAGTGTGGTGGAACCCAGCACTGCATACTGCAGACCGGTCTCCTGGGTCAATACAGCCTGTACCTCAACGGTGTAGCTGTCGGCGCCGGTTTCGCCGGTGGTGTACTCAAAGGTCAAATCCTCCGCGCTGATCCCTTCGGTCACCAGAACGGTGAGGGAATCTTTCGGGTCCACCAATTCATTGCCGCGGGCCAGCTGTTCTGCCGAAATGGTGAGGGAATCAAACGCCGAATAGCCATACTCAAACAGCGCAATCGTGTCCTCGTACATGGCTGCATTCCTGGGCTCGCCCAGCACCACCGCAATCAGGGTGCGGCCATCCCGCTGGGCCACCGTCACCAAAGTATTGCCTGCCTCATCGGTATATCCGCTTTTGCCGCCAATCACGGTGGGGTCATAATACTTCGTAAAGTCAAACACCATTTTGTGGCCGGCCCCAATATTGCGGGCCTCCGGCTGCAGATTTGTGAGGGGAATGGTGTATTCGGTCGTGCCGAACACCATGCGGAAGGTTTCGTTTTTCAGCGCCTGCCGCGTAATGCAGGCCATATCATAGGCGGTTGTCAAATGCCCTTCCTGGTCCAGGCCATTAGCATTGGCAAAGTGGGTATTTTTTGCCCCGCATTCTGCCGCCCGCTGGTTCATCATTTCCACAAAAGCATCCATGCTGCCGGCTACCTGTTCAGCCAGGCCATTGGCTGCGTCGTTTGCGGAAGGAAGCATGGTGGCCATGAGTGCCTGTTCCACCGTAAGCTGCTCTCCCGGCTGAAGCGCTATATGGCTGGCCGAGCGCGGAACACTGAACACCGCCTCATCACTCATGGTTACAATATCGGTCAACTGGCAGTTTTCCACCGTTAAAAGGGCCGTCATAATTTTGGTAATGGAAGCCGGCGGCTGCTGGCTGTCCATATTTTGTTCAAACAAAACCTGCCCGGTATCCGCATCCATCAGGCAGGCCGCTGTCCCCTGCAGGGTGGGCAGCTCGGCCGCCTGCGCCGAAGGCAAAATTCCAAAAAGCGAGGCCGCCACCAACACACTAGCCGCCATTCGGCGGCCTAACTTACAAAAATTTTCAAAATTCATGAAAAACGATTCCTCTGCCTCCTTTTTCATTACTTTCTTTAGTTTACCACACCAAACCCTGTGTTAAAAGGGCAAGTTACGCATTTTTTGTGAAAATCCAGATTGCCAGTATTCCCTTTAGCGGGTATAATAAAAATGGGTACGATATTTTACGAATACCATATAGGACAAAAAGGAGAAAATCATGTCAATTCATGCAGTGATTTTTGATATGGACGGGCTGATGCTGGACACCGAGCGGCTGAACCTTTCCTGCTGGCGACGCACCTTTCTGGAAGCCGGTCTTCCCTTCGACGAACAGCTTTTATTGGATTCCCGCGGCAAGCACTTTGTGGCGGAATACGAACGCTGGCAGACCATTTTGGGCCCGGGGGTAGATTTTGAACAGCTGCACCAGAAAAAGCTGCGGTATGTGGAAGAATATTTTAGCCAATACGGCGTGCCAGCCAAACTGGGCCTGCATGCCCTGCTGGATTGGCTGAAGCAGCAGGGGTACAAATTGGCCCTGGCCACCTCCACCGCCGCCCAGCGCGCCGATATGGAACTGGAACGGGTAGGGGTGCTGGATCGGTTTGATGTGCGGGTATACGGCCCCATGGTAGCCCACTACAAGCCCGAACCGGACATTTTTTTGAAGGCCTGCGAGCTTTTGGGTGAAAAGCCCGAAAACTGCATGGTACTGGAAGATTCCCCCAACGGGGTGAAGGCCGCCGCTGCCGCAGGCGTTTTTACCGTAATGATTCCGGATTTGACCGGCGTAACCCAGGACCTGGCGCCGCTGGTTCAGGCACAGTGCCGCACCCTTTTGGATGTTATTCCGCTTTTAGAGTGCATGGAGTAACCTTTTTAAATTTTTTGAAAAAACGGGCGTTTTAAGGCGCCCGTTTTTCTTTTGCCAAGCGCCGGCTTGAAACATACCATTTTTTGTGTACTGCTCAGACAGTTTATCATTTATTGGGCATTTTGAACAATTTTTATTATTTTAACAAAAAATTATCATTTAATATTCCCACTTTCTGGCTTTTCCTGTATAATAAAAAAAAGCTGCCCGCAGGCGCACAGCACACAGGACCATGCCGCGGGTGTTTTCGCGGCCGTCCGGTCTTTCGCCTTGGCCGGCCGCATGCCAAACAGGAGGAAGTGTTCATGGAAGAAAAGTCTCTGCATCCGTTTCGCGGCACATCTGCCCAGGCAGAACAGCTGCAGCAGGTTATTGCCACACACCGGGACCGTCCCGGCTGCCTGATGCCGGTTTTACAGGAAGCTCAAGAGATCTACGGCTACCTTCCCATCGAGGTGCAGACCATGGTAGCCCAGGGGCTTTCTCTGTCCCTGTCCGAAGTATATGGGGTGGCCACCTTCTATTCGCAGTTCCGGCTGCTTCCCAAAGGCAAATACCGCATTAGCATTTGTTTGGGTACCGCCTGCTATGTAAAAGGCGCGGCAAAAATTTTACAGGCAGTGGAAGATTATTTGGGAATTAAAGCAGGAGAGTGCACACCGGATGGCTTGTTCTCGATTGAGAGCTGCCGCTGCGTGGGTGCCTGCGGGCTTGCTCCTGTTATGACCATTAACGACGAGGTATACGGCCGGCTTACCCCGGACCAGGTGCCCGGCATTCTGGAGCGATATCTTGGCGGGCAGAAGGAGGAAAGCGCAAAATGATGACCATAGAACAACTCAATCAGATCCGGGATGCTGGCAAAGACCTGATTGCCGTGCGCAATGCGGTTGCTGAGCAGAGCGCCAAGCTGGAACAGCAGACCGCCTACCGCAAGCAGGTGCTGGTCTGCGGGGGCACGGGGTGCACCTCGTCGGGCAGCCACAAGGTAATTGCTGCGCTGGAAAAGGCCCTAAAAAAGGCCGGCCTGTCGGATGTGCTGCTGGTAAAGACCGGCTGCTTTGGTTTGTGCGCTCTGGGACCTATTTTGATTGTATACCCCGAAGGTGCTTTTTACAGCCAGGTAACGGTGCAGGCGGTAGAGCGGATTGTGAAGGAACACCTGGTTGTTGGCGGGCAGGTTGTGAAAGAGCTGCTTTACCAGCAAACGGTTCACCCGGACGGCAGCATTCTTTCCCTGAAGGAGACCCCCTTTTACAAAAAGCAGCTGCGGGTAGCTTTGCGCAACTGCGGAGTAATTGCCCCGGAAAAAATTGAAGAATACATTGCCGCAGACGGCTACCAGGCTCTGGCGCGGGTGCTGCGGGAGATGACGCCGGATCAGGTAATCCAAACGGTGACCGATTCTGGTCTGCGCGGGCGCGGCGGCGGTGGATTTCCCACCGGCAAAAAGTGGAGCTTTGCCAAAGCTACCCCCGGCGACATCAAGTATGTATGCTGCAACGCCGACGAGGGCGACCCTGGCGCTTTTATGGACCGGTCTATTCTGGAAGGCGACCCGCACTGCGTTATTGAGGCAATGGCAATTGCCGGCTACGCCATTGGCGCGCATCAGGGCTACATTTACATTCGGGCAGAGTATCCCATAGCCGTACAGCGCCTTGCCATCGCGCTGAAGCAGGCCCGCGAAGCGGGGCTATTGGGAAAGGACCTGTTCGGTTCCGGTTTTGATTTTGACATTGAAATACGCCTGGGTGCGGGCGCGTTTGTTTGCGGTGAGGAAACTGCCCTGATGACCAGCATTGAAGGGCACCGGGGCGAACCGCGCCCGCGCCCCCCCTTCCCCGCAGTAAAGGGGCTTTTCGGCAAACCCACAGTACTGAACAATGTGGAAACCTATGCCAACATTCCCCAAATTATTTTAAAGGGGGCACAGTGGTTTGCTTCCATGGGTACCGCCACCAGCAAAGGGACCAAGGTATTTGCCCTGGGAGGAAAAATTACAAATGTGGGCCTGGTGGAAATTCCCATGGGCACCACCCTGCGGGAGATTGTGGAGGAAATTGGCGGCGGCATTCCCGGCAACAAGCGGTTTAAAGCCGCCCAAACCGGCGGGCCTTCGGGCGGGTGTATTCCTGCCTGCCACCTGGACACCCCTATCGATTACGACAATTTGATTGCCCTGGGAAGCATGATGGGTTCCGGCGGGCTGATTATTCTGGACGAAGACACCTGTATGGTGGATATTGCCAAATTCTACCTGGAATTTACAGTGGACGAGTCGTGCGGAAAATGCACGCCCTGCCGCATTGGCACCCGCAGGCTTTTGCAGTTTTTGGAAAAAATAACCAACGGCGACGGCGAACCGGAAGATTTGGATAAAATTGAGGAACTGGCCAATCACATGCAGACCTCCAGCCTGTGCGCGCTGGGCCAAACCGCGCCCAACCCGGTTTTGTCCACCATGAAATATTTTAAAGATGAATATATTGCCCACATTGTGGACAAAAGCTGCCCGGCAGGGGTATGCAAGTCGCTTATCCGGTATAGTATTGACCCTGCTTTGTGCAAAGGCTGCACCAAATGCGCCAGGGGCTGCCCGGTGGGCGCTATCCACGGCCAGGTGCGCCAGCCCCACACCATAGACCCTAAAGTGTGCATAAAATGCGGGCTGTGCGTGCAAAACTGCGCGTTTGGGGCTGTTTACACCAGTTGAGCCGGAAAGGAGCAAAAGTATTATGGATACGGTACATCTTACCATAAACGGCATACCCACCGAAGTACCGGCCGGCTCCACCATACTGGAAGCCGCCAAATCGGTACAAATTGAAATTCCCTCTTTGTGTTATTTGAGAGGGCTCAACCAAATAGGTTCCTGCCGCGTATGCGTGGTGGAGGTAAAGGGCCGCAAGGGCCTGGTTGCCAGCTGCGTTTACCCGGCCGAAGAGGGCATGGAGGTGTTGACCAACACTGCACGGGTACGGGCCTCCCGCAAAGCTACCATTGAGCTAATTCTTTCCAGCCACCGCAAAAAATGCCTTTCCTGCGTGCGGGGCAACCACTGCGAGCTGCAGAAGCTTGCCTTCGACTACGAGGTGGACGAAGACCGCTTTAAAGGCGACGACGCGGTTTTCCCGGTGGACGACGCTTCCCCCTATATTGTGCGGGACAATTCCAAGTGCATTCAGTGTATGCGCTGCGTAGCCGCCTGCCGGGATATGCAGTCGGTTTCGGTAATCGGCGCCATTCAGCGTGGCTACCAGGTCCATGTGGGCTGCGCTTTTGAACGCAGCCTGGCCGATTCGCCCTGCGTGGGCTGCGGCCAGTGCATTGTAGCCTGCCCGGTGGGCGCGCTGACCGAAAAAAGCCAGATTGATGTGGTGTGGGACGCTATTTCCAACCCGAAAAAACAGGTTGTTTTCTTTACTGCTCCCTCCATTCGCGCTACCCTGGGCGAATGTTTCGACCTGCCCATTGGCACTAATGTGGAAGAGCAGATGATCACAGCCATCCGCCGGTTGGGAGTCGATAAAGTATTTAATATGGATGTGACCGCCGACCTAACCATTATGGAGGAGGCCCACGAACTGATGGAGCGGCTTTCCGGTAAGGGAGCTTTGCCCATGTTTACCAGCTGCTGCCCCGGGTGGGTAAAGTTCTGCGAACATTATTTTCCAGAAATGCTGCCCCACCTTTCCAGCTGCAAATCGCCGCAGGAAATGTTCGGTGCGCTGTTGAAAAGCTACTACTGCCAAAAAACCGGCATAGATCCCCAGGACCTGTTTGTGGTATCGGTCATTCCCTGCACTGCAAAAAAATTCGAAGTAAGCCGGCCAGAGCTTTCCACCTTCGGCTATCAGGATGTGGATGTGGCGCTTACCACCCGCGAACTGGCTAAAATGATCAAGGGTGCGGGGCTTAAATTTGCAGACCTTGCGCAGGGCCAGTTTGACCAGCCATTTGCCACCGCATCCGGCGCTGGAGCCATTTTTGGTGCCACCGGCGGCGTAATGGAAGCTGCACTGCGCACCGCTGCCAGCTGGATGGGCGCCGAACTGAAGACCATAGACTTGCCCCAGGTTCGAGGAACGGACCCCATTAAAGAGGTCACCTATGAACTTGCCGGCCAAAAAATTTCGGTGGCAGTTACCTCGGGCCTTGCAAACGCCCGCAAGCTTATTGAACAGATTAAAGCCGGGGAAAAACAGTACCATATGGTGGAGGTTATGGCCTGCCCGGGCGGCTGCATTAACGGCGGCGGCCAGCCGGTGCAAAGCGACAGCGTGCGCAATTATGTGGACCTGAAAGGGTTGCGCAGCGCAGCGCTTTATTCTTCCGACCAAAACAACCAACTGCGCAAAAGTCACGAAAGCCCGGTTATCCAGCAAATTTACAGCGAATTTTTAGACGCACCAGGTAAACCCCGCGCCCATATGCTGCTACATACCAGCTACCAAAAACGCAGTGCTTATTAACAGCCCTGAGCACCGTATGGAAAAGGCGCTTTTCATCTAATTGGAAGTGGAACTTCTTTCAGATTATACCCCATCAGCGAGGGCTCCCCCCTTTTGTTTGTGATGGATTTTGACCATAAACCAGTTTGCTATTTTGTTCTACTGCGTAAAGCAAAAATCCGTTTCGGTTAGGGCTGCATAAAAAACAAAAGGCCGTCTGCACCAGCGTGCAGACGGCCTTTTTAACACAACAGCTTACCTAATTATTTTTCAGCCGCATTTTCTAACTTTTTGCCTTTTTCTCAACGGTGGGGTCTGGTTACCATACGGCGGGCAAACCAATACAAAACAAGCGCCACAAAAGTAGGAACATTGATCATGAGAAACACCTTAGCCATCTGCAAAAAGGGTACCGGCTCTGTGGTATTGGACTGCATATAAAAAGCCAGTGCAACTGAAACTGCAAAAAACAGAATAGGCATAATAAGGCCAGGAATTGGGCTTTTTTTCAAGCTCAGTGCCACATGCAAAAGCATCATACCACAAGCTATAGCTGCACATGCAATCAAAACATCTGTACCAATCATAACAAGAAATCCTTTCCTTTTACCCTTTTTGGGCCCCACATCACGGCATATGGTGTTTTAAAAAGGCTAATAAAATGCACTAGCCTTTTTAAAGCACACACAAGGGGCTATTGCTGCTAATTGTATTTATGATACGGAGAAAGTGTAAAAAAGTCAAGAAAACCGCTTTTTCACCACATAAAAAGGAAGGCCGGCAAAAGCCAGCCTTTCCTTTTATGCAAAACCCAATAGGTTTTACATCAATAATCATTGCGCTTTTTCTTTACACTACGCCGCCACACTACGAACACAATAATGGCTACCGCAAGCACCAGCAGCACCGGAACAATCCAGCCGCTGCCGCCCTCTTCGTGGCTCTTCATGCTGCTCCATGCGGCGTCCATTGCCGTGTTGATATCATCCGAAAGGGTGTTGAACACCTGGGTGTTGGCCAACACTTCCTCGGAAGGATACATAATTTCGCTGTTTTTCAGCTCATCCGGCAGCATTTCCTGAACAGAGGGAATCGGGGTGGAATAACCGATAAATTCGCAGTTTGCAAGCGCTACCTCGGGTTCGCACATAAAGTTGATAAACATTTCGGCAGCTTCCTGGTTTTTGCTGTTTGCCGGAATGCACATGGCATCCACAAAGTAGTTGGTACCTTCTTTGGGAATAGCAAAGGCCAGGTCCGGGTTGTCCCCAATCATGGTAATGGCATCGCCCGCATAATACGGAGCCAAAGCAGCCTCGCCGCCGGTCATCTTGTCAAAAATTTCATCCATTACATAGGCCTGAACTACGCTCTTCTGAGCCTTCAGCTCCTCCACAGCCTGGTCGATCTCCTCGGTGGTAGTGGGGTTCAAGCTAAGGCCAAGCTTTGCCTGGGCAATGGCAAAAGCGTCCCGGCTGTTATTAAACATTAAAATATTGCCGGCATACTTTTCGTCCCACAGAATGTCCCAGCTATCCACAGGGTCATCCACCATAGTGGTGTTATAGATAACGCCCACAACACCCCAGGTGTACGGCACGCTGTATTCCTCGTTCGGATCATAGTCCATACCCTTATAGCTATCACCGATCAGAGCATAGTTGGGAATATTATCAAAATTCAATTTTGCCAGCATTCCCTCATCGGCCATCTTACCAATCATATAGTCGCTGGGAATGATCACATCGTAATCCGCCCCACCGGACTTCAGCTTAGCATACAAGCTTTCATTGGTGTCATAGGTGGTATAATTCACCTTAATTCCAGTCAGCTCTTCAAAGGCAGCAAGCACATCTTCAGAGCCATCCGAACCGTCGGAAATATAAAGGCCCCAGTTATATACATTCAGGGTAATACCTTCATCCTTCAGGCGGGTATAATCATACCCGTTTTTGTTCTCTACCTCCAACGCACTGACCGGCATAGCAAACAGCAAGCCGCACAACAATACGGCAAGCATTACACTGGCAAATCGTTTCATTTTTTCTTTTCTCCTCTCACTTTTGAGAGGCGGTATCATCCGCCTCCCCTCTCGTCTCCTTTTATTCCGATTAGCGGCCCACGCCGCCTGGGGACATAATAATGATCAAAACCCACTCAGCAGGCAGCCGCCTGGCGCTGCTTTCTTTTTTCCTTGCGGGAATCGTGCGCATTGCTTACCAAAACGATAGCCAAAATAACCACAAACATAATGGTAGACAGTGCATTGATTTCCGGGCTGACCTTTTTGCGGGTCATACTGTAGATCGCAATGGATAGGGTTTGTACCGTGCCGCTGGTAAAATAGCTGATAATGAAATCGTCGATAGAATAGGTCAGGCAGATCAAAAAGCTGGACAGCACCGCCGGCATAATTTCAGGCAGCACCACCTTAAGAAAAGCCTGACGCGGGTTGCACCCCAAGTCCAGCGCTGCTTCATACAAGCTTTTGTCCATCTGCCTAAGCTTTGGCATAACATTAAAAATTACATACGGCACATTAAAGGTAATATGCGAAATAAGCAAGGTTGTCATGCCAAACAGTTTGCCGCCCAAAAAGCCGTTGGCCACTACAAACAGCAGCATAAGGGAAACACCAGTAATAATCTCCGGGTTAATAACCGGCAGATAGCTGATATTTACTACCAGGGTACGGGAAGCCCGGTTCATACTGTTAATGCCAATGGAGGCCAGCGTTCCCAGTACGGTAGCAATAATGGAACTGGCAAAGGCAATCAGCAAAGAAACGCCCAATGCTGACAGAATCATTTCATTTTGAAACAGGCTTTTATACCAATCCAGTGTAAAGCCGGTAAAAACACTGCGGCTTTTGGATTCGTTAAAACTGAACGCAATCAAAACCGCGATGGGCACATACAAAAAGGAAAAGAACAGCACCATGTAAACCTTGGCGGGGATACTCATCTTTTTCATCAGACCACCCCTTCCATCTCTTCCGAACCCAGCTGATTGGTCAGACTCATGCAAAGCAGCACAATCACCATAAGCACCAGGCTCATAGCGCTGCCCAAATTATAGTTATAGCTGTTGCCCAAAAACTGCAGTTCAATCAAATCGCCGATCAGCATATTGGAACCGCCGCCCAGCATACGGCTGATAATAAAGGTAGAAATGCTGGGCACAAACACCATGGTAATGCCGGTTACAATGCCCGGTTTGGAAAGCGGCAGCAACACATGCAGCAGGGTTTTCACCGGGCTTGCGCCCAAATCCTGCGCCGCTTCTATCAGGCTGTTGTCAATTTTCACCATAATAGTATAAAGCGGCAGAATCATGTAAGGCAGGTAGTTATAAACCATACCCAAAACCACCGCACCCTGGGTGTTAATCATTTCAAACGGTCCCAGGCCGAACAAACCAAAAAAGCGGTTAATGAGACCGTTGCGTTCCAGAAGGGTCATCCACGCATAGGTGCGCAGCAAAAAATTCATCCACATAGGCAGCATAACCAAAATCAGCATCATATGCTGTTTGGAAGCGCGCATGCGGCTAAGCAGATAACTGACCGGATAAGCCAGCACCAAACAAATAACGGTAGCCACCGCCGCCAGCAGAATGCTGCGCACAAACACATTGGCATACTGCCCCAAGCCCGAAAGGTTATCCAGTGTAAAATTTCCGGCCTTATCGGTAAAGGCAAAATACACCACAATGCCCAGCGGCACAGCAATAAAAATGGTCATCCAAACCAGGTACGGATAAGCACAAGATTTCGATTTCAGCATGGCTCAGTCCTCCATCTTCCGCATGATGTGGATCTCGTCCGGACCAATATTCATGCCGATGATGGAACCAGGCTGCTGCGACTGAGTAGAGTGGATTTTCCACTGGTAGCCGGCCTGTTCCACAATAATCTCGTAATGGACCCCTTTGAACAGCACGCTTTTCACCACGCCGGAAAGCTGCCCTTTAATGGCAGGCACTACCTGAATATCTTCGGGGCGGACCACAACATCCACCAGTTCATTGCGGTCAAAACCTTTATCCACACAGGTAAAGCCCTGGCCCGCAAACTCTACCATAAAGTCCTTGCTCATTACCCCCGAAAGGATGTTGGACTCTCCAATAAAATCTGCCACAAATGCATTCTGCGGCTCGTTATAAATATCGACCGGTGTGCCGATCTGCTGAATGTATCCGCCCTTCATTACCACAACCGTATCGCTCATGGTCAGCGCTTCTTCCTGGTCATGGGTTACATAAATAAAGGTAATGTTCAAACTTTGCTGAATGCGCTTAAGCTCGGTCTGCATTTCCTTGCGCAATTTTAAATCCAAAGCACCCAAAGGCTCGTCCAGCAAAAGAACCCTCGGGTGGCCCACCAACGCGCGGGCAATGGCAACCCGCTGCTGCTGTCCGCCGGACATGGTCGTCACATCCCGCCGTTCAAATCCCTTCAGGCCCACCAGTTCCAACATGGAAAGCACAGAAGATTTGATCTCACTTTCGGGCGTTTTGGAAAGCCGCAGCGAAAAAGCCACATTTTCGTACACATTTAGGTGCGGAAAAAGCGCATACTTTTGAAACACCGTATTCACATGCCGTTTATACGGCGGCAGTGCGGTAATGTCCTTTCCATCAAAAAAGACATTGCCCGACTTTGGCGTTAAAAACCCACCAATTACCCGAAGTGTTGTCGTTTTGCCGCAGCCCGAAGGCCCAAGCAAGGTGACAAACTCCTTATCGTGGATATCCAAAGACAACCCTCCCAGGATTGCCTCCTGCCCAAAGTCAACAACAATGTCTTTCAGTGCAACAACTACAGTATCATCCATCCTGCATCCCCCTTTGCGGTAGTACTACTTGCACGGAACCGGTTATACCGGCACGAACAGGCTCAGCGCCAATTATGCCGCCCCGCAAAAGGTTTGTTACACCACCCCGGATTGCCCCGGAGCAGCTACAGCGGCACATACAACGCCAATGTGTTATAAGATGCAAACACACAATATGTAATATATATTTTACAGGTTCTATTGTCAAGTATTTTTTTGCAAATTTTTGTATTTTTTGCGAAAAAGCAGAATCTTTCCAAAATTATTTTTTGTTAGCTCTAATTTTCTCTGTTTTTCTCTTATATGCTCTCTTTTTCTTATTTTATCTTTTGGGGGGAAAGTAATTTTTCTTCTGCGTCTTTCAGATGGCTTTCTGTTCGGGAAACATTGTAGATTTATGGTTTTTCTTCCATCTATTCAAGCATTTTTCCATAAAACCAAACGCCGCTTGCAAATAATGCTGCAAGGGCAGGCGTTTCAAACGCCTGCCCTGCACTATTTTTTAACAAAAATTTACTTTGGGTCTTTTTCCAGCATTGATTACAACGGATGGTACGGCGGCTCTTCTTTTTGCGGGTCGGGCACTACATTGGTGCGTATTTCTTCCACTTCGTCCTCCCATTCAAACTCTGCCTCGGTGTCCTCTGAAAGGCCAGCATAAATACGCTCATCCAGGTGCAGCACGCTTTTTCCTGCAGGGTCTGTATTATAATTTTCTTTCTTGTTCATCATAGAATCAATCCCTCCTGTGCCGTTAGTGTTGCCGCACTTTGGGCAGATATTCGCGCCAAAGATTGCCTGCCAGGCTGCTGGCTTATCGAAAGTATAGTTTAGGCGCAGGCCATTTTAAGGACAATTTTTTCCTTTTTTAAAAACAAAACAGCAAAAAATTAGTTGACAAAACCATTTCCAAACAGTATAATATATTTGCTGTCCAAAAACAGCTTGTATCCGGGTGTGGCGCAGCTGGTAGCGCGCTTGACTGGGGGTCAAGAGGCCGCATGTTCAAGTCATGTCACTCGGACCAAGATCGGTAGGTTTCTTTTGAAACCTGCCGATTTTTTGTTTTTAGCAAACCGGCTTTTACAGCTTTTTATAAATTTAAAACAGACCACCTTTCTCTATAAAAATATAATCCAAAAATCGATCTTTGCTTGAAAGGTGTTTCCCTCAAAATACAAGCACTGTATTCTCTATCAAACTGCTTTCCGCAAAGTGATGAATGTTCTTATTTTCTAATGTGGTCTTTTTTGCTGTCTGTTCTAAATTCTCTGAATTGTGGGTATTTATAAAAACATTTCATTTTAAGCGCTTTTCTTGTATTCCCAAAATCTATATACTATAATTTTTATGGGGCCCGCTGTCTATCCGGCACTTTGGGAAGAGGGATATATATGCTGACGGAAGAGCAGATTCAAAACTATCTGGCACGAATCGGCTACCAGGGCACAGTTTCTCCATGCCTTGATACTTTAAAAAATTTACAAATTGCCCATTTGACCCATGTTCCCTATGAAAACCTGGACATATTAAACGGCGTTGCACTTTCGCTGGAACCTTTAGCACTTTATAACAAAATTGTATTGCAGCGCAGGGGTGGTTTTTGTTTTGAACTGCAAGGGCTTTATGCGGCTGTTTTAAACCAATTGGGATTCCAAACAGAGCAGTTTGCCGGGCGCATTATGGAAAACAGCCCAGGTATTCCATTGCGCAGCCACCGCATTTTAGTGGTACAACTGGGACCTGAGCATTACCTGTGCGAGGTAGGAGCCAGCGGTGAAAAACCCCGCATTCCCCTTTTGCTGCGCCCACACTTTATACAAACTGATGGGGTATGCTGCTATCGGTTCGAAACGGATCCTTTTTACGGCTGGGTTTTGCAGCAACTTCTGCCAGGGGGAAAATGGCGTTCTGTTTATTCTTTTACACAGGAACCACAGTCCGATATGGATTATCTGATACCGTGTTTTTATTGTGAAGCACACCCCAATTCCCCCTTTCAAAATCAAATGAAGATCTCCATTTTGACCGCTGAGGGAAATTTTGCAGTTTGGGGAAATGATCTGATCTGTTACCAAAAAGGACGGGTATTTTACAAACGCCGCCTTGCCGATGAAAAAGCTGTTTTAACTGTACTTCGGCGCTATTTTGGCTTAAAGCCACCTATCCGGTTTCATCATTTTTTGACCCCGCAGCTTAGGCCGCTTACCGATCCGCGCGCCTGGGGCACGGCATTATACAGCACTTGTGCGCAAAGCTTTTTCTAAAAAACTATAAAAGCCTGCAAAAAACCCGCAAAGCTTTGCCAAAAGCAAGGCTTTACGGGTTTTTATTTACAAAATTACAGGCTAGAGCTTTATGTATGGCCGGTATAAAAAGAGGCTTTCGGCAATCTTCCTCCCGCCGGCTATTCTTCGCACCCTATTTAGTCGAGAAATTGGATGGCTGCCCCCAGCACTCCGGAACCAATGTAGCAGCTTAAGGTTGCATCGATCTGTGTGCGCCATATATTTTTATAATCAGGAAATGCCTCTTTCATTTTCTTAGTAAGCTCTGCCATTTCGTCTGGTGCGCCGCCATTCGCCACGGCAAGATTGTAGTTGCGGTGCCCGGCCATTTTTTTCCCAAGCAGCTCAATAAACTTCGGCTGAACCGCATTGCGCCCTCGTACCTTAGCCACACTCACCAGCTGTCCGTCCTCTGCAAAGCCAATAATAGGTTTAATGTTCAGCATACGGCCGGCTATAGCGCTTACCTTTCCAATTCTGCCACCTTTTTCAAGCAGGTCCAGCCGGTCCACCGAAAAAAGTGGAAAAGTATTTTGAATCAGCCATGGTATCCGGCGTTCTACCATATAATTCCAGCTGGCCCCTTCACAGATTTCCTGCCACGCCTGCAGTACCACCGCTCCTATGCCCAGACTGCCACTGTTGGAATCAAATACCCGAATCATTAAATCATCTCGCTCAGCTGCCCGCAATCGCACCAAATTATAGGTTCCCGAAAGCCCTGCTGAAAGGTGAATGGCAATCACCCGGCGGTAGCCCTGTGCCACAATACTGTCCAGTACCCGGTCTACCGTTTCGCCTGCCGGAAGCGAAGTGTGCAGCTCCTCACCCCGCTGCTGATATTCATAAACATCCTGCGCAAAAATATCTACGCCATCGGCGTACTCCTTTTCAAAGCTGCGAATCTGCAGCGGCAGCAAAAAAACAGGCTTATTTTTTCTCACTTTACTGTCAAGATCCGCACAGGAATCTGTCAGAACAGCAATTCGTTCTGGATTTTTAGCGAAATTAGCCTGTTGTGTTGACAAAGTTCCCACCTTACCTTACTATAAGAATAACAAAACAGTCACATAACAATGTTATGTGACTATTATAAAAGCTGGCAGGCCATCTGTCAATTGGGAGCAGAATATGGAACAAAAAACACAGACCTATTCTCAGCGACGGCAAACACAAAGTATGCAAACCCAGCAGGCTATTTTGGATGCAGCGCTGCAATTATGCCAGGCGCAGCCCTTCGATAAAGTATCGGTGCGGGATATCTGCCGGAAAGCAGGAATTACCACAGGAGCTTTTTACCACCATTTTTCCAAAAAGGACGACCTTTTAACCCAAGGTTTTTCCTCTCTGGACAGTTATATGGAACAAGCGCTGGCCGGTCATATGCATGAACCCCCTTTGCGCCGCCTTTCTTTGGCTTTGGAAAGCTATGTGCAGTTTATGGAACAGCTGGGCTGGCAGTTAGCCGCCCGCTACTATCAAATGCGGTTAAGCAGTTTTTCTTCTTCGGCTCCGCCTGCCAAACGCTTTACTCGGCAGGTTTTAATTGAATGTTTGCAGGACGCCCAGAAAGAAGGTATTTTGTCAGCCGATATTGTTCCTGAATGGGTGGCCGATTTTCTCTACCGTCATTATCGGGGTGTAGTAATTGATTGGATTTTAGCCCAGGGCAGTTATCCTTTGCAAGAAAAACTGGAGCAGGAATATCAATTTTTTGTGAAAATTTTCCATACCTGCACTGCAAGCGGTTCTTCCAGCACTACATAGCACATAACAAGAGTCTCTTTTTTTATGGGCCCATTTGTTTAAAGCCTAAAACTTGTAATTTTTCGATAACACATACTGTAAATAAAAAACCGGCAGGATTTTTATCCTGCCGGTTTTTTATTGAGAAAATGCCCCAGAAAAATTCTATTTCACTTGATTTTCTATATTTTACATCAAGCTCAGGAAGAGGTGCTCAATTCTGCCTGATTTTATGCCTGGGGATGCCCTTTCTTCTTGAGCAATACTGCAATAATCGCAATAGCAACTACTACGGCCGCGCCAATTCCAACAGCCATGCCAGTGCTCATACCAGACCCATCATCAACAGGACCTGCTCCCATCGGGGTGCTTTCGTCCTCAATCGTCACGCTGCTGTCAGAGGGAGTGCTCTCCGGGGTTGGGCCAGCAGGGGTCGATTCATCGGGAATTTCAACTCCCTCTTCCCCTTCTGTTCCAGGAGTAGTGCCTTCCGCCTCTCCCGTACCAGTACCGGCGCCAGTGCCAGTGCCGGTCGTGCCTGCCTCTACATACTGAACATCATCCACATACTGGTTGGTGGTAGTATTAATGATAACCTCATTCACAGTGTAATCTGTTTTATACTGGAATGCCACACTTACACTGTCGCCTTCCGCCTTTACCGTCTTGCTGGAACTGTCATCCAGGGTATAACCTTCCACCACAGGTGCGCTCAAGTTCAGCACGGTGCCGCTGGCCACATGACCTACAACCGAAGGATGAATTTCCAGACCATCTTCATCCAAATACTGAACCGTGTAGGGAATGGTATTCACCTGGGCTTCATACTGCATGACATAGGTAACATCCCGATCTACCGTAATGCTAGTGCCAGGATAAGCAGAAGCGTTTTCACCGCCGCGCTCAGCCAATTCTGTACTGGTAAAATAAGTGGGAACATGTACATCGTCCACACCGTCTACCTGAGGTACCAAGCAGCTGCCTTTTGCCTGTACCGTATAAGTAACCGACTGACGCCCTTCCATGGTACCGTCTACACCCGCGCAGAAGGTAACCTCGTAACTGGCAGGCGCAGCAAAAGCCATTGTCGGAATACCAACGCACAGCACGCACAAGCTGACCAATACAGCCGCTGCTCGCTTTATTGTGTTCTTCATCGTTTGCACCTCTTTCAATCTTTGGGTTAACTGCTATTAAAAATATACCAGACGGGGGTAAAGGTTCGGTTAATTTTAATAGATGAAGTTAATATTTTAATTTAAAATCATTGTTTTTTTTAATTTTTTAATCGACTGTTTTCATGGCACAGCCGCCCTGCATGTATGGCCACAACAAGGGTTTACTGTAGCTGCTGCATGCACTTTGCATGTACCGCCATTCTCTCACTGCTCTGCGAATCACCCGAAACGCAGGTGGAAAGGGTGATCACATAATCGTCTCCATCCACCTCTACACCGGTATCATAAACCGAGCGGTCCTTCATGGCCTGCAAAAAAGCCTCGTACTCCTCTCCTGGTGCAAAACCGATGGTATAACAGGCCGGGTCTTCCGACTGCGTCTGTTCTACCGAGAAGATTTTATACTTCCAAACCCCTGCCGGTGTATAAAGCAGAAAATCTCCGCCGTTTTCTTCCCAAAACGATTTTTCCATATACTGGGTGAGCCCGCCGAACATCGAACCATCCTTAACATTATGGCCATACACAATGGTATGCAGGTCAACAAAAGCCGGGTCGTTTTGGCATTCCATAAAAATAGCACCTGCAGGCCGGTATGCACCTGTATAAGAATGGGTAAGGTACCAGCCATTATCTTCACCCTGAACAATGGGATAGTCCAGCAATTCAATGGAATCCATCTGAATCCAGCCAATCACCTGTGGGTTTTGCTCTTTGAGGCCTTCCCAATCAATCTCCCGGAGCTGGCTCTCCCCCTGCTGCGTTACGGTGGTATAGGTTTGGGCAAGCTGGCGGTATTCGTCCCGCGCGCCTTTATACTGCAGCAAAATTTTACCCAGCATAAAGCCCGGCACCAAAACCAAAAGCACTGCCACCAGCCAAATAAGCCAACCGCCCCGTTTGCTTTTTTTCTTTTGGGATTGTTCCATTTATCTTTCTCCTTTTCAAAACCTGAGCGGTTTGTCCGAATACCAGCCAAGGCCGGCCGCCCTTTGGCAGCCGGCCTTGTATGACTGGTCTATTATATCGTTTTGGGAAAGGTCTTATTAGACCTCCATTTTGTGTTTTTTGCGGCGCACCACCAGAAATACCAGCAGCAACACACCCACTGCCATGATGGTAACAAGCAGTATAATGGGGGCATTATCACCGGTTTGCACCTGGCGTACTACCGTATTGATCACGGTTACCACGGTATTTTCCACCCGCTCTTCGGTAATAACGGTATTTTCCGTATCTGAGCAGCGGAACTGGAAGCCGAACTGACCCAACTGGTCCTGATAATCATTAGCAGTTGCGGTACCATCCAAGCTCAGCGAAAAGTTAACAGTGGCGCTTTTGCCCGGCTCCAGGCGGGCTACATTCATCCAGCTACCTTCACTGGAAGCAGTCAGGGTGTTCAGGTCGCTGTTCAGCTCATACATGCCAGCGCTGCCTTCGCCGCCCACAGTATTGCCGTTGGCGTCGGTGCCGTACACATAATTGGTTCCTTCATCGGTGGTAATGCTTAGGGCAAAGTCATAAAGCGCACCCTGTGCACCGCCATCCTCCAGCGCCTGCAGCACCTGCAGATCCATATAAAAATCTGCCGTCTTTTCCGAATTGTTCACCAGAATAATTTCCTGGCTGCGGCTGGTGCCGGGCAGCATATCAGCAAAGTTTACATCCCCATTGGTTACCTGCAGTTCGCTGCCGGTGTAGGAGATGGTGGAAGAGGCATCTGCCGCAAAGGCACTAACACAGAAGCTGGCAGCCAGCGCCAGTACCAACACCAGGGAAGAGATCCGTTTTTTCATCATATTGCTCTCCTCCTTTTTACCGCGACACCGCAGTGATGGCGCCAGTATCGTCCAGCGTGACCACAACGCCCCACGCGCTCAGGATCGCGTTCGCGTTGAGCTCATTGTCGCCTTCCTGATACTGTACGGCCTGGGCGGTTACATCCAAACCTACCTTGCAGCCGGAATAGCCGCTCAGGTTGGAATCCAAGGTCAGGCTTTCCAGAAAGACACCGGTGCTTTCACCGGGTGCTACCGGCTTATTGTACACCAGCACCAACTGTTCGCTGGTTTCACGCAGCACCAGCCAGTTTTCCTGGTTGGCCAGGTTCAGGGCAATTTTGTTGGCATCCTTGTCAAAAATTTTGGTGCCGTTTGCGTCCTGCCAATATTTGGTAATGGTAACCTGAATGTATTCGGTAATGTTTGTGTTTGTTTCGGGATTGACCGCTGCATAGTTTTGGGCAATTACGTCCCCAGGTTTTGCTTTGGTGTCATCCGCGAGTGCATCAGAGGTCAAATTTACCTGCAGCGTGGGAGTCTGCACATTGCTGTAAATGTTGCGGTTGGTGGTATAGGTGGTAGCAGCCAAACTGCCGCCTACCAATGCCACCGCCAGAATGCAGACCACCATGCAAGCTAACAACAGTTTCTTTTTCACTTTGCGGTCTCCTTCTTTCTGTATCAAGAATTTGGTTCAAAGCTTAGTCTTTCTTTCTGCCGGCTGACCTGCCATTATGGGAGAAAATCTCCGGCAAAAATACAGACAGGATCAAAACAATCAGCACACCCGTCACAGTCAAAATTCCGGTGCGGGTTTTGAACCATTCACACAGCGCCCCCAGGACGGGCAGGTGAAATTTCACCCGCCCGATCACCTGGGCTGCCGTGATGGTGGCCTGATCTTCGACATTGTTGGCATCGCCTTTGGTAGTGATATTGCCTTCTTCATCAATAGACACGATCCGGTGGGTTACCACCGCACCGCTTCCCTGACGGAAGGTAATAACATCTCCCTGTTTTAGCTGCCCGGCCTGCACCTGCTCGGTGTATACCAGCGCGCCAGCCGGGATTGCGGGCTGCATGCTGCCTGTAAGCACAGCGTACATCTGCAACCCCATCAGCCGGGGCACCAGCAGCACCGCTGCAAATAAAATCATACAGGCCAAAATCAGCCAGGTCAATGCGTTCAAAATCTTACGGGCCAATGTTTTGCTCCTTTATCTGCCTCGATCCTGAATACCGGTTGATTGGGATCAGGCAGTTAACTGCTGCTGCTTTCGGTGAGGAACCCGGATTCATACAGGTTCCAGATCTCTTCAGCATCGGTGTAAATCGTACCGTCAATATTCAGTTCCGCCTGTACAGCCTCCTGATAAAGGCTGATTCTCAGGTTTGCTAGCTCGTCGGCCTCGCGGCCTTCTGCCAAGCTTACCGTGTCAAAAAGCGGGGTGGTGCTTTCGCCCGGCTCCAGCGCCTTGTTGTAGTAGAACCAACCATCCGCAGAGGCGCTCCAGCCTTGAGCCGGCGCATTTACCTCTACCAGATTCGACTGAGAAATGTCATACCGCATCCGCACATAGCAGGAGGTGTCTCCGGTGTTTGTCACCGAAGGCTTTTTAATCTCCCAGCCTTCGTTGTCCTCCCGAATCTCGGTGTCCACCGAGCCCAGGCGGTAATAACCGCCCTGTGCGTCAGCATCGGTAAAGTAGGCGAAGGTGGTGCCGGCCAGGCAAACGCCCAGCACGGCCACCAGGAGTGCGCCCACAACTGCAAGTTTCAAATTCTTTTTCATAATGGATCGCCTCCCTTTCAACCTTCGTTGTCCGGCCCTGCTCCATCCGGATCTCCATCTTCATCGTCGCCAAGCGACGTATCCTTAATGGTAGGATCCACCGGCAGTGCATCGGGGTTGGTAAACGGATCTTCGGTCACATTTTCGGTCGGCAGTTCATCGGAACCCTGGTGGATCACGATGAACCCGTCGGTGATGATGTCGGTCACCTTGGTGGGAACATACTCGCCGCTTGCCGGGTCGTACACATTCACCACCGCAGAAGCCCAGGACAGGTATTCCTCATTGCTGAGCTTGTTGGTGAAGCTGGCCACCATAACCTCGCCGCCGTTTGCAGAGCTTTGCACCACTACAGTGACTGGCTGTTCGCTGGCCAGTTCATACCGCAGGGTATCGGCTTCGGTTACGGTGTAGGTGCCAACCGGCAGCCCGCGCAGGGTAGCCATGGCCACATAATAATCACCGTCTTCCATATGGCCATCAATCTGCAGCGGCACGGTATAGCTCAGGGTTTCATCCGCTGCATTCTGCACCGTGAAGGTAAAGACAGCTTCGCCAAATTCAGGCTGATAGTCGGTCTTGGGCACCATCTTCAAAATGGTCAGATCGCCCAGCTGAATGGTGTTGGTCACCGTCACAACCTGCTCGGTCAAAGTATTGTCCACAACGGCGTCACCCATTGTTACTTCGGTAGCGTAGTATTCCACGCTGTCCTCGGTAATGGTGTAGATGATCTCTTCATGGTTTTCATCGTACTTGGGGAAGTTCTTAAACACAGCCTGCCAGCCATGTGCCTGGCCAACCGTGGCTTCGGCAACCTCTTCACCGTTCGCCAACAGGTTGTAGGTGATGCTGAGCGGACGCAGCCGATCAGCATTGTTGTTGTCTTCCCAAACCTTGTTCACTGCCAGGTTCACAGTGTCGTAGGTGTTTTCAAAGCCTACGCCATCGGCCAAATTGCCTTCAGAATCCAGCACCTGGTAGGTCACAGCCAGCTCGCCGTTGCCAGCTTCGTCCGAAACGGTCACCCGCACGGTGAAGACATTTTCGTCATAGGTAACGGTGCCGTCGGTGCCTTTTACCTCGCTTACCAGGTAGTCATAAACCGCCTGCTTGGTTGCCTGGTCTACATCATCCTGGGTGTAAATCAGTTCGGGGAAGACGATGCTGCCGTCTGCCGCGTTCGAAACGGTCAGGCTGGTCTTTTCAATCCGCTCGCCCTCGTTTTCACCAGCAATGTACATCGGCGCGCCGTTCTGCGGAACCATGGTGAACTCAAACTCATCTTCCATCAACGGACGATCAGCTGTATTCTCCAAAATCTTTCCGCCGGTCACCTGGACACTGCCAGCAGCCTCATAGGTGTTGGTGATAACCAGCGTGTTGTCCTCGGCGCCCACATAGGTAGCCTCGGTGGACAAGGTTCCGTCGCCGTTATTGGCAACGGCCACCCTCACTTCGTACCAGGCGGTGTCGTTGGTATAGCCATCGGCCTGTGCACTGGTTTCATGAATGTAATAGGTGTAGGTATTGCCCATGTCGCTTTCATCATATGCAATGGCGTCAAACACCACATTGCCGGCCGCGTCGTTCTTGGCGGTGCCAAGCACGGTGCTCTGGTCGTCTGCATAGAGGGTGAACTCGAACTGGTCAGCAGCAAGTTCGCGGCCTTCCAGCTGTTTGGAAGCTCTCAGCACCACTTCGCCTTCTGCCTCGTAGAGGTTGGCAAAAGCAATGCCGCTAACTGCACCGGATGTGCTGGAAGTGTAGGCCACTGTCACAGTCAGCTCGTCGCTGGCCGCGTCGTAGCCCACCGTGTGGGTCACGGTAAAGCTGCTGGAGTCGTAGGTGAAGCCGCCCACGCCACCATTAACTTCGGCGACGGTGTAGGTGTAGGTTTCACCAATATCGGCCTGGGTGTAAGGAATCGAACCGAAGGTGAAGGAGGCAACGCCGTTTGCGTCTGCCGCACCGTTCAAAACGGTCAAGGTACCATTTTCCGCATTTTCCAGCAGGTCAACCTTAGCCTGGCTTGCCTCGTCGGTGCCGGTCAGGATGAAGCTGAACTGGCCTTCGGTAATGGCATCATTTGCAAGGGTCTTGCTGCCGGCAATCTCCTCGCTGGTCTGGGCTGCATAGGTGTTCTCGAAGGAAGCATCCTTGCCAGCGGTGGCATCCAGCTGGTACACGCCGTTTTGCAGGCTTGCGCCGGTCACGGTCAGCACCATGCTGTCAGCCTGGCTGTCATAGCCCACGGCCACGGTTACGGTGTAGGTGGTTTCGTCCTTGCCGACACCGTTTTTGTCGGTATCCGCTTCGGTTACGGTATAGGTATAGGTGTTGCCAATATCGGTTTGGTCATAGGTGATAGCGTCAAAACGGAAGCTGCCATTGCCGCTGTTTACAGTGGTGTCCAGCTGGCCTTCGTCATCTGCCAACACAAAGCTAAACTCGCCTTCGGTCAGGTCGCGGTCGTTGATCACCTTGCTGCCGCCCAGCACAAAGCTTGCGGAAGCTTCATAGGTGTTTTCAAATGTAGCTTCCTTGCCTTCGGCAGGGGCCACAGTGTAGGTACCATTATTGGCCACGGCCGAACCGTTCACCGTAAAGGTCAGGGTGCCGTCGCTCTGCTCGCTGTCCGCTACCACCACGGTAATGGTATAGCTGGTAGAGTCGGTAGTCACGCCATTCTTGTCGCTGCCAGCCTCAGTCAGCACATAGGTATAGGTCTTGCCCAGATCCAGCTCGGTATAATTGAGCCCGTTGATGGTAAAGCTGCCATCCGCGTTATTGTACACCGTCTTGCTGGATACCTTGTTGGAACCATCGTACAGCGGAGCACCGGCCTGTGCGGTCAGTACAAAGCCAAACTCGCCTTGGGTCAGGTCGCGGTCGTTGATGGTCTTGGTTCCGGCCAGGCTGATGGAACCAGCGGCCGTGTAGTAGTTGGTAAAGCTTGCGCCTTCGGTGAGGGCATACGGGTTATTTGCATTAAAGCCCTCTTCGCCGTTCACATTGAAGCTCAGACTGCCGTCGCCGTCATCCACCACCAGCACCGTCAAGGTGTAGCTCTGGTCGGTATCGTAGTCCACATTCTCATCACTGCCCAGAACCTCGGTGACCTTGTAGTAGTAGGTCTTGCCGATATCGCTGGCGTCAAATGCAGCGCTTTCCAGCGTGAAGCTGCCGTCGGCCTGCACGGTGGCGGTAACCGGGGTACCAATCTCGGTGCCCTGGCCGTTCACTTCTACCATACGGAAGGTAAACTCGCCGGCCTTGATTGTGCGGTTAATGGCCTTTTGGCCGGTAACCTTGAAGGTAGCGTCACCAGTTACCTTATAGGTGTTGGTGAAGGTGGCATTCGGCGCTGTGGTAATAGCGTAGCTGTTGTTGCCGCCCACACTGTTGCCATTTACGCTGTAAGAGAGGGTGCCGTCGTTATTGTCGGTCACAATCACCTGCAGCTGATAGCTGGTAACATCGTAATCAATATTGCTATCGGTGCCAGCCGCCTCGCGCACTACATAATAGTGGGTACCGGCGGTCTGGTTGGTGTAAGCCAGGCTGATGTCGAAGCTGCCGTCAGCGTGAACCGGCACACTGGCCAGAGCCTCGGCGTCCTGTGTAATTTCATAAGAGCTGTCGGTCTCGAAGATCTCAACCGTAAACTCACCTTCCTGGATTCCTTCGGCCCGGTAAGCGAGCTGTTTGGTACCAGTCAGGGTCAAAGTGCCAGAGGAAGCGTAGCCATTGGTCACCACCAGCTGGTTATCCTGTGCGCCATCATAGGTGATGGTGGCGGTCAGGCTGCCGTTGGTGTCGTCGGACAAAGCTACGGTCACCTTATGGGCGGTATCGTCCAGCGTGTAGCCCGCATCCACAAAGGCCTGGTTTGCATCCTCCTTCACATAGTAGGTGAAGGTTTTGCCGGTGCCGTCGGCATTCAGTGCGCTTTCATCATAGCTGATGGGCGCAAATACCACGCTGCCGTCTGCAGCAGCGGTAGCGGTCAAAGGCTTACCGTCAGCACCCAGCACCGGATCAGTGCAGGCTGCATCGTTATAAAGGGTGAAGGTAAAGGCCTGCATAGCGCCGCCGGTCACCCGCTTGGTCAGCTGAATCTGCGCGCTGCCCTCGGTGCTGTAATGGTTTTCAAAGGCCGCGCCTTCCGCCAGCTGGTAAGCATGATCTGCGTCGTAGCTACCGTCATTGATGGTGAAGCTCAGGCTGCCATCGCCGTCATCCACCACGGTGACATTAAGAATATAGCTTTCGTCACTGTAATCGATATTGGCATCGGTGCCGCTGATCTCGGTGACCTGGTACAGATAGGTATTGCCAATGTCTGCGCCGGTGTAAGCGCGGCTTTCCAGCGTAAAGCTGCCGTCGGCCGAAACCGTCGCGGTGATGGGCTCAACGCCCGGCACCGGAGTATAAGCACCTTCCTGCTCGGTTACCTGAACCATCTCGATGGTGAAGGCGTCGCTAGAAAGGATCTGACGGTTAAAGCTCTTTTCGCCGGTCACATTAAAGGTGTTATCACCGGTCACCTTGTAGGTGTTGGTAAAGGTTGCTCCGCTGGTCAAAGCATAGCTGCCATTGCCGGTCAAAGCAGTATCCGACTCGCCCTTGCGCACCACTGTATAAGAGAGGGTGCCGTCGTTATCGTCGGTCACAGTGACCTGAACCTTGTACTCGGTCGTATCATACTCAATGGTGCTGTCGCTGCCCTGAACCTCGCGGATCAGATAATAGTGCTCGCCTGCATCGGTGCCGTCCGCATTGATGGCGTAGCTGAGCGGCAGAGTAAAGCTGCCATCGGCGCCAACCTGGGCGGTAGCGATGGGATCTGCACCTTCTGCCAGCGCATAGGTGGAGTCGGTCTCGAAGATCTCAACCGCAAACTCACCTTCCGCAATCGGCTCGGTACGGTAAGCAAGCTGCTTTTCGCCGGTCAGGCTGATAGAGCCGCTGGCTTCATAGCTGTTGGTAACGACCAACTTGGTAGCATCCCGATCCAGCCGGCCATTAGCGTCATAATACTGGATATCGGTGCTGACAGTACCATCGCCGTTATCGGTCACCTGGATGGTCACCTTATAGGCAGTGGTATCGTTGGTATAGCCCGGCTGCTGAGCGCTGGTTTCCTTAATCCAGTAGGTGTAGGTGTTGCCCGCATCCTGCTGGGTAAAGCTCAATTCGCCCAAATCCACTACGCCGGAAGCGTCGTTGGATTTTGTCTCTATAAATTCGCCGGACTCGAAGCTCTCGCCGCGGCGCAGTTCAAATTCGAACTGGCCAGCTTCCAGGGTGTGGCCGGTCAGGACCTTCTCCAGCTGGATATCGGCAGAACCAAGAGCTGCGTAGCTGTTTGCAAAGCCGATCTCCTGGACCGGGGCGCCGTTTTTCAGGATGGTGCGGTCTACCCGAAGCCCGCCCTCGCCGCCGTTCAGGCTGGCGTCAAAGCGGATGGAATCTTCCACGGTGTAGACAGCGTTGTCATAGGTGTAACCCGCAGCGCCGTCATTTTCCTCGGTCACGGTATAAACATAGGTCAGGCCGTTGTCCGCATCGGTGTAGGTCTTGGTGCCAAAGCTGAAATCGCCCGCCGCATTGTTGGTGGTCTCATCGGCCGCGGCGTTCTTCTCCTCATCGGTGCGCAGGTCGGTCTTTTCCGGGTCGCTGGTGGCATATTTGCCGGTAAGCTGCAGCGCGAAGGTGAACTGGTCTGCCGCCAGGGTACGGCCCGAAAGGGTCTTCGTGCCCGAAATGGAAGCACTGGTCACCTGGTCGTTGTAGTCGTTTGCAAAGGCCGCGCCCTCGGCCAGCGCGTAGCTTGCGCCAGAGCCGGTCAATGCCTGCCAATTGTCATCCACCAGTTTGGACACCGCGAAGGACAAGGTGCCATCGGTATTGTCGGTCACGGTCACCTTCAGCTGATAGGTGGTGGTGTCGTAATCGATCTTGTCGTCGCCCTTGTCGGTCTCGCTTACCAGGAAGTAGTGGTCGCCGGCATCGGTGGCCTCCGCGCTGATGGCAAAGCCAAGCTGCAGAGCGAAGTTGCCGTCGGTGCCCACATTGGCCGCGTCGGACTTGCCGCTTTCCTTAACCGTCTCAAAGGCATCATCGGTATATTCGGTAACGGTTACCTCAAACTCGCCCGCCAAAATTTCACGGTCCAAAGTTTTGGTACCGGTCAGGCTGAGCGAGCCGCTGGCCGCGTACTCGTTGCGGATAGTGGGAACATCGCCGGAAGGCTCTTCTTCCTCACCATCCTGGCCAATCAGGGAATAGCTGTAACTGGGAACCAGGATGCCCGCGCCATTGTCGGTCATAGTAACCACAATCTTGTAGACATCGCCGGAACCAGTATAGCCGGGCAGCGAAACAGCATTTTCTACCATGTAGTAGGTGTAGCTGCCTGCCTGCGTGTAGGAAATAGCCGGGAAGTTCACCTTGCCGGTATTCACATCCACATTAGCGGTGCTTACCAGATTTTCCAGCTCAGCGTCGCTGTACAGGCTGAAGGTGAAGGCCTTCAAACTGCCGTTGGGCACTTGCTTGTTGGCCACTGTATTGGTGCTGCCAGCACCAAATGCTTCGCCCTGTGCGGCATAGCTATTCGCAAAGGTGATAGTGCTGCCGCCCACAACCGCTTCGCTGACCTTGATGGTCTTGGTGGCCTGGTCATAGCTGACCGTGTGGGTTACCGTGTAGGTGGCATCGTCATAGGTATAGCCTTTGACGCCTGCATTCACCTCGGCCACGGTATAGGTAAAGGTTTTGCCAATATCGTCCTGATTATAGGTGACATTGCCAAAGCTAAACGCACCAGTTTCATCACTGGAAACGGTCTTGCTGCCAGTACCGCCCAGTTTTGCCTTGCTGATTTCGTCAGCACCGGTCAGCGTAAACCGGAAGCTGGTATTTGCAACTGTCTTGCCGGTATTGCTTTCATCGGTCAGAGTCTTGGTGCCGGAAATACCAGCCTGTGCACTGGCAGTAAAGGTGTTGGTGAAGGCCGCACCGGAACTGGTCAGGTTGACATTTGCGCCATTTCCCACGCTGGCCTGGCCCACCTGGAACGAAAGGGTGCCGTCCTTGTTGTCCTGCACCACAACGGTCAGGTCATAGGTAGCGGTGGAGTTCTGCACATTCTCCACACTGCCGGTTTCGGAAATGCGGATATAATGGGTGCCTACATCTGCCTGGGTAAAAGCAAGCGGCAGGCTGAACCGGCCATCGGTGCCCACACTGATCTGGGCGCTCAGGCCGCCTTCCTTCACTTCGGTAAATTCGGCAGAGGTGTATTCGGCAGCGACCACGGTAAACTCGCCGGCACCGATCGGACGGTTTGCCGGGCTCATAACCTTGGTGCCAACCACCGAGAAGCCGCCATTTGCCGAATAGCTGTTCGTAAAGGTGCTGGCGCCTTCTGCAGTATCAATAACATAGCTGCCGCCATCGGCCAAGGTAGCGCCGGTCACCGCCACAGTCAGGGGGCCGTTTGCTTCCGCCTGGCTTACCTGCACAGTTACGGTATAGGTGGTGTCGTCATAAGAAACGCCCGCCAAACCGGTATTCTTTTCCTGAACAGTGTAAGTATGGGTGCCTATATCCTCTTCGGTGTAATTAAGCTGCAGGCTAAAGCTGCCGTCAGCAGCCACCTTGCCGCTTGTCACCACAGAACCATTCTCCAAAAGCTCAACTTCGAACTCGTTTTCCGCAAGGGCGCGGCCCGAGAGCGTTTTGGTACCTGTGAGGGTAACGCTGGTTTTGGGGATAGTACGGTTTACAACCGTCTGGCTATAAGCCTTGCTGTAGGTCATGTACAGCACCTGCTGCCAGATGCTGGTTTCGGAGAAATGCAGATTGCCGCCCGAAATGGTGATCGTTTTGCCGTTTGCAAGCGACAGGCCGCTGCCAATTTCGCTGGCGCGGACAACTACTGTGTTTTCAGCAGTCATGCTGTTGAAACGGCCGCCCGCCTTGCTGCCTTCCAGCCGGATAGCCGCCAGGGTGGCATCATCGGTGAAGTCGGGAACGATCAGGATAAATTTGCCCGCATACTGCTTATACAGGCTGTTAGTAGCCGAGAACAGGAAGAAGCTGTTGTCGGGCAGAGCAAAATCCTTAATATTGCAGTTGTTGGTCCGCAGGCTGTAATCTTCGGTAATGGTAACTTCGGGGCTGCCAGCAGAAACCTGCTCCCAATCGCTGTTCGCAGGTACAACCTCTACTACATGGTAAGAAGCAGAAGCGCTGAGCCCTTCCCAGGTAACGGTGGGATTTGCTGCAGTAGCAGTCTTGATGTCGCCCACCTGGCTGCCGCTGGCGTTCACCAGCTTCAGCTCTACCGACCAGTTTTCCGGTGCCTCGTTCAGCCAAGTTTTGGTGGCAGAGAAGGTAACGGTGCTGTCATCGGCTTTTTTGGGATAATAGTTGGTAATGGCAACCGTTCCGCTGCCGCCAGCTTCCACCACAGCGCTGTCTGCGCCTTCGGCGATCTGGATTTCCAGCGAATAGCCGGGCACCATGGCATTGCCTTCCGTTACGGTATAGCTGCCTGCCGGCACCTCTACCTGCTTAGTGAATACAAAGCCCTGTTCACCGGCCTGGGTGCTGCCCTCCACACTGGCGGACCACTCGGCCCAGTTATCAAACTGGCTCAAGGTTACCGTCTTGGCAACGCCCTCTTCCAGATAGGTAAAGGTAAGGTCTGCCAGATTGGCCTTCACATCTTGGGCGGTGATAACACCAGTGATGGTTTTCTGAATGGTAAGGGTGGCAGTTGCGCCCTTATTGGTAACTGTTGCCGACGCATCGCGTCCTTTGACAATGGTACCGGTAGCTCCCTGGATGGAATCCAGCACATAGCCATCGCTCATCAGCTCTTCCGGCTCGCTTACCTGGTAGGAAGCGCCCACCGGCAGGTTGACCTTGGCGGTCTGGCCGGCCTTCAGCGTAATAATGCCGTTCGACGCGGTGCCGGAGCCCACCTTGCTGGAACCTTCATAAATATCATAGCTGCCAGCATAGCCAACACTGCCGTTCACAGTAAGCAGAATGGAGAAACTGGTCTGGGAGTCCGGCGCAAGGCCGCTGGCCAGCTGCTTGGTAATACTAAGGGTTTGGGTATCGATCTGCACAACCGGCATGGGGTAGTCCAGCTCGATTGTTTCGCCATTATAAATGTAGGTAACCTTAGTGGTTTCGTCCACATTGGAGAAGAAGCCCGCTTTGCCATCGCTGGTAACACCGGTACCTTCTTCGCCGGTGTGCGGGTAGCTGCCATACTGCGCGTAATAGTCATACGCTGCCTGGCTGGGTTCCACCTCAAAGGTAAGGTGATAGGTATAGCCCTGCTTGAGCTCATAATCAGTAGGCAGCGAAGCTGTAACCGAACCGCTGGCCTCGTCATATGTCACATCTACATACGACTCGATATAAGTGCCGCCAGTCCACCAGTCACCTTTCTTCTCGCCAAGGCCGGCTGTTACCAGATCAACCTCATGGCCTTCGCTGTCCATCACCTTAAACTGCAGGTTGCCGTTATAGTCCACATACTGGGACAAATAGTCGGTAATCTCCACATCAGTGCAGGTCAGGGTGGTCAAATCTTTGGCAATACCTTTAAAAATATCAACCAAAGTGCTAGATGTAGCCGCTTTATACTGAGCGCTGCCCTGGCCTTTGCCATTGTTGACAGTGGTAACCAGATCATTCAGTACACCGCCGCCGCTCAGGTCACAGCCAATGGCATAGAAACGGTCAAAGCTGCTGAGCATGCCGCCCAAAAAAGTAATGGGGTTGTTTTTGTCATCCGAAGTCGTGCTGCTGCCGCCGCCGCCGGTATAGCCCTCATCATCATAGTGGAAGGTGGGCTGACCGTCCGACAGGAAGATCAAAATTTTAGTAGAATTGGAAGCATTGTTCTGCAGCACATCCTGGGCCGAAATCAAGCCGGCCTCGTAGTTGGTGCCCACATTCTTTTTCAGGACAACCCCGGACAGACTGGAACGCAGGGCGCTTCCGCTGACCCAAGCCGTTACAACTTCCGAGTCGTCATACGGAATATCATCATACCAACCTTCTGCCGTACCGTCAAAACGAACCAGCGAGTAAGTAGCAATTACGCCTTCGTTCTGGTCCAGCACATTTGTCAAGGCCTTAATGGCTTCTTTGGCATTGGAAAGGCGCGCATTGTTGTCCATACTGCTGGAAGTGTCCAGCACAAACACTACATCCACCGGGGTCTTGGAGGTCGTAGTGGAGAATGCACCGGTAATATCCAGATCCAGCGTGTACTTACCGGTAGAAGGATCATAGGTAATGACCTTGTTGCGGGAAGCTTCATTACTGGTGGTGCTGCCTTCCGGCACAGAGGAAACAGTAACCCACACTGTGGCCTGTTTGCCGCTGGAGGTTTTAATGGTAACCTGGGTGGTCCCCGCAGCCACGCCATACAGCACAACTGCACCACCGGACACACTGGCCGTTACAATACCATTATTGCTGCTGACAGCCTCGGTAATGGTAACACCCGCCGGCAGAGAAATTCCCTGCAAGGCCATGCTTTGTTCCATATCCAGCTTGGCATAGCCCGGGAACTGATAATCGCTGCTGGCCTTATAAACCAGGTAAACGGCATAATCTTTGGAATACAACCGGTCACCGTCACCGCTGGGCTGACTGCCTTTATCACTGTAGCGCCAAGAACCGCTCTTACCGCTCTTATACTTAATCCAGTTGACATCATCGTCGCGATCATACTCACTGCCGTCACTGTACCCCAGATAGGCGCCCACATAAGTATAGCCGTCAATGGGGTATGCATAGTTGTCAACTGCTGTCCAACTGTTGGAACCATTCTTTTCACTCAGATTTTCGCCAATCTGATTACCGTTCTGGTCCACCCGGTAGAACCGCAGTTCTGCACCATAATAGGTAACAACAAAGGTAGAAAAACTTAAAGTTTCAAAGCTCACCTCAGCCGCAGTATCAGAGCTTGGAGCTACTGTCACCTGAGCATCGGTCAAAACTTCCGTATTCATGGCGTCATCCACATGCACCACCTGCAGGTCCTGCGCCTCTTCGGGCAGAACCTGAGCGTCCAGCTGGATGTTCACCGACACGGCTTTGCCTTCCAACGGCTCAACCGGCTGGTTTTCGCTGTTATAGAAGGTAATATCGTAAGCTGCAAAGCCGGTGAAGTCAAACGCCTCGTTGGTGGCGGCCTCCTGTTCCAAAGCAGCCTGAGTAGCGTCGTATGCCGCCTTGTCAGACTCTTCGGCAATCAGGGTAGCCACTGCCTGGACATCCCCTTCAAACGCATCAGAAGGATAGCTGACCGTAATGGTGGCACCTTCTGCCGCCAGCACCTGAGTCAGCTGCTCCACAACCTCTTCTTCCGGCTCGGACTCATCCTCTACTGCAGAGTCATCCGCCACAACAGAGTCATCCTCTACTGCAGAATCATCTGCCACAACAGAGCTATCCTGCGGCACCGATTCCGGAGAAGACTCCGGAATGGATTCTGCCGGAGTGGACTCTGCCGGAGTGGACTCTGGAGTAGACTGTGCCGGAACAGATTCCGGAGTGGATTCTGTCACGGTGGAGTCCACAGGTGTAGAATCCACAGAACCAGACTCCGGCACAGTCGGCTGCACAGGGGCCGGCTCTACCGAATCAGGTTCTGCGGGGGTACTATCGGGCTGGTATTCCACGACCAAGCTGTCGGCAGAGGCTGTAGTCTCAGCTAAAGCCGAGATCGGCAACGCACCTGCCAACAGGCCGACAACCAGCATCAAACTCAATACTCTTTGCCAAAGTTTGAATTTGCTTGTCTCCATCTTCTTTCCTCCTAAGCCAAATTTCATCTATCTCTTCGCTAACCAGCGTTTGAAAAGGTTTTTACCCGGGCAACCCCGGGGCGCAATTTACTCTTCTTTTTCGGGGGCTGATTGGTCCAGCGCACTATCCATTAATTTAATCAGCTCCAGGGCAGAACGGAAGTTAACACTTTGGTTTTTTTCCGCCCAAAATACATTTCCCTGCCAAGTGGCGTTTTGCCGGTACATCACATGCACCACAAATGTCGCCATTTCTCCCGTCTGATCTTCCAGCGCATTGACTCTGTCCTTTGCCATAGGAAATTCCTCTCTGTTTGGTTTAGGCTGCAGTTTGAAACTGCGCAGTTGAACGGTTGGCTGCGGAAATCCCAGTTGGTCAAACAGATAATCCATTTTTTCAACCAGATCATCGGGGGTAGAAAACAAAAACGGACTGTTGCTGTACCGGTGGTAATACCGGCCGGAAAATCCCACATCATCCGCCCGGTCCACACACACACGGACCAGATTGGCCGCGCTGCGACTTATCGCTTGCACTGCATACATCCCCCCTTTTCAACCATTACAGCCTTATCATATCAGCCAGTGGTAAAGATTCGGTTAAATGAGTTGTCAAAAATTAAATATTTAATGAAAATTCCTAACCCTTTGTTTTCTATATTACTGTTAAAACCAGCCGGCTGCAAAACCCAACCTTTCTATTTTGGCATAGTTTTTTACAAACAGGAAAAAGAGCTGCCACCAGCAGGCGGCAGCCTTTTTCCTGTTTTGTTCACCACACCAGGCCTATTAAGGGCCGCTTTACAGCCAGTACAGTTGGGAAAATTTGTTTTTTGACTGTTTTTTCGCCTATGTAGTTTTTATCTAATAAAGGGCGAGTTAATGCCTTTTTACTTCCAGGAAGGTTTATTTTGGAACATTTCCTCGCTGTTCACATCCCGTACCGGTGCCAGTTTAAAGCGCAGCTGCACTCCCCGCGCAGGGTCTTTTTTATAATGGGCCTCAATGCGGGAGCTGATCAACGAACAGTTCTCCTGGTTGGTTCCGATCAATAAAACCAGAAAGCGGTCTCGCCCAGGCTGCGTATAGGAATCGCCACGGCGCAAGGAGCTGCGAATCGCACTGCTGATTTTGGGAGCAGCCCATGCAGCTTTTTCCTTATCGGTTAACCGCTGCCCCTTTCCGTCTACCATCCAACACAACATCAGGTAGGCAGACTGACCACTGCGCTCCAGCATGCGGCTGGCTACCCGGTATGCGTCAATAAAACCAGGCAACGGGCAATAATAGGCGCCGTTTGGCAGTGCAGCCTCCTGCAGCATGGCCTGCAGTTGGTCCAATGTAACATTCTTATTTTCGGTCGCCTTATCAATCCGGCGCAAACATTCCAAAAGGCGTTTGCTTGGGCGAACATCATACTCTTCCGCCAAGCTGTTTACCGACTCCTCATACACTGCCTTAGCTTCCTGGTAGCGCTCCATTCCCAACAAACTTTCAATGCGCAGCGCCCACCATTCTTCCAGCGGATACAAAGCCGCTGCATGGGTTGCTATCTGCAGCATATGAGGATAATCTTCCCGTTCCTTATATAAAGCTGCAAGTTGCCGCACACAGGCAAAAAACTCTTCCCGGTAGCGGGCGGCAGCAGCCATACTCCAGTCTTCTGTCTGCAGATGCGGCAAAAAATCACCGGTGTACAACTCACAGGCACTTGTCAGGTGTTCCAGCTGCTCTTTTTCGTTTTTAGCCACCTTAGCCCGCTTTACCTCCAAAGAAAAATCGCGAATATCCAGCTGGACCTCCAGCTCACTTTGCCAGTAGTAATTTCCACCCGCAAAGCGTATGGTTGTTCCCACAAGCCCCGCTTTTACCAGCAGCCGGCGCAGATTGCTGACCGTCACCTTTAAATTATTGGCCGGGTCACTCACCGACTCATCCTGGCTGTAGAGGGCATCCATAAACATATTGCGCGGAACGCCAGATTCACCATAATACAAAAGCATCTGCAATGCTTGCATCGCTTTGGTAGTATTGGTGCGTTCCAGCCGCAATTGGGTCCCCTGGTAATTCATAACGAAATCTCCAAACATGGTGACCCGCAATTTTGCATATTCTCCCATGTCAGGCTCCTTTCCAAAAGCTGGCGCGCTTTACCCTTTTCCCAAAGGCGAACTGCCAAAACGGGGCAAAGGAAAAATTTTTCCTGTTCCGCCTCTTTTCATTCTTTTGTTCATTATTTTATATTATATGTCAGACTACCATATTTCAGCCCTTAAATCAATTATTTTATGTATATGTTTGGCAAAAATTGCCATATATTTGCCATTTTTATTGTTGTGTATTGTTTCAGTCCACCATTTTATAAAGAAAGGCTTTTTTATAAAAAATACTGCCCTAATTGTTTATTTTGCATGATTGATATTTTTATAAAAAAACACCGTCAGACCTATGTCTGCCGGCGTTTTTTCTGTCCTTATAAACCGTTATTTTTTATGCAAAGCTTAACAACCTTTTCCAACCATCAACGGGCGTTTGCAATAAACTGGCGGTTATCCCACAGATATTTACCGCCCGAAACAACCGTCACCAGCGCCACCAGCCAGCACAGCAGCTGGCTTACCAAACCAACCGCCATTACATCGGTAGGACCAGCAAGCGCTGCGGCAAAATAGTAGTACAAAATGGTCAGCATCTGCAGTACCGTTTTCACCTTGCCCCACATATTGGCAGCAATTACTTTGCCGTCCTTGGCGCCGGCCGCAATCATGCGCAGACCGGCCACAGCAAATTCCCGCGCCAGTATCAAAGCCAACACCACCGGGCTGCATATACCGTCCCGCATCATATACAAAAAGGCCACCGTAGTCAACAGCTTATCCGCTAACGGGTCGGCAAACTTACCAAAATCGGTCACAAGGTTCCATTTACGAGCCAGGTGGCCGTCCAGATAATCAGTAAAGCTTGCAACCGCAAACACCACCCCGGCCGCCAGGTATTGCCAGCTTTCATAGCTGGGTGTGCCGTACTGTCCCAGCGAGACCAGCACCATAAAAACCGGCACCAACACAATGCGGGCCACCGTTAATTTATTGGGCAGATTCATCCGAACATTCCTCCTTTGCCGGCTCGGCATACAGGTCATAGACATCGTTTGCTGTAACGGTTACGGTTAAAAATTCTCCCTGGGCTAGTGGCACTGCGTCGCTTTTCACATAAACCACCGTATCAATCTCCGGCGCATCGGCGGCAGAGCGGCAGATATATAAACCGGTCTCGTCATCCTGCTCATCGCAGAGCACCAAAAGCCGGCTGCCCACCTTTGCAGATTGCTTTTCTTCCATAATGCGAGACTGCAGCTGCATAATCTGGTCCGCCCGTTCCTGGCGCAGCTGCTCGGGCAGCTGGGGCAGCCGGGCGGCAGGGGTATCTTCCTCGGCCGAATAGGCAAAACAGCCCAGCCGGTCAAACCGGGTTTTCGTTACAAATTCGCAAAGCTCTTCAAACTGTTCCTGCGTTTCGCCGGGGAAACCGGCAATCAGGGTCGTACGCAATGTCAGGTTTGGAATGGCCTTTCGCAGCCGGCAGATGGCCTCCTCCACCACTTTGCGGTCCCCCTTGCGGTTCATCCGCTTGAGTACCTCGCTGTTGGCATGCTGAATGGGCAGGTCCAGATAGGGCACTACCTTGCTGTTGCGGCACATCGCCGCGATAAATTCATCGGTAATGCGCTCCGGGTAGGCGTACAAAAGCCGGATCCAGCGTATTCCTTCCACCTTCTGCAATTGGTCCAGCAGGGGGGCTATCAGCGAATGTCCACCATTTAAATCGCAGCCATACGCCGTCACATCCTGCGCCACCACAATCAGCTCTTTTACCCCTTCCTGTGCAAGCCAATTTGCTTCGGCCACCAGAGAATCAATGGTGCGGCTGCGCAGCGGACCGCGGATCATGGGAATGGCGCAGTAGGTGCAGCGATTGTCGCAGCCTTCCGCAATTTTTAAGTAGGCATAATGGCGCGGGGTGGATATAACCCGCTTTTCGTCGATGGAAAGGTCGGTTTTCGGCCCAAAAGCCTCCACCTTTTCGCCCGAAAGTGCACGCTGTAAAATTTCTACAATATCTCCGTTGCAGCCAATCCCCACCGTGGCGTCCACCTCGGGAATTTCCTTTTGGATCTCCTGGCGGTAACGTTCGGCCAGGCAGCCTGTCACCACCAACTTGGGATTTCGGCCATCCTTTTTATAGCTGGCCGCCTGCAGAATATTGTCAATAGCCTCCTGCTTGGCGCTTTCAATAAACCCGCAGGTATTCACCAGAATAACATCTGCATCCTCGGGGTAAGGGGTAGTTTCATACCCGGCAGCCAGCAGCCGATGGCACAGCACATCCGCATCTACCTGGTTTTTGGGACACCCCAGTGAGATCATGGCAATCTTCATAGAACCTTCCTTTTTTCTGCGGCGCTTTTGCTGCGCCGGCTATTCCGGCCGGATTGGGCTATACCACCCCTCATAACACACCGGCCTGTTGGCACGCTATGTTCCAAGGACCTGTTGGGCAGGCAGCGAGCAAAACGCCTGCCGCGAAAGAGGCCGTCTGAGCGGCCCGCCCTTACCAGTCCCAGGCTTCCTGCAAACCTTCGTTTTGGTTTTCTTCACAAAACCGTTCCAAAGCGCACCGCACCTTAGCACCGCTGAAGCCGCGGCGCATAAGGGCAGCTGCCACCTGCTGGGTTTTGCCGGCAGCAAGCCTGGAAGCATACTGCCGCCTTATCAGCCGATCCAGCACCTCGTCCTCCTCTTCGGGCAAAGAGGCAAGCGCCTGGTCAATCAGCTGCGGCTGGATACCCAACTGGCGCAGGCTGTACACAATCTGCCGGCGGCTTTTTTTCTGCCGCTGCAGATATTGGGCCCGCTGTTCGGCAAAGGCCGCATCATCCAGAAGCTGCAGGTTATGCATCTGTTCCACAGCGGCGGCGGCCGTTTGGGGAACAAAGTCCCGCAGAAGCTTTTCGTACAATTCCTGTGAAGCATACTGGCGCATCGACAAAAGCCGCAGCGCTTTGTCCTTACAGCGCCGCAGATCGCTTTGCTGCAAAAGCATTTCCAGCTGCGGCCCCGAAAGCAGGCTTCCCGCACCGATATTATACTTCACCAAGGTCTCGCTGTCCACCGAAAAAAGGAAGCCCTCTTGTGTAAAGAGGGCATATCTTCCCTTTTTGGTTTCACGGACCTGCTCAATACGGATTTCATCCATCAGTCATCTACCGTGATATCAATATCCTCATCCAGATTTTTGGCTGCCGGCGAAGGCTTTTTTGCCGCTACCGCGGCAGGGGCATCTTCCAAGCTTTTTGCGGCAGGTGCACTGGCTGCCCGGCGCATGGCTGCAGGCGAAAGCTTATAGGCATTCTCCCGCACCTGCCGCTCAATATCGGCTGCAAACTCCGGGTTTACACGCAGGTATTCCTTGGCGTTATCCCGTCCCTGGCCCAGCCGCAGGTCGCCGCAGTTAAACCAGGCGCCGCTTTTTTGAATAATGTCCAGTTTGACGGCAAGGTCCAGAATTTCGCCTTCCTTGGAGATGCCCTGCCCAAACATAATATCGAACTCGCCTTCCCGGAAGGGAGGGGCCACCTTATTTTTAACCACCTTGGCCCGGGTGTGGTTGCCCACAAACTCCCCATTGGCCTTCAAAGATTCGGTGCGGCGCACATCAATGCGGACCGAGGAATAGTATTTAAGCGCACGGCCGCCGGCGGTGACCTCCGGGTTGCCGTACACAACCCCCACCTTCTCGCGCAGCTGGTTGATAAAGATGGCCACCGTATTGGTCTTGCCGATAAAACCTGTGAGCTTGCGCAGCGCCTGGCTCATCAGCCTTGCCTGCAACCCCACATGGGAATCTCCCATTTCGCCCTCTATCTCCGCCTTGGGCACCATGGCGGCCACCGAGTCGATTACAATCACATCGATGGCGCCGGAACGAACCAGCGCTTCACAAATTTCCAGCGCCTGTTCTCCGGTATCCGGCTGGCTGACCAAAAGGCTGTCGATATCGACCCCCAGCGCCTTGGCATATACCGGGTCCAGCGCATGCTCCACATCGATAAAAGCGGCGGCTCCGCCCTGCTTTTGTGCTTCCGCCACCACATGCAGCGCCACCGTTGTTTTACCGCTGGACTCCGGTCCAAAAATTTCAATGACACGGCCGCGGGGCAAACCGCCCACCCCCAGCGCCAGGTCCAGAGAAAGACTTCCGGTGGAAATAGCGTCCACCTGCATGGCCACATTTTGCCCCAGGCGCATAACCGCGCCTTTGCCAAACTGCTTTTCAATCTGGGCCAGCGCGGTATCCAGCGCTTTTGCCCGCTCCTCTGCCGTGGTGGCAACCGCCACCTTGCCCTTCGAGCTGTTTTTTTCTGCTGCCAATCCGGTTTCCTCCCTATTTGCGGCCAAAGAAAGGCCGCCTGTTCCGCCAGCTGCTGCCTTAGGTAGCCCGGCGGCTTTTTTATTTATTTTGTTTATCCCCAGTATACCAGCTTTGGGGCCAAAACACAACCAAAAGTTGTTATTTTACTGAGTCATAAATCGGTCTTATCCCCCATACGCACCGGTCTTTGCGACCAAAGTCCTGCCGCACACCCAGGTCAGTATACCCATTTTCCTGCAAAATTTGGCAAACAGCTTTTGCCTGGCCTGCGCCAATTTCAAAGCAAAGTGCGCCGCCTTTCACCAATTTCTGTCGGTAAGCCTTAGCGATATGCCGGTAAAAGCAAAGCCCCTCCTCGCCGGCCAAAAGGGCTGTGGACGGTTCAAAATAAAGCTCTGGCTGCAAGGCGGTATACTCCTGCCCGGTCACATAGGGCGGGTTTGAAACAACCAAGTCCAGGCTTTCATCTAGAAGCTGGTCTTGCCAAAAAAACACATCCGCCTGCACCGGCAGTGCCCCATACCGGCCGCAGTTTTTCAAAAGCCAGAAAAACGCTTCCTGGTAGGCTTCCACACAATACACCTTTGCCGGTTTAATCCGGTTGGCAATGGCGCAGCCAATTGCCCCGCTGCCCGCACAAAGGTCTGCAACCTGCGGCTTGGCACGGCCCTTTAACAGACAAAGGGCCTGTTCCAGCACCACTTCGGTATCCGGGCGGGGAATCAGCACCCCGGGCCCCACCGCAAGGGTAATATCGTAAAAGTCCCATTCCCCTAAAAGGTACTGCAGCGGGTAATGCCTGGCCCTGCGCTCCAAAAGCGCGCTAAACCGGTCCAGTGCCTTTTGGCCGGGGTCAAAATCCGCCCCGCACAGCCGCCAATCGGTACCGGTAGCGCACTGCCAAAGCTGCGCGGCATCAAACGCGGCATCCTCCACCCCGGCTGCTTCCAGCTGTTTTTGGGCCTGTTTCAGCCTTTGGCGCACCATCACCAACGGTCGTCCTCCCCTTCTTTCGGCATCACTGCCTTCATGGCAGCTATGGCCACCTCCATCATGCCGGCGTCCGGTTCGGCAGTGGTAAGCCGCTGCAGCCAAAGCCCCGGGGCAGACAAAGCCCTGGTTAACAGGTTGTCATGCCGCCCGGCATATTTAATAACTTCGTAAGCCAGGCCCATAACCACCGGCAAAAGCAGCAGTTTCAGCCCCACCCTTCCCAGGGTGGAATGCCAGGGCACCAGCGAAAAGACCAAAATGCTGATAATGAGCACCAAAATTAAAAAACTGGTGCCGCACCGGCGATGAAACCGGCTGTTTTTTTCCACATGTTCCACGGTAAGCTCTTCACCTGCTTCATAGGTGGCAATGGTTTTATGTTCGGCCCCGTGGTACCGAAACACCCTGTGAATGGAGGGCATGCGGGAAACCGCAAACAGGTACAGGATAAAAATGGCCAGCTTCAGCACCCCTTCTACCAGGGCTTTGGCCATTCCCAGCGGCACCAGCCGGTCCAAAAGCCCGGTAAAAAAGGTGGGCAGCACCATAAACAGCACAATGGCCAGAACACCGCCCAGCACCCCTGCAATGCCCATCATCAAAGCGCTGGCCTTATCGCCCAAATGTTCCTCTGCCCAAAGTTCCAGCTTTCCCTTTTCCTCCTGCTTTTCCTCCTCTGTCATACTGATATCCGCTGAGCGCATGAGGCACCGATACCCGGTAGCCAGCGAACTGCAAAACGAAAAAATACCCCGCAAAAGCGGCAGCTTTGCCCAAAAGGGCGCTGGCTTGAGAGGGGTGGTTTCCACCACAATTTTCCCCCCCGGTTCTCTTACGGCCAGCGCCAGCTGCGAGGGGCCCCGCATCATAACCCCCTCAATCAGGGCCTGGCCGCCAATCGAAGTTTTGAATTTTTCCTTGCTCATTTTTTATCCTTTCCAGACCTTGCGGCCGGTTTTGTTTTATCTGCTTTTTGCGAAGGCAAAGCCCCCGCATGAGAATTTGCCTGAACCAAGGGCAGCTGTACCACCACACGGGTTCCGTACCCATAGCTGCTTTCTACCTCAAAGCTGCCGCCGTGCATGGCCACCAGTTCGTCCACCACCGCCAGGCCAATTCCGCTGCCCCGCACAGCCCCCTGGCCTTTATAAAATTTTTGTTTTACATTGCCCAAATCTTCGGGGCGAATGCCCGGTCCCTGGTCGGCAATGCTGACCTGTGCCCTGGGGCCGGCTGCAGAAATTTCCACCTTGATCACCCCGCCCGGCGGCGAGTATTTTAAGGCATTATCCAACAAATTCAAAAATACCTGCCGCAGCCGGTTTTTATCCGCAAATACCGGGTAAGGTAGCTGCGGCTCGTCAAACTGCAGGCTTACCTTTTCCTGCTCTGCCCGCTGGCCCACCATTAAAAGCACATCTGCAACCTCGGCAACCAGGTCCAGCCGCTCGCCTTCCAGCCGAACGCCGCCATTCTGCAGCCGGGAAAAGTCCAAAAGCTCTTCCACCATTTTGGAAAGGCGTTCGGTTTCCTGCCCTATCACCGAAAGTCCCCGCTTAAAGTTCTGGTCGGCAGGGTTTTGCACCACCGCCAGGGTTTCGGTCCAACCTTTAATGGAGGTAAGCGGGGTGCGCAGTTCGTGGGAAACCGAAGAGATAAATTCGTTTTTCAGCTGCTCGGTTTTCCCCAGTTCCTTTGCCATATCATTGATGGTGGTACACAACCGCCCAATCTCATCGTCGGTCTGCGGCTCAATGCGGGCGTTGAAATTACCCGCTGCAATGGAGGTTGCCGTCTGTTCCACTTTGCCCAGTGGCAGCACAATGGAACGGATAAAATAGGTGCCGGACATGACACTGAAAAACACCACCAGCAAAACGACACCCAGCGACAGAAAAACAAACAGCTCGATCTGCTGGTCTACCAGCTCCAGCCCGGTCACCATGCGCACTGCGCTGATTCCCCCCGCAGGATTTGGGATCATCCAGCAGATGGACATGAGATGTTCGCCATCGCTGCCGCTGCCAAGGCACTGCCCAACGCCATCCGCTGACTCCTGAGCCCGTGCAAAATCATCCAGCCCGTCGGCATACTGGGGAATTACTCCGCTGGAGGTGGCCACAATCTTTCCGCGCCCGTCCAGCAGCATAAATTCAAACTGGTCCTTTTCCTCAAAGTCTTCCGCTAAGCGCCGCAAAGCCTGGCTACGCTCGGTATCTGGGTCCTGCGCGGTGACCGACAGCTGACCTTCTAGCGTATTCAGCCTGCTCATAATGGAGGTGCGAACCGAAGAGTAAAAGCTGGATCGCAAGGAAAAGATGAAAATGCACTCTGCCGCAAGCAGCACCGCAATGGTAAGCAAAAGGTTCCCACGCACCCAGCGCCAGGTAATGCTTTTGGAATGTAACACACCCCCACCTCCTTTTACTGGTTTGCCCCTTTTGAGGGCTGCAGCGCCAAAAACACTTTTACAAGCAGTCTTTATCGTTATAAAATTACAAAAAATTACAGTTCGTATTGAAAATTGGCAAAAATCGCACCGCAAAACAGGGGCTTACCCCATTTTGTCGGCACAGGGCGGCAAGGCTTTTTAAGCCTTCCAACGGTAGCCGTACCCCCATACTGTGGAAATATGCTGCGGATTGCTGGGCTCATCCTCCACCTTCATGCGAAGCCTGCGAATATTCACATCCACAATTTTTACATCACCAAAATAATTGGGCCCCCAAACCCCCTCCAAAATTTTATCCCGCACCAAAGCCACGCCGGGATTTTGGAAAAACAGTTCCATAATCTGAAATTCCACCTGGGTCAGGTCAATGGGCTCGCCGTTTTTATACAACACCCTGCTTTTCTGGTCCAGCACAAAACTGCCGGAGACCAGCCTGCCGTCCCCGCCTTCTGGCGCAGCAGTACGGGAAACCCGGCGGCACAGCGCTTCCACCCGTGCCAGCAGTTCCGATACGCTGAACGGCTTGGTAATATAGTCATCTGCCCCAATGGACAGGCCATTGATCTTATCCTTTTCCTGCGTTTTGGCCGAAAGAATGATGATGCCGATTTGAGCGTAATCCCGCCGGATGGTTTCGCACAGCGAAAAGCCGTTCATGCCGGGCAGCATAACATCCAAAAGAGCAAGGTCAAAGCCCTCTTTATCTCTGCCCAGCAGCTCCAGCGCCTCTTCGGCACTGGCCGCGCCGCTCACTTCATATCCGGCCATCCTCAGGTTCAGACTAATCACCTCGCGGATTGCCTCTTCGTCCTCCACTACCAGGATTCTTCTCATCCCAACAGACCTCCCTCTGTGCTTTTCAGCTTAGAATACAGGCATTTGCCCGCAGTGTATAGGTATCCACACCGCTTTGCGGGGTTGCATACACATAAAGCCCCATACCACCGGAACTGCCAATCCGCAGATACCCTTCCGACCGGCCGTACAGCTCGCTATTGGCGGAAAGCTGTCCGCCAGACTCCACCGCCTGAAAGATGAAAAGCCGCATATCCGGCTCATCGCTCCACACAAGGCACCAGTTTCCATCGAGCATTTCCCGCAGCTGCACGGCGCCTTTCCAGCGTTCCGGCAGGGGAACAAAGCAGTCATATTTCAGATCAATCAGTCCAAAAATACGCTCGCCCTGCGGTTTTTCCTCTTCCTGGCCAGCCTGCGGGTGAGAAGAAGAGCTTTGGTTGGAAGAATCGTCTTCCTCTTCACCTGCTTGTCCGTTCCAATCTGAATCTGACTGTGGTGTGCTGTCTGCAGAAAGGTCCAATGCAAACGGCAGTATCTGGGTTTGGCCCAGCGGCTCTTCCTCAAACTGCTCAAGGTCGGCAAAGTCGTAGTAGCTAACCCAAAGCCAGCGCTCCTGGCCATTGCCATCCTGCACAGAGCCCAGCACCACCGGACTTTCCAGGTAACCGTCACCGTCTGCATCCCTGCTGCTAAGCTGCTGTGGGCGGCTGGTGAGAGAGATAATATCTGCCCCTATTTTCAAGCTGCAGCTGGTCAGCCGCCCGGACTCATCGTAGCGTATCACATCGGTAGCCCAGCTGCTGTCCGCCAGCTGACCATCCACATACAAACTGGCCGGTATTCCGCTGCCTGCCAAAAGACCGGTACAGCTTTTCAGCCGCGCATCCAGCAAAATGGTGCTTACGGTGGCAATTTTTCCGCTTTGCACCGTCATAAGGCTAAGCCCCAGCCTGCCCGATTGGCTTTGCGGCCCCACTACGGCTAAATCATCAGTACCGGAATCGGTGAAATCGGCAATGACAAACTGCGAATAACTCTGCTCGTACAGCTGCGCCAGTCCATCTGCCCGGCAGTTATAAACCTCCATATACTTGTCCGACATATTGACGCTGGTATAGCCCACCACTAAGCTGACCAGTTCCTCTTCATAAAAGCTGCCCAATTCTACCCGGTCAATATCGGTGCCTATACTCTCGGTATCGCTCACAATCTGCCAACCAATGTCGGGTCTGTTTATCAACAATGCCACCCGTACATTGCGGCTCAGCGACTCGTCCGCATAAAACGCAATCGCCTCATCGGTACCATCCTGGTTTAAATCCACAAACAAAAAGGGAGACAAATAACTGCCGGAACGGGGATATTTCAGTTTAATGGTGCCGCTGCCGGAAGCTTCTGTGAGAACCTGGATGATGGCACTTTGATCGGCACCGGTAGCGGGAGCTTCGAGATATTCCTCTACACTTCCCACACAGCCGGAAAGCGGTATACACAGCAGCAAAAAGAATACCAGACCAATGAACCCCTTAACCCGCATGCTGCGCCACCTCCTTTTTTATAAAATAAAGCTCAGCATTCTGCACAAGAAAACACCCCTGTGCTTTCAGAACCAATCAACCCGTTTTACAGCGATACTTAGTGATATTTTACCACGAAACCATCGGCCTGCCAATACTACGCCCCCAACAGCCAAATTCCTGCTCCCATTACCACCGTTCCCACCGTCATCCCCAAAACAGCCGCTTTGTTCTGCTTGTACTGCAAACTGCCGGGAATCAGTTCACTGTAACAAACAAAGCACATCAGGCCGGCAATCAAAGCCACCAGGCCGTCTAAAAACGCATTAGAAATAAAGCGGCGCAGCACAAAAAAGCATAAAAGCGCACCGCATGGTTCGGCAAGCCCAGACCCCAGCGCAGCCCAAAATCCCCGCACCCGGCTTTTGGTGGCATAAAATACCGGCATGGAAACCGCAATTCCCTCCGGTATATTGTGCAGCGCAATGGCTGCGGTCAATACAACTCCAAGCCGCGGATTTTGGTACCCCGTAAAAAGGGTTAAAATGCCTTCCGGAAGATTGTGCAGCACAATGACCGCCATGGTAACCAGCGCGCTTTGGGCCGCCTGCAAAGTAAAGCGGTCCTGCGCAAACTGGGCAGACGGCCGCGGCAGACAGTCTGACAAAAGCCGTGCAATTACACAGCCGCAGCAAAACAAGGAAAGCGTTGCCCATACCGCCTGTGCGGCAGGCATAAAGGTGCGGTAGGATTCCATAGTGGCCGGCAGCATATCCACAAGGGAAACCGTAAGCATAACCCCCGCTGCAAACCCCATGGAACCTGCCAAAAGGCGTGTGGTGGGGCGGCGGCAAAAAAAGACAACCAGTCCACCAAGCCCGGTAGAAAGCCCCGCCGCCACCGTCATCCAGATTGCATTCATCAACAAACCGCATTCCTCCACATCTTTGCCTGGGCGTATAAAAACACCAAGCTGCATCTGTGCCGTTTTATGCACACTGCATCCATATGAAACCGCAGCAAAAAAAAGAAGGAATGCTCTTTCACCGCAAGGCGCTTTGCAAAAGCTGCGCAAAGGCCTGCAAAAAAGCGGGTGCGCTTTAAAAACGCACCCGCTTTTTTATGTTCAGTTTATGTCCAGCCGAATGCCCGGCGAATGCGGTAGGAGGCATACTGAAAAACACCCAAAACCAGCTGAAATTCCACCCATATATAACAAGGCAGATTTACAAAGCGAAATTCGGGCTTTTGTATTTTTCCAAAACAGGAAAATGCTTCCCTTGCGCCCTGCAAAAAAGGCTTTCCGTACCCGCGCAGGCTGAAAAATACCACCTTAATGAGATACCCCACCGCCAAAAACGGCAGGTTTACCAAAAGCATAAGCAGCGGCATATTTTTATAGGGCAAAAGCAGATTATTTCGCCCGGACTGTACCGACTTAAAAGCATTATACTTGCCGCCTTTTTTTCCGCCGGTAGTAGCGCCGCAGATATGGCGGCAGACCGCCGCCGGGCAATAGATATTTTTGTACCCCAGGCTGTTTGCCCGCCAGCCAATATCCACATCTTCCAGATAGGCAAAAAAAGTTTCGTCAAACAGGCCAATCTTGTCCAAAATGCTTTTGCGGTAAAGCGCCGCACCCCCACAGGCGGAAAAGCACCGGCGCTGCTTTTGGTAACGGCTTGCTTTCAGACCATCCCCTGTTTTGCAGGCCCAGCCTAAAATATTTACATAATCGCCGGCATCATCTGCCAGTTCGGGCTCATAATAGCGCAGCATTAAGGAGGAAACGGAAAAAATGTTTTCATCTTGCTCTGCACAAGCAATAAGCTGCTCCAGCCAATCGGGCTGGGCAAATGCGTCGTTATTGAACAGCACCACATACTCGCCTTTTGCAGCTTTAATTCCCATATTGACTGCGGCAGAAAAACCGGTGTTGGAATGATTTTCAATTAAGGTATAACCCGGCCGGCCCAAAAGGCTGCGGGCAAAAGTGAGGCTTTCGTCGGTAGAACCGTTATCCACCAAAATCAGTTCAAAGTCCTGCATGGTCTGGGCAAAAATACTTTCCACGGAACCTTCCAGCCAACCGGCGCCGTTTAAATTGGGAATCACTACTGTGGCTTTCACACGCTCTCCATCCTTTTTGGTTTCGTTTTACCACACCTGGCAGTATTTACACGATAGTTATTGTACCCTGTTCCAGCCGGTTTGGCAAGCACGGCACCCGTTGGGCAAAGCCGCCTGCTTTTTATATTTCCTTTGGTTTGCTTTTAAAGCACCTGTAAAAAAGAAAAGCTTTTTGCAAATTTGCCAAACTGGCGCAGCGCAAAAGGGCAATCTTTTTTGGATGGGTACAAAAACCAGAAACAAAAAACAGGTTACCGGCGGCAGTTTTTGGCTGCAGCAAAACCCAAAGCAGCTGCTATGCCGCCACATTTTATGGTATAATAGCCGCAACGCGGTTATTATATTTTTCTTTTTATGCCGGTTTTCTCGCCCCTTTGGGGCAACCGAAAACCATGGCAGTTTCTACCACGCCGGCGCTGCCGTCATGGCAGAATGGCCGCAAAGCGGCTATTCTACTTTTATTCCTGTGCGGCTCTTGTGCCAGCCCAAACAGGCAGCTGCCTATACCATTTTGGCACAGCTTTCATGGTATTATTAGAAAAGCCATTCCAGCAATTTTGCCAAAATGGTTCTATTTTTCTTTTCTAGTATTTTGCCAGTCACTTTGGAACAACCGCATAAACTGATTTTTTCTTTTACAGCCTGAAGCGTCGCCTTTGACACTATAAAAAGCAAAAAGCGAACCTTCATGCGCCGCATATCGCTGCAGCTTGCAGCAAAAAGGAGTAACTTATGGGAAGCCTTTCGCAGATTCAACTATTTTTACTGGATATGGACGGTACCTTTTACCTAGACAACCAGCCGCTGCCCGGCGCTTTGGAATTTCTTGGTGCACTGCACAAACGCCGGATTCCGTTTGCATTTGTTACCAACAATTCTTCCCGCGGCCGCGCAGCCTATTTTAAAAAGCTGGCAAGCATGGGGGTTTCTCTTTCTGAACAGCAGCTGCTCACCAGTGCGGACGCCACCCTTTCTTATTTGGAAGAACAGCATTTTTCCAAAGACCTTTTGCTGATTGGTACTGACAGCCTTTGCGAACAGTTTGAAAAGGCCGGCTACCGGACCAATAGCCCCCATCCGCAGGCTGTTGTATTGGGTTTTGACACCTCGCTTACCTACCAAAAGCTTTGCCTGCTGTGCGACGCCGTGCGCGCAAAGCTGCCTTATATTGCCACCCACCCGGACCTGAACTGCCCGGTGACCGGAGGTTTTATTCCGGATATAGGCGGGGTTATTGCACTGGTGAAGGCCTGTACCGGGCGTGAACCGGATATTGTAATTGGAAAGCCCAACGGCTATATTGCCCAGGCAGCCGCCCAAAGATTTCAGGTACCGCTGGAACAAATTTGCATGGTGGGCGACCGGCTTTATACCGATATTGCGCTGGGACACTGCGGGGTAAAAACCGCGCTGGTTTTTACCGGTGAAACCACACCCGAACAGTATGCTGCCAGCAGCGAGCGGGCTGACTGGGTATTTGAAACCATTGGCGATATGGTAAGCGAGCTTTAATGGGCCCTTTCAATATGATTTTGCGCGCTGATCTTGTAAATAGACAAAAAAAGAAAGCCGGCACTTTTGCCGGCTTTCTTTTTACCCCTTTAAAACTGCTTTTTACCAAACCTCGGCAGAAAGCATCAGCAGCATTCCAAAAATGCTGACAGCCAAACCAATGCCGACCCAAATGAGGCGGCTGCGGGCCCAGTTGCGGCGGTTGGGATTGACATCTTCTGCAAAAGACCAAAAAATGACAAGAATAATATTGACCACCGGGATAAAACACAAAAGGTCCTGCAAAAAGAACTGTCCCACCGAAAGGACCGGCGCTTCATTGAAATCATTCCCTAAATTCCTATCGGAATAATAAGAATAAGACGAGGTGCCGGGTGCAGTGGTCGGCCGGCGATATTCCGGCGCAATGGTACCTGTACCGCCTGAAGTGTCCTCCTGCGGCGTTTTGGGGGGTTGTTTTTCGGGTTGCGGGGTCGCTCCCACGCCAAACGGTTCGGCCGAAAACGATACAGGGGTTCCGCACACTCCGCAAAACTTGGCGTCATCGGGCAGCGGCCGCCCACATTTTTTGCAGTTCATATAAAAAATTCCTCCTCTGAGGCTTAATTAGCGAAAAACAACAGCCTATGTACCAGCAGCTAAACGCCGGCACAATACTTGCGTTACTGGTATATACTATACCATTTGTTCCTTTTTTTTGCAATTGAAAGCAGTTGTAACCGAAACATTTTTTTCTTATAATAAGCAAAATAGGAAAGTTTGCCAAAGGATGCACACGCCCCTGCCAAACGCCTTTTATTGCGCAAAGTCGCCCATTGGCTTTTTAGCGCGCCAGGCATTTTCTTATTTTGGAAGCTGCCCTTTGGGGTTTAGCGCACAGTTTGGGGCCTGTGTACCTGTTTTGCCTTTGGGAAAGGGGGAAGCCATGGCATTTTGCCGGTGTACGGTTTTGCTTCAAACCAAACGCCTTTTGCTGCGCCGCTTTACCCCTGCAGATGCCAACTGGATTTGGCAGCGCTGGGCAGGTGACCCCATTGCCACACGCTTTGTGCGCTGGAACCCCCACCCCACTGCCGCCGATACCGCTGCACTGGTAAAAAGTTGGTGCTTTGCCTACGAGGAGGAGCCGGACTATTACAACTGGGCAATTGTTCTTTCCGGCACAGACGAACCGATCGGAAGCATTGGTCTTTCCCAGCCTGACGGCAGACCGGAGCTGGGTTTTATTTTGGGGCAACGCTGGTGGGGCAAGGGTTACGCTGCGGAAGCAGCCCTGGCCGTCTGCCATTTTTTGCACACAAAAGCTGGCATACCCGTTATCTATGCCCGGCATGCAGCAGAAAACACCGCCTGCGGCCGTGCGCTGGAAAAGGCCGGCTTTTCCTACTACCACACCGAAGATTGTTACAGCTTTGACCATACCCGGCTGTTCCATTGCCGGGTTATGGTACACAAGGCGGAAGATAAGGAGAATTATGGAACAGGAATATGAAAAAACACGCGCTGCGCTTTTTGCCGCCGACTATGGCGAATGGGACCTGGAGCGCAGCCTTTCGGAACTGCGGGCCCTGGCAGAAAGTGCAGAACTTATGCCGGTACTGGAGGTTACCCAAAAGCGTGACGCCCCCGACGCCGCTACCTACCTGGGGGAGGGACGGCTGGCTGAAGCCTGTGCGCTGTGCCGTGACAACGATATCCAACTGGCCATTTTCGATGACGAATTGACCGGCACACAGATCAAAAACCTGGAAGATCTGCTTGGCATAGAGGTCATAGACCGAACGATGCTGATTTTGGATATTTTTTCTGCCCGGGCGGTGACCAATGAAGGAAAGCTGCAGACAGAACTGGCCCGTTTGCAGTACCGGCTGCCACGGCTGGCCGGTTTGGGGGCAAGCCTTTCCCGCCAGGGCGGCGGCGGAACGGGCGGAACCGGTGCCCGCCGCGGTGCCGGCGAAAGCAAGCTGGAGTATGACCGCCGCCACCTGCGCCGCCGGATCGCGCTGTTGGAAGAGAAGCTTAAGGAAATAGAAGCCCGGCGTGCCCAAACCCGCCGCAGCCGCAGCCGTAGCGCCGTGCCGGTTATTGCATTGGTGGGCTATACCAATGTGGGCAAATCCAGCCTGCTGAACCGCATTTGCGGCGCGCAGGTGCTTAGCCAGGACCTGCTTTTTGCCACGCTGGACCCCACCGCTCGCAAGGCCACCCTTCCCAGCGGGCAGAATGTGGTATTTGTGGATACGGTGGGCTTTGTAAGCCGACTGCCCCACAGCCTGGTGGACGCGTTTCGCTCCACCCTGGAAGAGGCCTGCTATGCAGATATTATTATAAAGGTGGCCGACGCTTCGGACCCTTTGCGGGATGAACAGCTGCGGGTAACCGAGCAGGTACTGACCGAGATTGGGGCCGGCGAAACCGAATGCTGTGTGGTTTATAATAAATGCGACCGGCTGCACCTGGCGCCTGTGGATGGTTTTTCCGTTTCGGCCGCTACGGGGCAGGGTATTGGCACCCTTTTGGAGTTTTTGGAACAAAAACTTGCCGACCGGGTTTGCCCGGTAAAGGTGCTTTTACCTTACGATAAGCTTGCCCTTGCCGCTGTTTTGCGCCAGGGCGGCAGCATTCAAAAGGAAGAGTACCGTCCCGAAGGCGTTTATCTGGAAGCGGTCGCCGACCGGCGCAGTCTGCATTTGTTTTTGCCCTATCTGGTGTAATGGTGTTGCTGCAAAAGGCACCTATTTTAAATGACATAATGTCCTAAATTCATACAGGAATATAGTAATTTAAAAACACTTTTAGTTTACCGGCAAACAACAGATGAGCGGGAGAATTTTTTCTCCCGCTCATCTGCTTTTTTAAGCGTGTTTACCATCCAACCTAAAATACATCTTTTTTATTACCGGTAATCGATCGATAAGGTGGCAACGCCGTTCAGGTCGTCCTGTGCCAGGTTGCCGTCCAGGTACTCATAGTAACCGGCCGAAGCAATCATGGCGGCATTGTCTCCGCAAAAGCGCAGCTGGGGCAGGTAAAGCTGCACACCCATTTTTTCACAGCCTTCGGTCAAAATTTGGCGCAGCTGTTCATTTGCTGCCACGCCGCCCGCCACACAGATGACCTTTTCCTTGAAATCCTGCGCGGCCAAAAGCAGCTTTTCGGCTAAAATTTCATCCACCCGGTACTGAAAACTTGCCGCCATATCCGGCACACAGATGGGTTTATTTTGCATACTGGCCTGGTTTATCAGGTTTAAGACCGCCGTTTTCAAGCCCGAAAAGCTCACATCATACCGGCCGGCCAGCTTGGGGGTGGGCAGCTGGTAGGCCGTTTTATCCCCCAAAAGGGCCGCTTTTGCCACTGCGGGCCCGCCCGGATACCCCAGCCCCAGCGTGCGGGACACCTTGTCGAACGCTTCGCCGGCAGCATCATCCACCGTGCGGCCCAACACCTCAAAGCTGGTATAGCTTTTTACCCGGATAATATGGCTGTGTCCGCCGCTGGCCACCAGGCAAAGAAACGGAGGTTTCAAATCCGGATGGCTCAGGTACAGCGCCGCAATATGCCCCCGTAGATGGTGTACCGGCACCAAGGGCTTTTGGGCCGAAAAGGCCAGCCCTTTTGCAAAGTTTACCCCCACCAGCAGCCCCCCGATCAGCCCCGGGCCAAAGGTCACCGCCACTGCCTCCAGCTGTTGGGCGGTCAGGTGCGCCTGTTCCAAAGCCTGGCTTGCCACAGCGCTGATCGCTTCAATATGCCGGCGGGAGGCAATTTCCGGCACAACGCCCCCATACAAATTGTGTTCTGCCGCCTGGCTTGCCACCACATTGCTGCACAGCGTGCGCCCGTCGGCCACCACCGCTGCGGCGGTTTCGTCGCAGCTGGATTCTATTCCCAAAATATACATCTCGTCACTCTCTATTCCAAACGGGCGCGCACCCGCTTTTTCCTTTTGGCCCTTTATTTTTCCTGCGCCAGTTCAAGCTGCATCAAAAAACCGTCTTCCCGCGGGGCGCAGTACAGCCCCGGCCGGCGTGCCAATTCTGCAAAACCAAGCCCCCGGTAAAGGACAAGGGCCGGTTGGTTGGAAGCGCGCACTTCCAATGTCACCCGCCGGCAGCCTTCTTTTTGCAGAATGGAAAGCCCGGCTTTCAGCAGTTTCTTTCCAACCCCCTGCCTGCGCAGCTTATCGTCCACCACTATGTTTACAAGGTCGGCTTCCTCCTGCCAGCGCCAAAAGCAGGCATAACCGAACGGTATTTTCTGTTTAAGCGCCACCAAAACCATACTTTCCGGCTTTTTTTGTTCGGCAGCAAGGTCCTCTAACCCCCAGGGGTCCGGCGCCTTTTGCCCCAGCAAAGCAAGCGGTTTCAGCCATTCGGGCTGCAGCGGCAAAAACTGCCAATCATCCTGTTGCATCATTCCTTCGCCTCGTACCAGCTGTTTCCGCGGCTTACCTGTGCCGGCAGTGCTACCGAAAGCTGGGCCGCCTGTTCCATCTCCTGGTTCAAAATGGCTGCGGCTGCATCTGCTTCCTCCAATGGCGCTTCCACAATCAATTCGTCGTGTACCTGCAAAATAAGCCGCGCTTTTAACCCTTCCTGCTCCAAACGGTCTGCCACCCGTATCATAGCCAGTTTAATAATATCGGCCGCCGTTCCCTGAATGGGAGTGTTCATGGCCATTCTTTCGCCCAGCGCCCGGGTGTTGCGGTTTGCCGCAGAAAGCTCCGGCAGCGGGCGGCGGCGGCCATACAGGGTGGTCACATAGCCATTTTTGCGGCCTTCCTCCACCGTTTTTTCCATGTAGGCATGCACGCCTGCATACTCTTTCAGGTAATTTTTAATAAACGCATCCGCTTCCTTCACCGTAACCTTGATATCTTTAGCCAGGCTGAAAGCCCCAATGCCGTACACAATGCCAAAATTCACCGCCTTGGCCCGGCTGCGCAGCTGCGGGGTGACCAGTTCAAACGGCAGCCCAAATACCCGCGCCGCAGTGGCTCGGTGAATATCCTCCCCGGCGGCAAACGCTGCCTGCATATGCTCGTCGCCGGAAAGGGCCGCCAAAATCCGCAGTTCAATCTGGCTGTAGTCCGCATCCAGCAAAATGCTGCCCTTTGGCGCCACAAAATACCGGCGCAGACGGCTGCCCAGTTCGGTGCGTACCGGAATGTTCTGCAGATTGGGCTCGTCCGAAGAGATGCGGCCGGTGCGGGTCTGGGTTTGGTTAAAGTTGGAGTGAATGCGTCCATCCGGACCAATCACCTTCAAAAGGCCCTCCACATAGGTGGAATTTAACTTTTGGTAGGTGCGGTAAAGCAGAATATGATCCACCACCGGAGACAGATCGCGCAGGCTTTCCAGCGTTTCGGCGTCGGTGGAATAGCCGCTTTTGGTTTTTTTGCGGGCGGGAAGGCCCAATGTTTCAAACAGCGCTTTGCCCAGCTGCTTGGGAGAATTCACATTAAACTGGTAGCCCACCAGCCGGTAAATCTCCCCAAGCTCCTGTTCCAGCGCACCGCGCAGCTCTTCGCCAAAACTGCGAATTCCTTCCTCGTCCACCAAAATGCCCGCCTGCTCCATTTTGGCCAGCACCCGGGCAAGCGGCTGCTCAATCTTTTCCAAAAGGTCCGCCATGCCCTGGTCGGCACAGGCGGTTTTCAGCGCGCTGAAAAGCCCTTCCAGGCAGCCGGCCCAGCCTGCCTTTTCACAGCTGAACACAGGCTTTACCCCATACTGGGCCGCCAGGTGTTCCAGCTCATAGCTTTTGGCCGCCGGGGCCAGCAAATAGGCCGCCAAAAGAGCATCCAGCTCGATGGATTTTGCAAAAGGACATGCCAGGTAAATGGGTTTTGTGTCAAAACAGCGCTTTTTCACCTGCTCATCTTCCAGCAGATCCAAAAGGGCCGGGTTCTTACTGTCGGCCCAGCGCAGCTTTTTTTCCTGCACCAGCAGCCAGCCGCCTCCCAATGGCGCCAGGCAAATGGTGCCGGCGGCAAAGTCTCCCGCTTGCAGCAAGGACGGTTCCAGCTGTTCCAGCTGGGGCTGCTCGGCGGCAGGCAGCGGGGCGCCCTGTTCCAGCAGGCCCCATTTTTCAATGGCGCTGTACATTTCCAGCTCGGTCAATATGCGCACCGCTCTGGCCTTATCCCCGGCGCCTGGCTCATATTCTTTTACGCTGAGCGGTACTGGGGCGTTGGTGACAATGGTGCCAAGGGTACGGCTCAGGTAAGCCTGCTGGCGGTCTTTTTCCAGCTTTGCGCGCACCGCCGGCTTAATAAACGGGTCATCCAGGTTTTCGTACACCCCATCCAGGCTGCCAAAATGCGCAACCAGCGCCACTGCCGTTTTTTCGCCAACCCCTTTCACCCCGGGAATGTTGTCCGAAGCATCCCCCATCAGGGCTTTTACCTCGATAAGCTGTGCCGGCGAAACACCGTATTTTTCCCGCACAGCCGCCTCGTCCATATTGGTGGTGGTACTGCGGCCCATGGCAGTGCCGGCCAAAAGCACCCGCACCCCTGGCGCCACCAGCTGCAGCGAGTCCCGGTCACCGGTGGCGATTACACATTCGTCCCCCGTTTTTGTACAGGCGGCCGCAAGGGTGCCCAAAATATCGTCCGCCTCGAACCCTTCGGCCGAAACCAACCGGTAGCCCAAAGCCTGCAAAAGTTCCTTCAGTACCGGCATCTGGTCGGCCAGCTCCTGCGGCATACCATGGCGGGTAGCCTTATATCCATCATACATTTTGTGCCGAAAGGTTGGCGCTTTTAGGTCAAATGCAATGGCCACTGCGTCGGGAGATTCTTCCGCCAAAAGTTTGTACAGAATATTTAAAAAGCCCACAATGCCGTTGGTGTACCGGCCAGAGCGGGTGGTAAGCAGCTTAATTCCATAAAATGCCCGGTTTACAATGCTGTTGCCGTCCAAACAGAGCAGTTTCAATGCCAAAGTCCTCCTTTGTGAAATCTGTAACCTATATTAGATTATTGTACCACAATCTCGCTTTTTATGGTACAATAATTGTGTTTATGCGCAGACGCCGGCTTTGGCTTTTCTGCGCTGGGGCGAAAGCAGTTTTGCAAAACGGCCCCAAAACGCCAAAACAGGCCGTTTTATGGCCGTAAAGCGAGGGATTGTTTGATCGATTTTTCCGCAATGCGCGGGGCTTCTTTCGCCCCGATGGCTGGTTTTTCCGACCTTGCCGCCCGTACCATTATGGCGCAGCACGGGGCCGTTTTCACCGTCAGCGAGATGGTGAGCGCCAAAGCCATTACCTTTCAGGACGCAAAGTCCCATAAGCTTATTTCAGGCTCGAGCGGCGGTGCGCCGTACGGCATTCAGCTGTTTGGGGCAGAACCTGAAACCATGGCCAGGGCCGCTGCGGCCTGTATGCGCCACAACCCGGATTTTATTGATATTAACATGGGCTGCCCTGCCCCTAAAATTGTGGCGGGTGGGGCCGGCAGCGCACTTATGAAGGACCCCTGTCTGTGCGGTGAGATTGTGGCCGCAGTAAAGCAGGCGGTGCCGGTTCCGGTAACCGTAAAAATGCGCTCGGGCTGGGACCTTAACTCCATTACCTGTACCCAGGTGGCAAAACAGTGCGAACAGGCCGGCGCAGCGCTTATTGTGGTGCATGGGCGCACCCGGGAACAGATGTACACCCCGCCGGTGGATTACGCGCCCATTGTCGCCGTGCGCCAGGCGGTTTCGGTTCCGGTTTTCGGCAACGGCGATATTCTTACCGCCGACGACGCACTGACCATGATGCAGAAAACCGGCTGCAGCGGCGTGGCCGTGGGGCGCGGCGCGCTGGGAAACCCCTGGCTTTTTGAACAGATTGCCGCTGCTTTGCGCAACGAAACCCCACCCGCACCACCCACCCTTACCCAAAAAATGGCGCTTTTGAAACATCAAATTTATTTGATGTGTGAGGAAAAAGGGGAAGAAAGCGCCATGCGCCAGGCCCGCGGCCAGTCCATTTATTTTATGAAAGGGCTGCGCGGCGCATCCGAGCTGCGCCACAAATGCTGCGCACTGAGCCGTTATCAGGATGTGGACGAGCTAGTCGCACTGGTTTACCGGTATAACCCTGTTTGACCGGGCAAAGCACCGGGTCAGCACAAAAGCAAAGTCTTTGGCCTGTATTGGGCCTTTCTTTAACGAAAAAGCTCCAATACAGCCCAGCCGCTAAAACGCGCCCTGTGCCAGCTGGTCCAATGTTTCCTCAAAGCAGGGCAGCATGGTTTCGCAAAAATCGCGTACCTCCGGCAGGTTTAGTTTTTGCAAAGCCTGCCGCTGGGACTGTTCTGCCTTTATAAATTCCCGGTTGCCGCCCTGCGCTTCCTCCATGCATTTAATCAGGGCCGAAAGCTTATCGGCCGCTTTTAAAATATCCCGCTCGCGCGCATTCAGTCCCGCCGCTGTAACAGCCGGTGCCATGCGGCCGCGCACATCCTTTGGCAGCAAAGCCAGCAGGCTTTCTTCGGCCGTTTTTTCCAGCGCCTTATAGGCATTTTTCAAAGGTTCTGTCTTATACTTGACCGGTGTGGGCAGATCTCCGGTTAAAATTTCGCCCGCGTCGTGGAACAAGGCGGCCACCGCCACCTTTTCCGGATTTGCATCGGCGCCGTACCGCTCTGCCGCAACCACCGCCAACAGATATGCCAGCTGTGCGGTATCGGCTGTGTGTTCTGCCACGGTTTCGGTGCGCTGGCAGCGCATAAGTCCCCAGCGGGCAATATATTTTTGCCGCGCAAGTAGCGCGCTGAAGGGATACCGTTCCATGCTTACCTCCCTTTTGGGCACCAATTACCTGTATGCCCCGCCGCTTTTGTGGGGCGGCACCCTTTTTTGGTTTTAGCGTGCGGACCTTTAGCCTGTACGCTTCCTGTATGCGGTTATTATAAAACACCCCGCCCTGCGCCGCAAGCGCCGGGCAAAAGGAGGCCTTTTTCTTGTTACAGCTTGAAAAGAAAGCGGAACGCCGCCGGCTTATGTTTTCGTTTTTTCTGCCGGTTTTGTGTTCCTTTTTCATTTTTTTGCCCTTTGTGGTCATTGGGCAGGGCTTTTTCACCTACTGCGGAGACTACAACAGCCAGCAAATTCCGTTCTGGATGTACTGCCATGACTACATTCGTTCCGGCGCGGGCAGCTTTACCTGGGAAACCGACCTGGGCGGCAGTTTTCTGAACAGCTATTCGTTCTACACCCTAGGCTCGCCGTTTTTCTGGCTTTCGCTTTTGTTGCCCAACGCCTGGCTTCCCTATGCCATGGTGCCGCTTTTTATGCTGAAATTCGGCGTTTCGGGGCTTGGGGCCTATTTGTACCTGCGCCGTTATTTGAAAAACCGTCAGTGGGCCGTACTGGGCTGCCTGCTGTATGCGCTTTCCGGCTGGGGCATTTACAACATTTTCTTCAACCACTTTTTGGACTGCATGGCATTGTTCCCGTTTTTGCTGTGGGGAATGGACGAATTTGTATACGAAAAACGGCGGGGAATTTTTGCCGTTTTTGTGGCGCTTAACCTTCTGTGCAATTACTTTTTCTTCCTGGGCGAAGTGGTGTTCTGTGCGCTGTACTTTTTCGTGAAGCTTTTATCGGGCGAATTCCGGCTGAGCGTGAAAGAATTTTTTGTGCTGGTGTTTGAAGCCGTGGTGGGGGCCATGATGGGCTGTATGCTCATTTTGCCAGGCGCCCACAGCCTGCTTTCAAATCCCCGCACCACCACTCATTCAAACGGGTATGGCCTTTTGCTTTATGGCAAGGTACAGCAGTATTTCGCCATTTTAGTCAGCGCGTTTTTGCCGCCTGACCCGCCCTACCTGCCCAACCTGTTTAAGGATTGCACCATTAAATGGACCAGTATGTCCCTTTATCTGCCGCTGTTTGGCTGTTCGGGGGTTATTGCTTACCTGCGCAGCTCGAAAAAAACAGCAAATCGCCGGCTTTTGTTCTGCTGCCTTATCATGGCGCTGGTGCCCATTTTAAATTCCAGCTTCTATGCTTTTAACTCCAGCTATTACGCCCGCTGGTATTACATGCCCATTTTAATTATGGCGCTGTGTACCATGCAGGCTATGGAGGACGCTGACATTCAGCTGGAACTGGGGTTAAAGCCCTGTGCTGCAGTGCTTTGCGCGGTAGCCTTGTTTGGACTGGTTCCCACCAAGGTAGATGGCGTATGGCAGATTGGTGCCGTGGAGGAGCCCGAACAGTTTTGGGGCATGCTTTGTTTTGCCGCGGCAGGCCTTTTGGCGGTTTTTCTTTTGTCGCGTTTCAAACGCAAAAAGCACTGGCCAACTCACCGTTTTATCTGGCGGCTGACCGCCGGTGTAATGGCGGCTAGCACCCTGTTTGGGGTAGTGCATATTGCCATTGGCAAATTCCCGCAATATAAAAACGATTATGACTACAAAACCCAATGCTATGATGTGCGCAATGAAATAAGCTTACCCACCGACCACTTCTACCGCACCGACAGCTACGAATGTTATGAAAATTTGAGCCTGTTTTTCCAAATTCCCAATATCCGCTGCTTTAACAGCACCGTCACCCCCAGCATTCTGGAATTTTACCCTTCGGTGGGGGTCAAGCGGGATGTATCTTCCAAGCCGGAGATTGACCTGTACGCTCTGCGTTCTCTTTTAAGCGTACAGTATATTCTCACCCCCGAAGATACGCGCCAGGAGCTGGATGACAAGGTTTGCGGCTATGGCTACCAATACAGCTATTCCACCGGCGGCTATGCTGTTTTTGAGAACCAAAACTATATTCCCATGGGCTTTACCTACGACTATTATATGCTGCCGGCAGATGTGGAGAATGTGGACAGCGAAAAGGTTGCAAACCTGATGCTGCGTGCTTTGCTTTTGACCGAAGAACAGGTTGAAACCTACGGCCACCTTCTTACCCGCGCCAGCACCCAACAGCTGCAGGCCACCGATTATAACACCTTTGTGCAGGACTGCGCCGACCGAAAAGCCCATAGCGCTCAAACATTTACAGCTACACGATCTGGTTTTGAAGCCACCATTACACTGGACCGGGAAAACCTGGTATTCTTTTCGGTACCATATGATGAAGGGTATACCGCCACTGTAAACGGGCAGGAAACCGAGGTTTTGAAGGTAAATAATGGGCTGATTGCTGTTTTGGCAAACGCTGGCGAAAACCAGATTACCCTGACACTGGACCCTGTTTGGCTGACCGAGGCAAAATACCTGACCTGTGCCGGCATTTTGCTGTATGCCGGCTACCTGGTTTTGCTGCGCCGGCGTTCTAAAAAAGGGTAAAAGATTTTTGGCAGCGGCAAAGCTTTGGCAGCTTTTGCCCGCACTGTAAGTGCTCAGCCCTTCGCCTCCTTTATTTTGCGCCAATATAAGCCCAAAAAAGGACCTCCTGCGAGGTCCTTTTTGCTACAAAGAAATTTTTTGTCACTGCAAGCTGAGAGCATCGGCATATCCGTGCAGTTCATAGGCATTTTTTCCGCTGTGCTTTGCCTCATACAACGCCCGATCGGCCTGTTTCAAAAGCTGCACAAAGTCCACCTTTTGGCCTGCTTTTGCATACACGCAGCCCATACTACAGGTAACAGCAAAACGCTGCTGCTGAGAAATACAGCATAATTCCTGCTGAATAGACTGGCATTTTTTCTCCACAAAAAGCGGGTCAGCGCAATCTTTGAGAAAAGCCACAAATTCATCGCCACCGAAACGGGCAACCACATCGCTGGTGCGAAACTGCTGTTTCAGCATACCGCCCACCTTCTGCAGCAGCATATCTCCTATATAATGTCCCTGGGTGTCGTTCACCTGTTTGAAATCGTCAATATCCAGCATAACCAGCGCACAGCCGGTTTTGTTTTGGCCCCATTTTAAGTAATCTTTCACCGCTTCTTCACAGGCCGCCTTGTTCAAAAGGCTGCTGAGCACATCGGTCATACTCAGGTATTTATAGCGGGTTTGGGTGTTTTGGTCCCGAATGCGCAGCCGCAACACTGTATGGGCCAACGGAAGTGAGATAAAAAGCCCCGATGCCGCATTAAAAATATCGTACTGGCAAACAAACACGCTTTTAACCTGGTAACAGGCCGCCGCGTAGAACAAAAAACTTGCGCTGAGCAGTGCGTACTGCTGTTCCAGCGGAAGTATAAACACAATGGGCAAGGCCACCAGTACCAGCGGCAGAAAGCTTCCCGGTGCATTGGGGCCGCCGGAAAGATCGATCAGCCCGCAAAATAGTAGCACTAAAACCTCAAAACCCCAGCTATACCAGAAAACACAGCGGGTCGAGCAGGTTTCTTTTGCACGGATGAACAAGCTAAACGCCGCCATAACCGGCCAAAATGCAATATGTACGGGGGTAATTTGCCAATCTTTAATAATAAACCAGGCCAGGCAAAAAAACAAAAGCAAAAGCCCAGTTACCATGGGGGATAAAAACTTGATCTGCTCCAAATTTTTTTTGGCAATTTCTTCTTTTGCAAAGGAAAAATAAAGAGTTCTTTCCTCTTTGTCCTTTTTTAACAATGCAAAAATATTCTTCAAAATGCCCCCCCTTTCTACCTTTTCATATATTCTAAATAAACTTTGCGCCCTTTTATGGACACAATACACTGCTTTTATAGTTCAAAACAAACCACTACATTCTTTGCTTACACAAGCCTTTTTATCATAATACCGAACCTGCTAGCGGTATGCAATGCTTTTTTGTTTTTCTTTTCACCCAATCCTGCGCCTGTTAATCTTCGCTTTCACTTGCCGGCACACAAAATGGCATATTGTTACAAAAAAAGTCCAAAAAGCAGCGGGCAGCCCGGGGCAGCTCAGACCTCTTTTGCCAGGCCAAGACAATGGTGCGGCGGATGGGCGGGTCAAATGGCCTGCTTACCAGTTGTCCACCTGTGCGCCGCAGTACCAGATGATAAAGAGCAGACACCCCCAGCCCCTCTTCCACCATTGCCATAATGGTGGGGTCGTCCAGCACGGTATAGCGGACCTTGGGAACAAGGTTCTGGCTTTTGAACATCTGCAGCGGCACACTGTATTCCCCTTCGCCTAACAGAATAAACGGTTCGTCCGCCAGCTGCCGTGCTTTTACCGCCCGCTTTTGGGCCAGGGCATGGTCTTTTGGCAGCAGCGCCATCAGCTCGTCCTGGCACACGGTCACATTCTCCAGGTTTTGCGCCATTTCGGCAATCAAAAAACCCAGGTCTACCCTTCCTTCCCGCACCCAACGGCTAATGGAGGTATAATCTCCCTGCTCCAAAACAAATTCCACCTGGGGGTACTGCTGCTGAAACCGCTTTAAAAAACCCGGCAGAATATTTCGGCTTACGCTGGTGAAGGTTCCCATGCGTATAACCGCCCGCTCCAGCCGCTGCATCTCCTTTTGCTTTTGCGCCAGCTGCCTGTGCGCCTGGCACACAGCCTGCAGATAAGGCAGGTAGGCCTGCCCGTCCGGGGTAAGCTGTATGCCGTTTCTTGCGCGGTCCAACAGCACGGCGTCCAGCTCTTCTTCCAGTGCTCTCACATTCTGGCTTACGGCAGACTGCGTGTACCCCAAAGCCTGGGCCGTTTTTGTAAAACTTGCAAGCTCCACAACCTTCATAAAAACTTCGTAACGGGTCATTTTTAAACCTCAAATTCCAAACTTTATAAGTTTTGCTAATAAAAATATAATAATAATTTATTTTACTAATTGCAACCGGCCGGATATACTAAAATTATGAAAAACAAGCGCTAAATGGCGCTTTGGCCGGAAAAGAGGCATTTTTATGGCAAGGCAGGAGTATACCGACGGACTGAAAGAGTGTATTCCCGTGGCGGTGGGATACTTTTCGGTAAGCTTTGGGTTTGGCGCAGTGGCTGTCAACCAGGGGCTTAGCGCTCTGCAGGCCACCTTAATTTCCCTTACCAATATGACCAGTGCCGGGCAGTTTGCCGGGCTTACGGTTATTGCGGCGGCAGCTTCGCTGGTGGAGATGGTTTTGACCCAGCTGGTAATTAACAGCCGCTATGCTTTAATGAGCCTTGCTTTGAGCCAAAAAATGTCCGGCAAAATTGGGCTTGGGTGCAGGCTCATCTTCTCGTTTTACAATACCGACGAGGTATTTGCGCTGGCTATGGCCCGCAAAAAGCCGCTTACAAGCCCCTATCTAATGGGGCTTGGCACCCTTGCGGTACTGGGCTGGACCGGCGGCACATTAGCCGGCGCACTGGCCAGCGCAGCCATGCCCGGTGCGGTGCGCACCGCGCTGGGCGTGGCGCTGTACGGCATGTTTATTGCCATTGTGGTGCCGCAGGCCCGGCAGGAAAAACCCATTTTGGCTGCCAGTCTTCTGGCCATTGCGGCAAGCTGTTTGTTCAGCTGGGTGCCTGCCCTGCAGCAGGTATCGGCAGGGCTTGCTATTGTCATCAGCACAGTGGCGGCGGCCGGCATCTGCGCGGTGCTTTTCCCTGTGCAGGACCCTTCTTCCAGCCAGGAGGTGAAAAGCGCATGAGCTTTGGTGGATACCTTTTAGCAATGGCTGTAACCACCTATCTGATTCGCATGCTGCCCCTTACCCTGTTCCGGCGGCCCATCCGCAGCCGGTTTATCCGCTCTTTTTTGGCTTATGTGCCCTGCGCCTGCCTTTCTGCCATGACCTTTCCGGCCATATTGACAGCGACCGATTCCCCCATAGCCGGCCTTGCCGGGCTTATTGTGGCTGTTTTTCTGGCCTTTCAGAAAAAGGGGCTGGTTACGGTGGCGGCGGGCTGCTGCATTGCGGTATTTTTATGCGGCGAGCTTTCTGTTTGGCTAGGCTGAATTTTGCAAAGAATGCCAGAACTTTTTTAGCGCGGCCGCCCCGGCAGATTGTTTTTAACGCCCTTTGCCCCATGCAATATATTATTTTACAGGCCTTTCTTTTACAAATAAAAAAAGCCAGCACAGCCCAAAGCTGTTCTGGCTTTTTTCATGCTTCTTTCATGCTTATTACTGCTTACAGCGCAAAGCCGCCGCAGCCGGCAAAAAGCATAATAAAAATGCTTTTGCCGTTTTTCAGCGTTCTTCAATGGTATAAGTAAAGGTATACTCCTGCTGCAGCGCCTTTACCTTATCCTCATTGTCCTCAATGAAGGTGGGGGTATAAATGGACTTTCCTTCCTTTTGGTAGTCCTTCACAATCTGGTTCAGTTTGGCCCAGCACTCTTCGTGTCTGGGTTCCTTGTTTTCGTCTATGCTGATAATAAATTCCCGATGTTTGGGGATACGCGCTTTCATTTGATTCACTCCTCTTTTTCTTTTTGCCTGCGCCCACGGCCGGTGCGCTGTGTGCTGCGTCCTTTGCCGGACGCAGTTGCCGGTGCGGGCAGCCCGCGGGCAATTTTTCGATAAATTTGGGGGGACAAAACAGCGCCGGCCACCAGCTCTCCCATTTTGGAGCAGCTGACCGGCACACACCCGGCGGACAGAATATCCACCGTACGGTAGCCGTCATCCAGCACCCGGTTCACCGCCTTCTCCACCGCGTCCGCCTCTTCCTGCAGCCCAAAGGAATGGCGCAGCAACATAGCCGCCGAAAGAATGGCCGCCAGCGGATTTGCAATGTTCTGCCCTGCAATATCCGGCGCGGTACCGTGAATGGGCCCAAAAATACCTTCGGTACTGTTGCCCAGGCTGGCAAACGGAATCATGCCAATCGACCCGGTAAGCATGGCCGCCTCGCCCGAAAGCACATCTCCCAGCATGTTTTCGGTCAGCACCACATCAAACTGCCAGGGGTTGCGCATAAGCTGCATGGCAATGCTGTCCGCCAGCATATGGTTTAATTGGACCGACGGATATTCCTGGGCCACCCGGCAGACCACATTCTTCCACAGCCGGCTGCAGGAAAGCACATCTGACTTGTCCACCGAAACAACCTTTCCCCGGCGCTTGCGGGCCATTTCAAAGGCAGTGCGGGCAACCCGCTCCACCTGGCGTTCGGTATAGCTCATAATATCGCTTGCCACCGACTGGCCATTGTGAAGCCGAATATCATGGCTGCCGTAATAAATGCCTCCTGTCAGTTCCCGAACTAGCACGAGGTCAATACCGCCTGCCGCAAACTGCGGCAAAAGCGGGCTTGCGTGGGACAGCTGCGGAAACATGCGGATGGGCCGCAGGTCCGCATACAGGTCCATTTTACCGCGCAGAGTCAAAAGGGCCTGTTCCGGCCGCTCGGTTGGCGGCAAAGGGTCCCATTTGGGCCCTCCCACCGGGCCAAACAGCACCGTATGTGCGGTCAGGCAGGCGGCAAGGGTTTCTTCGGGCAGCGCTGCGCCGGTATGGTCCAGCGCCGCGCCGCCTGCTTCATACTCTTCAAAAGAAAAGGTATGGCCAAACCGCCGGCCCACCACCCGCAGCACCTGCTGAGCCTGCGGAATAATCTCGGTGCCGATGCCGTCGCCCTGAATGACCAGAATACTCAAATCCATAAGTCACCCCCCCTTTACCCGTATTTTACAATATACTGCCGCCGACGGGGAAGTGTCAAGCAAAACGACACAGGCCGATAAAACGCACAGGGCCGCAGAGGATAACCCCTGCGGCCCTGTGCGGCTGTTTTTTCTTTTTTAGCGCATCAGTTCTTCCGGATCAATCAGGGTTCCGTCCTCTTCCACCTCAAAATGCAGGTGGGGTTCCAGGGCGGTTTCTGCCTGAATGGTTCCAAGCTGGCCCAACGGATCGCTTTGCTGCACCATCTGCCCTTCGGTTACCGAAACCTGTTCCGTCAGCCCGCAATAGCGCAGCAGCCGGCCGTCGTCACCGGTTACCTCCACAACAGTTCCCCAGCTGTCGTCTTGGCGCACGGCAGTTACCGTGCCCGGCATAGCGGCAGATACCACAGACCCTTCCGGTGCGGCGATATCCAGGCCGTTATGGGTGCGCCAGTCGGCCAGGGTTTCGTTATACACCAGTTCGTCACTGCTGAAGGCGGCGATAACCTGGCCTTCCACCGGCAAGATAAAGGTAGAGCTCTGCGCGACGGCGCCAGTCGCAGAGGGCTCGGAGGCGGCTTGCTGCTTGCCAGAGGACGATTCCGACGAGGAGCCACTGAAGGAGTAGGATGACTGCGAAGGCAGCACCGGAACTTCCTGCTGCGGCTTTTCTACCTGTGTTTCGGTACTGTTTGCCCATGAAGTTACCTCACTATCTGCAGGGGTTTGTGCTTCCAGCCTGTTTACCATGCCGCGTATCGAAACGGCGCTGGCCGCTACCGCCGCCAGCACAATCAAGCCCAAAGCCATGTAAAAGCCTCTGCCTTTTCCAAATCCTTTGTGATCCATTGTGTTCGTTCCTTTCCGCCCGGCTGTGCGGGACATCGCATTCTGTGCCGTTTGGCGTTAGTTTTGCCAGGCCCTGTGCAAAATATTCGCTTTTTCAGCACAATAAAAAAGCACTGCATGCGGCAAAAAATTGCCGCATGCAGTGTTTTTTATTGTTTGGGTACTTTTAAAAAATGCTTCAGGACATATGCACCATTCTGCGTTCCAGCACGCGGGCCAAAGCAAGCGCCAAAAATGCCTTGGCAATATCGGGCACCACAAATGGGAACACACACCACGCCAAGCTGACCGCCAGGCTGTTTTGGGTAAGCAGCATAAACCAAACGGTTCCCAACGCATAGCAGATAATAAGCCCCACAACAGCCGCCGCCAGTACCGCCCACGCCGGCAGTTTTTTGGCCCTTGCGAAAGCCGGCATAACCGCCATGGCAATGTAACCTACTACATAGCCGCCGGTGGGCCCGGCCAGCACAGCCGGGCCAGCCGAAAAGCCGGCAAATACCGGTACCCCTACCAGCCCCAGCAAAATATAAACCAAAATGCTTGCCAGCGCATATCGGGGCGAGAGCATCATACCCATAAAAAACACCCCAAAAACCGCCATGGTAAACGGCACGGGTCCCAGCGGAATAATAACCTGTGCCAAAACCCCTGTAACGGCAGCCAGCAAGGCGGCCATTGCCATGTTTTTGACCTTTTGTGAAGATTTCATACCTGTTTCCTCTCCTGTTTGCAAGCTTTTTGCGTTTTTGATAACACAAAGCCGCATGGGCATTTTGCCTTAAAATCGGGTGGAAACCTCGCCGGAAAGCAGGGCGCGCTCGGTACCATCCGCTAAACGCACCACCAAACGGCATTCGTCGTCAATTGCAACCGCTGTTGCCAAATACGGCTCGCCAACGGTGGGCAGCACCGTAATTTCCCGGCCCGGCAAAAGGCTGCGCCTGCGGTATTCGGGCAAAAAGCCCTTTTGGTTCAGCTTTGGCAGCATAGCGGCAAACCGGTTGATAATGCCGGCGGCAAGCTGGTTGGAAGAAACGGTCATCTTTCCATCAGGAAAAATTTCTCCTGCAATCTGGCGAATTTCTTCCGGCCAGCCACCTTCTGGTGCGGTCAGGTTTAACCCTATCCCCACCGACATCCAATCAATTTCGCCGGTCTCCATATCGCTGCCCGCTTCGGTCAAAATTCCGCAAACCTTGCGTCCGTCCCGGTAAACATCGTTCACCCATTTAATGCCTGCATCCACACCGGCAAGCTCTGCCAAGGCAGCACAAACCGCTACTGCGGCAGCAGTGGTGGCAAGCCCTCCATTGGCCGAAGCCAAGCCCTGCGGGTGAACCAAAAGGCTTAAATATAAGCCATTTTTAGGCGAGTAAAAACGCCTACCTCGCCGCCCGCGGCCTGCCGTTTGGCTGGCAGATATCACAGCAAGAGGGCCCCGCTGGCCTGTCATGGCAAGCTCCTTGCAGCGCTGGTTGGTGGAGTCCACCTCGCTGAACACCTCAAGCTGCCAGTTTGCGGCAGGCCCTGTCAAATCGCGGCGAATAACACCGGCACACAGCACATCTGCCCCCGCCGCCAGCCGATAACCCCGGTTTGGCACCGTTTCCACTGGCAGGTTTGCCGCGCGCAGTTCGTTTGCGGCTTTATGCACCGCATTGCGGGAGACCCCCAGCTGCTGCGCCAGCTGGGCACCGGACAAATATTCTTCTTTGGATAAAACCAGCCGTTCCAGTAAGGCTTCCTTTGTTGTCAAAATTGAGCGCTCCTTTTTTCACCGGCCAAACCAAACGGCATGCCGGCAATTTTCTGCAGTGATTTTATTATACCGCTTCGCAGAGAATTGTCAACTGTTTTTATTTTTTAGGTTGACAGTTATTTCCCAACAGAATTTTTCAAGCGTTCAAGAACACCTTCCAAACACCGCGCCACCAGCTTTCTGATGGCTTTCGCCATATAAGCCCCAAAACCCCATCTTGCACAGCCGGACGAAAAAGATAAAATTGCGATCAAACTACAACAAGCTATATACACTTAAGATTTGCAATTTGGCCCGCTGCAAAGCCGTTTGGAGCAAACCCGATGACCGGCCGCCTTTTTGGTACAAATGTTGGGTTTGAAAAAGCGCTATAAAAGCGCTATAAGAGAAAAACACGATAAGCATATTGTTAACTATAAAAATGCCCGCTTTGGGCTGCAGGCTGAAATGGTTTGCCCCCGCGGCCGGCTTTTCTGCGTCTTTGCAAAAAGCATGTCCCCTTTTCTCCTTTTTGTGGGGCACAATGCAAAAAACGGGAATAAGGCCCACAGTGCCTTATTCCCATCTTTTTCTTTATAATAATAGAAAAACGGCATAGCCTGCCAAAGCATTTGCCCAAAACAACCGCATTGAAAGCCAAGCCGCCAAAACACTTGCACAGGGGCAGTATTTTAGGCTGACCATTTTGTTTACCCAATGCCGTACAGCCGACGGCCATTTTCCCAGGTCTGGGCCAGAATCTCCTGACAGGACACCCCCCGCAGCCCAGCCAGGGTTTGGGCCACCTGGGCAATCATGGAAGAATCACACCGCTTTCCCCGGTAGGGCACCGGAGCCATATACGGGCAGTCTGTTTCCAAAACCAGGTAGTTGAGCGGCACCGCAGCGGCCGCTTCCAGGGTACGGCGCGCATTGGCAAAGGTAACCACCCCGCCAAACCCAATATAAAGCCCCTGGTCGGTCAGCCATTTCACATCCTGTGCACTGCCGGAATAGCAGTGCACTACCCCCCGCGGGCGGTATTTTTTCAAAAGGGCATAGGTTTCGGCATGAGCCTGTCGGTCATGCACAATAATTGGCAGGTCTCGCTCCAGCGCCACCTTAATCTGCGCTTCAAAAAGAGAAAGCTGTTCTTCGCGGGGAATCGGCCAGTGAAAATCCAGCCCACACTCCCCCACCGCGCGCACTTTGGGGTTATCGTACAAGGGAGCAATGGCATTAAGCTCTGCTTTCCAGTCGCCCAAAAAGCGGGTTTTTGTGGAAGCATCCTCCTCAATCAGGCTTTCCGGGTGAATGCCGACAGCGGCGTACACCCAACTATACTCTTCTGCCAATTGCAGCGCGCGGCAGCTGGTATCATAATCAGTGGCACATTCCATGATAAGCCCAACCTCCCGGTTTGGCAGCGCGCGCAAAAGCTGGTCACGGTCCGCATCAAACTGGCGGGAAAGATAGTGGGCATGGGTATCAAAAATCAGAGACATGCTGTTTTCCTTTCTGTATAGCCCCACACAAGCGCCACCGGCGCTTTTTTGCATCTTTTTACATCTTCAGGACATTTTACTTTATAAGCAGCACAGCCGGCCAGAAGCTTAGCAGGCTGCACCGGAAAGCCCCATAATGGGCATTTTTTATTTTACAAACGGCGCAAACCCGCCGGCATAATAATCGCACACTTTGCGAATTTCGGCGTTATTCTCCCGTTCGGCTTCATCATACACGGCTACCACCCTGCAGCCCGCCTGCTTGGCCGTTTTCATGGCATAAAGGGCATCCTCAAACACGGTCAGCTGTTCTGGCCTGGCGCCCATATGCCGGGCAACCTGCCGCCAAAAGTCCGGGTTTTCTTTGCTTACCTGCAATTGCGACGCCGAAACAAGGCTATCCAGCAGTTCCCACAGCCCCAGCCGCCGCAAAGCCGGTTCCAAGTAATCGGGCTCGGAATTGCTGGCCGCACAGATATGTACCCCCTGCTGTCGCAGCAGGGTTAAAAATTCCCGTGCAAACGGTTTTGCAGGAATGCTGGTGCAGTAGGCGTCCTTTACAATTTGAATCGCTTCAGCCACCCCTTCCTTTATGGGAATGGAAAGTCCCAGCTGCTCGTTGCACCAGCGCACCGCGCCGGCCAGATCCAGTCCCTTTACGGCCTCAAACATGCCGTCCGGCGGTTCGACACCTCGCCGCTGCAGCAGCTGCTTTCCAACCTGCTTCCAAATTCCCATCGAATCCAAAAGGGTGCCGTCCACATCAAATACCGCATACTCCATCTGCCGGTCGAACCCGTCGTACCGTTCCACAAAGCTTGTATGGTGCCCGTTATGCACCGTGCCCGGCACTGCACCCAGGTTTACATTGTGCAAACTGCGGAATATGTTTACATCAATCTGCGGGTCCTGCTGCTTTAAGGTGCGGATGAGCGCCTTGGTGGCGCTGCGCTTGCCCCCGTCGGTCCCGGTGGCGTCCTCCCGCTTTTCGGTACGCCTGCAGGCACACTGCAGAAATTCCAGCCCGTTATACCGCTTCCAGGCAATAATATCCGCCTCCCGCACCAGGTAAAGCGGACGAATCAGCTCCATACCGGGAAAATTAGTACTGTGCAGCTTGGGCATCATGGTTTTGACCTCGGCCGAATAGAACATACTCATCAGCCCGGTTTCGATCATATCGTCAAAATGGTGGCCCAGGGCAATTTTATTGCAGCCCAGCGTTTGGGCAAACTTATACAGGTATCCCCGGCGCATGCGGGCACACAGATAGCAAGGGCTATCCAACACCGACTCCACCGCTTCGAAGATGGGAGAATCAAACAACTGCACCGGTATGGCAAGCCGTTTGGCGTTTTCCAAAATTTGGCGCCTGTTTTCCGGCGCATAGCCCGGGTCCATTACCAAAAAAGCCAATTCAAACTTTTGGTAGCTGTGCCGGGCAAGCTCCTGCATACATTTGGCCAAAAGCATGCTGTCCTTTCCGCCCGAAATGCACACGGCAATCCGGTCACCGTCCTGGATCAGTTCATATTCTTTTACCGCGGTGATAAACCGGTTCCAAATGGGTTTGCGGTACTTTTTTATAATGCTGCGCTCGGCAGCTGCGGCAAGGTTTTCCGGCATGGGTATTTCTCCTTTGGCTACACTCTTCTCTCAAAAAGGATAGCCGCCAGATGGGCGACTTGTCAAGGGCAGTTGCTTTTGCTGTTTATAGTATGCGCAGGCCGGTTTTTCTTTTTGCTAAAAAAACAGAGGGCTGCCCTTTTTGCACGGCAAAACAGAACCTGTACAAAAGGGGGCATGTTTTTCTCAGGTTTTGGTCAGACGCACAAGAATCTTTCCGTTTTTTTGCCTATTTTTACAACTTTTAGGGGTTGTTCCCGCACACATAACATGATATGATAATAAAAGTTTATAGAGCGTTATTTTTTTAACGACACTTTTTCACCAAACCGGCAACAGCAAAAGAGGAAGGATTGCGATTATGAGCGGCTTACGCGGAATCTATTCGTCTGTCACCGACATCCGGCGCAGGGTTTTTACCGAAGTAGCACGGATGGCCTATGAAGGCGGGGACTATTCCCGCATTGAAGAACTGCCCTACAAGATCATTCCGGGAGACCGGGCTTCTTACCGGGGCAGTATTTTTCTGGAACGGGCTATTGTCTCCGAGCGCATTCGTCTGGCAATGGGTCTGAACCTGCGCCCGGTGGACCAGCACGCCCCCCTTTCCAGCGGCGTGGAGGAGAGCGCTATTCCCGAAAAATATTACGAACCGCCACTAATCAACATTATCAAATTCGCCTGCAACGCCTGCCCGGAAAAGCGCTATCATGTAACCGATGGCTGCCAGGGCTGCCTTGCGCACCCCTGCAAAGAGGTTTGCCCCAAGGGCGCCATTTCGTTTGATAGCCACGGCCACAGCATTATTGACCAGGAAAAATGCATCAAATGCGGCCGCTGCCAGTCTGTTTGCCCCTATAACGCCATTATTAAGCAGGAGCGTCCCTGTGCCAAGGCCTGCGGCATGGGCGCCATTCACTCGGACGAAAACGGCGTGGCTCAGATTGACTACAACAAATGTGTCTCCTGCGGCATGTGCCTGGTAAACTGCCCGTTTGGCGCCATTTCGGACAAAAGCCAGATTTTCCAGCTGATTCAGGCCCTGAACGCCGGAGAAAAGGTGATTGCCATTGTGGCCCCCGCCTTTGTGGGACAGCTTGGCCCCGACATGACCCCCGACAAAATGAAGGCTGCGCTGAAGATGCTGGGCTTCCGCCATGTGGCCGAAGTGGCAGTTGGCGCAGACCTGTGCACCCTGGACGAAGCAAAAGACTTTTTGGAGAATGTACCGGCCAAGCAGCCCTTCATGGCCACCAGCTGCTGCCCCAGCTGGGCCGTTATGGCGAAAAAGCTTTTCCCGGACCTTGCGCCCTATATCTCCATGGCGCTTACCCCCATGGTACTGACCGCCCGGCTTTGCAAACGCCAGCACCCGGGCGAAAAGGTTGTGTTCATTGGACCGTGCTCTGCCAAAAAGCTGGAAGCTTCGCGCCGCACCATCCGCAGTGATGTGGATTTTGTGCTGACCTTCGAGGAGGTCATGGGCATGTTCCGGGCTAAGAATGTAGATTTTTCCAAAATTACCGAAACGGCCGTGCTGCGGGAAGGCACCGCTGCGGGCCGCGGTTTTGCCATTGGCGGCGGCGTAGCTGCAGCCGTCAAGGAGGCCATTTCTCACATTGATCCCACCCGTGAGGTAAAAACCGTATCGGCCCAAGGCCTTGACGAATGCCGCAAAATGTTAATGCTGGCAAAGGCCGGCAAATACGACGGCTATCTGCTGGAAGGCATGGGCTGCCCCGGCGGTTGTGTGGCGGGCGCCGGCACCTTGCAGCCCATTGAAAAGGCCATTGCCAATGTGCGCACCTACACGGCCCAGGCAACCGAAAAGAGCGCGACCGAGTCGAAGTATGAAATTGAGCTGCCGCTGCTTTTGGAGTGAGTAGATAAAAGCAAAACATTTCCCCTTACAGGCTTCATAAAAAAGGAACAGGCTTTTTGCCTGTTCCTTTTTTATTGGGGCATTTACAGCCCTGCAGAAGGTTTTTTGTACAAAATCAGCTTAGCAAACTGCACTTGGGTTTTACCCCAAAGCATTGGCCTGCCCTGGCAGCTTTTATCGATTGTTGCGCTGCCTGTGAATCCGGTACGCTTTGGCTTTCAACATGGCCAAAGCCGTCTATAAGCGGCTGACCTTCCACCCTAAACCTCACCCCTGTGCTTTTTAAAGATGGGCAGTATTTTATAGAAATTTTTTGCAAAATGTTTGTCGCGCAAACAAAGATAAATGCACCGTTTTTGCGCAGTGCCAGCCGTTGCAAAACTTTAGCCTGTTTGCTATGATAAATTTGCGCCAGGCGTTTGGCCGGCGACAGTTTCCACAGATAAAGGGGAAGAATAAATTATGATTCACGATATTGCTCCGCATATTTACCAAAATGCCTGGAGCCCCCGCCAGGCCGGGCCCAACAGCACCGTGCTGCTTTTCCAAAAAGGGCGTTTTTTGTGTAGCCAGAAAAACGGCCTGCACTACCCTACCTTTCGCCAGCTGGGGCTGGACCCGGCCGAATCGGAATATCTGTTTTCTATTGACCAGCAGGAATACTACCGGCCTTTGCAGCAGCCTGCGGTCATCCCGGAGGAATATTCCTTTGAACCGCAGGTGCTTTTGCGCACTGCTGAACCTCGTTTTGAGGCCTTTGCCGGATTTGTGGGCGGCCAGCTGGACGGCTGGTACCGGGACAACCGGTTTTGCGGGCGCTGCGGTACCCCGCTTAAGCCCGACCAAAAAGAGCGGATGCTGCGCTGCCCCAACTGCCAGAATATGGTTTATCCCAAAATTTGCCCGGGTATTATTGTGGCGGTCATCCATCAGGACAAGCTACTTTTGACCAAATATGCAAACCGCCCCTACGCCAACTGGGCCCTGATTGCCGGCTTTACCGAAATTGGCGAGCCAATAGAGGATACGGTGCGGCGGGAAGTAATGGAAGAGGTTGGCCTGAAGGTGAAGGATATTACCTTCTACCGCAGCCAGCCCTGGGCTTTTTCCAGTTCGCTTTTGTGCGGCTTTTTTGCCCATTTGGACGGCAGCGACGAAATTACTCTGCAGCAGGACGAACTGGCCCAGGCATGCTGGATGAGCGCCGATGAAATTGACCTGGAGCCGGACAAAATGAGCCTGACCCGCGAGATGATCATGCTATTTAAAGCCGGCCGGCGCTGACAGATACCATCTACATAAAACTTACCGAAGCTGGGCCAGAGAAAGGAGGGGCGGTATGGAGCTTTTGCGGCCGGTTTATTTTGACCAGTTTGTCTGTACCGCCCATTTGTGCCAGGATAACTGCTGCATTGGCTGGGAAATTGACTTGGACCCTGCCACGGCAAACCGGTACCAAACCCAAACCGGCGCCTTTGGCGAGCTTTTGCGTCAAAGTATTGACTGGCAGGCCGACCCGCCCCATTTTCATCAAAACAGCGCAGGCCGCTGCGCCATGCTGAACGAAAAAAATCTTTGCCGCATTATCTGCCATGAAGGTCCCCAGGCCCTTTGCCAGATCTGCCAGCGCCATCCCCGCTTTTTCAGCTGGCAGGACGGAGTGGTTTGGGCCGGGCTTGGGCTTTGCTGCGAGGAAGCCGCGCGGCTTTTGCTGGAAAGCGAACTGCCCGACCGCTTTGTGCGCACACCGGCGCCTGAAAAGATGTTTTCGGAAACGGCAGAATGCTCTGCCCAGCTGACCGGCGCGCTGGAACGGCTACTGCAGACATTGCTTTCTATTGCCTCATTTTCAGGGCTTTCTATTTCGGCACGCAGTCTGCTTGCCATTGAATTTGCACAAAAAGCGCAGCTTTGCCTGGAACAGGATATTGCCTCGCTGGACCGGCTTTGCCAAACCTGGTCCCAGCCCGATTTGTGTTTAAAGGCGGCCCAAACATTTTCTAAACCTGACCGTTTTACAGAACAACACATTTTTGGCGGCCTGAATGCGCTTTTTTCTGTTTGGAGCAGCACTGAGCCGCTGCACGCCGGCTGGCCCAAACAGCTTGCCAGGCTGGGCCGGCTTTTAACAGAAAAGGACCTGCCCGAGCGCCTTGCAGCAGGCTGCCCTGCCGATGAGGCCCAGCACCTTTTCAGCTATCTTTTGTTTCGTCACCTTCCCGGTCTTGTGCAGGACGGAGACCTTTTGGGACGGGTTCAGTTTGCCGCTGTAAGCCTTTTTGTGCTGCGGCTGATGGCTGCCTGTGACCTGCCCGCTAAGCAAGACCGCAGCGCCCGCATTCGAAAATACAAGCTTTGGTCCCAGGAAGTGGAGTATGCCCCAGGGCTTGTGGATGCCACACTGGACCTTTTTTGCACCGAACCCTGGTGCGAACCGGCCTTTTGGCAAACCTTGCTTACCTTTTAGAACAAAGGGCAAAACAACCTGTTTTGAACCGGGAAAGGAGAAGCTTATGGAAAAGAACGATATGCCTTTGGACCTTTTGCAAAATGTTCCCCCTGCAAAAAAAGCGGCGGGTATTTTCCGCAGTCCCCTTTTTTGGCAGTTTGCCGCGCTGATTATTACACTTTTATATTTGTCCCTGCAGGCTTTTTTGTGGAAAGCATATGACGGTTCTTCCCTTATTACCAGCGTTTTTCTGGGAATTTATACTTTGGCCATAGTCATAATCAGCTTTTTTTACACCCCTGCACCCAAACCGCAGCGTTCCTGGCAGAAGGTCGGATCTGTGCTGTTTCTCTCTGTGCTCTTTATCTTTTTGTGCTGGGGTGCATGGCGCTCCCCCTTTTACAGCACTCTGTGGCAGTGCTTGGGGCTTTATGCCTATCTGTTCCTTCATTTTTTATTTTTCCGTACAAGGCCCAAACCGCAGTCACAGCTTTCCCAGGCGCAGGATCTTTTTGGCGTTTGCATCGTTATCCTGTTAAGTTCTCTGCTGTTTCTTGCCGCAGTGCGGCCCAAAAGCGTGCAAACCGCACTGAAAGCAGCACAGCAGGCCGGGTATTCGTCCTGTTCCTATTCCTTTTTGCTCAAATACGAACAACTGCTTACCGATGTTTTGCAGCTGCCGCCGGATGCTGCGGTCCTATCTGCACAGGACAAGGGCCTGGGGGTTTATATTCTGCGGGCTCAACAGCAGGGCGAAACCGTTTTGGTAGCCGTGAGCGTTCGGTCCGGAAAGTTGCTGGGCAGTGCCAGCGAACCGGAAGCCGAACTTTGGCTGCAGTAAAAAGAAAAACAATAAAAACCGGCCGTGCAAATACACGGCCGGTTTTTTATTAAGGCGGCCTGCCTTTCATGCAGGCCGCCTTAAAATTACTGTTTTCCCATGGGAATTAAATGTTTACTGTCCCAGCTTTGCGTATTCCACCGCAATGCGGGCTGCCACCCTGGCATTGTGGTAGGCCAGCTGAATGTTGGTGGCAAGGCTTGTGCCGCCGGTATGTTCGGCAATATAGGCCAGCAAAAACGGAGTAATGTTTTTGCCATGCACCCCTGCTTCGTCGGCCGCGGCAAGTGCCTGGTCCACAACCGCACTCATCTGGTCAAAATCCAGCGCGTATTCGTCGGGCACCGGGTTGCCGATCAACACACCGCCGGCAAGACCCACATTCCACTTATTGGCCATAATGCGGGCCACTTCGGCCTCGGTCTCGGCCCGGTAATCTACCCCGTAGCCGCTGGTTTTACAATAGAAGGAAGGGAAATCGGAGGTGCGCATACCAATCACCGGCACCCCCATCGTTTCCAGGTATTCCAGGGTACGGCCAATGTCCAAAATCATTTTGGCGCCGGCGCAAACCACCGCCACAGGAGTATGGGCCAATTCCTGCAGATCGGCAGAAATATCCATGGTCACCTCGCCGTGACGATGCACCCCGCCAATGCCTCCGGTTGCAAACACATGAATACCTGCCATGGCCGCCCCAATCATGGTGGTGGCCACGGTGGTTGCCGCGGTCTGCCCGGTGGTCAGGTAGATGGGCAGGTCCCTGCGGCTGGCTTTGGCCACATTTTCATTGCGGCACATCAGGTCCAGTTCCTCCGCGGTAAGCCCCACCTTTACCTTTCCGCCGATTACCGCAATGGTGGCGGGCACTGCGCCTTCGGCCCGGATAATTTGTTCAATTTCGTGGGCAAAGCTTTTGTTTTCCGGCCAGGGCATGCCATGGGAGAGAATGGTGCTTTCCAGCGCAACGACCGGTTTCCCCTCGGCCACGGCCTTTTCAATTTCGGGGGTGACAGAAAGATATGCCTTCGGGTTCATAACACATACTCCTTTTCATAACTTTTTACAAGCGAAACGCTCATGCCTGGGTTGATGGTATCCGTACTGGCAATGGCGGCAATGCCGGCGGCCAGTGCAAACGAAACGGTTGGCCCTGGCAACGCGCCTGCCAGGCGGCTGTAAATAAGGCTGGCCATGGTGGCATCCCCTGCGCCGGTGGCGTTTGCCACCCGGTTAAACGGCCGGCTTGCACGGCTTACCTGGCCGTCTATGCCTTTATAATAAATGCCCTGCGCCCCGCGGCTGACAAAAATATGCCGGGTACCGCGGCAAAGCAGACGGTCGCACGCATCCGAAAGGTCCTGTTCATCCCGAATGGTACCGCCCGCCAGCACCTCCATTTCCAGCTGGTTGGGCTTTATGGTGTCAAACCGCCCCACCAGGTCCGCATGCTGGCGCGCCCAGGCAGTGGAAACCGGGTCCCAAAAAAGCGGCACGGTTGCGCGGCCGGTCAAACACTCCATTGCTTCCCGGGAAAGGTTGCCGTCACACACGGCCAACGCACCGCCGTTTATAACAGGTAAACGCTGCTCCACAAACGAAGCGCCCATCCCCTTCATAATGGACATATCGCTCATTGCCACCAGCATATCGCCGCTGTCGTCCATAACCGACAAATAGCAGGAGGAACGCGCCCCTTCCACCTGGGCCGTCGGGCTGGTGTCAATTCCAAACCGTTCACAGCCGGCCAAAATGGCGTCGCCAAAAATATCCTTCCCCACCGCGCTGCACAGTTTCACCGCTACCCCCAGCCGGGCCAGGTTATCCAGAATATTGCGGGTAACTCCTCCAAGCGAGGTGTGCAGATGCCCGGGGTTTGAGTCCCGCATGACAATGGGATTGACAGAACTGCCATGCAGGTCGATATTCGCCCCGCCTATCCCTGTGACATACTGCCCCATTCTGCCCTCTCCTTTTTGCATCGAGATTGCTTTTAATATCATAACAGCTTTATAAAACCTGCAGCCGCTGCCTGCCGTTTTGGCCACAGGTTGAAAATATAATATAGCATTATTTTTTCATAATTACAAGACACCATTCGAACAAATTTCGCCTGATTTTGCACTTTTTTACGCCGCCTGCCGGTTTCGATTTCGCCGCTGCCTTTTGTGCAAAAAAGCCCACTACATTTGTCTGGCTTTGTAAAAACAGACCACATTTTTGTATATTTATATATTTTAATACTATTTGTTTATATCGTAGGGCCTTTTTGTAAAATACTCCCGAAGGCACTCCCACACTGAGACATTGCAGCTGTTTTTACCGGCTATGCCCCTTAAGCAAAATGTTTTTTTACCCCTTTTTCCCTCCTTTATGGAAATGCTGGACAAATAATCGGCGGTCTATGAAAAAACGCGCTGTATAATCAGCGCGTTTTTTCCATTTTGTTTTTATTTATTGTCCTTTTTACACGAAAAACCGCTGTTCCAACAGCATATAACAAACCGTACCGCCCACAATGGAAAGCAGGGTATTGTGCTTTGCTGCATGCAGCAGGCAAACCACCAAAATGGAGATGAGCTCCGGCAAGCCATAGGGTGTAGCTGTAAAGCGGACTGCCTTTAAGCAGTAAACAACCAAAAGCCCCATAACAGCCGGGGGCAGCACCCTACCCAGGTAATATACAGCAGCCGGCGGGCGGCGGTTTTCGGGAAACAGTACAAAAGGCAGGGCGCGGGTGAGTAAGGTGCCCGCAGCCAGCGCCAGAATCATAACAAAGGTCTGCCAGGGTGTTAAGTACATGAGCTTTCCTCCTTTGCAGAGCCTTCCATACTGCCGCCCAGCGGTTTGGCAAGGGCCAAAAGCAGGGCCATGATGGCCACCATGGAAGGAATAATAAAACTTTCCGCCCCAAACAGCCACAAGCAAGCAGCCGAACAGCAAGCCCCCACTGCGGCCGGAATGCGGTTTTCACGCTGTTTAAGCTGTTCCAGCCAAATAACCACAAACAGAGCGGTCAGCGCAAAATCAATGCCGGTGGTATCAAAGGGCAGAACGCCGCCCAAAAAGCCCCCTGCAATGCTGGCCAGTACCCAATACAGGTAGTCCAGCACCGAAGCCGCAAAATAGAACTGGGCGGGTTTTACACCCGGCAGCACGGGCGCCGCACAATTGACCGAAAAGGTTTCATCGGTCAACAGGAAAATCAAAGCGGGCTTCAGCCTGCCTGCTCCCCGGTACTTTTGCAGCATGGCAATTCCATAGAACAAATGCCTGGCGTTGACCATAAGGCTTAAAAGCAGGGCCTGCAGCGGGTCAAAAGCGGTGGTAAGCAGGGCCACCGCCGCATACTGAATGCTGCCCCCAAATGCCAGGGCGCTCATTAAGCCGGACCAAAGCGGGCCATACCCTTTGGTGCGCATTAAAATTCCAAATGCCATTCCCAAAAACGCATAGCCTGTCAGCACCGGCAGCGTGCGGGGAAAAGCCGCCCGAAATGCGCCGGTCCAGCCGACATGAGGCTTAAGCGCCAGGTCTTTTTGTTTTATGGACATTTCGCTCCTTCTTTCCTTCCACCTTGGGGCAAAGCACCCCTTTCATTTTACACTGCCCTGCTGAATGATCCCGCTTTCTGCAATCTGTTTTACCGTACAGCGCAGCTGCTGCGGGGTTTTTATCAGCGCAAACCGCACATGCCCTTCGCCCAGGCTGCCAAAAGCCGCACCGGGCGTACACAGCACGCCGGCTTTTTCCAAAAGCTGCAGGCAAAAATCCATCGAGTCGGTATATCCGTCGGGCAGCGGGGCCCAAACAAACATACTGCCCTGGCTGTCCGGCAGCTGCCAGCCAATCGACCGCAGACCGCCGCACAAGGCATCGCGCCGGGCCTGGTATTCCATACACTGGCTGTGCACATAGTCTCGCGGGCCGTTCAGCGCCGCTATGGCTGCATACTGCACCGGCAAAAACACGCCGTAATCAATCTGCGAACGCAGAGTACGAAACGCCTTTATCAGCTGCCGGTTGCCCAGTACAAACGAAATGCGCGCACCGGTCAGGTTGTAGGTTTTGGAAAGGGAGTTGAATTCCACCCCCACCTCCATGGCGCCCGGAACCGAAAGGAACGAACTGCCCTGCACGCCATCGTACACAATATCCGAATAAGCATTGTCGTGTAGAATCATAATCTCGTATTTTTTGCAAAATCGATTAACTTTTCATAAAACGCGCGTGGCGCGGTTACACACAGCGGATTCATGGGGTAAGAAACCACCATGGCCTTTGCCTTCTGTGCAACCTGTTCGGGAATGGCATCAAGGTCTGGCAGGTAGTTATTTTCGGGCAGAAGGTCGTAACAGACCGTTTGCGCGCCGCACAGGTACGGTCCCATTTGGAAGATGGGGTAACCAGGGTTTGGCACCAGCACCACATCTTCCGGATCGCACAGTGCAAGCGCAATATGCGCAAGCCCTTCCTGCGAACCATTTATCGACATAATCTCTTCCGGCTCAAGCTTTACCTGATACCTGCTTTGATACCATTGCTACACGGCGCTGACAAGTTCGGGCAGGTCGGCCAGTGCATACTTATAATTTTCGGGGGCTTAAGCCGCCCGGCTTACCGCTTCCATAACATGGGCCGGCGGGGCAAAATCCGGTGTGCCCACCGAAAGATCGCACACCGCTTTTCCCTGCTGTTCCAGCTGTTTTTTTCTTTGGGCAAGCTGCTGAAAAATTCCGGGCTTCAGCTGCTCCATTCGCTTTGCAAAACAAAATTCCATACCATTCTCCTCACATATTTCTGGCACCTTTGGCAGATGTTAAAACAGGCTAAAACAAAAACGCCCGGCAAAACTGCACCGGGCGTTTTAGGTAACAGATTACTCGATGACCTTGATCCAGCCCTTGGGCGCTTCCAGGCGGCCCATCTGAATACCAGTCAGGGTATCATACAGCTTGCGGGTAACCGGGCCCATTTCCTCCATACCGGAAGGCAGGCAGATTTCCTTGCCGTGGTCCACAATCTTGCCCACCGGCGAGATTACCGCAGCGGTGCCGCACAAACCGCACTCGGCCATCTCGCTCACCTCGGCAAACGGCACGGTGCGCTCCTCTACCTCCATGCCCAGGTACTCCTTCGCTACATACATAAGCGAACGGCGGGTAATAGAGGGCAGAATCGTGGAAGACTTGGGAGTAACCAGCTTGCCGTCCTTGGTGATAAAGATGAAGTTGGCGCCGCCGGTTTCCTCCACATTGGTGCGGGTGGCGGCATCCAGATACATGTTCTCGGCAAAGCCATTCTCGTGGGCCACCATAATGGCGTGCAGGCTCATAGCATAGTTCAGCCCCGCTTTAATATGGCCGGTGCCATGGGGAGCTGCCCGGTCAAAGTCGGACACACAGATGGTGATGGGCTTTGCGCCGCCTTTAAAATAGGGGCCTACCGGTGTGGTGAACACCCTGAACTGGTATTCGCTTGCGGGCTTTACGCCGATAACCGGCCCGGAACCGAACATATACGGGCGAATATACAAGGTAGCACCAGTGCCATAGGGCGGCACATAATCGGCATTGGCGCGTACCGTCTGTACCACTGCGTCCACCCATTTATCCTCGGGGAAAACGGGCATTTCCAAACGCCGGCAGGAATCTGCCATGCGAGAAGCGTTCAGGTCCGGGCGGAAGATAACGATCTGACCCTTTTCGGTGGTGTAGGCTTTCAAGCCCTCAAAGCAGGACTGGCTGTACTGCAAAACACCGGCGCACTCGCTAATGACGACCTTATCATCTGCCGTCAGGCCGCCTTCGTCCCATTTGCCGTCCTTCCAGTTGGCCACATACCGCATATTGGTGGGCCGATAGCTGAAGTCCAGGTTTGCCCAATCGATATTTTTCTTTTCCATCTTCCGTTCTTCCTTTCCTGTGGTCCGCACCGGCGGAGCGTTTCAGCGAAGCATGGGCAGGAAAACCGAATGCATCGCCGATCTTCTGACCCCTGTTTCCAATTTTATTATCTTAAAATATATCATTCTGCACAAACACTGTCAAGATTTTTGCAACACGCTAACCGCTGTATTTCGCTTGGTCAAAAAGTACTAAAAAGACTATGTCAGTTTTTCTGCCTGCGGCATTTTTACAGGCCGGTGCAGGCGCCACAAAAGATGGCAGAGCGGCGAACCCCACAAATACACAGCAAAGACAAGGCAGGATGCCTGCACCCCCAGCACACTCAGCGGAATGGCACTTGCAATGCTCCAGGGAATTAAGCCCGGAATCAGGCAGGAGGTATTGGCCAGGTCCGCTGCCTGATCTTTTGGGTCTGCATAGTTATGACCGCACAATTGGCTTGTAAGCATTAAGGCCAGGCTTTGGTTGCAGCTAACCGCGCACAGCAGAATGCTAAATGCCAATGTGACCGGAAACACCCCCATACGGCAGCTGGCTTTTGTTGTAAAATCTTTGGCCCAATCCATCATACCGGTTCCTTCAAATATGCCCGCATAAGCGCCGGAAAACAGCACAATAAATCCGGCCCGCAGCATACTGGTTATACCGCCGCCATTGATCATGCCGGCCAAAGGGTTATCGGCCTGAAGGTGGTAGCCAACCAGCATAGAAGAAAAAAGCTGCCAAACGGAAAGCTTTTGCACCAGTATGCCAAGCACAAAGGCAAGCCCCGCGGAAAGCGCCATGGTAAGCCGAACAGGCACCTTTGCCACCGACAAAACCAAAATAAGCACCGCCGGCAAAACTAGGCTTGGGTGCATAACAAACTGTTTTTGCAAAAGCCCCAGTACCTGCGCCTGCCCGCCCTGTGTACCGGTACGGCATACGCCATACGCCACACAGCACACCGCCACCGGAAGGATGGCTGTTTTTACCCAAATGCCAATATTGTCATAGTAATCGTTTCCCACGCATTCGCCCATTAGCCGCGCGCAGGAGGACATGGGAGACGCCCTGTCCCCCACATATGCCCCGGATATAACCGCCCCGGCTGTTATACCGGCGTTTGCCCCATTGGCCGATGCAATAATCATCAACACCGTGCCCATGGTACTGACCGTCCCCAGGCTGGTTCCGGTTAGAATGGACATGAGGGCAGACAAAAGGAAGGCCGACAGCACAAAAAACTGAGGCGAGACAGCCTGTGCGCTGACCGACACAATCCATGGAATGGTTCCGCAGGCCCTCCACACACCCGTAACCATACCAATGAAAAGAAACATCCAGATAACCGTTCGGGTCTTCATCATTCCCGACCAGGCCATTTTCCACACACTGCCCGGATGAAACCCCTGTTTGCAGGCCTTGCCGAAAAACAGCACCAAACCAGCCGCCAGTGCCCATATAATGGACCAGTTGAAAGCCACACACAGCACCAATACCGCCAAAAACAGTAAAAAAACCATTTTGTTTCCCGCCTTCCAGGACCGGCCTGTCTGCCGGACCCAGCATATTTTCCATCTACCAGTATAACCTGCCCTTGTGCGCTTGTCCAACCGGCAGAACGCTTTTTTGCATTTTACAGCGCCGGTGTACCGGTTACCCTGTACCTTTTAAAAATTTTTATTTTGCCCTGTTTGGGTATACCGGCCCCCAGCAGGCTTTGAGCAGCTTAAGTCCCGAACATCTTTTTTACCCCGGTTTTGCCCCAAATACAAAACAGAGCGTTTTTTCACATACAAAACGCCCGCTTATACCGCAGGGTACAAACGGGCGTTTTTCTTTCTTTGCCAAAACCGATGCAAAGCACAAGCACTTTACCGCAAAATAAAGTCAAAATCCTCACCATACCCTACCTGATGGCAGGTGTGAAGAATACTTCCATCCGTGCGGCGGGTACAGCCCGCCATGCGCAGCATGGGGGTGCCGCGGGGCACCTCCAGCAGCCGGGCGGTCCGGGCGTCGGCCCGCACCAGGCGCAAAGTCAGTTCCCCGGCTGTAATACCAATCCCCTTTTCCTCCCGCAGATAGCGGTAGATGGAGTCATGCTCCAGGTCCATATTTAAAAGGTAAGCGTACTCCATGGGAAAATGGTTATCTTCCACAACCAGCGGGCGGTCATCGGCATACCGCAGCCGCAATATGCGCACCGCCTGCTGCCCTTTTTCCAGGCCCAACCATTCCAGCACCTGCGGGTCTTCGGGGGTAACCGGCCCCGCTTTTAAAATGCGGGCGCTGGCCTTCATACCGTTGGCAGCACAAATTTCGGTAAAGCTCATACCCGGGTGGTTCAGGGTTTTATACAGCTTGGGGCTGCATACAAAGGTGCCCTTGCCCTGCTTTTTTTCTACCAGGCCCTGGGCGGCCAATTCCGAAACGGCCCGGCGTATGGTAATACGGCTGACCTTATATTTTTCGCTCAGCTCTTCCTCGGTGGGCAGCTTTTTCTGCCCTTCAAACTGACCATTATGGATCTCAGCCCGAATCGCCTGCATAATCTGCTCATACAGGGGTACGATGCTGTCGTGGTCTAACATGAACTGTTCACTCCTTTTGGGAAAAACCGCATACGGCGCCCTTTGGGCTATACTCTCCTCAAACATCTTATCATGTTATATACAAAATCACAACGGTTTTTTACATTTCTTTTTTCCATCTGCACAAACCTGTTTGCTGCAGCATAAAAGCAAAGGGCCGCGCCCAAAGCGCGGCCCCCTGACTGGAGAGACTTTTTAAACCAGCCCGACTATCAATTAATAGTCGAACTTCCACATGTAACGGCGGTAGCTCATCGGGTGCATACGCACATCGCCCATAGCCGCAATGAACTGCTTGGTGATGGGATGGATAAGCATGGCGTTGAAGTACTCGGCCACCGACTCGTCCAGAGTATCCAGGCCCAGCTCCTTGGCGTCGATCACATAGTGATGGCCAGCGAACTGATCCAGGAACTTTTCGGCGCGCTCGTCCAGGTAACGGGTACGGCCAACGCTCTTCAGCAGCAAAATCGCCAGGTCCTTGTCGGTCGTCTCGAAAGCACCGTGGAAATACTCGCCGGAGTGGATGGGCACGCAGTGAACGGTCTGCATCTCCTGGAAGAAGCAGAAAGCGTCGGAGTAGACAGCCTCCCAGGCGGCGCCGGAACCCATAACATTCCAGATGGTGTCATCCTTGTAGGTCATGGCAAACTTGGCGGCGGCGGGCTTCAGGTTCTTATAAGCAGCGCCGTAAATTTCGGGCATTTTCTCAAAAGCTTCCAAAGCCTTGTCGTAGTTTGCGTAGTTGTCATACTCCTTCAGCAGCCAGAAAGCAATCTTCAAAGCGGTGCCCTGGCTGTTGCAGTGTACCAGGGTCGGGTCCTGATACCACTCGTCAGCATGGTAGTAAGTAATAAAGTACTGCGCGCTCTGGGCGGTCAGGCTGTCGGCATAGCCGGTCAGGCCAATGGTAACAGCACCCAGGCTGCGGGCTTTCACCACAGCGTCCACCGTTTCGGCAGTGGCCTTGGTGGAGGTGCAGATGACCAGGGTGTTCTTGCCCACACATTTGGGGGTGGCATAGACAAACTCGTTGGAATTATAGCCGGCCACACGCAGGTTGGTGCTTTCCGCATTCAGCAGGTAGCGGGCAGGATAGCTGGAGGCCAGCGAGCCGCCGCAGGCGACAAAGATCACATTTTTCAGGCCGCCTTCCACTTTTTCGAAATCGGCTTTGACCTTTTCCATTACATCGATGACTTCCTGCATACCTTTGATCATGTTCGTCATTCCTTTCTCAATGTTTGGGAGACGGCTGCCGGGCAGCTGTGCTCAATTTTTATTGGTTATATAATGTTATATAACCTTTACACCTGTACTATAAACGATTTCTGCAGGGCTGTCAAGCCTTTTGGAGCAGTTTGGGGCAAAATTTTTCTAAAATTTTGGTTTGCCATGCGCCTTGCCGCAAAAAGTACAAAAACAAGTTTTTTGCACTAAGCTGCGCACACCCGGCCCTTAAAAGCCTTTGCTGTCCCTGCAGGGCCATTCATACACCCCGCGGTACATAAAGCCGGGAAAGCACAAAAAGGCTTTATGCGTTACAGTACCACGCCGGTCAGCTCTGCAATGCGGGCATACATGGAAGGCGGTACCCCCACGCCGCAGTCAAACGCGCCGTGTACCAGGCAGTTTTTCGCCGAATATTCAGCGGAAGATTCCAAAATGGCCGGCATCACATGTGCACGGTAGACGGGATCCGCCCATTTTTCGCGGCCGTCCCGTTCCAAAACCTCGGCCACCTTCACCAGGGTATTGGCGGCAAAGCTGTCGCCAGCGCCCATGGTATCCACCGGTTTTACCAGCTTGGGCGGCTGACGGAACACGGTGGTGCCGTCATACACGAAAGCGCCTTCGCTGCCGCGGGTGGCCAAAACCACACCGCAGCCCTTGTTGTGCAGTTTGTGGCACAGTTCCAGCACCATCTCTTCGGGCAGGTCACCGCAGGAAACCAGACCAAAATCAATATACGGGCAAACGCGGTCCTGGCGGTCCTCTTCTACCCAGCGGCCGGAAAAGTCGTAGCTCACCAAAGGTCCAAGGCCTTTCAGCTTAGGTAGCTCGCCATCCAAAAAGCCATTGTTGGTGGTATGTACCACATCAAATCCTTTAATATAGGCAAGGTCCGCTTCGTCCAGCACAATGGGATGCTGCTGAATAATGCCGCCCTTATTGCTGCCCATAAACACCCGGTCGCCTTCCACCAGGCTTACGCAGGCAAAGCCATTCTCCCCTTCAAACTGACGGGAACGGGAATGATCCACCCCTTTTTCGTCCAGGGTAGCCAGCACATGGGCGGCTACCGCATCGTTGCCGTGCACCCCCAAAAAAGCGCTGTCGGCACCCAGCCCTTTGGCATACACCGCCACATTCACCGCCTGGCCGCCCGGGTACATGGTGCGGGTGTGCAGATAAACATCACAGACATTGTCGCCCAGACCTAACAGTTTCACCATTGTAACTTCCTCCATTTTGCGTTGTGCGGTTCGGTGCGCCCCAGCCGCATTTGTTATATATCGTTATATGCTTATAATAGCGGATTTTGCTTATTTTTGCAATGTGATACCAAAACAAATGTAAATTTTGGACAAATGTACAAATGCTTTTCCCGTTCATTGGGTAAGTTGCTTGCTGGCAAAAAAACATTTGCTGGCAAATTTTGCAAAAAAAGAGGAAACAACCGCCTGTCGGTCGTTTCCTCTTATAGAAAACATCTTCTCCCGCGCTGCCGTCTGCGGCCAATCAAAACCTACCATTTTGGCAGGTGGGTGCCCTGCCTTTGGCTTCACGCTCCCTTCTTCCCGCAAGCGGGGAGGTCTGCAATTCACCAAAGGACGCCAAGCTCCCGTTGATTGATTAGTAGGATTATATAAAGCCGCAACAAATCGCACAGCGCAGGAGATACAGCAGGGTTACTGCCGGTTAGGAACGGGGAAGCTCTTCGTCATCCAAATCGTACAGTTCTTCCAACCGCTTTGCAAACACGCCGCCAACCCGGTACAGCTCTTCATCGTCGTCCACCGTGTCGAACACATTTTCGCCGTCTTCCTCGGAAACCCGCATAATAATCAGGCTTGCTTCCTCTTCCAGCGCGGCGGCTGCCTCTTCATCGGTCTGCACATAGGGTACCAGCGCTACATAGTGTTCCCCATCGCAGTCCACTTCATCCACAATTTCAAAGGTGAATTCCTGCCCGCTTTCATCCTCCAGCGTGATCAGATCCGGTGCATTTTCGTCCAGCATATTTCGCCGCCTTCCTGCGCGCAGGGCGCCATCCAATTTCTATGTTTAGGATACCGGACTTTACCGGTTCTGTCAAGCAGCAGACAAGCTGTGCTTTTTTACAAATTTTTTGCAACAATAAAGTTTGCCGGCAGTATAGCCCGGCTGTCAGTAGGAATTTTTTTGGTTTTGTGCTAAAATATCTTTATTGGGGTTATTGTTTTTTCACACAAAAGTCCGGGTTTTTTATAAAGTTTGCCCGGCAGTTTTGTACCTGCAAGGAAAGGAGCCTCCATGCGCAAGCTGTACAAAATTTTATCAAGCCGCAGTTTCTTCTTTGCCCTGCTGGCTTTGGTCCAAATCAGCCTTTTTTTCTGGCTGGCTTGGCGTTTTACCACCATTGGCCCTTACACCTATGCTTTCATGATTATGGCCGCGGCACTGGTGGTGGTTTTTTTGCTGAACCGGGACGATGTGGACCCTTCCTATAAAGTGATGTGGCTGCTGGTGACGGTTATTTTGCCGGTACCTGGCGCTTTGATGTATCTGACCTGGGGCGACCGCAAGCTGCCCGCCAAGGTAGCGCGCCGGTTCAGCCTGGTGGAGTACCAGGCCGCGCAAGCCATGCGTTCGGACGAACAGCTGTTTTCGGTGCTGGAAAAGGCAGCGCCTCAGCTGAGCCGCCAGGCGGAATATTTGGGGCGAATGGCGGCAGCCCCGGTTTACCAGCAGACCGACTGCACCTATTTTTCCTGCGGGGAAGAGTTTTTCCCTTTCTTTTTAAAACGCCTGTCCGAAGCCCAAGAATGCATTTTTTTGGAATATTTTATTATTGAGCAGGGCGAAATGTGGGACAAAACCCTGGAAATTCTGGCCGAAAGGGCCAGCGCCGGGGTGGATGTGCGGGTTATTTGGGACGGGTTTGGGTCTCTTTTTACCCTTCCGGAAAATTATGAACAAAAGCTGGCCCGAATGGGAATAAAGGCTCGCATTTTTAATCCTCTGGCCCTCTCTCCCCATATCAGCGACTACATTATGCTCAATCACCGGGACCACCGCAAAATCTGCGTGGTGGACGGGGATGTTGGGTTTACCGGCGGGCTGAATTTTGCGGACGAATACATCAACCGCAAAAAGAGGTTTGGCTACTGGAAGGACACGGCTTTTTGCATTCAGGGGCCAGCGGTTTATTCCCTTACGGTAACCTTTTTAAAAATGTGGCATTACCTGTCCGGCCAGGTGCCCGACTACAACGCCTACCTGCCCAAAAGCCGCGGTGTAACCGATGGCTTTGTGCAGCCCTTTGCCGACACGCCTCTGGATGATGAAAATGTTTCCGAATCGGCCTATATGAACATTATTAACCGGGCAAAAGATTATGTTTATTTGACCACCCCCTACCTGGTGCTGGACTACCAGCTACAGACCGCGCTGACCCTGGCGGCTAAAAGCGGGGTGGATGTGCGCATTGTGGTGCCTGGCATTCCGGATAAACCCTATGTATACCTTTTGACCCGCAGCTATTACCGTCCGCTTTTGCAGGCCGGCGTAAAAATTTACGAATACACCCCCGGGTTTATTCACGCCAAAATGCATGTAAGCGATGATAAAGTTGCCGTGGTGGGCAGCGCCAATCTGGACTTTCGCAGCCTGTACCTGCATTTTGAAAACTGTTGTGCCTTTTACGGGGGCCAAATTGTGCAGGATGTGCGCCGGGATGTGGAAAACTGTTTTGCCCAAAGCCGGCTGGTAACAATGGCCGATGTAAATGCCACCCCCCGCTACCGGCGCATTTTACAGATGATTTTCCGCTTTTTTGCCCCGCTGATGTAAAAGCGGAAAAGCTGTAAATTTTATTGGCGTTTTGGCATTTTCGTTTTGATGCCGGTTTGGTTTTCCTTTCGATTTAGCCATAAAAGGAGGTCTTACCCATGATCCAAAGGCGCAATATTGTTGTGTGTATTCTTCTGTGCATTGTGACCTGCGGACTATACAATCTGTACTGGATTGCCTGCATGGCCAACGATGTGAACACTGTCTGCGACCGGCAGGACGATTTTTCCGGCGGCGCGGTGGTATTGTGCAGCATCATCACCTGCGGCATCTATCATCTTTACTGGCTTTACACCGCCGGCGATAAGATGGATGCCGTTCGCCAGCAGCATGGCTGGCGAACGCAAAATAGCGGTCTTGTCTACCTGCTGCTGGGGCTGTTCGGCTTTTCCGTCATCTCCTGGGCGCTTTTACAAAACGATTTAAACGCATGGAGTGACCGATTTTATCAAAACCAATGAAGAAGCGTTTGCAAAAACTTTTTGCAGTAGGCGCCTTGGTGCTTTTTTTGTGCACAGGCGGCGTACTGCTTTCAAGGGCCGGGTTCGGTGTGCCGTGTTTGTTTCACTTGGCTACCGGGCTTAACTGTCCTGGCTGCGGTGTAACGCGGCTTCTCTCTTCGCTGGCTGCCGGCGACCTGGGCGCGGCCTGGCGCGCAAACCCCTGCCTTTTGCTGCTTAGCCCAGTTTTGTTGGCACTGGCTGCATCGCTTGCGGCAAAATGGGTTCGCACCGGCCAGCTTAGACCAAACTGCATTCAGTCGGTTTTGCTTTGGCTTTGCGTGGGGGCATTGCTGGTTTTTGGCGTTTTGCGTAATCTTCCCTTTTACCCCTACTAAGCCTGCAAAACCGCACCGTTATCCATATCATTTATCCATATCATTTATCCATATAAAAAGGGACGCCGCTTATGCGGCGTCCCTTTTTGTTCAAAAAACATTTGTTTGCAAGAAATACTGACAATAGCTCTCCCCTTAAGCCACATAAAAATGCAGCTTTCCGCCGGCGCCAGGTCATCTTTCCTTTACTTGCCCAACATAATGTTCAAAATTTCAATATCAGTGGACTTCATACCCTCGCGGCCCATGCGGCCCACACTGCGAATGGTGCCTTCCACATCCTCCAGCACCAGGCCCTCGCCCGGCTGGAACACATTGCCTGCGCGGCTCATCTCCAGCGCAGTCACCGCAGTATCCACCGCGCTGGCAATTTTGGCCGCGCAGGAAGATTTGGCGCCGTCGCAGACCATACCACCCACCGTGCAGATGGTATTGGTAATGGTGTCGGCAATCTGCTTTTCACTGCCGCCCAGCATCCAGCAGATAGCTGCTGCGGAGGCACAGGCTGCACTGGTGGCGCCGCAATAGGCAGACAGGCTGCCAATGTACTTTTTCTGGTGCACGCTGATCAGGTTTGCCACCGCCAGCGCCCGCAGGGTCTCTTCATGGCTTTTGCCATAGGCCTTAGCATAGGTCAAAAGCGGCATGGTAATGGTAATGCCCTGGTTGCCGGAACCCGAGTTAATAACCACCGGCAGCGGACAACCGTTCATTCTGGCATCGCTGCCTGCCGCTGCGGCGGCCTTAGCCCTGGTGCGCAGGTCCGGCGTTTCGCCCCCGCAGGCCAGCAGGGTACGGCCCACCTGCGCGCCCCAGGGATTTTTAAGCCCTTCGGCGGAGATGGCGCTGTTGCACTCGATCTGGCGTTCCAGCACCGGCGCAATAAGCTTGAGGTCCACTGTGCGGCCAAATTCCAGAATATCCTTAAGGTTCAGCTGGGACTTGTCCGGCACCACATCGCCGGTGTCGGCAGGGGCCTGTTCTTTCTTTTCCAGCACAACCTTGCCGTTTTTGGTAATGCGGGTAATGTTGGTATGGTAGGTGCTGATCTCCACCTGGGCAGATTCCTCGCCCGCCTGCGCCGTAATGAGGATATAAAGGTTTGCTACCCCTTCCACCAGGCTGCAGTCGCAAAAGTCGGTTTTCAAAAGCTGGCGCACCGTCTCCTGGTGCTCGAGGGTAATGGTCTCCAAAACAGCCAGCTCCCGGTCGGCGTCGCCGCCCACAATGCCCAGGGCCGCTGCCACGGCAATGCCTTTTTGGCCGCCGGAATTGGGCACCGTAACCCCTTTCACATTTTTAATAATATTGCCGCTGCAGGCCACTTCCACATGTTCGGGCATTTTGCCCAGCACCTGCCGGACCTTTGCCCCCGCATAAGCGATGGCGATTGGCTCGGTACAGCCCAGCGCCACCATCAGCTCGCTGTTTAAAATTGCGACAAAATTTTTACAAACAGACTCTTCCATCCTTTTACCTCCTGGCAAGGCCGCGCTCTGACCACCTCCACGGGCACAGTCGATCAGCGCACAGCAATACACTCAATTTCCACAGCCGCGTCTTTGGGCAGCCGAGCCACCTGCACCGCGCTGCGGGCCGGGCACGCGCCTTCAAAATAGGTGGCATACACCTCGTTCATGGCGGCAAAGTCGTTCATATCCTGCAAAAATACCGTGGTTTTTACCACATGGTCCATGCCAAGGCCAGCGGCGGCAAGCACCGCTTTGCAGTTATCCAGCGACTGGCGCGTCTGTGCGGCAATCCCCTCCGGGAATGCCCCGGTGGCCGGGTCAATAGGCAGCTGACCCGAGGTGATTACAATGCTGCCCGCATCGATTCCCTGCGAATAGGGACCAATTGCGGCCGGCGCTGCACTGGTGCTGATGGCTTCTTTCATGGCAATAGCCTCCTTTTCCTTTTGCAAGCCGGGAACAGCCGGCATCCTTCATATAATAAAATCCTATCATTGTAATAAAATACTGTCAACTCTTTTCGGGTTTTTCTCCCAAAAAGTACAACCTGCACAAACAAGGGGGTATTTGTTTGCCGTTGCGTTTGGGCATAGCTCAATGGTATACTGTATGCAAAGCGAATCATTCGGTTTTTCAAAAAGCGCAAAGTGAGAAAGGAGCGTCCTGATGAATTCCGATATGCTGCGCCGCTACCGCGCACTGGTAGAATTTTTGGGAAGCGCGCTCGGCCCGGATTATGAGATTGCACTGCATGACCTGTCCTGTGCCAAACCCGCTATTGTTGCAATTGCCAACGGCCATGTAAGCGGCCGTACCGTTGGTGCACCGCTGACCAATGTTGCCATGCAGATTATTGCCGACCGCAGCTATGAAACCGAAAACTGCAAGCTGAATTACCGGGGCGTTTCTGCCGCTGGCCACGCTTTGCGCTGTTCCACCTTTTTTATTAAGGACGACAAAGGCCGGCTGGCCGGGCTTTTGTGCATCAATTTTGATGACAGCCGTTACCAGGAGCTTGCCTCCCGTGTGCTGGGCCTGGCGCATCCGGAGCAGATGGCCCAGACCCCCTTTGCCGCTCCACCTGCAAACGACAGTGCAGCCGAGCCGACCGAAACCTTTTTTAACAGCATTGCCGCTGCTACCGAAGATGCTCTATCCTCGGTTTTGGACCGTTCGGTTCCGCCCCAGCGGCTGACCCAGGAAGAAAAGATGGAGATTGTGGGGGTTTTGGAACAGCGCGGCATCTTCCTGCTAAAGGGCGCTGTAAACGAGGTGGCGCAGCAGCTGGCCTGCTCGCCGGCCAGCATTTACCGGTATTTGAGCAAGCTGAACCGGGAACGCCGGACACAGAAGCCGTAAAGCAAACAAACCTTACCTGTATTTTGCCGCCTATGGGCAGAGTACCCTTTTTGTAAAACGCAAAAAGCAGCCGCCTTTTGGGCGGTTGCTTTTTTATAAACAAATAGGCTGTGTTTTCCGGCCAAAAAGCCCAACACAAAAACTTACAGGCTTAGTAAGCCTTGCCCCACACCACCATAGTTTTGGCGGGGCGCCCGCAGCAGGGGCAAACATCCGAAAGCGCTTCCTGCTCAAACGGCATGCACCGGCTGGAAAGGCCCGCTTCTTCCTTCATCTTCTCCTCGCAGGCCAAATCGCCGCACCACATGGTTTTAATAAAACCGGTATGCTCTGCCGAAAGCTGCTTCACCTGTTCCATGGTAGTGGCAGACCAGGTGCGCTTTTCGCGGTTTTCCAGTGCACGGTTATACAGGTTTTGCGCCAGCTCCTGCAAAAGGCGGCTGATTTCCGTTTCCAAATCGGCCAGGGGCACAAAATACTTTTCGCGGGTATCGCGGCGTACCAGCACGCACTGTCCCTTTTCGATATCTTTAGGCCCAATTTCCAGCCGCAGCGGAACACCTTTCATCTCGTACTGGCTGAACTTCCAGCCGGGAGAGTTGTCCGAATCGTCCAGATGGACCTTGAACTGTTTGCCAAGACGCTCTTTCAGCTCCCGCGCCTTTTCCAGCACACCGGGCTTGTGGGCCGCCACCGGCACCACCACCAGCTGAATGGGGGCAATAGCCGGCGGCAAAATCAGGCCGTCGTCATCGCCGTGGGTCATAATAATGGCGCCGATCAGCCGGGTAGAGGTGCCCCAGCTGGTCTGGAACGGATGACGCAGGGTGTTGTCCCGCCCGGCAAATGTAACATCATAGGCGCGGCTGAACTTGTCGCCAAAATAGTGGCTGGTACCGGACTGCAGCGCCTTGCCGTCCTTCATCATGGCTTCAATGGTATAGGTAGCGTCCGCGCCGGCAAACTTTTCCTTATCGGTCTTGCGGCCCTTCAAAACGGGAATGCACAGATCCCGCTCGCAGAAGTCTGCATAGCAGGCCAGCTGCTGCTCGGTCTCGGCAATGGCCTCCTCGGCGGTTTCGTGGATGGTATGGCCTTCCTGCCACCAGAACTCACGGGTGCGCAAAAACGGACGGGTGGTTTTTTCCCACCGCACCACGCTGCACCACTGGTTATACAGCATGGGCAGGTCCCGCCAGCTGTGCAGCACATGGCTGAAATGGTCGCAGAACAGGGTTTCACTAGTGGGGCGCACCGCCAGCCGCTCTTCCAGCTGTTCGCTGCCTCCCATCGTTACCCAGGCAACCTCCGGCGCAAAGCCGTCCACCAGTTCGCCTTCCTTCTTCAAAAGGCTTTCCGGCATCAGCATGGGCATGGCCACATTCTGGTGGCCGGTGGCTTTAAACCGGTCGTCCAAATCCCGCTGGATGTTTTCCCAAATGGCATAGCCGTACGGGCGCAGCACCACAAACCCCTTTACACTGGAGTATTCCACCAGTTCCGCCTTGGTGCAGATATCGGTGTACCACTGGGCAAAATCCACCTCCTGGGCGGTAATTGCCTCCACCATTTTTTTGTTCTGCTCACTCATTCGCCTTCGACACTCCCCTTATTTATCCTGCTTCAAAAAACAAAGCCTCCGTTTGGAGGCTTCGCCGTTTTGTTCAAAACCCAATCAGATGCGCTCCTCAATATAGCGCACGACATCGCCGACTGTCTTGATCTTTTCCACCTCTTCGTCGGGCATTTCAAGACCGTATTCATCTTCCAGCGACATGACAAGATCCACGATATCCAGCGAGTCCGCATCCAGATCGTTTACAATATCGGTGTCCATGGTCACCTTACCTTCATCGATCTCCATCTGGTCACAGATGATCTCTCTCACTTTTTCGAATACCATTTGCGGTCTCCTCCTAAGATTTTTCCTATACTGTTTATACAGTCTTTTTTGGCAGTTGTCAAGGAATATCTGAAAGATTTTGCCCCCATTATGCCGCTGCAAAAGCGGCTGGGTAAAAGGCAGCAAGAATCGACCCATTGTTCCAAAAAGCAAACAGGTGCCCGGCGGCTTTAGCCACCGGGCACCTGTTTATTCTTTATACAAATACCAAAGGCTTCCCCTTAGCGGGACAAACGCGCTTTCTGGTCAGCAAGCTGTTTTGCCAGTTCAGCAGGCAGTCGGCCACCAAACATGGCGTAAAGCTCCTCTACGCCGGCGGCGTCCTCCAGCCACAGCTGGCTGTCCACCGAAAGCAGACCGCGCACGGTCTCCACATCAACCCCGTCAATACCTTCCAGGTTAATGTCCTCAGCCTTGGGCAGGTAGCCGATGGCGGTCTCCACCGCGTCCACTTCGCCACGGCAGCGGGCCAAAATCCACATCAGTACCCGCATATTGTCCCCAAAGCCCGGCCAGATGAAGTGGCCTTCCTCATCGGTGCGGAACCAGTTGACATTGAAAATTTTGGGGGCCTTATCACCCAGCTTTTTGCCCATTTCCAGCCAGTGGCCAAAATAGTCGCCCATATTGTAGCCGCAGAACGGGCGCATGGCCATGGGGTCACGGCGGACCACGCCCACCGCGCCGGTGGCGGCCGCAGTGGTCTCGCTGGCCATAGCGCTGCCTACAAACACACCGTGCGCCCAGTCAAAGCTCTGGTACACAAGCGGCGCTGTTTTGGCGCGCCGGCCGCCAAATACAATGGCGCTCACCGGTACACCATTGGGGTTTTCAAACTCTTTGGACAGGCAGGGGCAATTCACCGCAGGTGCGGTAAAGCGGCTGTTGGGATGAGCCAGCTTCTTGCCTTCGGCCACCCACTCTTTGCCGTTTACCGGCTTGCCGGTCCACTCTACCGCATGCTCGGGCGGGTTTTTGTCCAGCCCTTCCCACCATACGGTGTTCTGGTCCACATCTTTGGCCACATTGGTAAAAATGGTATTGCGCCGGGTGGTGGCCAAGGCGTTGGGGTTGGACTTTTGGTTGGTGCCGGGGGCCACGCCAAAGAAGCCCGCTTCCGGGTTCATGGCATACAGCCGGCCATCGTCGCCAATATGCATCCAGGCAATGTCATCGCCCACCGTCCAAACCTTATAGCCCTGCTTTGCATACACCTCGGGCGGGATTAGCATGGCCAGGTTGGTTTTACCGCAGGCCGAGGGGAAGGCCGCGGTAATGTAGCTGGTTTCCCCATTGGGCGCTTCGATGCCCAAAATCAGCATATGCTCGGCCATCCAGCCCTCTTTATAACCCTGGTAGCTGGCAATGCGCAAAGCGAAGCATTTTTTGCCCAAAAGCACATTGCCGCCATAGGCCGAGTTTACCGACCAGATGGAGTTTTCTTCCGGGAACTGCACAATATAGCGGTTTTCTTCCTCCACATTGGCCTTGCTGTGAAGCCCACGCACAAAATCGTTGGAATCTCCCAGCTGCTCCAGCGCCTTTTTGCCTATGCGGGTCATAATATCCATGTTCAGCACCACATAGATGGAATCGGTTACCTCGATGCCCACCTTAGAAAACGGGCTGCCGATGGGACCCATGCAGTACGGGATGATATACATGGTGCGGTCGGCCATAACACCATCATACAGGGGAATGAGCTTCTTTTTCATCTCCCCGGTTTCCATCCAGTTATTCATGGGGCCGGCGTCCACCTGGTTTTTGGTGCAGATATAGGTGCGCCCCTCTACGCGGGCCACATCGTTGGGTGCGGTACGGTGCAAAAGGCAGCCGGGCAGTTTTTCCGAATCCAGCGCCTCCATCTCTCCAGTGCTGATGGCTTCGTCCCGCAAAGCGGCCAGCTGTTCTTCGCTGCCGTCAATCCAAACAATCTGTTTGGGCTTTACCAGGGCGACCACTTCATCGAGCCAGGCTTTTACATATCGATTCTCCGTCATAAGAATACTCACCTTTCCAACCTGTGATCTGGTTTTGTCAATGAATCGGCCAGCTGAAGCTGCCGCTGGCCTTTGGCAGTTTCAGTATACCACAAACCTTACCGGTTGTGCACCGAAAGGCAAACATTTAATGCAACATTACTTTACAGGGTAAAAACGCGTTTTTTTGTTCCTTTTCAAAAGTTTTCCTTTGGTTTTGCTGTTTGAAACATACCGGTATGGGACCAATGTTTTTTATTTGTTAAAAATTTACCATGCTTTTTTTGCAGTTTTGGCCTATTTTTTTTACTTTTTTAGCACCTATTGGCCCAAAGGTGTCACACCGAACGCCGGTTGGGGATAAATATTGCTTCTTGGGAAAGGATAATGGCGGAGGTGTTTTTATGAAACAGTGCCAATGGGATGCGTTCAATCCCCAGCGTCCTGCATTCAACGATAACCAATCCAATCTTTCCAGCTTTTTGTATAACCAGCATGGTATCAAGCCCGCCAATGCAGCCCCAACCCCGCTACCCAAGCGAAAGCCTGCGTCGGCAGACCCAACAAATGCTTCTTCCCCACAGTCCGTGTGCCAAAATGCGCTGCCCGGCGCCAGAGCCCATGCACAAGCCATTCAAAACGGCAGTGAAAAAGGAAGCGAATTTTATACCCAGCTTGTGCGCAACGCCCAAAACGATGAGCCGGACGAGCTTGTGGAAAGCCGGCAGATCAGCAAAGAGGAATTTCCGCAGGGATAACCCCCTTTAAAGCCTTAAAGTATGTTTTGACAGCATTGCAAGCTGCCGAACATTTAGCTTTTTAAAAGAGCTTTTAAAAACACCGGCCTGCCGCATGTATTTTTTAAGCAGCAGGCCGGCTGCTTTTTCGCTAAAAATGCAATAAGAGCGGCAAAAGGCCTTGTACTGGCAATGCGGGGAATGGTATACTAAATTTAAGCGGACGCCTGTGCGCCCTGTATACCAAAAAAAGGAGATGCTACCATGACCAACATTTGGCATGACATCAATCCTTCCCGCATCAGCCCGGAGGATTTTATCGCGGTTATTGAGATTGAAAAGGGGTCTAAAAATAAATACGAGCTGGATAAAGAAACCGGCCATATTATTTTGGACCGCATTTTGTATACTTCCACCCATTACCCGGCAAACTATGGCTTAATTCCCCGCACCTATGCCGATGACGGCGACCCGCTGGATGTGCTGGTGCTCTGCAGCGAGACCATTCATCCGCTGAGCCTGGTGCGCTGCTACCCTATTGGGGTTATGAAGATGCTGGACGGCGGAAAACTGGACGAGAAGATTATTGCCATTCCGTTCAACGACCCCACCTACAATACCTATACCGACATTGACCAGCTGCCCGGCCACATTTTCAGCGAGATGCGCCACTTCTTTACCGTTTACAAAAGCCTGGAAGGCAAAGAGACGGTAGTGGACGATGTGTCCAACGCAGCTGAGGCCAAAAAAATTATTAAAAAGTGCCTGGACGCCTACATTGAAAAGTTTTGCCGTTAAAGGCAAACGCTTTTAGCACAAAACCCAAAAATGCGGAGCTTAAAAAGCTCCGCGTTTTTTTGCACACAAATGGCACCAAATATTCAAAGGGGCAAAGCAAACCTTGGCGACTTGCTTTGCCCCTTTTTACACTTTCTATCTTTCAATTTGCGGGCCAAACAGCTTTGCACCCCAAAAGGCCCGCAGGCACCCTGCACGATTACCAAGCACTTTCATGCGAAAGCCTTGCAAAAGCGAAGCGAATTGCGCCAGCATCTTTTGTGCTGCGCTGGCAAAGCGGCAGAGCGAGTTTGCCGGTTATTCAGGCCAATGCTTGTTTACAGCATTCTGCCAGGCTTTTCAGCCCACCACATATACATTTACATTCCGCACCGCGCTGATATAGGCCTCGGTGTGGGTATCATAAAACAGGTCCACAATGGCTTTGCCATCCTGCAAAGCCGTACCGGTATCGGTAGCAACTGCAAAGCCGTACACAAACTGGCCATCGGTGGAAACAATATACAAGAGACTGCCATAGGGAATAATGTCCGGGTCCACCGCAACGGTCCCTTCGTACAGGCCCAGCCCGGAAGCACCGCTGCCCTGGCTGGCAGAATAGGCGGTGGCACGGCCGGTGTACACTGCAGAATAACTGCTGGGCACGCCATCGGTCACGGTAATACCGGCGGGCGCTTCCAACTGGGAAATTGCCGCGCCCGCACCATAGGTCATAATAATAGTGTCCTGTGCGGAAACCGTAACCTCCTGGCTGACCACCTCGCCCGATTCCACCACGCCGTCTACCACCCGCTGCCGGGTAGTGGTTTCCAGCACGCCTGCACTGCCCTCCTGGGCCACATAGCTTTTGGAGCGGTTGCGGCACAGAAGACTGGTTTCCTTGTAAATAACCTGCGGTTCAATGGTCTGCTGGGTTACAACATCCTGGTATTGTACCCGGTGCACCGTAATGGTGTCGTCCGGGCTAAGGGCGGTGGAAAGGGTGGGTTCGGTATAATCGTGTTCACCCAGTTCAATTCCCGCAGCCGTAACGGCGTCCTGCACAGTTCCTTCGGTCAATTGAACGGTGTTGTTTTCTCCATCTGCCGCAACCGTTACATCAAAAGCGCGCTGGATCATAACGCTGACCCGGTTGCCGGTATATACGGTGCAGTACACATCGTCCCCTTCCTGTGCGGTAATCCCCGCCAGGTTCATCAGCTCGGTGGGATCTTCGGTGGGCGAAAGCAAAAACTGCTGGTGCCCTTGTGAGTCTGCCACTACTACCACATTGATGGCTGCCGCCAGCCCTGCCAGGCTGAGCCCCAGGCTGACCAGGCAGACACTAACCGCCCAAACACGCACCGGAATGCGATGAAACAGCACATCAAGCTTTTCTTTGAATCTGGTCATTCGTTCACTCCTTTATTATGAAAACCGGCACAGTATACCAGGTATATGCCGGCGGCAAAACCCAAAAGGTCTTGCCGAATCGTCGCCCGACCGCAGGGGTGTACGCACGGCCGGGAAAAACACCATTTCTCCGAATGGATTTCAAAAGCGGATTATCCATAGTATGGACCCGCAAACTTTCCTCCAATCAGGCGCGGCGCGCTTATTACAAACAGGCTGCGCCAAACCAGTTTTTGCGAAAGTACTTGCATTTTAACAAACCGTTTGTGGCTCGTCAAACAGCTTTCTGGACCGTTTTGCGGCAAAACAAGTGCAAAAACAGCCATTTGGAATACATATTCATTTATATATTCATGAAACGACCTGCTTTTTTCTAAATTCCTTTCATTTATTCAAATTGCTTAATGTTTTTTAATTATTTATACGCTTAAAAAGTGAAAATTGAACCCGCCAAAACCAAAAAACACCCCAGTGCCCAAACTCTAGCACTGGGGTGTTTTTTAAATTTTTTTGAGAAAATCCTTTGCAAAATGGCCCAATTGTTACCCTTCCACTGTGCTCGCAGCTGCCGAGCTGGCCGCGCTTTCCGGTGCGGCGCTTTCGGTACTCAGTTGTGCGCTGTCAGCCTGCGCCGTACTGTCGGTCTGCACCGTGCTGTCGGTCTGTGCTGTACTGTCGGCGGCAGCGTCTGCAACAGCACTGTTGGCCGCACTTTGCACCTCTGCGTCTTCGGCAGGCGTGCTGTCAGCCTGCTGCTGGGCACTGGTTCCGGCAGAACGGGCCAGGGTAGAGGCCGTATCAAACGCGACCAGCAACTGAGGATCGGTTTCGGTAGTAAAGTCGTAATACGCAAGCTCTTCTTCAGCTGTCAGGATGCGTTCATAGTCAGGAGTAATGCCGGTACCGTTAAAGCTTTCACTTTTGCCGGGCAGCAAGGTGGCCACTGTCAGTTCTACACCGCTGCCATCCTTCAGGGTAAACAGTTCCTGTACCACGCCCTTGCCGGCCGTTTTGGCGCCCACAATACGCCCTTTTTCAAAATCCCGCACCGAAACTGCAAACAGTTCGGCTCCTGCCGCGGTGGAGCCATTGGTCACCACCACACAGGGCAGGTTCACTTCGTTGGTATCGCTGGTATACAGCACTTCGGTTGTTCCGTTCTGGTATACCCCCGAAGCCAATGTGCCTTCCGGGCAGATTAAATCCGCACATTCGGCCGCATACTGCAAAAGTCCCCCTGCATTATCCCGCACATCAAACACCAAGGCCTGGGCCCCCTGGGCGGCCAGCTGATTAATGGCCTGGTCCAGCTCGGTCAGGGTTCCTTCCGCAAAGGTGCGAATTTTGATATACCCGTTTGCACCCACCATCTGGTATTCCACCGTGGGGCTGTTGTAGGTGCGCCGCTGCAGATCCACCGCTACCTCGTTGGAATCCACCAAATAGGTAAGGCTTACAGTGGTACCGGCTTCACCGTTCAGCATGCTGGTCACTGCGTCCACCGTCTGGCCGGTCAGGTCGGTGCCGTTAATTTTGGTCAGCATATTGTTCTTGGCAATGCCGGCCTCTTGGGCGGGGCTGCCCGAATAAACCTTAATAATTTTAAAATAGCCGCTTGCGTCCTTGGCAAGGTCAATGCCTACCCCCATCAGGCGTCCGGCGTCCTCGTCCTTGCGCACAGTCAACTGTGCAGCGGTATAATACCGGCTGTTGCGGTCACTCAGGCCTGCAATATAACCGGTGCTCACCATATCCATCAGGGTCTGTTCATTGATATCGGTGTAAAAATTATTCCGCACAACCTTGTCCAGCTCGGCAATTTTATCATACATCTGTTCTTTTTCGGTCACATCGGCCATCTGGCTGTTGAACATCTGCCTGGCGGCCATCATGGTGACCGTAAAGGTCAGGGTCATAGCGACCAGCAGGATGGTGACGACCAGACTAAGGGAGAGTTTCTTTTTCATTGGCATTGTTCCTTCCTGCGCGGCTGGCCGTACCGGCTGCAGCCTTTTTGCGCGGTCGTCTTTTTTCTATCACAAAAATGTGTCAGTTTCATGTCGCCCGCTTGGGCGGCCCGGTATCAGTATGGTACCAATCAGCCCTGCAAATACGGCAGCGGGTCTACCTGCTGGCCGGCAACCCGGATTTCGAAATGCAGGTGAGGACCAGTGGAGTTACCGGTGGAACCCACATACCCGATAACCTGGCCCTGAGAAACCTGCTGGCCGACCTGTACCGCAATACCGCTCATATGGCCATACAGGGTTTTGTAGTTACCGCCGTGGTCCAAAATAACATAGTAGCCATACCCGGTGGAACCGTAGCGCACCGTTTGCACCACACCGGCCTGAGAAGCTACAATATTGGCGCCGTAAACATTGGCGCCGGTAATATCAATACCGGTGTGGAAGTCGTACTGCCCATACAGCGTACGGGGACCATAATAGGAAGAAATACCGGAATAACCCGGTACCGGCCAGCCAAACGCGCCGCCCACATACTCGCTGTTAGAGCTGGACTGGTTCATTTCGGTCTCGGCCTGAGCGCGTGCCTGGTTGTAGGCTGAAAGTGTGGCCGCGTAATCGGCTTCTGCCACCTGTTTTTCCGCCTCAAGCTGGGTCAGGCTGTTGTCTGCCGCAACCAGGTTTGCCGCCAGTTCGCTCTGTTTTTCCTCCTTGGCGGCCATATCGTTTTCCATTTCGGTAATTTGCTTTTCAATATACGCTTCATCTGCCTCTATGGCTGCCTTTTGTTCCGCAAGCTGGGCCAAAAGGTCCGTATCTGCAATGGAAATGCGGGAAAGGGTGGTAGAAGCGGTAAGCAGCTCCTCGAAGCTGTTTACCCCCAACAGGGTAGAAAGCGCACCCGACTGGTGCATTACATACATAGCCCGCAGCCGCTGTTCAAAAAGATCTTCGCTCTCCTCAATATCCCGCCGTTTTTGGTCCAGGTCTGCCTGTTTGGCGGCAAGGGCCTCCTTCGCGGCATCAATACCACCGTCCAGCGTGGCAATCTGCTCTTGGATAATACTGTTTTGCTGCTGGAGCGAATCCTTTTCTGCCTGCGCTCTCTCGGCTTCGTCCTCTATATTGGCAATATTTTGTTTCAGCTGTTTCAGCTCGCTCTGCAATTGGTCCAGCTTTTGCTGTGTGGTCTGGGCCTGCGCGCTGGAAGGCAGGAAAAACACGCTTCCTGCCAGCACCACAAACAAAAGCGCGGCCGGCTTATACCATTTCTTCTTAGCCATAGCGTTCCTCCCTGTGTTCCATCAGACCTTTAAATAACGGCGGATGCTGAGACTGCTGCCCACACCGCCCAACAAAATACCTGCTGCGGCAAAACCGCCCAGCAGCCACTTCCACACCGCGCGGTAGGGCAGAATTTGGAAATAAATGCTTTGCAGCCAGCTGATACCGCTGACCGACACCTGCCCCAGCAGCCAAATGTAAATCGCCGAGATGATGCCGAACGCCAAAACCGCGCTGATAGCGCCAATGGCTGTACCCTCTACCCAGAACGGCAGGCGGATAAAGCCGTTGGTTGCGCCGACAAATTTCATGATATTGATTTCCTTGCGGCGCGCAAAAACCGTAAGCCGAATGGTGTTTACAATAACCACCACCGCCACCACGGCCAAAACCGCAACCAAGCCCCAGCCGGCCAAGTTTACCGTGGTCTTAATGCCCACCAATGTGGAAGCCAGCTCACTGGGAGAATCCACAAAATCCACCCCGCTGATGGCTTCCAGCTCCTGAGTCGTCTTCGCAATCTGGTTCAAATCATCCACGGTTACCGAATAGGAGGCATACAGCGGGTTATTCTCCCCCTCGTAGCCATCCAGCACCGAGGCATAAGCGCCATTGTCATATTCCGAAATCCAGCCTTTGGTCTGTTCCAGCGCTTCCTCTTTGGAAGTATAACCATACTCGGTAATATTGGACAGCTTTCCGATCTCGTCCCCCACAGCCTGCGCGGTGGCGTCGTCAGCGTCCAGTTCCACATACACTACCACCCGGTTCTGTGCGCCCAGGTAGTCCACAAAATTGGAAACATTGGCCGAAAGCAGCGCCGCCACGCCGGTAATAACCAGGCAGGCGGTCAGCACGCCCACCGAAGCCAAAGTCATTAAACGGTTCTGCACCAGATTATGTAAACCCTGGCGGGACAAATATCGAATACCAGACAGGCTCATCTCATCACCTCCACTTCGCTGGGGGTGACCACCGGCACTCCGTCCGGCTGGTCGGCCACAACCTGGCCCTTTTCAATCAGAATGGTTCTTTTGTGGAAACGAGCAGCCAGCTCATGCTCGTGGGTAACCACCACCACCGTGACCCCCACTTTATTAATGGCGGTCAGCAGTTCCATAATTTCCACCGAAAGTTCGGGGTCGATATTGCCGGTGGGCTCGTCCGCAATAATAATAGGCGGAGAATTCACAAGCGCCCTGGCCAGCGCCACCCGCTGCTGTTCCCCACCGGAAAGCTCGGGCGGGTATCTGCGCGCCTTTTCCGAAAGGCCCACTAGCCCCAGCACATACGGCACCCGGCGGCGGATCTCCCGCTCCTGCACATTGGTGGCCCGCATGGCAAACGCCACATTGTCGTAGGCGGTCATGGTGGGGATCAGCCTGAAGTCCTGAAAGACCACCCCAAGCTGCCGGCGCAAAAACGGAATATCCCGATTTTTAATTTTGGAAAGGTCATAATCCCCCACCTGAATTTTCCCTTCGGTGGCGGCTTCTTCCCGCAAAATCAGCTTTAAAAAGGTGGATTTGCCCGCGCCGGAATGCCCCAGCACAAAACAAAATTCCCCTTTTTCGATCTTCAGGTTTACATCGTGCAGCGCAACATTGCCGCCCGGGTAAACCTTTTTTACATTGCAAAATTCAATCATTGGTGTTCTCCTGGTTGTGGGGCGCCGCATTGCCCCAAACATTCGCCATAAAGAAAACCGCCCCGCCCGGACCCGGGCCGGACGGTTTTGCCTTAACGCCGCGCAGCCGGCCGGTCGCCGGCGCCACGCTCCTCACACAAATTTTATACAGCACACAGCCAAACGCCCACAAGACCGTTTTGCCGGACCTGTGGGCAGCTGCACAGAATGCTGCGCGCATATTTTATCACTTTTCGTCTACAATTGTCAATGTAATATTTTTCCGACTCAGTACTTGGCCGGGTTGGAATTCAAATATTTTTTTACCATCAGCGCCACTTTAAAGACAATGGCATCATCAAATTCGCGCAGGTCCAAACCGGTCAGCTTTTTAATTTTTTCCAGCCGGTACACCAGGGTATTGCGGTGCACAAACAGCCCACGGCTAGTTTCCGACACATTCAGGTTGTTTTCAAAAAAGCGCTGAATGGTGAAAAGGGTTTCGGAATCCAAGCTTTCAATGCTGCCCTGCTTAAACACCTCTTTCAGGAACATTTCACAGATCGTGGTGGGCAGCTGATAGATCAGCCGGGCAATGCCCAGATTGTCGTAGCTGATAATAGTGCGCTCGGTGTCAAACACCTTGCCCACTTCCAGCGCAATCTGCGCTTCCTTAAAGCTGGTGGCCAGGTCCTTCACATTGGCAATGGGGGTGCCAATGCCAATGACGCTTTTAATATAATGTTCGCCGTTCAAAGTATCCACAATGGAAGCTGCCAGCTTATAAATATCCTTGGGGTCAATCCCGCGCTTAATTTCCTTCACCAAAACGGTGTCGTTTTCGCTGATATTGAACACAAAGTCCTTCTGCTTGTCGGGGAACAGGGTGCTCACCACATCGTAGGCCGAAATATCGGTGCCGGAGGTCACCCGAATCAGCAGCACCACGCGGGATACTTCGGTGGAAAAATGCAGCTCCCGCGCCTTTGCATAAATGTCACCGGGCAGAATATTGTCCAACACCACATTCTTAATAAAGTTCGCCTTGTCGAACTTTTCGTCGTGGTACTGCTTGATATTCTGCAGCGCAATGGTGATAATGGCCGCATATCGGGAGGCCACATCATCGGTGCCTTCCACAAAAACGGCATAATCGTTGCGGCGGTTCGAGCTGAACATATGGTAGGTATAGCCGTCCCGCACAAAGGCATCCCCGGTGGAAAGGCGGTCCGCGGCAATGCCGTCCCGCACTTCGCCAATCTTGCTCAGCTCACTGCAGGAAATAATCGCGCCGGTCTCGTCCACCACGCCGATAATGCGATCGATCGCATCCTTCATCTGGTAGATAACGCCCTGAAACACTCTGTTGGCCATAAATACCTTACTCCTTCTCCGGCAGTCGGACTGCCATGTGTGAATTTCACCAAATCGGGCTTTTCATGCTCTCTATTTTACACAATGATTTCGTCTTTTGCAATAGGATTTTACAAATTGGCAAGGTTTTTCCTGTGCAAATTGATAATGTGCTGTCGAAAGCAAGAAAAGCCGGGGCCAAAAAGCCCGTCAGAATGACGAAATTTGTGCCGCCAAGCGCAGTGCGGCAAGTTCTTCTCCGGTCAATTCCCGCCATTTTCCGCTCTCAAGCGCCCGGTCCAGCTCCACCGGCCCAATAGCGGTGCGGTGCAGCTGGACCACTCCTGCTCCATACACCCCAAACATCCGCTTAATCTGGTGATACACCCCTTGGTGCAGCACCACCTGCACCTCAAGTGCATCCTCGCTCAGCGGCTTTACCTGAGCCGGCAGCATCTGTTCGCCGCTGGCAAGCGTTACCCCCTGGGCAAAGCCGCGGCACATTTGTTCGGTCAAAGGGGTGTCCAGCACAACCCGGTAAGTTTTTTCCACATGGCGTCGCGGTGCAAGAATTTGGTGGGCAAAAGCGCCGTCGTCGGTAAGCAGTACAAATCCGGTAGAGTCTTTGTCCAGCCGGCCGGCGGGAAAAAGTTTTCGCCGGGGGAAGGATGCGGCTGCAAGGTCCACCACTGTGCGATCCCGACCGTCCCGGCTGGCCGAAACCACCCCCTGCGGCTTATTTACCATTAAATACACAAACGCCTTATGTTCCAGCGCACACCCCGATATCGTCAAACGCTCGGCATCGTCCACCTTGGTGTCCGCCGTGCAAATGGTTTTTCCGGCAAGCTGCACCTGCCCTTTCTGAATCAGCCGGCGTGCCTGGGCCCTTGTTACCCCGGCCGTTTCGGCCACCAGCTTATCAAGTCTTATCTGCGCCACAGCGCACCTCCCTTTGCCTGCACAGGCTGTCATATTCTGTGTAAAGTATAGCATGTGGCCCGCCTGCCGACAACCGCCGCCCATAAGCCGGCTGCCCTGTGCATAAAAAATAAAAAAGCAGCCGCATACCAGGGCTAAAAAAACACACAGCCGCATACAGTGTAGCAAATAAAATCAAGGCGCGCCGCCCACCGGCCAAACCGGAAGCACGGCCGCCAGGTGTGGGAGGCCCTGTATGTTTGTTTGTACCCTGAATAAAAAAGGACTGAAAAGAGCGGCCGCCGCGGTGGGCTGCGCTGCACTGATTGCCCTGTGCGCCTTTACGGTGAACGGCGCTTTGCAGGGTGAAAATGTGCTGTTCTCGTTTGGCTCCAGCAAAGCGCCCAAAGTGGAAAGTACCGATGATATGGTTACCTATCTGCTCTCGTTTGGGCTGGAAGCCGACCTTTCCACCGCCAAGGTGGACCAGGTAAAGGTGCCCAAAACCTGGGATGCAAGCTTTGAGGCATTTCATGAGGTGATTAAACAAAGCGGACTGGACCTTTCCGGCTGCAAAGGCAAAACGGTGGAAAAATGGGAATTTGTAGTGCCCGCCCTTTCCAATACCGACCAAACGGTTAGCGCCATTTTACTGGTGCGCAACGACAAGGTGGTGGGCGGCTACCTAATCAGCCGTCCATCTGGCGAGGTGAGTGCGCTGCAGCAAAACACCTCCAGCGACTCGGCCGCGTCGCAACAGACGGTAGAAACTGCCGCGCAGCCCCAGCAGGAAACCTCTGCCGGCCTGACAGACAGCCAGAAAGAACAGATTGCCGCCGCCGGCGAAGCGGTGGGACTTACCCCAGAGCAGATTGAGCAGGCAGCAGCTGCCATTGAAGAGGCGGCCGCACAGACCGGTGCGCTGCCCACCGAATAATTCCTGTTTTTTTAAAATCGGCGCAAAAAGGCCGGGGAGCTACAGCCTCTCCCCGGCCTTTTGTGTTTTGCCTTTTCTATAAAAGAAGGAAAGGAAGGCAACAGCCATGCCGCCTTCGCTTTTGATATTTGTTTTTAAACCTGCGTCTGTTCGGGGGAAGGGCGCATAATGGTAATATCGCGCGGCAGCACCGTAATTTCGCCGGTTTGGTGTTCGCCGCCAAATTCCCCGTCCAAGGTCCAGGGAACCGGCTTGTCAAATTCGAACACAACATGGCGGGTATGAAAGAGCCGCACATCCGGTCCGGAAAAGTCCCGCCCCATCATTCGGCTTAAAATACTTTGCAGGCCCAAAATATTGTCCGGCGCTCTTACCAGCAAAACCTCGAACACACCGTCGTCCAACTGGACGCCTGCGCTGGCCGACAGGTCCATGCCGCCCACCGAAAGCGAATTAGAAACCGAAGCATACAGCCAGTCGCCTTCCACCATTTCGTCTTCCAGCTTTACCTTTGCGTGGTAGCGGGTATTAAAAGGCAGGTGGCGCACCGCCTCCATTACATAGGCAAGGTAACCCAGTGCGTTCTTTTCCCCCTGCGGAGTGGAATAGGAAACCTCGGTAAACGCCCCTATTGCCGCCACATAATTAAAATACTGGTTTTGGCCAAACTGGCCAAGGTCATAGGAAAACGGTACCCCGTGCAAAATAGCTGCGCAGTCGGCAGCAAGGCCTTTGCCAAGCCCCAGGTTTGTGGCAAAATCGTTGGTGGAACCAAACGGCAGATATCCCAAAAGTGGGCGGCGTTTGAGCGCCTTCAGGCCGTTTACCGTATGCTGCAAGGTACCGTCCCCCCCGCAGCACACCACCAGGTCAAAATTCTCTCCCCGCTCCTTTAAAATTTCCTCGGCTCCCCACTGGGGCCGAATGGGGTATACGGTGGCCTCATAGTCACAGCTGGAAAACCACTCAACAATATCGTCCAGGCGTTTGCCGATCTGTGCACGGCCGGCCGCCGGGTTGTACAGCAAAAGCATTTTTTTTCTCATGGTGCGGATCTCCTTGTTCCTGCGCGGGCAATTCTTCTAGCCGCTTCCCGTTTGTTCTCGATATCATAGCGCTGCTTACTGGCAAAGTCAATAAAGAAACAGTTACACTTTCTACTTTTTACTCATTTTAAGAAAATTTCCGCCCAATCTTTGCCGAATTTTTCCTGTTTGGCAAAACAAGTCCAAAATTTTTACTTAAAATTCAAAATTGAAAAAAAGGTTTCTGTCTGTTATAATACAAAAATTAGTGTGCAGCGCCAAAGGCGTCTGCAATGCATCGTCGGCAAGGGAAAGCAGGGCCGGCTTGGCACGGGCACGGTGCATGGTCTTATAAAAACAAGCGAGTATATGCTCAAAAGGAGATCGATCATGACAGAATTTTTAGTGCGCTGTTTTATTCCCAACCACGACCAGTTAAATGATCCTGAAGTGCGCCGCCGGTACGGCTTTCTTGCAGGACTTGTGGGAATATGCTGCAACCTGTTTTTGTGTGCAGGCAAATTTTTGGCCGGTTTTTTATTTGGCAGCGTCGCCGTTATGGCCGATGCGGTTAATAACCTTTCGGACGCTTCCTCCAGCATTGTAACCTTGCTGGGCTTTAAGCTTGCGGCAAAACCAGCCGACGCTGAGCATCCCTTCGGCCACGCACGCATGGAATATCTGTCCGGCCTGACGGTCGCCGTTATGATTTTGGTGATCGGGCTGGAACTGGCCAAAAGCAGTGTGGAGAAAATTTTGCATCCCCAACCGGTTTTGTTCAGCCTTTTAACCGTATCCATTCTGGCGGTGTCCATTCTGCTTAAACTGTGGATGGCCTGCTTTAACCGGGCCATTGGCAAAAAAATTGACTCCCAAAGCCTGATTGCCACCGCAATGGACAGCCGCAACGATGTTATTACCACCAGTGCAGTGCTGATTGCTTCCATTGCTGAACATATAAGCGGCCTGCGGCTGGACGGTTATATTGGCCTTGCAGTGGCGCTTTTTATTTTGTACAGCGGTATTGGCATTGTAAAAGATACCGTGGACCCACTTTTGGGAGAGGCACCTTCGCCCGAACTGGTACAGGAGTTGACCCGTTACATTACAAAAGCAGACGGCGTACTTGGCATGCACGATTTAATGGTACACGACTATGGCCCCGGCCGGCGGTTTGCCAGCGCCCATGTGGAGATGAGCGCCGGGGAAGATGTGCTAAAAAGCCACGATATTATTGATGACATTGAACGGGAGGTTTTTGCCTGCACAGGGGTACAGCTGGTTTTGCATTTTGACCCCATTGACGATAACAACGAGCAGGTAAACGCCCACCGTCAGATGATGAACCAGTTGATTTTGACCATTGACCCGCGGTTGACCTTGCACGATTTTCGGATGGTGAAGGGGCCTGGGCACACCAACCTGATTTTTGATGTGGTGGTTCCTTCCGGCTTTCCCTTGACCGACGCCCAGCTGACCGAACGAATTGCACAGCAGGCCAAGCAGCAGGACAAAAACCATTACACCGTTGTAACAGTAGACCACAGTTTTGTGGGCCAATAACTACTTTTAAGCGCCCGGCATAAGCCGGGCGCCTTTTTATTGGACCATCCCCTTTTTTTATTTTAACCCGCTTCGTCTTTTTGATGAGTTTCGCCTGCTTTTTTACGATTGTTTTAACAATATTCCTAAAAATTTGTAAGGGGGTGGAGATTTTCTTCCAGCCTTTGTATAATGGTAAAAGTTGATTGTTGTACGCCTGGTTTGCCCCAACTGGGTGTATGGCAGCAAAGTTAGCGGGTTGTGCGGGCCCGCTTTCGGGTTATACCCATATTGTTACGAGGGGGAACATTATGAAAAAACAACAAACCACCGGCTTTTTCCTGGTTATTTTATCGGCTGTGGTATTTGGTTTAAACCCACTTTTGGCAAAAACCATCTACCTAAGCGGCAGCAATTCGATGACCCTTACCGTCCATCGCATGCTGTTTGGTTCCATTGGTCTGCTGATTATTCATAAAATGACCGGCGGCGGCTCGCTGAAGGTTTCCTGGGACGAAATGAAAAAGCTGCTGCTCTGCGCTTTGGGGTTTGGTTTAACCCCGGTTTTGCTTTTTTCGTCCTACAATTATCTGTCTTCTGGTATGGCAACTACCATCCACTTTGTTTACCCGGTTTTGGTCTTGGTGGGCTGCGTGCTCTTCTGCCATGCAAAGCTTACCCGGGTTAAGCTTACCTGCAGCGTACTGTGCATGGCCGGCATTGTCTGCTTTTATACGCCCGGCGGCTCGGTCAGCTTGTTTGGCATGCTGATTGCCTTCTGTTCCGGCGCCACCTATGCATTCTACATCATTTATCTGTCCATGAGCGGCCTGCAACATATGCCGGCCTATAAGCTTGGGTTCTGGATGTCGTTCCTCAGTGCTGTTGGCGTGGCCGTTGTGGCCCTTTTTACAAAGCAGCTAACCTTCCAGCTGACCGCCGGCGGCTGGGGACTGACCGTTGTGTTTGCCCTGCTGGCAGGCTGTGTAGCCAGCATGGCTTTCCAGGTTGGCGCCAAATATGTAGGCCCGCAGAACGCTTCTCTGCTTTCCACCTTTGAGCCGCTCACCAGCGTAATTGTGGGTGTGCTGGTTTACAACGAAGCTTTGACCGCCCGCTCAGTTGGCGGTATTGTATGCATTTTGCTTTCGGTGGTACTACTCACCTTACTGGGCAAAAGCGAATAACTGCCAGCAAAGAGGTTGGCAAAATAAAAAGGCGCGGATTTACCGCGCCTTTTTATTTTTATATAAATTGCTGTTTGCTCCTTTTTGGCTTGTCATCGCCTTGCCCAAAGCTGTATGCAGACCCCGGCTACGCGCCTATTAAATTCCCAAAAAGCCCACCACAAGCCCAACTGCCAAAGAGGAAAGGTACAGCGCTGCCAGCATAAGAAAGCCCCGTTTTTTATCTTTTAAGGTGCGGAACAAAACCACAAGCCCCACACCCGCGGCACTGCACAGGCCGGCGGTTAGCGAAGCAAAGCTGATAGAACCCGCCAGGTACAACTGCGCCAGAAGAACGCTGGCCGCACAGTTTGGAATCAGCCCAATAGCGGCGGCCAGCGCAGGCTGCCAAAATGTACTGCCGGCAATCCATCCGCTTAAAAGCCGCGAACCAAATTGATCCATTGCCAGATGCAGCACCACCGAGAAAAGTAAAATCCAGCACAGAAGGTTCATCGTGTGCCAAATAGCTGCCTTCCACACGCTCTGTTCCCCTTCTTCGTGGGTACACAGGCATTCAATATCCTCCGGACGAATGGGACGGGCACGATGCAGAATCAAACGACGGATCACATAATCCACCACAAAGCCCACCAAAAGGCCTGCCGCCAGTTTTACGGCAAGCAGTTTTGCCAAAAGCCCCAGCTCCTGGGGATTTGCCAAAAAAATTAAAAATGCCTCGTCGGAGGTTGCCAAAAAAACTGCCAGCAAGGTACCTGGCGTAATAATATGCCCGGCATACAGACTTGCGGCCATGCCGGAAAAACCACACTGTGGCACCAAACCCAACAGTGCCCCCAACGCAAAGCCGGCGCTGTCGCCCCGGGCCAAAACCCGAACCAGCCGCCCATCCTGGCGGTGTTCCGCATATTCCACCAAAAGGCAGGCCGCAAACAAAAAGGGCAACATTTTGCCGGTGTCCAGCAAAGAGTCCAGAATAATATCTACCAAAAGAACCTCCATTGGGCAAAGCCCTGTTTTTAATCTGCGCCAAAACCGCACAAAACTGCATTGGCACATATTTTTGCATTATATCATCGTTTTCGATTGCCCCGATATGGCGCGAAAGCTGGCATAAAGGAAAACAATAATAGTAGCTTGCAGCTTATTATACCGCAAATGCCTCCGGCTGCAACCAGCATTTTGCACCCATGCCGGCAGATAAAAGTATCCCCGGCTTTTGACGGACCAATAAAAAACGCCCGCAAAAGCGGGCGCTTTTACAAGGTTTGGCTTAAAAGCAATTAATAGGGCTTTACCCGCAGCTCGAAATAGCTTTCGGGATGCTCGCAAACCGGGCAAACCTTCGGGGCATTCTTACCCACATGGATGTGACCGCAGTTGGTGCAAATCCAAACCTGCTCTTCCTCGCGGGCAAAAACCTTCTGCTCCTCCAGTAACTTGGCCAGGGCACGGTAACGCTCTTCGTGCTCTTTTTCAATACGGCCTACCTGCTCAAACAGGAACGCAATGTGGTCAAAGCCTTCCTCTTTGGCCTCCTTGGCAAAGGTTGCATACATATCGGTCCATTCATAGTTTTCGCCTGCAGCAGCATCCAGCAGGTTGGTCATGGTATCGGGTACAGCGCCGCCGTGCAGCAGCTTAAACCAAATTTTGGCATGCTCGCGCTCGTTGCCGGCTGTCTCGGTAAAAATATCGGACATCAGCTTATAGCCGTCTTTTTTTGCCTTGGAAGCATAGTAGGTGTACTTATTGGTGGCCTGGCTTTCGCCTGCAAACGCCGCCATCAAATTCTGTTCGGTTTTGGTCCCTTTCAATTCTGCCATTTGTGTTCCCTCCATATTTTTTTATTGTGTAGTATTCCCAACCCGAATACCCGGCTAAACACCGGTCGGTATTCAGGCTTCGGCCTTTTTTGCACACACCCCGCACAGCCCCCGAAATACCAGGGCATAGTCCTTCACCTGGCATCCGCTGCCCTCCTGTGCTTGCTTTTCCAGGTTTTCAAGCGGTGTCATGGGTAAATCCACCACCTGCCCGCAGGCTGTACAGCACAAATGATAGTGGGGTGCCAATGTATCGTCATATCGGTCTGCCTGGTCCGGTATGGGCAGCTGCATAAGCTGCCCGCTTTGGGCCAAAACCGAAAGGTTTCGGTAAACGGTTGCCTTACTAATGCTGGGGTGCAGCTGGATAACCTGCTGATAAATTTGCTCGGCAGTAGGGTGCTGGGTATGAAGCTGCCGCACTGCCTGTAATACCAGCTGCCGCTGAATGGTATTGCGCTTTTCCATTTCTCCCTCCTTATTAGGAGTAATTCTTATATAATATATAACCTATTTAGGAAGAAATTGCAAGTACTTTTTTCAGCTGTGTACAGCACAGTATATGCCGCATTGTTCCAAACGGGAAACCATTGCCTACCTCGGCGCCGGTTTTTTATTTTTACCGTTTTTAAAAACGCCCTGAAAAGCTGGCAAAACGCATTTAAACTGCAAACTATTACTGGTTTTCTTGTTTTTTCTTGCGAATAAACCACCCCAACGCCCAAAACCCGCACAGCACCATGCCTGCCGCACCGGCTGCTACACCAAATTTGTCAAAGGTTGTGCCACCCACCCACATGCAGGTGATCCATTTAATGCTGAACAGCAAACTGGAAAGCATAAGCCCCCACCAGAACACCATGGGTAATTTGCCCTCCCGCGATTGCTTTTGCTGAGCGGTTTTGTCATACTTCTGCATCAACTCAATAGCCACCTGTTCCGGCCAGCCCCGCTGCGCGGTGGCCTGCTCCTCGGTAAGGCCGCCCTCCACCGCACTGGTAAGTTCCTTTCGTAGGTCGTTGGATATTTTGCCAATCAGCATTTCACTCAGGTCCAAATCCTTAATAACCTCATGAATGTACTCTTCTATGGTCATGGTTTTGTTTTCATCCTTTCCTGTTTCACCCAAGACCCGCAGAGGGGTTTTCTTTATTATACCTGCCGTGGATGATTTTCTCAAACAGAATATGTTATACTGGTTTTAAGAATTTATGAACGGAGGAAGCTTATGGCGTTCGGCGTTTACCTGCATATTCCCTACTGCCGGCAGAAATGCCGCTACTGCGATTTTTATTCTCTGGGCCAGTCGCATTGTGTGCCAGACGCCTATATCCAGGCCCTTTTAGACCAGCTTTCGCAGTTTTCCAACTGTGACTGCAGCCGCCTGCGCCCGGACACCGTATATTTTGGGGGCGGTACTCCCAGCCTGCTGACCCCCAGCCAGACTGCCCGGCTTTTGGATGCGCTGTGCCCAGTGCCGGGGGCTGAAATTACGCTGGAAGCAAACCCCGACACGGTAACCGTCCAACAGCTTTCCGGATACCGGGCGGCCGGAATTAACCGTCTTTCCTTTGGGGTGCAGTCTGCAAGCAACCCTCAGCTTATACAGCTTGGCCGCATTCACACCGCGCAAAAAGCAAAACAGGCTTTGCAGATGGCTGCCCAGGCCGGTTTCCAAAATATCAGCGGCGATATCATGCTGGCGCTGCCCGGTTACAGCTATCGGGAATTTGACGATACCCTGCAGCTTCTTTTGGAGGGCAATGTCACCCATATCAGCTGTTATTTGTTAAAGATTGAACCGGGCACCCCCTTTGCCAAAAAACCTCCCCCGGACCTGCCCGACGAGGACGCAGCTGCAGATTTTTACCTGTATGCAGTGCAGCAGCTTGACCGGCATGGGTTTCACCAGTACGAAATTTCAAACTTTGCCGTCCCCGGTTTTGAAAGCCGCCATAACCTGATCTATTGGGAGATGGGCGATTACCTTGGTCTTGGGGCAGCCGCATACTCCTGCATGGGGGGCCAGCGTTTTCATGTTCCGGCCGACCTTTCGGCATTTCTTGCCGGGCGCGCCGCCTTTGTGGAGGATGGCCCTGCCGACGCCCAGGAGTATATAATGCTGCAGCTGCGGCTGGCCCATGGCCTGCACCTTCCCACCCTGAAAAAGCGGTGGGGCATAACCTGGTCCAGTGCCCAGTTCAACAAGCTTACCCTGCTGGAAAAGGCCGGCTTGTGCCGCCTTTCCGATGACCGGCTTATTTTAACCCCCAAAGGTTTTTTGGTTCAAAATTCCATTTTGACCGAGCTATTCTGAAAAATTTTTTGTCTTTGCCTGCTTTTAAAAATGGTTTAAAAAAGCTGTCGGTTAGTGTTCGCAAAAACAGCTCAGAACAGGTCCCCGCTATTTGCCGCCCTGTTTTGAAAAGGTAAAACACACCGCGCAAAAACCACTTTAAGCCAAAGCGCACCCTGCCCAAATGGTTTTGTGCGGCACTTTGCAAAAAAGGAAAAGGCCCCTGCCTTTTGGCAGGGGCCTTTTGCGCTGATTTTTGTTTGCAGGCTTAAGCTGTCGCTTACAGCTCGGCAAAATACTTAATGGTGCGCACCATCTGGCTGGTGTAGCTGTTCTCGTTGTCGTACCAGGCAACCACCTGCACCTGATAAGTGTCCTCATCCATCTTGGTGACCATGGTCTGGGTAGCATCGAACAGGCTGCCGTACTTCATGCCAATTACATCGGAGGAGACGATCTCTTCCTCGTTGTAGCCAAAGCTCTGGGAAGCAGCAGCCTTCATAGCTGCGTTGATGGACTCCTTGGTGACATCCTTGCCCTTAACCACAGCCACCAGAATGGTAGTGGAGCCGGTGGCCACAGGCACGCGCTGGGCAGAACCGATCAGCTTGCCGTTCAGTTCGGGAATAACCAGGCCGATAGCCTTGGCAGCGCCGGTGGAGTTGGGAACAATGTTCTGGGCACCAGCGCGGGCACGGCGCAGGTCGCCTTTGCGCTGCGGGCCGTCCAGAATCATCTGGTCGCCGGTATAGGCGTGCACGGTGGTCATAATGCCGGACACGATGGGATAGGTTTTATTCAGGGTGTCGGCCATGGGAGCCAGGCAGTTGGTGGTGCAGGAAGCAGCCGAGATGACGGTGTCCTCTTTGGTCAGGGTCTTCTCGTTTACGCTGTACACAATGGTGGGCAGGTCGTTGCCGGCCGGCGCAGAGATAACAACCTTTTTGGCGCCTGCGTCAATGTGGGCCTGAGCTTTAGCCTTGCTGGTGTAGAAACCGGTGCACTCCAGCACCACATCTACGCCGATTTCGCCCCAGGGCAGCTCGGCAGCATTTGCCTTGGCATAAATGGTAATCTTCTTACCATCCACCAGGATATAGTCCTCACCGGCTTCGACGGTGTGCTTGTTTTCACCAATCTTGCCCACAAAGCTACCCTGTGCGGTGTCATACTTCAGCAGGTGAGCCAGCATTTTGGGGCTGGTCAGGTCGTTGATGGCCACAACTTCATAGCCCTCGGCCTCGAACATCTGACGGAACGCAAGGCGGCCAATGCGGCCAAACCCATTGATTGCAACTTTAACAGCCATACTGATAAATCCTCCCTTTGCGTTTTGTAAAATTCCAAAGACAGTTAAAATATTTTGCTTTGTTTATTTTATACTATACCCGCAAAAATCTCAATAGTGCTGATAAAAAATTAACAAGTTTCTCCAAAAATCCCACAAAATTCCAGCCCAGCTCGTTCACAAAGCACAAAAGCACGGCCGTATGCCTTTTTTGCGGCATTTGTTTTGCGCTTTATACTTGCCTTGTTTTGTGCTTTAGCAGCGATTCGGCTTTGGGCAAAGCCTTCAAGCCGGCCGGGCCAGGGCTAATTTTGCCCATCAGCGGGACAGCTGGTAGGTACCGGCAAAGCTCACATTGGGATTTTGGTTATTTTCCTCTTCCAAAATGACTGCACCGTCGGTGCAGGTAAAAAACAGCGTGCAGTCACTGCCCACATACTGTGCGGTACCGTCCGCCTGCAGCGCAGCCGTACCGGAAACCGTAACCCCTTTTGCGTCAATTGAAAAAGCAAGCCCATCCTTGGTCACACTGGTAATCTGCAGACTGATGCCGGCCGCGCTGCCTGCATTTTTTTCATAATAGCCGGTCTGCCAGTCGGCCATAACAGTCGAAGAAGACGCAGACGAATCAGGCGTAGGAGTGGGGGTTGGGGTTGGGGTAGCAGTGGGGGTTGGGGTAGCCGTTGGAGCAGGAGTGGAAGTGGGGGTCTGAACACTTTGCGAGCCGGAAGACTGCGACGGCGTGCTTTGGGGATCTTGTGTACTTTCAGTCGATATGCTTGAACTGTGGCAGGCCGCCAGCATGGACGCTGCCAGCAAAAGCGCCAGCGAACAAGCGACCAGGCTTACTTTTTTAGCAGTTTTTTTCATACAAATCACTCCTTATCATCTGTTTGCAAAGGGTCGTACAAAGCCTGCAGCACCTGGGCCATGCCATTTTCTGCCACCGAAGGAGCAATGGCGTCGGCAGCCATTTTGGCGCTGTCGCGGCCGTTTTCCATAGCATAGCCAAGACCGGCGGCTGCCAGCATTTCCACATCGTTGCTGCCATCGCCAAAGGCCAGGGTTTCATTCCAGCTAACCTGGGCATACTCCAGCACCCTGCCGATCATTTTGGCCTTGTTTGTAGATTTTTTGTAAATGTCATAATAGCCCGGCATAAAGGGGGCAGCCTGCAGGTCCGGGTGGCTGGCAAGATAATCGGCCAGAGCCTTATCCGAGCCAATATAAAATGCGCCATAGGGCAGCTCGGTCAGGTGGCGGTCCTGCCCAGGGCACAGGGTCATACAATCGGTGCGGCCCAGGTGAACCTTGTAAAATTCCCAAAACTTTTCATAGCCGGAATAAATGCCGTAATCCGCTTCAAAATAAAAGCTCAGCGCACCGCCGGTGGCATTGCAAAAAGCGGTAAGCTGTTCAGTTTGTTCTTTGGTCCATTCGTCCTTAAACAGAATCGTTTGCCCCCGGCCTGCCGCCAGGGCGCCGTTGCCGCACACACAGTAATCTGCCAATTGGCGCAAATTTTGCGGCACTACCGGCAAAATGCGGCCGGTTGCCACCATTACAATCGCCCCCTGCTGGCGCGCACGCTGCAGCTGGCAGATGGTTTCAAAAGAAGCTTCGTGCAGCAGCACACTTGCCACTGTGCCGTCGCAGTCACAAACCACAGCTTTGGGCCCAAAGCTGCCGCCAACGGGCAGCCGGCAGGCTGCCTGCCGCTTGGCGGCATAACAGGCTTCTTTGGCGTCTTCACAGGTTTCGGCTGTAATCATAAAACGGCTGTTGTGGCAAAAGCGCAGGGTTTTTATGCCCGAAACCCGGGCTGCCTGTTCATCCCGCAACCCCGCCCATGCGGCCGGGAACGGGCACTTCAGTTGCCCCGGTTCACCGCCGGGCAAACTGGCCGCCTGTGCCGCATACCCGCCCCGCTGGGACGGGTAGATGACAAACTGAATTTTGGGCCACTGCTTTGCAACCCGCTTCCAGGGGGCAAAGCAGGGCAAAACAGCAATGCCGTCCTTTTGCTGGCTAAACGCCTGCTCCACCAGGTTTTTTGCGCGCTGGTCGGCCAAAATTTGTTCTATGCGGTTGGACAAAATCTGCTGGGCAAAGGCTTCGGCCTGCCAAAAGCGCTCATCTGCATCCGCGTCAGAGTCCCACACCGGGTTAAAGCTGCCAATGGCGGCGGCCAGTGCAGAACCGCAACCGGTATTGTCATCCAGATCCAGCGGCTGAATGAAGGTTTCATCGAACCGGTCGGCTTCCTCCTGACCCAAAAGGCCAGGACCCAGCGCTCTCCACAGCAGCCCAAACGCCGCATAGGGAACCCCATTTTCCCGCACCGGGCCGCGCGGCCCGTGGTGGTCAAATTCGCCGCCGCCAATATCAAATACCAGGCCGTCAAACCCGGGCGGAAGCTCAAACCCTCGACTAATGGGAAGGTTAGGATAAACAATTCGCAACAGCGCTGCGGAAAAAACATCATCGGCATGAAACTTACCGCCATGGGTAAAAGCGGCAGCGGGTGCTTTCAGCATATCTTTCTTTTCTTCTTGTTGTGGCAAAGTTCTCTGGTCTCCTTATCCTGCATGCAAAACAGCGCGGCGGTCAAATTGCCATTTTGGCACAAAGCAGCGCATTTTACATACTTGTCACTTACAACGATTTTTCGCTTTTGTTTTTTTCGGCGGCTTTGCCAGGCTTTTGCCCTGCAGTAAACCTGCCGCCGGTTAGGCTTTGATGTGATGCCGTTGTACGGCAGCGGTCGGATAGCTGCCGCCACCCGGTTTGCCCGCCTTGTAAAGGGCGAAAAGCGCGGCATAAAAATAAAAAGTATAATAGCCGCTTTGCGGCTGTTCTGCCACGGCGGCAAAGCCGGCATGGCAGAAATTGCCATGGTTTTCGGTTGCCCCAACGGGGTGAGAAAACCGGCATAAAAATAAAAAGTATAATAGCCGCTTTGCGGCTGTTCTGCCACGGCGGCAAAGCCGGCATGGCAGAAATTGTCATGGTTTTCGGTTGCCCCAACGGGGTGAGAAAACCGGCATAAGGATAAAAGTATAATAGCCGCTTTGCGGCTATTATACCACGCCTTTTGCCACAATGGTACTGCCCACATTTTACAAGTCCCCGCAAAGTTTTGCTTTAAAAAAACACCGCAACCCTTTATGATAAAAGCAATGGGTTTTTCCAACGCCAAAAGGAAGGGAGTTTACCATGAAGGAAGAATACAGCCGCAGCGCGCTGCTTTTGGGAGAAGATGCCATATGCCGGCTTAACCAAAGCCATGTAGCAGTTTTTGGCGTGGGCGGAGTGGGCGGCTTTGCCGCCGAAGCCCTTTGCCGCGCGGGTGTGGGCGAGATCAGCCTGTTTGACCCGGATACCGTATCGGCCTCCAACATAAACCGGCAGCTGGTGGCGTTGCACTCCACCCTGGGGCGTTTGAAGGTGGAGGTCATGCGCCAGCGAATGGCAGATATCTGCCCGGACACAATTGTACACGCATACCCGGTTTTTTTTGAAGAAAAAAATGCCGACCAGTTTCCTATGGATCGCTATGACTATGTGGTGGACGCTATCGATACGGTATCCTCCAAGCTTTTGCTGGTAACTTTGTGCCACAAAGCCCATGTGCCCATTATCAGTGCCATGGGGGCCGGCAATAAACTGGACCCTTCCCGCTTTGAGGTGAGTGACATTACTCAAACCAGCGTCTGTCCGCTGGCCCGGGTCATGCGCCGGGAACTGAAGGCACGCAAGATTGCACATTTGAAGGTTGTCTATTCCAAAGAGCCGCCTCTCACCCCGGCGCAGGAGCCATCCTGCCAGCCCGGCCGCCGGCAGACTCCCGGCAGCGTAAGCTTTGTGCCCGGGGCAGCAGGGCTGGTACTGGCGGGGGAAGTCATCTGCGAACTGGCAAACATTACCCGCTGAAGGCTGCGTTTACGGCCCGAAGGTAAAGTTTTATGTATATACAGCCACCGGCAGGCAAAACAGGATACCCAAAAAATTTCTCCCGGTGCGGCAAAAAACGGCCGGTTAAGCCTTAGGTGCTTGACCGGCCGTTTTTGTATGTTTGGGTTTTAACACAAACTTGCCTTACCGGGCAAATTCTTTTCCTTACTCATCCTGGGTCAGCGGGGCAAATGTGGCACCGGCAAGCCGTGCCAGCTGTTTTGGGCAAAGTTCCACCTGAAATCCAATCTTCCCGGCCGAAACCATAATATGTTCCCGCTCCTGTGCCGATTGGTCCAGCACGGTGGGGTACTTTTTTTTCATGCCCAAAGGGCTGCAGCCGCCCCGAATATACCCGGTCACCTGGTTGATCTCGGCCACATGGATCATCGAGATGGATTTTTCCCCTACCGCCCGGGCCGCCTTTTTCAGGTCCAGCTCCTTCGCAACCGGAATGCAAAAAACAAAAAAGCCGCCCCGCGCCGAACGGGTTACCAGCGTTTTAAAAACACATTCCACCGGCTGGCCCAGCTTGGCTGCAACTCCCACGCCGTCTATCACTCCGTCTTCATGGGGGTATTCGTGGGCAATATAAGCCACTTTTTCCTTTTCCAGCAGCCGCATTACATTGGTTTTTTGTTCCTTCTTGGCCATTTTAAGCATACTCCTGCAAAATTTTTTGAACCGTTTCGGGACAAAGCTCGCACAGCGGGCGCACCTTTGCCGGCGGCGTTTTTTCGCCCGGCGCAATTGCTTTTTGCCACAAGCTCACCGCCAGCCATTTTTCCTGCTTGTAGCCAATATTCGGCAAAAAGCCCACCTTTTCAAACCCCAGCGCTTGGTGAAACGCATCGCTTGCCGGGTTGGGGCTTGTAACAATTGCCACCGCACATCGCAGCCCCTGGCACTGCAGCAGTTCAAACAGCGCCCCATACAGCCGGCGGCCCACCCCCAAATGTCTTGCGTGCTGGGCCATGTAAATCGAGGTTTCCACGCTCCACTGGTAGGCCGCACGCTCCGCATAGGGGTGTGCATAGGCATACCCCAGCAGCTTTCCTTCATGAAAGGCCAAAATCCAGGGCAGGCGGCCGGCAAGCTGTTCAATTCTGCGGGCCATTTCCTGCTTGGTGGGCGTTTCATATTCAAAGGTGACGGTGGTATTTTCCACATAGGGCCGATACAGCTGCACAATTTCTGGTGCATCCTGCGGCAATGCCAGCCGAAACATGTTAACCTCTCCCTCCTTGGGCGGACTTTTAAAACCGGGCGTGCCCAGGCTTGCAGCTCGCCTATTTTCTTCCATTATAGTCAAAACCGGCCTGCTGTTCTACCATTTTGGCACAAAAAAAGACTGCTTATTTGTTTTTTGCCTTTTTGGTGCGGGTGTGCTATGATAAATATATTATTTTTTGTTTTTTATATTTGTGTAAACAGCCGGGTTTTCATAGGTCTCAAAACCGGTTTTGGGGGAAAGGAAGAACCCTTTTTATGAAAAAGGATCGGTTTTATTACTGCGCCAACCTGACCGGTGCCACCGTTTTGGTTTACCTGGTCGTTTCGCTGCTTTTGCGCAAAGGTCTGGAGGGCTTTTTGGAGCTGGTGGCACCGGGGGCAAGCCTTTCCCACCCGGTGGGCATTTCTGCTTTGACCTTGCAATTATTGGACCTGCTTTTGCGCTTTTTATGCCTTGCGCTGCCGGTATTATTTTTGTGGGGGGTGGAACCCGCTGTGCGCAAGGCACTGGTGCTGCATAAACCAAAACCGGACCAGCTGCAATATTTTTTGCCCATTTTTTTGCTTTTAAGCACCCTATGCACCGCCCTTTCCAGCACACTGGAGCGTCTGCTGCAAAAGCCCTGGCAAAGTTCTGCCTCTCCCTTTTTTCCGCAGGAAGGCGGCGCAGTGGCTGTGTTTTTTGTTGCCACCTGTGTGCTTGCCCCAGTGGGTGAGGAGCTTTTATTCCGCGGCGGGCTGCAAACCTTGCTGCGCCCGTTTGGAGATTGGTTTTCCATTTTCACCGTTTCGCTTGTGTTTACCCTTTTGCACCGCAACCCCAGCGAGCTTATCTCCATCTTCCTTTTATCGACTTTTTTTGGGTATACGGCCTGCAGTTCGGGTGGGCTTTTGCTTTCCATGCTGCTGCACTTTGCCAACAATTTTTCCAGCTTTTTGCTTTTATGGGCCCGCTGCCGCATGAACGCGGCCAGCGCACTGGGCTTTACCGCCATGCTGTTTGCGGTATATTTGTGCTGCGGAATTCCCGCCCTTATTTTGGCGGTTCGCCGCCGGCGGTTTGAAAAGCTGCCCAAAAGGCCGCCAACCGGCCAAAAACAGATGAGCCGGGCCGAACGCCTTGTGTATGCGCCGGTATTCAGCATTGCAATACTGCTTTTGGTTATTTTGCTTTTATTGGAGTGTTTGGGTGCATGAAACTGTCTGATTCTGCCTATATGGACCTGGCCATCCAGGAAGCACACAAGGCTGCTGCCAAGGGCGAAGTTCCGGTGGGGGCTGTCATCTGCGGGCCAGAGGGGCAGATTCTTGCCAAAGCCCACAACCTGCGGGAAACCGACCAGAATGCACTGGCCCACGCTGAGCTTTTGGCAATTGCAAAGGCATGCCAAGCACTGGGCAGCTGGCGGCTGGAAGACTGTTGCCTGTATGTTACACTGGAACCCTGCCCCATGTGCAGCGGCGCCATTGTAAACAGCCGTCTAAAGCGGGTGGTGTACGGCGCCTGGGACAAGCAAGCCGGCTGCTGCGACAGTGTGGTGCGGCTGTTTGACCTTGGGTTTAACCATAAACCCATTGTGGTGGGGGGCATTCGGGAACAGGCCTGCCGCAAGCTGTTGCAGGACTTTTTTGAAAAACTGCGCGCCGAGCGCGAGGTGTAAAATTTTTGATTTATCTGCTATGCTGTGCATAAAACCGGGCGCGCCAGCGCAAGAAACTGCCCGCTTTGCTTTTGTGCTAAAAAATTCCCCGTCCTTGCCGGGCGGTTATTGATTGAAAACAAAGAAAGGACCTTTTACCATGTGGAAAGTACCAACCTCAATTACAACCAAAGAAATTGAACTGCAGCCCAATTCGCTCAAGATCCGTCAGGGTTTTCTGGGCAAATGGCAGGAGGTTTCGCTTAAGGCTGTTACCAGCTGCGAAACCGACCGAAAAAACAATTTTATTTTAAAGCGTGCCAACGGCGATTCCACTGTTTTGAAAATGCGCCCCACCGGCCCTTCCGCCATGATGGCGATACGACTTTTGATCTGGACTTTGGCGCAGCGCGGGGTACCCATTTACCTGGAAGGCACCCGCATGAAGCAGCTGCCCTCCGTTTGGGGCCCCGAAACCCATGAAAACGCGCTGGAATACTGCAAAACCATCACCCGCCTTTTGGACAAGCGCCTGGCCCATTACCAGGCTCGCTATGCCAACAAGGGAATTACCTTCCGCAGCTGGACCAGCATTGGACAGCAAACGGTAGGCCGGCCGGATATGGGCGCACAGTATGTTGTAGCCGCTTTTATGGACGATAAAATTGCGCGGCGGATTGACGGCGATAAAAAGTACCTGGCAATTTGGAGCGATGATTTGATGCGCACCATGAACGGCACCATTTATGTGATGCTGAACGGCGAACAGCTTCTGGAACAGGAGGGCCAGAAGGCTTTTGCCAATTTCTGGTCTGCTTTGGACCATTCACAGCTGGAGCCTTCCAACACGGTGGCCCAGGCACTGGAAGAAAACCTGACCGCCAGCATGCGGGTAAAACAGGGCTGGAAAGCCTGGCTGCTGGAAAAGGACGAAAAAAAGCCGGATGAAAACCTTAGTGCTTTGCCCGATGACGGTGCCGTGGCCGATGAAGCTGCAGCAGACGGCGATCACTGACCTTTGCTCTTTGGCATGCTTTATGCCTTAATATGCCTTAAAAAGTTGTGCCGTTTTGAAAAACACTTTTTGAGTAACTGAAAAAATAAACCCCGCCGCTTAAAAAAGCGGCGGGGTTTGCTTTTATCTTCCGCCTTTCAGATTTGGGCAGAGCAAAATTCTGTTTTTCGAAAAATATTTATTGTTTTTCGATAAAAATATATTGATTTTCAATTCCATCCATGCTATTCTATACCCAAACCCTAACAGGCGAGCGCCCTGCCATTTTATTTTTATCTTTTTATCGGAAGGGGATTTTTCTATGTGGAACAAGGACAAAAGCCTTGCGCTTTCCATCTGGTGCGTGCGGCTTTTCACGGTTATTATGGTGGCGGTGTGGTTTTTGGCCCCCAGCCTTTTTTCCCATTTAATCCAGCTGCGGGAGGAATACCTGGCCGGCGCGCTGCCGTTTTTTCTGGCAAGCACCTACACGGCCAGTGTGCCGGCCGCGGCGGCTTTGTGGCTTTTGCACGGACTGCTTTCCAGCATTGCAGCCGGAAAAGTGTTTATTCCCCAAAATGTCCGGCGGCTGCGCGGGCTTTCCTGGTGCTGCATTTTAGCCGGCCTTATCTGCCTGGCAAGCGCCTGCTATTACCTGCCGTTTTTACTTTTGGCCACGGCAGCAGCCTTTGTGGGGCTTATTCTGCGGGTGGTAAAAAATGTGCTGGAACAGGCCGTCGCCATAAAAACCGAAAACGACTACACCATTTAGGAGGTGCGCTGCATGATTTTGGTGAATCTGGATGTGATGATGGCGCGGCGCAAAATTTCTGCCGGAGAACTGGCCGAACGGGTAGGCATTACACCGGCTAATCTTTCCATTTTAAAAAACAACAAAGCCAAGGCCATTCGGTTTTCCACGCTGGAAGCTTTGTGCGACGCACTAAACTGCCAGCCTGGCGACCTTTTACAATATGAACCGGAACATTCCTGAATAACCGCCCCGCGCCTGCCTGCTTTTAATGCGGGGCACACTTTTACAAAAGGAGAATATACCATGTGTAACCCAAATAGGGCAGACGCTTGCCGCCTGCCTTGTGAAACTGCGCCCAAAAATGGAAACCTGTCCCCTATCCTTGCCAAAGTTTTGCAAAACCAAAAAAAATCTGCACCCAACCTCCCCGAAGCTTTCAGCGCACCGCCCGACCCAAAGCAGACCCGCAGGGTGTGGCTGGAAGGCGTATTAGCGGTTTTCTTTTTACTTTGCGGCTGGGTGTATGTAAAAATGCTTTTTGCCCCTACCCTGCCTGTCCAAGGCCTGATCGTCTTTTCGCTCCTGTATCTTTTGGGTGTGGAATGCTACGCCCGGCTTTACCGGCGCACGGCCTGCCCTGGCAATTTCTTGTGGTTTTGTGTTGTGGCAGGACTCATCTGCTCGCTTGTGTGGTCTTTTTTTCTGCAAAGCCTTTCGGGAAACTTCGCATTTTCCTCTGCCCTTTTCGGTTACCGTTTTCTGTGCCTAACCCTGGCCGCCGTGTACTGGACATTAAGCCGGTTGGGTGCATTATGGGAAGGAAAAACCGGCTCCTGCCTTCCCTTTGACCTGCTGCGTGGGTTTATAAGCCTTCCCTTTGGGCACTTTTTTGCCCGCCACCGCGCATTTTTTGGCCCCTTTTTGCAAAAAAAGCGCGCAGGACGCATAGGAGGCGTACTGGCCGGGGTTTTACTGGCGGCGCTGGTAATCGGCTACGCACTGCCGCAGCTGGCCGCTGCCTCCCCTGCGTTTTCAAACCTAGTGGGCGGGGCATGGCACCGGTTTTGGCTTTGGCTTGACCGGTTTCAGCTTGCTTCGTTTTTGCTGCAGCTGACAGCAGCTGTACTGGTAGCCGATTACCTGTTTGGGCTTTGCCACGGCGCGGGGGAGGTTTGTCCAAATACCCCTTATGCAGGCAGCCTACAGCAGTTTGCAAAAAACGCCCGCAAGCTGCAAACCATTACCCTGTGCATTCTCCTGTTCAGTATCTGCACACTTTACCTTGTGTTTATTGGCGTACAGGCTGGCGTTTTGTTTTCGGGCTGGCTGGGCATTCGCCCGGCAGAGTACACCTATGCAAAATATGCCCGTGCCGGCTTTTTTGAACTGTGCCGGCTTGCCGGCGTAAACCTTGCGCTGTGCGCCTTCTGCGCGCTGTGCGGCAAAAACCGCCCGGCTGAAAACCGCCCGCTGCGCTATGCCATAGCGCTTTTGGCCTGCTTGACTTTGCTGCTGATTGCAAGCGCCGCCGCCCGGATGGTTTTGTATATTTCGGTGTACGGCTTTACCCCCAAGCGCCTGCTCACCTGCCTGGCGCTGGGCATTCTGTTTTTTGTTTTTGGCCTTATTTTATTGTGGCTGCGCCGGCCTCTTCCCATTATGAAAATAGCCGCGCTGGTCACTGCGGCTGTATTCACGGCGGCGTTTTTATCCGGGCCGGAAATCTGGATGGAGCACTATAACTGCAATCTGCCCGAACCGTCGGCCGCGGCCTTTTCTTCACAAACCATTTAAAAAGCGCCGCTTTCTGCGGCGCTTATATAACACAGAGGGGATTTTGATGTCACCTTTCCAAAAAAGAATCCGGCTTATTTTGCTCCTAGTCGCCTGCGGCTGCAGTCTGCTTCACCTGCATGGCAAAAGGGCAGCACCAAGCATGCCCTGCGCTTTTTCTACAAGCGCCTGCGCCGATTGCAGTATTTTTCCCGCCCCTGCCATTTCACAGCTCGCTGCGTTCTGCCAAATGAAAAGCTCTGCCGAAAGGCAACAGGGCACCATACACTTTCGTGACAAAACGCAAACGGCTTCGACCCGTTTTAAGGCGCAAAGCTTTGGCTCCCCTTTTTCTTTGCAAAGGCAGCCTTTCAAAAAGCCAGCCGCAAAGCAATCCCCTTTTGCTCCGTTTTGGCGCCAGGTACAGTTTTTTAAAAACCGGCTGCAGCGGGCAGCCAAACGGCTGCGGCTTATTCTTACTCATTTTTCCTGCAAGGTCAGAAGGTTTTGCTGCGGTTTTTCCTCTTCCAAAAGCGCCGCGCTTTGCTCGTCTTTTACAAACTCGGTCATCTGGCTGCGGTAGCGCAGCGGCAGGTGGGTCATTTGGCAGCGGGGGTTTTTGCGCGCTTCAATGGCAATGGTGTCAAAATACCTCCTGAAAAGGCGGCGCGTCTGCTCTTCTGCCGTGTCCGGCTGGGGCAGAATAAGCCCTTCCAGCCGGCCAATCTGGCTTTCGCCCTTAATACAGCTGCAGGCTGCCTTGTGGGTTTTGTCCCAAATTAAGAACGCCTCGTTGCGGTAGCGCGCGGCAAAATGCGGCGCCAAAATGGGCAGCACAAAGTTTTTGGGTTCAATAACCCCCACCAGCACCGGCCCATAGGCCGAAAAGCGCAAAAAACCCTTGTAGTTATGGGCTTCCCTGCGCAGATGCTTGATGGCCTCGGCCACCTGTGCCACCGTTTGGTCCCCCAGCATGGCGGTAACCTTGCCCCCATAGCGAAACCCCAGCCGCACAAAGTCCAGCATAAGCAGTTCCTTTTCCGGCTGGCAGGTCCAAAACAAATGCTGTACCGCCGCTTCGGCCCGGGCTGATATTTTGGGTTTCAGCGCAAGGGCTACCCGCTCGGCCTGTTGGGGGCAGGTTTCTATATACCGCACCGGGCACAAAGTTGGCTGAAGCTCGGTTTCGGGGCAGATGGCAAACGGGCGCTCCTTATGCAAAAACGCCTGAAAGATACAGCACAAAGCGCCGTCATAGCTGCCGTCATACACATAGGTCAAATCTGTTTGCCGATGCATGCCGCCGCCTCCCTTTGTGCCTGTACTGCCGGCAGGTCGAACAGGCTCATCTGCTCTGTCTGTGCCAGCGGGTGGTTATCCATCAATGCTTTCACCACGGTTTGGGGCGCAAGCCGCAGCCCCTTTTTCATTCTGCCTTTGCAGGTAATAAAAAACTGCGCCCGCTTCATTACCACCCCCAGCCGCTTTAAGGCAGCTTCGTCCAGCGCACCGTGGCGGCGAGCCGTCACAATCCGTCTGGCGCTTACCGGGCCTATTCCGGGTACCCGCAAAAGCTGTTCCAGGGTCGCACGGTTCACCTCAATTGGAAACTGGTCCAGGTGGTTTACCGCCCAGTTGCATTTGGGGTCCAAAAAGGGGTTGAAATTGGGGTTCGCTTCATCCAAAATTTCCTGTGCTTCAAACTGGTAGTAGCGCAGCAGCCAATCGGCCTGGTAAAGCCGGTGTTCCCGCAAAAGCGGGGGTTTTGTATCGGGGCTTGGCAAAAGGCTGCTTTCGCTGACCGGAATGTAAGCAGAAAAAAAGACCCGCTTGAGGTGAAATTTGCGGTAAAGCGACTGGGTCAGGTTCAAAATTTGAAAGTCCGTCTCCGGGCTCGCCCCCACAATCATTTGAGTGCTTTGGCCGGCCGGCGCAAACTTGGGGGCGTGCTTATACCGCACAAGAGCCTTGCTTTCTGTAATTTTTTCACAAATCTGGCCCATTGGCGCCAAAATGGCCTGCTTGGTTTTATTGGGCGCCAGCAAGGTCAAACTGCGGCTGGATGGCAGTTCAATATTAACCGAAAGCCGGTTTGCCAGCGCACCCAGCTGCTCCACCAGCCTTTCATCCGCCCCCGGAATGGCTTTGGCATGGATATAGCCGGTAAAATGGTAGGTCTGCCGCAGCAGCTGCAGGGTGTAAAGCATCTGCTCGGTAGCGTAATCCGGGTTTCGTTCCACCCCGCTGGACAAAAACAGCCCTTCAATATAGTTGCGCCGGTAAAACTCCATGGTCAATTCTGCCAGCTCCTGCGGGGTAAAGGCTGCCCGGGGCACATCGTTGGAACAGCGGTTCACACAGTACTGGCAGTTATACACACAGCGGTTTGTCATTAAAACCTTCAGCAGCGAAATGCAGCGCCCGTCGGCCGAAAAGGTATGGCAGATGCCGCAGTCAACCGTACTGCCAATGCCCATTCCCACCGGGTTATGGTTTCCCGCCCCGGAAGAGGTGCAGGCCACATCATATTTAGCCGAATCGGTCAAAATGGCAAGCTTTTCCATCAAATCCATAAAAACTGCTCCTTTGCCGGGCGGTAGGCCGCAGATAAGGCCGCCTTGGCTGCCCGCTGTACCAAGCCCCACCGCAAAGCGGGCAGGCCTGTATGGAAAACAGGCTTTTTATGCCGCCCTGGCTTTTTTGCCACAGGTGGTGTTTTGCAAAAGCAGTTGCAACCCCCTTGCAAATTACCCTGCATAACAAACCTTGCCTCAGCGCTTTTCCCTTTGCTGGGGGCTAAAAACGCCCGCCGTTTGGCGGGCGTTTTGCCTGTTTTTTGCCTTTTTATTCAGGCCGCGCGGCGACTTGCCGCACAAAGCGGTTTTGCCAGTTTTTCTGCCCCTGGCCCTGCTTTTTGCACAACCCTCGCCGGCCGGCTGGCTTTTGTGCGCCCTTTGGTATGTACCTGTACCAGCTGCACCCTCAAAAGCCGCCCGCAAACCCAAAACAAAACGCCGCCCAGCACAAGGTTCACCAAGGCATAGATATTTGCCGGGTCCATATTGCCCAAGACCACAAACCCAACCAGCCCTGCCAAAAGGCCCGCCAGGTCCCGCATAACCGATTGCTTCATAACCTTATCCCCCATTTTTCCAAAAGCCGCCGGGGCTTTTTGTTCTCCTCTGTGGCCATCATAATACAACTTTCGGTTGTTGTCAATATTTTTTACAACCATTTTTATATTTTTTATTTACATTTACGCCTTTTGGTTGTATACTGGAAACAAAGCAAAACCATTGCCAAAATAAGGAGGCCTTTTATGTTTAAGGAGCGGTTAAAAGAACTGCGCCGCAGCCGCAAGCTGAGCCAGGTGGCGCTGGCGCGCGAGCTTTCCATTACCCAGCAGGCGGTGGGCAAATGGGAGACCGGCCGCAGCCAGCCCGACCCGGACACGCTGCGCCGTTTGGCCGACTTTTTTAATACAACCACCGACTACCTTTTGGACCGCAGTGAGGAAATGCGTCCTGCGCGGGTACTGCCCTACACCTCCAGCGGCGAGCACCCCATTCCCATTATTGGCACGGTGCGGGCAGGCTTTGGCGCTTTGGCGCTGGAAGAGGACTGCGGGGTGGAGTATGCGCGGGTGCGGGACCCGGAAAATTATTTTTACCTGCTGGTAAAGGGCGACAGCATGGAACCGCGCATTCAGGACGGCGACCTTGCGCTGGTCCACAAACAAAATACGCTGGAGGACGGAGACTTAGGTGTATTGGTATACGGCGACGAGGGCGAAGGCACCTTAAAAAAGTTTATCCGCCGCGGAAACGCCGTCGTTTTGCAGCCTTTTAACCCCAATTATCAGCCGCTGGTGCTGGTAGGGGAAGATTTGGACCGGCTGTATATTGCCGGCAAGGTTGTGGAAACCAAAACCAAATGGTAATAAAAAAGTCGGGCAAAAGCCCGGCTTTTTTGCTGCGTTTTTCGTTTATGGCAAAAACTTTTGCCGCCCGTTTGCCGGCACAGCAGGCCCTGCCTTGCTTGTTTTGCGGGCAGCCTTCATGCTATACTGCCAGTACACCTTGTTTACCCAAACCATTCTGCCAAAGGAGGAAGCATTTTGCAGTTTCGATTCGCCCAGCGCAAAGATACCGGTTTGATTTTGACCTTTATAAAAGAGCTTGCCGCATATGAGCAGCTTTTGGACCAGGTGGTCGCCACCGAATCCATTTTGGAGGAATGGATTTTCGATAAAAAAAAGGCCGAGGTTTTGTTTGTTTTGGATAACGGCAAAGAGGTGGGCTTTGCGTTGTTTTTCCACAATTTTTCCACCTTTCTTGGCCGGGCCGGGCTTTATTTGGAAGATTTGTATGTCCGCCCTGAATACCGCGGCAAGGGGTACGGCAAAGCTTTACTGGCAAAGCTTGCACAAATTGCAGTCGAACGCGGCTGCGGCCGGCTGGAGTGGTGGTGCCTGGACTGGAATAAGCCCAGCATTGACTTTTACCGTTCCCTTGGCGCACAGCCCATGGACGAATGGACCGTTTACCGCCTTGCCGCAGACACCCTGAAAGCCCTTGCCAGCGAGGCGCAGGCGGCCCAAGAAAAGTAACGGTTTGGCTAAGCCGTACAGCTTGCCGCACAAAAGCCACACCTGCTTTTTACGCGGCAATTTTTCGCTTTCGCATACCAAAACAAAAAGCCGGGTAAAAACCCGGCTTTTTTGCTTTTTATTTTACCCGGTGTTTGCCGGTCAGCTCGTCGGCGCGCACCCGCCAAACCGCAACGCATTTTGCCATAGCGTCGGTAAATTCAAAATCCTTGCCTGCCTGGTGGCGCATTAAACTGGCAAGTGCCTGCTTTTTCTCTTCCAGATTTTCCAAAAGCTCGGCCTTGCCGCTGCCCACTACACTGGAAAACAAATACCCATACTGGCAGGGATTTTCCGCCTCAATCAGCTTGCCGTCTGTATCCATTTCAAAGGTCACATCGGGGTTTTGCAGCATGGCCTGGTTTTTGGTCCCCTGCAGATGGGTATGCAGGTAGATTACCAGTTTGCCGTCCTCCTGCTCCCAGCCAAAATTCATCGGAATCAAATAAGGTTTCCCCTGCCAAATCATTGCCAGCCGGCAGACCTTGCACCGCTTCACCACATCCAAAATTTCCTGAAAATCGGTAATTTCTCTGTCTTTTCTGCGCATCCCGTTCATCCTTTCCCGCCCCGGGCAACCTGCCGCGGCAAACCTGTTTTGGCTATATTTTACCACGCTGTCCCCCACCTGAAAACCCATCCGGCACATTTTTTAAAACAAGCCGTCCCCCCAAGATTTCGTTTGCTTTTTGCAAATTTTGCATGCATCATTTTATCTTTCAGCTGCCAAGTTTCCCCAAAAGTTAAGTTTTGGCAAAAGGGTAAGCAAAACACCTGCCGCATCCTCACCTTTTGCAGAAAGCTCTCGCAAAGCAACTACTGTTTTGTGCCGGCTCTGCCAGGGGACTATATCTTATATTTACAAAAAGCACAAAAATACCCGGCAGTTTTCTGCCGGGTATTTTTGTTTTAAGCTTATCAGCCCATTACAATGCAGTGCTTGGGGCAGGCGGCAACGCACTCGCCACAGCCAACGCACTTTTCCGGGTCAATGGAAGACAGGAAGTTTTCCACCTTAACCGCGTCATGCTGGCAGACCTTTACGCACTTCATGCAGCCAATGCAGCTGGTGGTGCAGGCCTTCATGGCAACCGGGCCTTTGTCCTTGTTCTGGCACAGTACCCGCGCTGTCTTTCCTTCGGGCAGCACCTTGATAATCTGCTTGGGGCAGGCTTCGGCGCAGGCACCACAGCCGGTGCACTTTTCCTCATCCACTACCGAAACACCGTCCACCACCTTAATGGCGTCAAACTGGCAGGCTTTTACACAATCGCCAAAGCCGATGCAGCCGTACTTGCAGGCATTGGGCCCGCCGTAAAAGCCGGCCGCAGCCGCGCAGGACTTAATGCCCTGGTACTCAAAGCTAGGCTTACAGTTTGCTGTGCTGCCCTGGCAAAGCACCACCGCGTGCTGCTTTACCGAAGCGCCGGCTTCCACGCCCATAACGGCAGCCACCGCTTTGGCAACCTTCTCGCCGCCGACTACGCACTTGTTGACCGGGTCGCCGTTCTCCACAATGGCCTTGGCATAGTCCGAGCAGCCCGCATACCCGCAGGCACCGCAGTTGGCGCCGGGCAGTTCGCCGTTTACCAAACCGATTCGCTCGTCCTCCTGTACCTCGAAAAACTTCGCGGCAACCACCAGGATAACGGCGCCGACCACACCGATGACCGAAACAACGATGATTGCTAATGTAATATCCATCTTTTTTCCTCCCCCTTACACGCCGAAGATCGACTCAATAATGCCGCCGAAGCTCATGAAGGAGCAGGAAACGATGCTGGCGGCTACCAGCGTAATGGGCAGCCCTTCCATCACCTTGGGAGGTTCGGCGTCCTCAATGCGCTTGCGCACACCAGAGAACAGCACCATGGACAGCATAAAGCCCAAACCAGCGCCGGCAGCGCAAACCAGGCTTTCAATATAATTGTAGCCGTTGTCCAGGTTCAGAATGGTAACGCCCAGAATGGTGCAGTTTGTAGTAATAAGGGGCAGGTAGATGCCCAGCGCCTTATACAAAGGCGGCATCAGCTTTTTCATTAAGGTTTCCAACAGCTGCACCAGCACAGCAATTACCAAAATAAAGGTAATGGTCTGCAGGTAAGCCATATCGTTGGGCAAAAGCACATAGGTGTAAAGCGGCCAGGTAGCTGCGGTGGCCACCACCATTACAAAAATAACGGCAGCCGACATACCCACGGCCGAGTCCAGCTTTTTGGAAACACCCAAAAACGGGCAGATGCCCAAAAACTTAACCAGCACATAGTTGTTGACAAGGATCATGCCAAAAAAGATAGAAGCCAATTTCATCATGCCTCGTCACCCCCTTCTGCAGCCTGGCAGGCGGCAGCATTCATGCAGCCGGCACAGCCCATCTTCTCCGGATCGGTCTCAACCTTTTTGCCCATCTTCTTGTCCAAAGCCACTGCACAAGCTATCAACACACCAAACACGAAGAAGCCGCCCGGGGGCGAGGCCAGAATGGCCATCGGGGTGCTGATGATCTGAATGCCCAAAAAGCTGCCGGCACCCAACACCTCCCGGATAGCAGACATAACTACCAAAGTCAAGGTAAAGCCAAGGCCCATACCCACACCGTCCAGCGCAGAGTCCAAAACTGTGTTTTTGCAGGCAAACATTTCAGCGCGGCCCAAGATGATACAGTTCACCACGATCAGCGGCAGGTACACGCCCAGGGCCGAGTCCAAAGCGGGCGCATAAGCTTTTACAACCATCTGTACAATGGTAACAAAACCGGCAATAATGGTAATAAAGGCCGGAATATGAACCTTATCGGGAATAATTTTGCGCAGTGCCGAAATTACAATATTGGAGCAGATCAGCACGAAGGTGGCAGCTATGCCCATGCCAATGCCGTTGGAAACCGCCGTGGTAACCGCCAGGGTCGGGCAGGTGCCAATGACCAGCCGCAATACCGGGTTTTCCTTTACAAGGCCATTGGTCAGAATTTCCATTTTTTTCATTCTGCTTAAGCCTCCTTCACAGTGTTATAGGCGACGAAGGCGTGCTCCACCACATTCAATACCGCCGTAGAAGAAATGGTAGCGCCCGAAATGGTGGTAACTCCATCCAGCGTTTCATCCTTGCCGGTAAACTGGTCGGTGAAAGAAGCTTCCTGGGTTTTTTTGCCAACGCCTGGGGTTTCATCGTTATCCATCACCTTAATCATGGTAATGGTGCCGTCGGCGGAAATACCCACCATAACGGGCAAAGCGCCGCCATAGCCCTTGCCGGAACCGCTGATGACATACCCGGCGCCATTATCCGCCGCGTACACTTCGGTAATAATGCCGTCTGCATCGGTGTAGTCCAGCTTGGTAAAGGAGTCTGCCTCCGGCAGAATTTCCACCCGGGCTGCATTGGCAGTAGCCTCGGTATTAGCCTTGATGATAGGGGCAGTCACACCGTTGGTCACAGCCAAAAGTCCCGAAACCACAATGCAGATGACGGTCAGTACGATGACCGGCTTGACCAGTGCTTCGAAAGTAGAATTTTTGTTCATTTTTTCTTCGCACCTCCCAGGGGTTTCTGCAAAGTCCAGTCATTGATATACGGGGTGAGGATATTCATCAGCAAAATAGCGTAGGAAACGCCTTCTGCCGCGGTGCCCAAAAAGCGGATCGCCCAGGTGATGAGCCCCAGCCCGAAGCCAAAAACGAGCTTGCCGGTAAAGGTATAAGGCGAGGTAACATAGTCGGTAGCCATGAAGATGGCGCCCAAAAGCGCGCCGCCCGAAAGCAGCTGCACCAGCGCGTCATAGGCAGTAAGGCCACCCAGCATGCTAAGCACAAACAAAGTGCCAAGATACATGCAGGGAATGGTGGGGCTGATAACCTTGCGGAATACCAGGTAAAGCCCGCCCAAAATAAGCGCAAGCGCACAAGTCTCGCCCAAAACACCGCCGTGCTGGCCCAAAAGCAAGGGCAAAAGCGGCAGGTCTGCCGAGCGGGTAGCCACCAGCGGGGTGGCCGAAGCCAGCGCGTCCACACCGCTGGGGTTGCCGGCGGGGAAACCATAGCTGGTCATCTGGGCGGTAAAGGAAAGGCCCAGCACAATGCGGCCCACAATAGCGGGGTTGGCAAAGTTATGCCCCAGGCCGCCAAACAGCTGCTTTACAATGACAATCGAAACAAAGGCGCCCACTACCGCCATCCAGAACGGCAGAGTGGAGGGCAGATTCAATGCAAGCAGCACACCGGTAACCACGGCGGAAAAATCCCCCACGGGAACTGGCTTTTTCAAAATCTTGCAGTACAGGTATTCAAACGCCACACAGGCCACAACCGTCACCGCAATGAGGATGAGCGCGCGCACCCCAAAAATAATGGCGCTTGCCAGCATGGCCGGAACCAGGGCGATCACCACATCCCGCATGATCTGCTGGGTGGAGGAAGTATCGCGCACATGAGGGGCGGAGCTAACCATAATTTTATTTTCCATTACTTTTTCGCCCCTTTCTTCTGCATGGCCTTGGCCAGCTTCATGGTCTGGCTGACCGGCCGCTTGGCCGGGCAAACAAAGGTGCAGCAGCCGCAGTCCATGCACAGGTCCACCATCAGCTTGTCCAGTTCTTCCACCTTGCCCAGGCTGTAGGCCTTGCATGCAATAACCGGAGAAAGCCCCATGGGGCAGGCAGCCACACAGCGCCCGCAGTGGATGCAGGGAGAAGCTTCGGGCAATGTGGCGTCCTTTTTGCTGCGCACCAAAATGGCGTTATTCTGCTTTAAGGTGCCAACGCTGGGGTCCGCCACAGCGGTGCCCATCATCAAACCGCCCATCAGCACCTCGCCCACCTCGCCGGTGGGGCCGCCGCAAAAGTCGATGATCTCCTGAATGGGGGTACCAATAATCACATTGACATTCTTCTTGTCGGCAATCAGGTCGCCGTCCACCGTCAGCCGGCGGGCCACCAGAGGCATACCGGTTTCCAGGTATTTGCCCACAAAGGCCACCGAGGACACATTCATGACAATGCAGCCGGCTGCGCTGGGCAGTCCGCCGCGGGGAACTTCGCGCCCGGTGCAGTTTTCTACCAAAACCTTTTCTGCACCCTGCGGGTAGTTTGCCGGAAGCGCTTTTACATTGATATCGGAAAATTCGGCGCAGGCCTTGGTCATCACCGAGATGGCCTCGGGCTTATTGTTTTCAATACCAATAATAACATTTTTGATTTGGCACCATTTTTTAACAGCCTGAATGCCCGCCATAATGTAGCCCGGGTTTTCGATAAATTCCCGGTTGTCGGCAGTAATGTAAGGCTCGCACTCGGCGCCGTTGATGAGCAGGGTATCCACCGTGTCAAAATCCTTTAAGGTCAGCTTGACCGAGGTGGGGAACCCGGCACCGCCCAGGCCCACCAGGCCGCTCTTGCGAATGGCCGCGGTGAAGTCCTCGTAGCTTTCGATCACCGGAGGCTTTACTTCCGGGTCCACCGTCTGCTTGCCATCGGGGGTAATCTCTACACAGGTTACCTTCCCGCCCATGGTGTTTAGCATTTCGCGCACATCGGTTACCGTGCCGGAAACGCCCGAATAGATGGGGGCAGAAACAAAGCCGCCCTCCTTGCCAACCAGGGTGCCAACGCACACTTCGTCACCCTTTTTGACGACCGGCACAGCCGGTGCGCCAATATGCTGCGACATGGAAAGAATAATCTTACTGGGCAGCGGCATATCGACCGTGGCAGTATTTGAAGTGTTCTTCAAATGAGGCACATGTGCACCCTTCGCCGCACGCTTAAAAATGTTTTTCATGAAGCGAATTCTTCCTCCTCTTTCAAATTGAACGTACCCGTTGTTATAGCCTGCACCGCCAGGCGCCGCCGAAACCGCCTGCCGGGTGCGTTTGGCAGATAACAAGAAGTGCGAAAACAAGGCAAGGGAGTTCCCTGCCTTGTTTTAGCTGCGCATATTTGGGCGGCTGCCTTCTGTGCAGGAAAAGCCGCCGCGCCAATGTAAATAGTATATCGCTTTTCTTTTTTTCTGACAACAATTTTTTGTTGCCAATTCGCAGCTTTTTGTCATATTTTTGTTTTATAAATGAAAACGAAGGCGTTTTTCACTTTGTTTTTCCGTGTTTTGAAATCAATTTCATAATATAGAATGTTAAACCTTCTTTTCCTTTTCTGCCATTATTTTTAAGGTTTTGTTAAAAGCTGTTATCTTGTTATCGTCTACTGGGTATGATATACTGGCATTGTAGTAAAAATAGGGGTTTGCCTGCCAAAAAGGAGGAGTTTTGTGGCCATTCCGGTAAGCTATTCTGCCACCCCCCAGGTACTGGACGCGGTGGGGGCCGTAAAGGTGACGGAATATTACGGTACTTCAAAGCTTGATAATGTATACACCTATCTGCGCACCTATGTGGAAAATGGCAGCCTGGTGTTTTCCATTACCAGTTTTGAAAAGGCGCCCACTCCGGAAAGCCGCACTGCCGCTGCTTTCTCCTTTGGCAGCCTCGAGCGCAGCATTTTTATCAGCTGCAACGCGCAGGGCAAGCTTACTGCCAGCCTGTTTTCCCGCCAAAGCGAAAAGGACCTTGCGCTTGGGCCGGTATCCATACCGGCTGCACTGGTCACCTTCAGCGTGGATGAACAGGGCGAAGGCTGGAGCTTTACCACCCGGCTGCCGGCGGAACAGATTTGGCAATGGTTTGCGGCAAAGCTTGTTCCGGGAAGCGTGTTTGCAGGCAATGTTTACAAATACTGCGAAGGAGAGGACGCGTTTGGCGCCGCTTTCCCCTGCAAGCCTGGTGTTTGGCCGCCGGCGCAGGAAAATTTCGGCGAGTTTGTGGTCGTACCCTATTAAAGGTCGTATTATAATAGGAAAGGAAGCCGCACACCACAATTATCTAGCAGAAGAGAGGGTAAGTTCATGATCAAATCCATTTTGAAGGTCGTTTTGCTGCTTGGCAGCCTGTTTGCCGCCCTGGTAGGGCTTTCATACCTGGAAGAGAAAAGCGGCTCGAAATATGTAGATATTTACGACGACAACGAAGACGAAGAAACCACCTTTTAACCGTTTAAAAAGCCCGGCTGCGCCGGGCTTTTTTTAGTGTTGGTATGCTAAAAACGCCCAAAAGGCAGCCAGGCGCATAGCAGCGCCATTCTTCCAAAGTGGCATTTTAATGGTAAACCTATTTTATTTTTGAAAAAAACCTATATTTTAACGCTTTTGCAGTTTTGCTGTCAGGGCAGATTTTTTATCGATTAGCAACCCCGTTTTAGACCTTTTTGCCGCAAAAAAAGAAGGCGTTTGGCTTTTTATTAAGCCAAACGCCTTCTTTTATGCCTGCAGCAAAGCTTTCAGCCGCTCAAGGTCTGCCTGGTTCGGGTGGCCAAGGGCCTGGTCAAAGTTTTCCAGCAGGGCGTCGCGGCGTGCGCCCTCTTCCATTTTTTCGTAACGCTCGCGCACGGTGCGGGGCATTTTGCCCTGGCACATATAGCTTCCTATCAGCGAAACATTTGGCCCTATGTTTTGCCCGGTTCAAAATCTGCTCAAAATAAGCATCAGAGCCCCCAAATCCGGCCGTCGCAAACAAAAAGATCTGCTGGTCGGTCAGACCTTTTAAAAATGCGGCAATGGTTTCATCACAGCTGCCCTTATCGGTCCAAAAACCTACATAAATGGTGTTTGCCGCCGCGGCCGCGGGGGAAAGCTCGCCAAAATACACACAGTTTTTTCCCCCAATGTTTCCCGAATGGTTCGAGCCAAAAGCGCGGTATTCCCGGTATGGCTGCTGTAAACAACGGCATAGCTCATCGTTCTGTCCTTCCTTTCTCATAAATGCATCCAACGCCTCGGTGGGCCATCAGGCCGCCCAGGCATTCCTTGTTGCAGCGAACGCAGCGCCGAATATCGGCCACTCGCCCCTCACTCACCTTTTTGGGCCACTGGCAGTCGGCAATCAGCTGACGGCTCATGGCAACACAGTCCACACGGCCGCTGGAAAGCTGCTGTTCTATAAAATCCGGGTCGGTCAATCCGCCCACCCCACAAACCGGCCGGTCGGTCAGCCTGCGTACCTGGTCACAAAACGGCAAAAGCAGCCTTCTTTTTGAAACACCGGATGATCGGCCGGAGCAATGGTATCGGTAAGTGCGCCGTGGTTTGCCAGCGTTACATGAAAGCTGGTAACCCCCGCCTGTTCCAAAAGCGGTACAAACACCCCTAATTCCTGTTGCAAAATTCCCGCATTGCCATAGTGCGGATTTTCTGTGCGCACTGCCAACTTAAAATCAATGGGAAGCCCAGGCGCCTGTTTGTGTACCGCTGATACTGCCTGCACGGCAAACCGGGCCCGGTTTTCGGCACTGCCGCCATAACAATCGGTTCTGTGGTTTAAAATAGCAGAGCTAAAACTACCGCACATCCGGTCGCCATGCACCTGCACCATATCAAAACCCGCTTTCTGTGCCAGCTGGGCCGCACTGCCAAATGCATTGGTAATAGCCTGCACCTTTTCGGTGCAAAGGCTTGTAATATACGGCCCCGCCTGCCGGTTCAGGCATCCCGCAGCTGCTGGGCTGTCATACGCTTTTTAATAAGCGCGGGAAGGTATTTTACCATTGCCTTCCAGTCGGAATCGGACTGGTGCAGCTGCGCACAAATTTTACACCCCGCCCTATGGACTTCCTCTGTCAAGTTTTTATAGTAGGCAAACCCCTTTTTTGTATACAGCGACGGCCCAAAGCTATGCGGCCAAACCGGCACATCCCCTATTATAATCATAGCGCAACCGCCCTGTGCCACCCGTCGCAGAAAAGCCAGCTGCTGGGTTTTATTAAGCCCCAGCGTAGTGGGCGCAAAAATAATGCGTTTTTTTAAAATAAGCCCCCCATAGTTCACGGGGCTTGTAATGGTTTCATACATTCTGCATTCTCCTGCCTGGCATTAAGCTTTCCCAAAAGCGCAAACAGCTGCTGGCGCTCTGCTGCGGTCAAAGCCGAAAGTGCGGTTTCATCCCAATCCAAAAACACCTGATGACTCAGCGAAAAAGCCTCTTTTCCCTTTTCGCTGAGCCCCAGCCGATAGGCCCTGCCCGCCTTCACCCGGGTGAGAAACCCCTGTTCCACCAGGCGGGTGATACTGCGCTGGGAATACCCCCAGTCCAGCCCCAGCGCGGCGGTCAGCTGTGCCTGAGAACAGCCAGGGTGCTTGCCCACATAAAGCACTAAAAAAAGCGACCCGAAATGAAGCCCCAGCTTTTGCAGCTGCCCGCTGGTATAACCGGCAAAACTGCGGTAAAACACCGTAATATAATAGGCCAGGGTTTCAAACATAAAAACGCTCCTCCTTTTCTTGACAAAGTCAAGTATAACAAATAAACTTGACTAAGTCAAGCTTATTGTTTTTACATATCCGCAAATCTATAGCCGTAAATCAAAAACCCGTCGCTTTTTGTCGCTTTTATATACTATTAGGATAAAATTAAAATAATAAAATGAAATGTATTATTTTTTGCAAAATTTGAAAAATAAAAAGGAGAAAAACCAGCTAGGTTTTATCCTGTTTGCCAATGCCGGTGCCAGCTGTTGGGGCACCGGTTTCAAGTAAGCAAAAAACACATTTGCCAAATAAACCGGCGGCCTTTGCCGTTTTAAAGCTAGTACTGCCCGACCTGCCTTCGTCTGTCCTTTCTTTTAAAAGAAAAACGCGTCAGAAAAACCCCGTAAACGCCGCAAAAAAAGCAGGCGCTCACAGAGCGCCTGCTTTTTTTGTTTTTTTTAACCGCAAACTAGCCAGTTACCGGTCTGCCTGCAGCTTGCCAAACAACTGCAAAAGCGCGCCGTTTTTTTCAATCAGGCGCACCAGGGCACAGCCCAGCACCACACAGCTAATCACTTCGCCCAGACCTACGGTAAACATGTTCATCGCCAAAATAGCGCCGGTAGCAGGACCATCCATAAAGAAAAAGGTAATTTCGGCCCCCACAATAACCGCGTTGACCACCACCGGGCAGAAAGCCGCCGCCAGCGGCAGGCCCTTCCAGCGCAGATGCCGCAGTTTGTAAGCGGCCAGTGCGGCAATCAGGGTAGCCAGTGTGCCAAACACTGCGTCCAGCGGCACCGAACCCAGCAGATTGGTCAGAAGGCAGCCCAATGTAACCCCCCACACTGCCTCCGGGCAGAGCACCGGCAAAAGGCAGAGTGCTTCGGCAAAGCGCACCTGCACCGCGCTGAAGGACAGGGGTGCCAGCGCCAGACTGACCGCCGTGTATACCGCCGCGATCATGGCGCCCCGCACCAACTTTTGTGTGTTGCTTCGTTGCGTGTTGTTCATATTCTGTTTTCTCCTTTTGGGCGAGGGAAAGCTGCCCTGCCCCGCGGCATTATTTTAGTGCTGCGGCACCGCAAATTTTCCGCAACACCGGCGCGCCGGAAAAACCGGCTGCGGGCCGCAAAAAGCGCCCAGCGGCAGCGAGGGAAAAGCCCTGCCCCGTTCTGGCACGCCAAAGGCGGCCGGTAGCTATTGTAGCACAAACCGTTTTTCGCTACAAGTGGGTGCTGGATCCAAAAAGCCGGCACAACCCAAAAGGTTGTGCCGGCTTTTTGGACGTATTTACATTTTAAAAGGGGCTGTAAAGCAGCTTGCCCTGTTCGGAATAGATAGAAGCTTCCATCCCCCACCAGCTCATATCCTCACTGGACGGTTCACCGTTTGCATCCAAAACCATATGCTCCAGCTGGCAGCGGTACAAAAGATTGTGCTGTTCCTTTACCTCCAGGTAAAAATCCAGCGTTTGGCCGGGCGAAAGCTCCCATTCCCCAATAAGCGGCGCCGTTATCGTATTGCCTTCGGCCAGCTTCTGCGCTGCGTCTTCTTCCCATTCCAGCGTCAAACGCTCGGCCAAAGCCCCATCTATGTATACCAGCAAAACCGGTTCAGAAAAGGAGCACTCGGTCGGGCAGGAAGCGCTCAGGTCCACCGTGCCGTCCCAGTCATAGCTGGTATTGCCGGCGGTTCTTCTTCTGCCTGTTCCGGACCAATTGGCATACAGACTGGGCAGGTAATCGATGCGGGGCGAAAAATACTCATCCAGCTTTTGGGTTTCGGTTTTATCCTGCCGCAAAAGCACTGCCTTTTCCACAATCGTCTCCTGGTACAGGTCAATGGGCAGCTTCAGCACAAAAACATTCCCCTGCCGCTCCATCTGGCAGGGCTGGCCGTTGCAGATCAGCTGGGCGGCGGTATCCGGGGTCATCACCTTGGGAACCAGGCTGCAGGTAAGGGTCACCTGACCGGACGACACATCCAGTTGGCCATATTCTGTTTCAAAGCTTGCAAGCAGGCTGGCGCCCTCTTCCAAAGAACGCTCCACCTGGCCCGAAATGCCGCTGATCTGTCCTTGTAGGTTTGAAAACTGGGACGACTGATTAGATTGCAGGGTTTCTATCTGCTCTTGCAGAGAGCCAATCCGCAAAAGACACCAGGCAAGCAGCAGAAAGCTTGCCAGCTGCAGCAAAATGGGAAACTTCTGTTTCATCTGCTTCTCCTTTTGCCGGCATACCCATAACCGCAAAACCACACGGGAAACCAGCTATTTTTTACTTTGGTTTAAAAAAACGGCAGAAAATAAATTTTCTGCCGTTTTTCACATTTGGTCCAATAAAGCCAATCAGGCCTTGTTGGCCGAACCAAACAATTCAATTTTTTCGCACACAGCCTTCTGAATAGCTGCAGCGCCGGGGGCCAGCAACTTGCGCGGGTCAAAGCCCTTGCCTTCCAAGTCCTTGCCGGCTTCAATATACTTGCGGGTAGCCTCGGCAAATACCAGCTGGCATTCGGTGTTTACATTAATTTTGGAAACGCCCAGGCTGATGGCCTTCTTGATCATTTCCTCCGGAATGCCGGTGCCGCCGTGCAGCACCAGCGGCAGATCACCGGTCATCTGCTGAATACGGTCCAGCGCTTCAAAGTCCAGGCCCTTCCAGTTGGCGGGGTATTTGCCGTGAATGTTGCCAATGCCCGCAGCCAAAAAATCGACCCCCAGGTCGGCAATCAGCTTGCATTCGGCCGGGTCCGCAATCTCGCCTGCGCCAATCACGCCGTCCTCTTCGCCGCCAATCGCACCCACCTCGGCCTCGATGGACATGCCCTTGGAATGAGCCAAAGCCACCAGTTCCTTGGTTTTTTCAATATTTTCTTCAATGGTATATTTGCTGCCGTCAAACATAATGGAGGTAAACCCGGCGGCCACACAGGCTTTGGCCCCTTCATAGCTGCCGTGGTCCAGGTGCAGCGCCACCGGCACCGTAATGCCCAGCGCCTTGTCCATCTCCCGCACCATGGCGGCTACCACCGAAAAGCCGGTCATATATTTGGCCGCGCCTTCGGAAACACCCACAATAACCGGAGATTTCATCTCTTCGGCTGCCAGCAGAATGGATTTGGTCCATTCCAGGTTGTTGGTGTTGAAGTGTCCCACAGCATAGTGGCCGGCTTTGGCGGCTTTCAGCATTTCACTTGCATTAACAAACATGTTAAGTTCCCTCCGTAACGGAAATTTTAAAGGTTCTTCCATCGGCCGGAACCCCCGGCCAAAATGCGCTGTCTCCTTTTATTAGTATAAACGAACACACGGCCGAATACAACCCTGTACACCGGTAAACCGGCTGGCAAAAAAGAGAAATTGATAAACTTTTAACACATTTTTCCGGCAATTTTCTGCCAATCTTTACCGGCAGCTTTCCTCGCAGTCCTGCATGGCGGCCAGGGTTTCGGCCAAAAGCTTATCCAGATCCCAGCCCAACAGCTCGGCCCCCTTTGCAATCACCTCTCGGCTGCAGCCGGCGGCAAACTTTTTATCCTTAAATTTCTTTTTCAGGCTTTTCAGTTCCATATCCTGCACGCTTTTGGAAGGGCGCATCAAAGCTGCCGCGCCAATCAGACCGGTCAATTCGTCCACCGCAAACAGCACCTTCTCCATCTCGTGCTCGGGCTTAATATCCACCTGGTGGCCCCAGCCGTGGCTGGCTGTTGCGCGCACAATCCGCTCGTCCACCCCGGCGCTGCGCATCAGCTCCTGGCTTTTTATACAGTGCTCGTCGGGGAATTTTTCATAGTCCAAATCGTGCAAAAGCCCCACAATTCCCCAAAATTCTTCCTCCTGCTGGTAGCCCAAGGTGCGGGCAAAATAGCGCATGGTTCCTTCCACACATTTGGCATGGTGCAGGTGGAAATCCTCCTGGTTATACTGGCACAAAAGGTCCCAGGCTTCCTGGCGCTTCATAAAAACGCTCCCTTTCCGTTTTACTTTTTCTCGATTATAGCTAAGCGTCTCCCAATTTGTCAAACGCGGTACTTTCAACCTTTTGCTCGCCTATAAGCCGGTCTGCTGCCCGCTTGCAACTGTTTGACTAGAATGTAAAATTTTTGTGTTTTGGCTTGCGCATAAAACAGCCATCTGCCTATAATAAAAGGCAGATGATTTGCGCGCTTTTGCAGCATATGCAGAGCGGGAAGATAGGAGTAATAAAATGCATTCATTTGGCTTTGGCGGCTTTTTTGCCGGCCGCAACGGGTTCGACCTGCTCAGCGGCGTAATTTTAGGCGGCGCAGTGGTTTGTTCCATTCTTTACCGCATCTGGCCATCCGCTTTTTGGCTTATGCTTTTGGGCATTGTTCTGGTGGCGTGGGCTTTTTTCCGGATTATGAGCACTAAGGTCGTATTGCGGCGGGCCGAAAACGAACGCTTTTTGTCCTTCTGGCAGAAGCTTAGCCGCCCTGGCCCCCACCGGGCCCCCAAGCCGGCAGACGGCTACTGTTACTTTAGCTGCCCGGCCTGCGGGCAGCGGGTACGGGTGCCGCGCGGTAAAGGCAGAATTGCCATAACCTGCCCCAGCTGCAAGGCTGCTTTTATTGAAACGACCTAGGCTTGCTGCCGCCTTTGGCAGATAGAAAACGCCCCGGCTTTTGTAACCGGGGCGCTTTTCATACCGTCTTGCAGGCAAAGGCCATTTTTAGCCAACCGGCCGGCTATAATCCCGGGCACCAAAAATTCCCTGTCCTACCCGAACAAGGGTGCTGCCTTCCTGAATGGCGTACAAATAATCGCCCGACATGCCCATAGAAAGGGTGGTCATCTGTTTTTCGGCCGGCAGAAGGCTGTTTAAGTCATCAAACAAACGGCGCATAGCGGCAAAATACCGGCGGACCAAATCCCCCTCGCAGATGGGCGGTACGCACATCATGCCTTCCACCTTTACGCCAGGCAGCTGCTGGATTTGGGCCAGCAATTCGCCGGCCTGTTCAGGCGCCACGCCGCTTTTGCTTTCCTCTGCGCCAATATTTACTTCCAAAAGCAGCTTTGCCTGTTTGCCGGCCTGGCTGTACCGGCGGCTAATCTCCTGGCCCAGGTGAAGGCTGTCCACACTTTCAATGGTATCGGTCAAGGCGGGCAGATATTTCACCTTATTGGTCTGCAGCTGCCCGATTAAATGGCATACCGCCTGGTGCTGTGCAAAAAATTCTGCCTTTTGAGACAGCTCCTGTACCCGGTTTTCGCCAAACAGCCTAAGTCCTGCCTGAATGGCCGGCAGAATCTGCTCTATGGGCCTTGTTTTGGAAACCGCCATCAGCTGCACCGCGTTTTGCTCACGCCCCGCTTTTATGCATGCTTCCCAAACGCTTTCCTGTACCCGCAGGGCATTTTCCTGAATGGTTTTTAATTCCAGCTGCACTTTTTTCATTCCTTTCCCACCGGGGCTTTGCCGGCATGGGCATGTCCGGTTTATTCGTTTTTGTTATTGTTTAGCATAGACCAAAAAAGGGGGGATTGCAAGCCGCAGGCTGCTTTTACCCCACTGTGTATCGGCGCTTGCCCTGTGTGCGGGTTTTTATATATAATATAAAATATAATTATTTTTTTATATTTTCCAGTTTGCCTGTGCAGCGGCGCAGTCTTTTTTTCATTCTTTTATTTTTTATTCTCAATGTCTTTCCTTCTTTCTTCTTAATTCTTAATAAAATATATAATATATATTTATATATATTATATATTATTTATAATATGTATACCAACACGGTGCTAACACGCTGCTAACACAGTGGCGGTTATATCCATACACTCTGCCAACCTTCTTTTAACACACAGCCAACACACTTTGTTATGTTTTTGCACGCACCCAAGGGAGGTGACATTATTTGACATTATTTGACATTAAAACCTATTTGGACTCTTTGGTAGATTCCTTTGCCGCCTTGCTGGACCTGGAGCTTACGGTCATAAGCGCGGAAAGCACCCCTCTGCGCCGGGTGTGCGGCACTGGTTTTTACCGCCAGGAGCGGCCGGAGGTCCTGCACAATTACTGGCAGCACAGCTACACCAATATGTGCGCCGAGCAAAACGAGCCGTTGGTTATTTTGGACACTTCCCCCTATATTCAACTTTTGGCCGAGCCGGACCGCAAATATTTTGGCCCCAACTATTCCATCCTGCTCTACCCCATCCGCACGCGGGAAAACCATGTGGTGGGGGTTATTGTATTGGCCAGCTTCACCGACCGCCAGCAGCAGCTTCTGCTCTCCAAAAAGGACCGGCTGATGGACTACCTAGCCCTTACCTCGGAACTGATCTCGCTGAAGCTGGAGCAGGAGCAGCTTTTGGCCCACACCGAAACCATGAACCAGCAGCTGAGCGCCATGAACGAGGCCTTTGAAAATGGTGTATTGTTCTATTCTGCCGCTGCCGGCATTCAGCAGATCAACCAGCGGGCCAAGCAGTTTCTGCATATGGACGACAGCCATATCTCCCGCATATTGCTGGCCCAAACCCTGCAGATTGCCCGCTCCGCCGATAAGGCCGGCCGCAAGATTACGCAGGAAATTTTTCATTCCGACAACGACCACTCCTATTTCCTCACCATTCAGGCGCTGCCGCTGAATAACGCCGGGCGGGATGTGGTGTGCATTGTCATGCCGTTTGCCAAGGTACAGGACTCCATTCTGCAGCAGGGCAGCCAGCCCGCCATAGCCGATGACGATATTGTTGCCACCAGCCAGGCCATACAGGACCTTTTGGGACGGGTAAAAACGGCGGCCAAGCACACCTCCAATGTACTGATTTTGGGCGAAAGTGGTACCGGCAAAGAGATGTTTGCCCGCATGATTCACGCCAACAGCGACCGCAAGGATGGCCCTTTTGTTACTATTAACTGCGCCGCCATTCCGGAAACCTTGCTGGAAAGTGAACTGTTCGGCTATGAGGAAGGCAGCTTTACCGGCGCGCGCAAGGGCGGGCGCATTGGCAAATTTATGCTGGCCGACCGGGGCACCTTGTTTTTGGACGAAATCGGCGACATGCCCTTGTATCTTCAGGCCAAGCTTTTGCGGGTTTTGCAGGAGCGCAAGGTAGACCGACTGGGCGGTGCCGCACCGGTGGATGTGGATGTGCGGATTGTTGCCGCCACCAACCGCAACCTGGAAGAGATGATCCGCAACCGGGAATTCCGGGACGATTTGTACTACCGGCTCAGCGTTATTCCGTTCGTTATTCCGCCGCTGCGTCAGCGCAAAGAGGATGTGGTGGCGCTGGTAAAACATTTTATTGCCAAATACAACACAAAGCTGGATAAGCAGATTGAAGGCATTCAGGAAGACGCCTTAAACCTGCTTTTGGCCTACGACTGGCCGGGCAATGTGCGGGAACTGGAAAACTGCCTGGAATATATGATGAACTTTGAGCGTACCCCCCGCCTGACACCCGCCAGCATGCCGCCTAAGCTGTTTGAACAGGCAAGCCGCATTGTTCCGCCCACCGGCGCGTCTATACCGTCCCCCGGCCCTAGCCTGCGCCCCTTAAAGCAAATGCTGGCCGACTACGAAGCAGGGCTATTTTCGGCCTTTTTGCAGGCCCATGCAGGCAAGCCTTCCTTGGAAGCGATCGACCAGTTCTGCGCCCAGCTGTGCATTAGCCGGGCCACCTACTACCGTAAATGCCAAGAGGCCAAGCTCACTTCTCATAATTGATAATATTATCACTTTTGAGAACCGAACCTTTTGTGTTTTTTCATTTTTGAGAACCCGTCGACTTTTTTTAGTTTGGCTCGACGGGTTCTTTTTGGTTCTTTCTGACCCCTTGAAAAATATTTTTTTGCTATTTTATCACATTCTTGTCTTTTTCCACAAACTTCCAAGGTGCCAATGGCATATTTTTTGCTACTATTACAGCGAAAGATCGTGTGCAAACCGCACACTGGTATTTTGGAAAGGAGATTGAACAAAATGAACTACAATCTGAGAGACATGAGCTGGGTCGATTTTGCTGAGCTGTGCAAAACCGCGAAGACCGTCATCATCCCCTCCGGCGCCTGCGAGGTTTACGGCCGTCACCTGCCGCTGGGCAGCGACATCATCGTGGCCAAGAAGATCTCTGAGCTGGTTGCCGAGAAGGTCGGCGGCGTTGTAGCTCCCTGCGTGGAAGTGGGCCAGTCCAAGAGCCTGACCAGCTTCCCCGGCACCATCGCCATCTCTGCTTCTTCTCTGACTGCTGTTTATCGCGACATCATCAACGAGTTCATCCGTCTGGGCTTCAAGAACTTCTTCGTGGTAAACACCCACCTGCACAACACCCAGCCCCTGAACGAGGTTCTGGAAGACGCTCGCCTCGCTCATGGCATCAAGTACGGCCAGATCGGTTGGTGGCAGTACATCCCGGCCTTCACTGAGGATCTGTGGGAGTGCTCCAACCCCCATGGCCACGCTTCCGAAGCTGGCACCTCCGTGCTTCTGTACCTGGCTCCTGAGCTGGTTAAGATGGAAGAGGCCCGCAAGACCGACTCCTTGTTCGACCACAAGTGGCCTGGCATTCAGGTCAGCGAAGAGTATGCTGGCTACACCGACACCGGCACGCTGGGCGACGGCACCCTGGGCACTGCTGAAAAGGGCAAAATCGCTGTGGAACGCGGTGTTGACCGGATCGTTGACTGCATCAAGAACTATCTGGAGAAATAAGCGTTTCTCGTACATTAGGAAGGACTTCCCCACCCCATGTCCAAGCAATTCGTAAAGGTTGCCCTGTGCCAGCGGTCGGCCGACTGCTCCAAACAGGAAAACCTGCGGCATATTTTGAAGGCCATTCAA
>JALFTI010000004.1 GCA_022778585.1 Pygmaiobacter massiliensis | reverse complement strand
ATAGGTGGTCTTGTCGATGGTCTTGCGGAAACAGGGCTGTGTGTTGTTTGCGGTCTGAATTGCTGTTGCGTTCATTGAATACCTCCTTGAAATGAAAAAAGCCCGACAAGGAAAGGTCTGACAACGAAGTACCGACAACGGGCTTCGAAAAACTCTTTTTCTTAATCGGGCTTATCTACTTTTTTATAATTTACTTTTTCTTTTATATTTCTGTTGCCATTGTTGTCAGAGAAAGAAAAGTCCAGTAATATCAATGGATTTTCGATTTCTGCCCGACAACAGACCGACAACCAGCTCGACAATCTACCCGACAACGAAAAGGGATTTTTCATCGTAACCATTCTTCTGGAAGTTCAAGCTGTTGCATTTCTGCTTCCGTCAGTTCGTGAAATTCTCCTGTGTTGTTGTCAGGCTCGTTGTCGGTGGGGATGCGTTCCCAACCTCGCTGTCTGCGGTAAGGCTCCGGGAAGTATCTCGGATTTGCAAATGCCCTCCAACCTGTGACAGCATTATTCATAATGTCATTGATTTCTCGAAGCTCCCATTGCTTCGGCTCGTCATAGTCATGCCCTAATGCTTCACGGTAAAGTTGCTTGGAGCAGACCATGTTGCCGGAATAGCGCTCCAGATAATCAATAATCTGTCCTGCCATGATGTCTTCCGGCATGAACTTCCTTTGATGGGCTTTCAGAAATGTGTCCGTTTCCTTGCTGAGCTTCAGCTTGAAATTGCCGCTTCGGTAAATCTCCATGACCTCTGCCCACATCTGAATGCTATAGGCTCTGGATGCAGTTTCATCTTCCAGTATGTGAACCTCGGACTGTTCCGGGCATACCATGACTGGAAGAAATCGGCGGTTGCCTGTTCGGTCAAGGGGAAGAAAGTCAAGTGTGTTGGAAGAACCTCCAAACACACATTGTCGCAGTCTGTCTGCCGGATGGGGCTCATACGGTATCTTGTAGGTTTCCTTTTGTCGGCTCAGAAAGGACTTGATTTCCTCAATGCTCTTGGCGTTGGCTGTGGCAATCATTTCTGACATTTCGATTATCCAATGCCCCAAATCGGGAACCCTAAAAAAATTACATCATACGCCTGCAAACAGGCACTGCGGTCTGCCAAAGCCGGGCGCGAATCTTTATCTTGCATCTCCCTGCTGGTGCGGGAATTTTTATCCATCCAGTTGAGGTCAGCACTTGTATAGGCAACCGCCGGCTTAATTTCGTAAAGCTCTGCTCCTACCGCCTGCGCCAGTGCCTTCGCTGCTTTTGCGGTAGTGCCGCTGGCAGAAAAATAAGCCACCAAAGCCTTTTTCATTGTAACCCTTCCTTTCATACAAACCCTTTTTTCAACCGGCCGCTGCACCAAACCAAAATACGCTTTTCTCCGCAAACCTGGCCAAAACGCAAATAACCTGCTGGGCGCTTTAGCTGCCCGGCTTACCGCCCATTACTACCGCACTGTTTTGCCCTGCTTGCTGTTCCTCACAACCGCCAGCTGCCTTATCTGTCATTGTAGGCCTGGCACGCAAAATGTAAAATGCTTATTTTTTATACGGCAAAATACAAAAAAAGGTATTTCATAGGTTTTAGCCATATGGCCTGCTAACTGTATGGTTTATACCTGTTTCAAAATACCAGATAGAAAATGCATGTTAAAAACCCTGACGACCTCATAGCCTGCAAAACCACAGTAGCTTTTTTACAGCTTTATCTCAAAAACATAAAACCTGCCGCAGTTTTCGGTTTAAGCTGCGGCAGGTTCTTTTATGGGGTACTGTGTTATTTGGCCCAGACAGCCAGGTTGTTTTGCAAACATTCCAAAAATAGTTTAGCCTCCCGTGAAAACACCTGCGACTTTTTCCATACCAAATACATCCCCAGTTCCAACCGGGGCTCCAACGGCCGAAAACACAGGTCGCTACCGGTGGTATTGACCAGCTTGTCCAAAGCAAAGGCATACCCCATTCCTTCAGCCACCATTAGTGAAGCATTATAAATTAAATTATAGGTAGCTACCGTATAAAGTTCTGCCGGTTCTTTTTTCAGCCAACGGTAAAGCGCACTTTTATTGTCAATTTGGCGGGACAGAATCAGCGGCTTATCCCACAAATCCTGGGCCAATACAGCTTTTTTCTCTGCCAGGGGGCTGGTGCTCTTCATCAAAACACCCCACACATCCTTCATGGGTAATTCCATATACTGGTATTTGGTTTTATCAATATCCCCCAAAAGAACACCAAAATCCAATAGGCCTTTATCCAGCCGTTCACACACATCCGCAGCGTCTCCGCTGGCAATATGAAACCGAATACCCGGCCAGCTTTGCTGCAGCTTGTACGCAGCGGCGGCAATCTGCCGCATCCCATCGGTCTCGCCGGTGCCAATATAAATATCACCGCTTACTGCCTCATCGGAACAGGTCAGCTCGTTTTTGGTCCGGCCCACCAAGTCCAATATTTCCTGCGCTCTCTTGCGCAGCAAAACACCTTCTTCGGTTAAGGTAATCTTACGGCTTCCCCGCACCATCAGCTGCTTGCCCAGCTCTTCTTCCAGTTCTTTCAGCTGCCTGGATAGGGTTGGCTGGGTAAGGTGCATAGACTGGGCTGCTACCGAGATATTTTGTTCTTTTGCCACTGCAAGAAAGTACTGCAGCACCCGCAGCTCCATCTGCTTCACCTTCCTTTTTTATAATAGTATAGCCCGCCAAAACCATAGTTTTCAAGCATAGATTTATATTTTTTATAGGCATTTGTTATCAATTTGAATGGGTGATACAATAAATGCAGCAATGACAAGAAAACGATGGGAGAGGCAAATGAACTTAGAAACCTTTTTGGAATACCTAAACAGCGGCAGGCCGGTACAGGCAAACAGCGAAGAACACCTGTTTATGCACAAGGTCAGCCAGGAGGCTCTGCGTCTTACCGCACAGCTCAACACCGGCTACCACGAACCGGAAAAACTGCGCGCGCTTTTTTCCAAACTGATCGGCAAACCGGTAGATGAGACCTTCCGTTTGTTTCCGCCGTTTTATACCGATTGCGGAAAGAACATTACGCTTGGAAAGAATGTATTTATCAATATGGGCTGCAAATTCCAGGACCAAGGCGGCATTTTTATAGGCGACGGTACACTCATCGGCCACAATGTGGTACTGGCCACCGTAAACCATGCCATGCCCGCTCAAGAGCGCGCAACCATGCATTTGGCCCCCATTCACATTGGCAGGCAGGTGTGGATTGGTTCCAATGCCACCATTTTGCCCGGCGTAACGGTGGGGGACGGAGCCATTGTGGCAGCCGGTGCGGTTGTAGCAAAAAATGTATCGGCCAATACGGTTGTGGGCGGTGTACCGGCAAGGGTTATAAAAAAACGGAATACAAAGGAGGAAACCCCATGAAACAAAAAGTATTGGTCATTTGTTCCAGCCTGCGGCCTAACAGCAATTCGGAACTGTTGGCCCAGCAGTTTGCAAAAGGCGCGCAGGAAGCCGGCCACTCGGTGGAAATTTTATCTTTAAAAAATAAGCAGCTGCAGTTTTGTACCGGCTGTATGGCCTGCCTGAAAACACCACACTGCGTACTGCAGGACGATGCCAATGCCATTGTGGAAAAAATGCGAACAGCGCAGGTTTTATGTTTTGCAGCCCCGGTTTATTATTACGGGCTTCCCGGCCAGTTAAAAACCCTGCTGGACCGCGCCAACCCGCTTTACTCTTGTGATTATTCCTTCCGGGATATTTACCTATTGACCGCCAGCGCCGAGCTGCCCGACAGTGCTTCAGATGGTTCGGTAAACAGCCTGCAGGAATGGATTCGTTGTTTTGAGCAAGCAAGGCTTGCCGGCGTGGTACAAGGCGGCGGGGCCAATGACCCCGGCGAAATGGCACTGCACACCGATAAACTGCAAAAAGCCTACGAAATGGGCAAAAACATTTGAAGAAAGGATAAAATATGCATTCCAAATACAATGGCTACACCTTTCCCCTGCGGGATACCGTTACACGGGAAAAAGTACATTTCCATAACCGATATGGCATTGAATTGACAGGCGATTTGTACCTGCCCCAAAACCCAAAGGCAAAACTTGCCGCTATAGCCGTGGCGGGCCCTTTTGGGGCGGTAAAAGAACAAGCTGCGGGGCTGTATGCCGAAGAACTGGCCAGCCGCGGGTTTGCCGCCCTTGCCTTTGACCCTTCCTTCATTGGGGAAAGCGGCGGCGAGGTAAGGAATGTAGCTTCACCGGACATTAACACCGAAGATTTTTCCGCGGCAGTGGATTTTCTTGCAACCCATCCCCTCTTGGATGAAGAAAAAGTTGGAATTTTGGGCATATGTGGTTTTGGCGGCATGGCGCTGAACGCCGCTGCTATGGACACACGGATAAAAGCCACCATTACCTGTACCATGTACGACATGACCCGGGTAAATGCAAGGGGCTATTTTGATGCTGCCGACACCGCAAACGCCCGCTATGAATTGAAGAAAACCCTAAACTGCCAGCGTACCGCCGATTACCGAGCAAACAACTATGCCCGGGCAGGAGGGGTGGCAGATTCCCTGCCGGAGGACGCACCGTTTTTTGTAAAAGATTATTATGACTACTACAAAACCGAACGGGGCTATTCCGAGCGTTCGCTCAATTCCAATGACGGCTGGAATGTAACCTCCGCTCTCTCCTTTATCAACATGCCCATTCTTTGCTACTCAAACGAAATTCGCAGCGCGGTGTTAATGGTGCACGGAGAGAAGGCCCACTCGTGCTATTTCAGCCGCGATGCGTTCTCCCAGATGGTCAAGAATAATCCGGATACCGCCAACAAAGAATTGCTGATTATTCCCGGTGCGGTTCACACCGACCTGTATGACCAGAAAAATAAAATTCCATTTGACCATATAGAAAAATTTTTGAAAAAATATTTGGTGTAAAACAAGCTTATGGTAAAAATTTTTTCTATTTTCTTTGTTTTTCTGGCGCTGGCTGGCTGCGGGGCGGGGCAAAATACGCAGTCTGCTTCCCAACAAGGGCAGTTTGTAGCCGTTGAGCCAGGTGCTTCATCTAGCCCCCAAAGCGCACAGGCAGCCGAAACAAAACCAGCATTAAAAATTACAGTAGGCGAACAGGAATGGCTTGCAACCTTTGAAGATAACCCTTCTGCCCAGGAACTGGAAACTTTGCTGGAACAAGGCGAGCTGACCATTTTAATGGAAGATTACGGCGGCTTTGAAAAGGTAGGACCACTTGGGCAAACCTTAACCCGAAGCGACAGCCAAATTACAGCCGTGTGCGGAGATGTTATTCTTTACCAGGGCAACCAAATTACCATTTATTATGGGACCAACTCCTGGAACTTCACCCGGCTGGCCAAAATAGACCAGCCGGAGGACCTTGCCCAGAAGCTGGGAGAAGGAAGCGTTGAGGTAACCTTTTCTTTAGAACCGGAGGTATAAAAACATGGCAATAAAACAAACGGCCGGGCGTGATGCTTTGGGCGAATTTGCGCCGGAATTTGCCCGGCTGAATGACGATGTGCTGTTCGGCGAGGTATGGAGCCGCCAGCAGGAGCTTTCCCTGCGGGACCGTTCTCTTGTTACTGTGGTAGCCCTTATGTCCCAGGGCCTTGTGGACAGCTCTTTTCAGTACCATCTGCTCAGTGCCAAAAACAATGGCATTACCCGCAAACAGATTGCAGAGATTTTAACCCACGCCGCCTTTTATGCAGGCTGGCCCAAAGCCTGGGCCGCGTTTCGCATGGCCAAAGAGGTGTGGGCCAACGAGTCACAACTGCAAAGTGCCAAAGCCCTGCACCAGCAGAGTATGGTCTTTCCTATCGGCGCACCCAACGACAGCTTTGCCCGCTATTTTGTAGGGCAAAGCTATCTGCAGCCACTTTCTGCCAGCCAGGCTTTGGTGTGCAATGTCACCTTTGAACCCGGCTGCCGCAATAACTGGCATATCCACCACGCCAAAAAGAGCGGCGGCCAAATTCTGCTTTGTGTAGCAGGGTTCGGGTATTACCAGGAATGGGGCAAACCGGCCCGCAAGCTGTTCCCGGGCGATGTGGTGAACATTTTGCCGCAAGTGAAACACTGGCACGGTGCCAGCCATGACAGCTGGTTTTCCCACCTTGCCATCGAAGTACCGGGAGAAGACACCTCGAACGAGTGGCTGGAGGCCGTTTCTGAGGCAGATTATGCAGCCCTAAGCTGATAAGTGCAAAGGCGCTTTTCCAAATATGTGTTTTTGTTTTGCCTTACACTTTGTTTTTATATAAGTCTCTGCCCCAAAACTTTGGGGCAATGCGGCCCTTGTTTTTTGTGCCCACAGCCAAACAAAAAACAGATTCACGCTTTTTAGCAAAAAGTCCTGCAAGGCCATAAGCTTTGCAGGACTTTTTTATAAATGATCCTTATTTTATCAGCCAATTCCGCCCTTTACTGCGCCCAATATCAAAACCAGCAGGGTAACACCGCAAAACACATATTTTGCCATGGGGTAAAACCAGCGGCCCAGGGGTTTGGTGCGCGCCAAATTAACCTCGTGCAGCACATATTCCTTTTTGCATACCCAAAAGAACATAACCGCAGCCAAAAATGCACCAATGGGACAGATATAAATGGAACAAACATCCATCCACTGGGAAACAATGGGCGCAATAACAAGCCCCACCCCAATGCCAACTGCACCGATGATTCCCACCGCTGCCGGGCGTTTGAGGCCGAAAAGCTCCTGTAAAGTGGCGGTCGGCGCTTCGAACAAATTGACCAGCGAGGTAAGCGCGGCAAAGGTTACCGCAAGGAAAAACACCGAAAGAATAACCCGGCTACCCGGAATTGCCGCAATTACATTTGGCAGGTAGATAAACATAAGGCCCGGGCCGCTGGCGTCAAGCTGCTGGCCTGCCACCGCCATGGCAGGAATAATAACCAGCGCCGCCAAAAGGGCCGCACAGGTATCAAACACTGCCACCATGCGCGCATCGGCGGGCACATCGGAATTTTTGCTGAGATAAGAGCCGTAAATAAGGGTGCCGTTGCCGGCTATGGACAAAGAGAAGAAGGCCTGCCCCAAAGCATAAACCCAAACCCACGGGTCGGCAAGCCCGGCCGGGTCCAGCACAAAAATGTACTGGTAGCCCGCCTGCGAACCGGGCAGTAGCAAAAGATAAACCGCAAGCCCCACAAATAACAGAAAAAACAGCGGGGTCATTACCTTGTTGGCTTTCTCAATACCCTTGCCCACGCCAAATGCCATAATCAGAATGGTAATGACCATTCCGGTTACCTGCCAGAACAAATTGCCGGATGCTGCCGCCCCAAAATTTGCGCTGAAGGCATCAGCTCCCTGCAGCGCGCTCAGCGCACCCGAAAGCGACTGTGCTGTATATTTAAAAATCCAGCCGGTCACCACCGAATACCCAATAGCCATCGCCAGCGAACCGGCTACCGGAATCAGCCCCAAAAGCTTGCCCGGCCGGTCGGTACCAAACCGCATTTTAGTTGCCTGCCCAAAAGCATGCATTGGCCCCGAACGGGTCGCACGGCCAAAAGCCATCTCCCCCACCACTCCGGTAGAGCCAATTAACAGCACAAAAATCAGGTAGGGAATTAAAAAGGTAGCGCCGCCATACTTAGAAACCCGGGCCGGAAACAGCCAAATATTGCCCATTCCCACCGCAGAACCAATACAGGCCAGAATAAACCCCCATTTGGACCCCCAGGAGTCCCTGTTGGGATTCTGCAACATGATAAAACCACACCTTTCTTTTGCCGCACCGCCAATGCCGGCGCGCCCCAAATGCCCCGGCCGCTGTATAAAACAATGTTTTTGCGCTTTGCACCTTTTAACAATCGCTGCACAAAGCTTTTCCCGCCCTGCCAGGCAGGCGCACAGCCGGTTTTATTTGCCTGTTTATGATACCATATCCGCCCCAGGCTGACAACCGCTGTGTTTTGCCCCTATATGCTTCCATATAAAACCTTCCAAACACAGGTTTTGCCGGGGTTTTCCAACTGGAAAAACGCGCTTTTTACTGAAAGGCATCTTTTTTCCCCTTTTCTTCTCCGTATCATGGCTCCTGCGGCTATTGCACTTTTTTATTTTATGCCGGCTTTCGCGCCCCTTTGGGGACAACCGAAAACCACGCCAGTTTATACCATGCCGGCGCCGCCTGCATGGTATAATAACTGCAGAATGGCTGCTATACTTTTATTCTTATGCAGGCCTTTCGCCCCTTGGGCTATCCAAAGGCTCTGGCCAATATCCGCCTGGATGGTTTAAAGTGGTATAATGTTTGAAAGGCTGTTTTTCGCACCCGGTACTGCACTTTGGGCAAGGCGGGGCGAGTAAAGAGTAGCCTTGACAAAATCTGTTTTTGCAGTTTTTCAATAAACGCTTTATCCTTTTATTTCACCTGATAGAAAGGAGGCACAGTATGAGCCGGAAGTACACCATCGGCGAAATGGCCGCTATTATGGGCATATCCGTGCAAACCCTGCGGCTGTATTCCGACATGGGTCTTATTGCGCCCTGCTATATCAACCCCGAAACCGGCTACCGCTATTACGACAGTACCGCCTTCAGTCCCATCGACCGGCTGAAATATCTGCAGCAGCTAGGCTTTTCGCTGGCCGAAATCAAAGACCTATACGAAAAAGATTCGGTCAGCGCCGTTGCCCAACGGCTAAAACAGTTGGAAGCGCAAACCCTTGAGGAAATTCAGGACAAACAGGCCCTTTTGGAAAATATTCGCTGGTACCACCGTTTTTTTACCCAAACCCAAAATGGGCCGGCTCCCAAAACCCCGTATATCAAATATTTTCCCGAGCGCGCCGCCTTTCTTGTGGACCGCACCCATACAAACAGCAAGGAACAAATCAACGAACAGCTTTATCTTCATAAAAACAAGGCGCCCTATAAGCAGCTTTCTTATCGCCGGCAGTTTGTAACCTTATACCAGACCGAGGCCTTTTTTTTCCGATAAACTGCGGCCTTTCCGGTATGGCATCTACTTAAACGCGCCAAACCACCCAGCCGACCTGCATATTCAAAAGTTTCCTGCGGGGTACTATATCTGTTTTTTCAGCCAAATTCTGCTGGGCGACTGGTCCTGCGAAATTTTCCGGCACTTTTTTAAAGACCACCCGCTGCCCCCATTTATCATTGCGGACGAGTACGAAAACAGCTTATTCCGGTTTGACCAGTGCAGCTATGAAGTTCAGCTTTTTTTCCAGCCGGCTGTTTTGGAACAAACCTAAGCGCCCTGCCGTCCTTTCCGCACAAACCGCAGCCGCTTCTTTTCCACTGTTGCCACAACGCATAGCGGTAAATTTTGTGCAGCCTGCCAATTTGACTCTCTATCTGGTAAAGAGTTTATGCTGAAAAAAAAGGCCCCGGGTATAGGGCCCAAAACCGCTAGGGAGGCAAAAGCAATGAATTTTGAATATTCCGAAAACACCAATCTTCTGCACAGCGAACGCACCATTTCCGGCATGAGCCTGATTCCCGAAACCTTTCCGCTATTTGCCACCGCGGCCTTCAGCCAAAAAAACATGACCGATGTCCGGCAGGCTTATGCGGAAAAACAATTCACTTATGTTCGCACCCGCAACCCCAACCGGCGGGTGCTGGCCGACGCCATTTCTCTTTTGGAAGGCAGTGAAGACAGCTTTATCGCCTCGTCGGGCATGGGCGCTATTTTTTCCACTTTGTTTGCCCTTTTAAAGGCTGGCGACCATGTGCTGTGCAACAAAAGCATATATGGCGAAACCTACGAAATCATGACCCAGGTTTTGCCTTTTTATCAGATTGAGGCAGACCTTGTGGATTTTTCCGATCTAAACCAAGTCCGCGCGCATATGCGAAAGAATACCCGGGTGGTATATACAGAAGTTGCCTCCAACCCCTGCATTCAGCTGGTGGACCTGAAAGCGCTGGCCGAAATTGCCCACCAGGCAGGTGCCTTTTTGGTGGTAGACAACACCTTCACCACCCCGGTTAACATTAAGCCGCTTGCCTTTGGAGCCGATGTAAGCATTAACAGCTTAACAAAATTTCTCAATGGCCACAGCGATGCTTTGGGCGGCAGTGCATCCGGCTGCCGGCAGCTGGTGGAAAAAATAAGCTTTATAGGCAAGGTTTCGGGCACTCCCATCAGCCCTTACGACAGCTGGATGATTTTCCGCGGCCTGCAAACCGCGGTTCTGCGGATTGAAAAACAAACCGAAAACGCCGTTCGGCTGGCTGCCGCTTTGGCGCAAAACCCCCATGTAGAAGCTGTTTTTCACCCTTCGGTGGCACAAAACAGCGAAAAGCAGTTGGCTATGCAGCTGTTTGGCCAAAAGGGCGGCAGTCCCATGCTCAGCTTTATTGTGCCGGAAAATGACCAAAAGTTTGACCTGTTCTTGGAAAAGCTGTCTCTTTCCCACTATGCTATGACATTGGGCGGTCTGCGCACCACCCTCAGTCATCCCTGTACTTCGTCTCACCATTCTGTGCCGGACGCCGAACGCCGGGCTTTGGGCATTACCCCCGGCATGTTCCGCGTATCGGTCGGGCTGGAAGACGCCGAAGATTTAATTGATGATTTTAACCGTGCCCTGACTGTTTTTGACTAAAGCCGAAAGATTTGCCGCAATCTTTCTTTTTCATTTTGAAATGCCATCGGCTAAAAAAGCCGATGGTGCATTAAAAACACCGATTTCGCCATTTGGGTTTTATCGCGCAAACTTTTAAAGGGGCAAAGCAAGCCTTAAAAGGCTTGCTTTGCCCCTTTTTGTACCTTCTGCACCCAAGTTTAGGGTAAAACGCCCGGTACCCCAAAAGTCGGTTCTGACCCATCTGCAAAAGCTTCCACCCTTTTTACGGCTGAAAACAGGCTTTGGCACTGCCAGGCTGCGCTTTTTGTTATGCAAATCGGCTCATTTTGCTTTGGGCGCCGTTTTGGTAAGTGCGCTTTCTACTGCAGGCCGCAGACAACCGGGTACGAAAGCTGATACCTCAGTTTTCCTTTTCCTCCTGTTCATCCAATAAGTGCCAGGTGGAAGGCTGTTTTGGTCCTAAAAGCAGCCGTTTCACCCGCGCTATTACCGCTTCCACCAGGTGAAACCACAAATTTCCCCACACAAATGTAACGAACAAAACCACTAAAAACGCCGCTATTGCCCCAAAAGACATACCGAGCCTCACTTTTTGGCAAACTGGTTCAGGAAAAAGTCGGTAAAAGCCTGCAGCGGCTCTTCCTGGGACACATATACATACAAACTTTCGTCCGCAATCCAGTCGCAGGCATTAATGGCAATATAGCCTTTGCGGTCGGGATAAATGACGAATGCATCGGTCGGATATTTGTTGCGGTAGGCTTTCAAAATATCGGCTCTGCGGTAATAGACAGAGTCTCCTCAGCCGGACAGGTCCGGCACAGTGGGCACCACCACAATGGTTTTGTTCGCTTCATTCCGCCCCACGATCAGGTTGCCGATTTTTGTTTTGCTGCCATGGCAAAACCCGTAATTAAAACGGGAAACATCTTCGGTATACCCAAAAATCAGCCGGTAGCTTTCTCCTTCCTCTACTACCTGGTCAAATAATGCGCGCATTTTTTTGGCATTGGCATCGCTTTTTGCCTGGTCCAGCTCCGGCCCGTTAAACAGTTTTGCAAATAATCCCATTTTTTCTTCCTCCCTACTGTTAAAATACATTTTTTGTTTGAACGGCTTTTGCCGTTCAAACACATTTCAATAAACAGCGCTTTGCCATTTTACTTACTTACTGTTTTTCCAACCTACAAACAGCAAAATCAGACATTTTTGTGTGCCAAACTGTAAAAGCGCTTTACACCCTTGCCCGCAAAATACCGCCGGCACAACTGCGCATTAAAAACATTTTTTAAAATTTGTCTTTATTTTATCAAAAAGAAAACCCGTCCTGTCTGAACACGAAAAATCGCGCCCTTGGGGCGGGTTTTTTACCGCGCTATTTTGGCTTACTTTGCAAAAGGTCCTGTTGTCTCATCTGCTCCAGGCAGTTCACAATCGCGTCAATCTGAAACGCGGCAGTTTCATCGGCCGCCTGTGGAATAAAAAGCGGCAGGGTATCGGGTATGGCCCGCCTAACAACCATAACCGCCAGGCTGAGATTGGTAAAAAGGGCAACCCGCTGAAAGCTGGGAAGAATGCCAAAGCATTCCAACAAATTTTGGAACAAAAGCAGCTGTTTTTGCCGAAACAGCTGGTAATTTTCCCGGCTTAGCCGTCTGAACAGCATCTGCTGTTCCTGCAAGGTTAAAACCGCAATTTTGTTTTTTTCCCCATAACAGCAGGCAACCAAAAACTGCCGAACGGCCTCTTTCCAGCTTTTTTGGGGATCACTGACCAGTTGGCGGGCATAGGCCAAAACATGAGGCTGCTGCAAATACAGCATTTCCACAATTAAATCTTCCTTGGTGGCAAAAAACGAATAGAAAAAACTGCGGGAAATTCCCACCTGCCGGTATATCTGTTCCACGGTGGTATGCTGAATGCCCTGTTTTGCCATTAGCTCCAGGGCCGTTTCCAGCAATGCCTTGCGAATCTGCGCCCGTTCCTGTTCCGAATACGCTACCTTGGGCATTTGGCCCCCCCCTTTGCTGTTTATACGCTGCCACAACAAACACAAAATAAATACAAATATTTTTATTTGTATTTATTATACCATCTGCTGCCTGTGCTGGCAAGCCCCCACCCTTTTTGTGCCATTTTCTGCAAAAATTACTTTTTTACCGTTTTGCTTTATCTGCACACAGTTTGTTTCGTTTTAAGCGTTAACCCTGCCAGAAAAGCGGCCTGTTGGCACCAATATGGCTTTTTGTCAGCCGGCAGAATACCTTTTTTGCTGAAAACTGGCGTAAAAAAGCGAAAAGCGTCGTTTAAAACTGCCAACCGGGATTTTTATTGTTTTGGCGCTGAACCTTTTAAATGAAGAAAAATGCCTGCAAATATTTTATGAATGCTCCTGGGGGGTATCTGCAATACAATCGCTTATGTAGTCAATTAAGGCCGAAACGGGACGCGGAAATGGTTCGGCCCGCTTCCAAACCAGCACACAGCTGGAAAATAGCGGCGGCGAAAGCGGCAAAAAGCGCAGCTGTTCATAGCTACAGTGCTGCTTCAGGGTTAAAAATGCGCCCATACCCTGCTTTGCCAAAAGCGACATATTATACGGCAGGTTTCCGCTGGCAGCAATTTTTACCTGGCGGGCATACCTGCCAAACCAGCGTTCCAGCTCTTTCCAAATAATCTGCCGGTGTGAAACAATAAGCGGTACCTCCAAAAGGTCTTTGGGCGCAATTGCCTGTTTTTGTGCCAGCGGGCTTTCCTTTTGCACCAATACGCCCCACTCTTCCCGCACCGGCAGCCTAACGGATTCATAGCGGTCAATTTCCACCGGTTCCAAAAGCAGGCCCAGGTCCAAAATTCCCTGCTCGATTCGCTCTTTAATATGGTCCGAGTTGCCGCTGAAAATTTGGTAGGTAACCTGCGGGTGCAAGGCACGAAAATCGGCAAGCCATCTGGAAAGCAGTTCCATTCCCTCTAAATCGCCGCTGCCAATGGCAATTTCTCCGCGCAATTGTTCTGCACGGTGCAGTTCTTTTTTTGTTTTTTCTTCCAAGTCCACCAGTTCCTGGGCGCGGCGGCGCAAAAGCATACCCTCTTCGGTCAGCGTAATTTTATAGCGCCCGCGCCGAAACATCTGCACCCCCAGTTCCTTTTCCAGCTGCATAAGCTGCCGGGACAAGGTGAACTGGGTGAGATGAAGCAGCGCAGCAGCGCGGGTAATATTCTGTTCCTGCGCCAGGGCCAAAAAATATTTTAAAACTCGCAGTTCCATCCTGTTTTCTCTCCTTTTTTCATCCTATCACGGCAAACTGCAAAACGGCAACCGCTTCACACAATCCACAAAAAAACGGCACATTTTTGCCGCAAAATCCGGTCCCAAATTTTTGCGGCCAATTTTGCGGCAATCTGTTTTTTTATGTTTTTAGTTGTACCGGCCCCCATTTAGGACAGCAGGCCGGCTAAAATTATTTTTTGCAGTTTTCGTTTGCACAAAAAGCCGTTTTTGCCATCAATCCGGGTATTCATATTCCGCCGAAGCGTCATGCGAAACAAACTCCAGCAAAACGCGGTTTCCCAAACGCAGCTCATAGTGCGCCTCGCAGCGGGGACTTTCCCAAATTACCCGCTCCATGCTTTTTGGGCTGTCGGGCGCCTGCAAGGCAATTTGGGGCTTTTTTGCAAATTGTACCGAAAGCTGAAGGTTCTGCTGGCGCACCACCAGTTCTCCCTGCCCCAGTTTTACCACCTGCGCCCCCAAATAACTGGCAAGCCGGTATTCGCGCTTTTCCAGCTGCACCACCCCTACGGTACCGGTAAAATAGGCACATGCCACCGGCACCCGGGCCGCTGCCAGCATAACCGAACCGCCCGGCACAAAGCTTTGGGTCCAAACATACCAGTCGGGAAATGCTTTTCCCCGGTCTCCTTCCAGGTAGCCCAGGCCGTTTGCAAAGCGGTAGCACTCGCCGTTAAGCCAAATTTCGCCGTCCACCCGGTGGCGCATGCTGATAATCCGGTGGCGGCACTGCAGCCCGGGCAGCAGGCCAAGCGGCCCCATAATGTCGTAGCGCAGCAAAGAGGGCGGGCCAAAACGCACCATGCCCTGGGCCGTACAGTCGTTGGTTTTTACCGAAAGCCGCAGGCCATATTGGCTGAAATGGTTTTGCCCCAACCTGCCTTGCGGGGTGTCGCTGCAAATCGCCGCAGCGCAGCCAGGAAATGGTATAGAAAAGCTTCCCTTTTTGCAAACCAGCTGAAGCAGGCCGCGCTGCCCTGCCCCTTGCCCATACTTTGCTGCAATTACAGCCAGGGTGTCAAAATCATTTTGGCATTTAAAATACCAGCCACAAAACCGATCAGTCATTCTTTATCTCCTTTTGTGCCGGACCGTCCAACAACCGGCCATACCTGTCAAAGCGGGACCCATGGCAGGGGCAGTCCCAGCTTTTTTCGTCCGGGTTCCATTCCAGCTGACAGCCAAGATGCGGACACTGTACCTTTACCAGGCAAAGGGTGCCGTCTTCCTCTTTGTAAACGCCCACCTTTTCGTTTGCAATCCTCACAATTCCCCCCTGGCCTGGCAGAATGTCACCGGCCTGTAAAAGAGCATTGCACAAAAAGCGTTTTCCCAATCCCTTGGCCGACTGGGCAGTTTGCAAAGCGATGGTCGTAAGGGTACTGGTGTTGAACCGGCCCGGGTCAAACACCTCGGCATAAAGATTTTTTCGGCCGCAGATCAAATCCCGCAAAATACTGGCCGCCACCATAGAGCTGGTCATTCCCCATTTTTGGAACCCGGTGGCCACATACCAGTCGGGCTTAGCGGCGCTGTAAGGACCAATATAGGGAATATGGTCGGGGGGCATACAGTCTTGTGCGGACCATTTTGCCACCAGGCTATAATCTGGAAACCAACGCCTTGCCTGCAAAAGCAGCGCGTCATAACACCCGCCTCCAGGGTTTTCTCCGGTGCGGTGGGCACTTCCGCCCAAAAGCACCAGGTCCTGATACCGGCGCAAAGAATAAACCGGTTGTTCGGCGCCAATCCACATACCATCAAAGCTTGCAGCGGTTTTTAGCGCCACCAGATAGGAGCGTTCTTGATACATTTTGGCAAAATAAAAACCCGGAATGTTAAGAAACGGATAGTGACAGGCAAACACCACCTTTTTTGCCCGCACCTCCCCTTTCGGGGTAAACACCCGGCCATCCTCCAGATGTACGGCTGGACTATTTTCAAAAATAGCCAGACCTTCTGCCAGGGCCCGAATTAGTTTGAGCGGATGAAACTGTGCCTGTTCTTTCAGGCATACCGCCCCTTTGCAGGGTATGGGCCCCTTAGGCCTTTCCAAAAACTCTGCGGACAGGCCCAGCCGCACAGCCGCCTGTGCTTCTGCGGCAAGCTGCTGGCAATTTTCCCCATAAAGATAAGCACTTTGCTCTTCTAAGTCACAATCAATTTTGCGCTGCTGTACCAGCCGGCGGTACTGGTCCACTGCCAACAGGTTGGCCTGGGCATATTGGCGGGCCTTTTTTTCGCCCTGCTCTTCCAGCAGCTTTTGGTACAAAAGCCCATGCTGCGCCGTAATTTTAGCCGTGGTATTTTTGCTTTGCCCCGTACCAATGCCCCCCGCCTCCAGCACCACCACCCGCAGCCCCTCCTGCTGCAGCGCATCTGCTGTTAAAATGCCCGCCATGCCTGCCCCAATTACCGCTACATCGGCCGAAACGGTCTGCTGCAGCTGGGCATGCCTTCCTATTACACAGCTTTTTGTCCAAATGGAGTCCATCTTTATCCTCCGTATTCTCCCTAGGGTTTGCCTTTCGCCAATAGGGTTTGCCGGCGGGTTCATTTTATCCCGTTTTTCGTTTGTTTCTTTTGTTTTTACCCTTTTGGGGTGATTTTGTCACAGAAACCTGTCAAAAAGTGTAATATAATAACAACATCATCAATGAAAACAATCCATAGCGCGCCGCAGTACAAACCTTATGGTGTCTGCGCCGCTGCCAAAATCACTTTTCCCATCAGGCCCGAAAGGCCGCAGATCAAAAATACCTTCAGGAGGAAAAAACCATGTCTGTTTTAACCATTACCGAACAAAACTTTGAACAGGAAGTACTGCACAGCGACAAGCCTGTCCTTTTGGACTTTTGGGCCGATTGGTGCGGCCCGTGCCGTATGGTTGGCCCGGTTGTAGAGGAAATTGCCGCCCAGCGGCCGGACATCAAGGTGGGCAAGGTCAATGTGGACCAACAGCAGAAGCTGGCCGCCGCTTTTCAGGTGATGAGCATTCCCACCCTGGTGGTCATAAAAGAGGGACAGGTTGCAAACCGGGCAGTAGGTGCGCGCCCCAAAGCGCAGATTCTTGCGCTGCTTTAAGGAGGTTTTTTCATGGGTTTTTTCGATTTTTTAAAGCCAACCGATATTAACGCCGGTGTAAAGGAGGCCCTGGCCACACCGGGAGCCATTTTGCTGGATGTGCGCACCCCGGCGGAATATGCCGCCGGACACATTCCGAAAAGCCGTAATCTGCCACTTGATTGTATTGGTGATATGGCAAAGGATTACCCAGACCGGTCCTGCGCTTATTTTCTTTACTGCCAAAGCGGAATGCGCAGCCAGCAGGCAGCTGCTGCTTTGCGCAAAATGGGATACGAGCACATCACAAATATCGGCGGCATTGCCGCATACCGGGGAAGATTGGAGGAATAAGCTATGAAGGTTGTAATTGTTGGGGGCGTTGCTGGCGGAGCCACCGCAGCGGCCCGTATTCGACGGTTGGATGAAACGGCCGAAATTGTGGTATTTGAGCGCTCGGGATATGTGTCCTACGCAAACTGCGGGCTGCCATATTATATTGGGGGTATTATTGAAAACGCCGCTGACCTGACTTTGCAAACCCCCGAAAGCTTTTGGGAGCGGTTTCGGGTAAATATGCAGGTCCACCACGAGGTGACCGCCATTTTTCCCGAACGGCACACGGTAGCCGTACGCCGGCTGACCGACGGCTATGAATTTGAAGAGGCGTACGACAAGCTGCTTTTGGCCCCCGGCGCAAAACCCACCCTGCCCCCTCTGCCTGGGCTGGACTTAAAGGAATTGTTCACCCTGCGCACGGTGGAGGACACTTTGCGCATTCGGCAGTTTGTGGAAGCCCAGCACCCCCGCTCGGCCATACTGGCGGGCGGCGGCTTTATTGGGCTGGAGGTAGCCGAAAACCTGCGTGAGCTGGGGCTTGAGGTAACCATTGTGCAGCGCCCTTCCCAGCTGCTTAACCCCATGGACCCTGAAATGGCCGCCTTTTTGCATGCCAAGCTGCGCCAAAAGGGGGTTCGGCTGCTTTTAGAGCGGGAAGTAAAGGGATTTGCCCCCGCCCCCAAAGGACTGCAGATGCTTTTGGCGGACGGTGAAAGCCTGCAGGCGGACATGGGCATTTTAGCCATTGGCATTACACCGGACACCCACCTTGCCGCTGCTGCCGGCCTGGAGCTTGGCATACGGGGCAGCATTCGGGTAAACGACCGGATGGAAACTTCGGCGCCGGACATTTACGCCGTGGGCGATGCGGTGGAGATTCGCAATTTCATAACCGGGCAGCCTTCCCTTGTTTCGCTGGCAGGCCCCGCCAACAAGCAGGCGCGAATTGCGGCAGACAACATCTGCAAAAAGGACAGCCGTTATCGGGGCGCCCAGGGGTCTTCCGTACTGAAGCTGTTTGACATGACCGCCGCTTTTACCGGCCTGAGCGAAAAGGCCGCCAAGGCGGCCGGGTTTTGTGTGGACAAGCTGTATCTGTCCCCCCAAAACCACGCAGGCTATTACCCCGGCGGTGAGCTTATGACCATGAAGTTGGTGTTTGAAGCCAAAAGCTTCCGGCTTTTGGGCGCACAAATTGTGGGCGGCGAAGGGGTCGACAAACGGATTGATGTACTGGCAACCGCCATTCACCTTGGCATGACCGCGCCGCAGCTGACCGAGCTGGATTTGGCCTATGCGCCCCCCTATTCCTCTGCAAAGGACCCAGTCAACATGGCCGGATTTATGGCCGAAAACATTCAAAATGGTCTTTTAAAACAGTTTTTCTGGGACGAAATTGACCAGCTGCCCCGCGACGGCAGCCTGCAGCTTGTGGATGCACGCACCACGGCAGAATATGCTTTGGGGCATGTACAGGGCTTTTTGAATATTCCGCTGGATGAACTGCGCCAGCGTGCAGGCGAACTTTCCACCGAAAAACCGGTTTATGTAATCTGCCAAAGCGGCCTGCGCAGCTATTTGGCCTGCCGCATTTTGGCCCAGCTTGGGTTTAGCTGCTACAATTTTTCCGGCGGCTTTAGGCTGTACCAGACGGTTTGGCAGAACCGCCAGCCCGCCATTTGCGCCATGCCCTGCGGTTTGGAAAAAAACTGATGGCTTTTGCATAAAAGCTGTTTTGTAACATTTTTGGTTTTCCCTCAAAATCCACCCAAAAAGCAAAGCGCGCAGACCAAAAGGTCTGCGCGCTTTGCTTTTGTCGTTTGCCATCAGCGTTTTATTCTGCCGCCGGTATTGATAAAAATAAGGCCGCCCAGAGAAACCAGCACAAACAGCACTGCGCCCGCCTGCAGAAGGATCGCCTTATTCCAAACATCCCCCGCCGCCACCAAACACCAACAGCCGGCCATGCCGAACGAAAGCCTGCTCATTAAGCGGCAAAGTTTTGTTTTATCTATTTTGGCCTTCTGTTCTTTCGAAGCAAGGCTATAGCCGGAAATTAAAAATGCGCCCTTCCCTTGAGAAAAAAGAATGCCCACTACCAAGAAGAAAAGAAGAATGATCAAATGCCATTTCAGTCCCATCTTTTGCCCTCCAAACCGCACCTTCCCTGCCTAGGCAAAATGGCCGCACAAAAGCCGCTGCGCTTGCCCTTTTGCCGCCTTACTGCCGGCTCAGCCGTATAAGTGCCGGCCGGTCTGTTAACAAAACCGTGCCGCGGGTCAGCTGCACCATCTGTTCCTGCTGGAAATACCGCAGCATGCGGGTGACCACCTCCCGGGCGGTACCCAAATGGTTTGCAATTTTTTCGTGGGTAATGGTCAGCTTGTCCGTCCCTTCGTTCTCGCTCTCTTCCAGCAAAAAAGCGGCCAGGCGGCAGTCAAAACTTTTAAATACAATCTGCTCCACCCGCCACATCACTTCCGAAAAGCGGCTTGCCATCAAATCATTGGTATAGTTTGCCAGCACTGCCGACTGGCCCATAACCTGCCGGTAAACATCCGGCGGAATTACCCAAAGCTTTGTGGGCTTTTCTGCCTCAATGGCAATGGAAAACTGAATACTCTGCATCATGCAGGAGGCCGAAAACAGGCACACATCCCGCTCAAACAGCCGGTACAGGGTAATCTGCCTGCCCTGGTCGGACAGAATGTAGGCCCGAAGCTGACCGTCCGCCACCACCAAAAGGCCCTGGCAGTCCCCCTGTCCTGCGTGCAAAAGCTCCCCTTGCTGAGCGGTTCGCAATACCGCCGCCTGTGAAAGCTGCCGCTGCTGGTCCTGTGTAAGCTTATTCCAGATTAAAAATCCATCCGAAAGCTGCATGCTGTGCCCTCCTGTCCCTGCCGTTAAAATTAGTATAAAGCGAACTGGCGCAGCCGGTCAATCCTAAAAAACGGCATAGTTTTGTTCTTTGCCGCAGGCAAATGCAGCAAAGCCCTGTTTGCTGTGGCAGATTTGCACAAATTTGCGCCGATTCTTTTTGCGGCTTGTTGCCAGAGGAAAAAAAGGTTGTACAATAAAAGAGGAATAAAAGCATCTTTCGTGCAAAGGCGGCTGCCTTGTGCACCAAGCCAAAAGAAAGAGGGATCGCCATGAAACAGGATCTTGCTGCCGTTTTAGACGCGCGCATTCAGGACGCAATTGAACTGCGCCGCGCCATTCACGCCCGGCCCGAACTGGCTTTTCAGGAATTTAATACCACCCGCTTGCTGCGCCAGGCGCTTAACGGGCTTGATGGCGTGGAATTTTTAAAAAACCCGCTTGAAACCGGGCTGATTGTGCGGGTAAATGGCACAAAGCCCGGCCCTTCCACACTGGTGCGGGCCGACATTGACGCACTGGCCATGCCCGAGGATTCCGGCCTTTCCTTTGCCAGCCAAAACCAGGGCATCTGCCATGCCTGCGGCCACGATATTCACGCGGCAGTGGGAGTACTGTTGATCTGGGCCCTGTGCGCCTGCCGCGACCGTCTTTCGGGCCAGGTGACGGTGGTGTTCCAGCCTGCGGAAGAACAGGCAAGCGGTGCCAAAGCCCTTATGGCAAACGGCCTGGCCCAGCTGGTGGGTCCACTGGACCAGATTTTGGGCTTCCATACCGCACCGGACCTTGAGGCCGGGCGCATTCGGCTTATTTCGGGGCCGGCAAACGCCTCTACCGACCTGGTACATATTGCGGTAAAAGGGCCGGGCGGACACGGTGCCCATCCCTATCGCTGCACCGACCCGGTCACCGTTGCCGCCTACCTGATCTGCCAGCTGCAAACCATTATTTCGCGGGAAAACCCTGCAGTGGAACCGGCTGTGCTCACCTTTGGGCAGATTGCGGGCGGCACCGCCCCCAATGTGATTCCCACCTGTGTGCAGATGCACGGTACCCTGCGCGCTTTTTACGAGGAAGGGCGCCACAAAATGTGGGATGCCATCCGCCGCATTGCAGATGGCTGCTGCCAGTCCATGCGGGCACAGGCCGAGGTGACCATTGAAGAAGGGGTCCCCGTTATGGTAAACGACCCTGCCATCTGCCAAAAGCTTGCTGACTGTGCAGGGCGCCTGCTGGGAGAACAGGGTGTTTTCTGGAAAGACCTGCCTAGCCCCGGCTCGGACGATTTTTCCTGCTACCTTTCCATGGCGCCGGGGGCCATGTTCGGCATTGGAACCGCCAACGACGACCCCCGTTCTCGCTATGGCATCCACAACCCGCAAAACCTGTTTGATGAAGCTTCCATTCGGACCGGTACCGCTGTGTGCGCCGCCTTTTTATTGGGTGACTGATCGTTTGTTGCTGTAAAGCACCGGCAGCGGCTGCTCGCTTGACAGCCTTATGGCCAGGTTGTATTGTATTGTAGGCACAAACACACAGACCTATTTTGGTGCACAGCTGTTTGCTGTGCCCTTTTGCGGCCTGTTCACCGAAAGGAATGTGAAGCATATGACCGCCATTTCCCGTCAGGGTGACCTGACCCATGGGCCGATTGCCCGCCTGCTGATTGCCTATTCTATTCCGCTTTTGCTGGGCAACCTTCTGCAGCAGCTGTACACCATGGCCGACAGTATTATTGTGGGCAACTGGGTGGGCAAGGAGGCTTTGGCCGCCGTAGGGGCCACCGCCACCATTGTACAAACCCTGGTGGGCTTTTTTGTGGGCATTGGCGTGGGTGTTTCGGTGGTAGTAAGCCAGTACTACGGCGCCAAAGATATCCTTAACCTGCGCCGGGCTATCCACACTACCATTCTGCTTACACTGGTTATGGGTATTGTGTGTACCTTTCTTGGCATTGCGCTCACACCAGCCATGCTTTGGCTGATGGATACCCCGGCCGATGTGTACGACCTGGCTTATGAATACCTGACCATCTACTTTGCAGGGGTTGCCGGACTTATTTTTTACAATATGCTTTCGGGCATTCTGCGGGCAATGGGCGACTCCAAGCGTCCTTTATATTTTTTAATTTTCTCCTGCTTTCTCAATATCGGCCTGGATGCTCTGTTTGTCATTGTCTTCCACTGGGGGGTGGCGGGCGCTGCCTGGGCCACCACCTTTTCGCAGGTTATTTCCGCACTGGCCATTTTTGTCCTTATGTGCCGCACCAAGGAAGATTGGAAAATCAATTTTCACCAGCTGAAGGTGGACTGGCCCATCACCCGGCGAATTTTTGTAATTGGCCTTCCTACTGCCATCAACTCGTCGGTCATCTCTCTGTCCAATGTGGCGGTTACCGCTTTTATTAACGCCTTTGGCTCCAACTGCATGGCCGGCTGGAGCGCCTATGTGCGTATTCACAACCTGATCTTTTTGCCCATGCAGAGCCTTTCCATGGCTGCCACCACCTTTGTGGGACAAAACTACGGCGCACGCAAGGCCGATCGCATTCGCCGCGGCAACAAGGTGGCACTTGCTTTGTCCTGTGGGTGCGCCGTTGTATTGGGCGCTTTTATTATGCTGCTTGCAAAGCCTGCTGTTTTGCTGTTTAATTCCGACCCGGATGTGCTTTACTATGGGTGCCTGTTCCTTTGGGTACAAACCCCCATGATGATTTTGGGCGCTATAACCGATACGCTGGTCGGAACCCTGCGGGGCCTGGGCGACAGCAAGTTCCCCGCCTTTGCCATGATTACCTCTTATGTGGTTTTCCGGCAGATTTATCTTCGCGTACTTACCCCCTTTACCGACAGCATTATGGTTCCGGCTTTCGCCTACCCTGTGGGCTGGATTCTTTGCACCATTATTATGTGCGTATACTTCCCGGTCAAAATGCGCCATCTTCTTGCCAATATTCAGCCCCATGAGACGGCCGGCGCGCAGTAACCAGACCAACATCTTCGCCATTGTGTTGGAAAGGAAAGGAACATTTCATGTCTTCTGCCACAATAAGGGGTGATTTAACCCGCGGCCCCATCACAGGCAAAATTATTCTGTATTCCATTCCGCTTCTGCTGGGTAACCTGCTGCAGCAGCTGTACACCATGGCCGACAGTATTATTGTGGGCAACTGGGTAGGCAAAGAAGCTTTGGCTGCCGTGGGGGCCACCAGCAGCATTGTAAACACACTGGTAGCCTTTTTTATGGGCACCGGCGTGGGCGTTACCGTGGTGGTAAGCCAGTACTACGGCGCCCGGGACCTTGTAAACCTGCGGCGGGCCATTCACTCCACCATTCTGCTTACACTGGCCACGGGCATTATTTGCACCCTTTTGGGCATTGCACTGACCCCCGCCATGCTGCGGCTGATGGATACCCCGGCCGATGTGTACGACCAGGCCTATGAGTACTTAACCATTTATTTTGCGGGCATTATCGGCCTTGTGTTTTACAATATGCTGACAGGTGTTCTGCGGGCAATGGGAGATTCCCGCAGGCCGCTGTATTTTCTTATTTTTTCCTGCATCTTAAACATCGGCCTGGACGCGCTATTTGTCATTGTGTTCCACTGGGGTGTGGCCGGTGCCGCCTGGGCTACCGTATTGTCCCAACTGATTGCGGTAGCCGCCCTTTTATGGCTTATGTGCACAACCGGCGAAGAATGGAAAGCCGACCTTCGCCAGCTGCACCTGCACCCGGACATTCTGAAAAAGGTTTTCAATGTGGGGCTTCCCATCGCCCTTAATTCCACCCTAATCTCGCTGTCCAATGTAGTGGTTACCTCCTTTATTAACGCGTTTGGTTCCGACTGCATGGCCGGGTGGAGCGCTTTTCTGCGCATTCAAAACCTCGCTTCCCTGCCTATGCAAAGCCTTACCATGGCGGCTACCACCTTTGTGGGGCAAAATTACGGTGCCGGCCGGTACGACCGCATTCGCAAAGGAAACCGCATTACGGCTGCCTTGTCGGGCGGGTGTGTGGCGGTGATCGGCGTTTTAATGATCCTGTTCCGCTACCAACTGACCGGCTTATTTAACCGGGACCCGGGCGTATTGGAATATGGCAGCATTTTTATTTTAAGCCAGGCCCCCTTCCTGTGGCTGGAAGCCGTGCGGGATTCGCTGGCAGGCACTTTGCGCGGGCTGGGAGACGCCAAAATGCCAGTATTAACGGCGTTTTGTGCCTATGTTATCTTCCGGCAGCTGTATCTGCACCTGCTGACCCCTCATTTCCATAACATTTGGTTGGTTTCTCTGGGCTTTCCTTTAGCCTGGTTTACCTGCCTGATTATGACTGCGCTTTACTACCCCTACAAATGCCGCCAGCTGCTGGGCCCGCCCGGCAAAAAGCAAGAGGCCGGCTGCGCTGACTAAACGGATAAAACGCAGCCGCAAGCGGGCAGTACTGTATGGGGGAGGAGATCAGGTTTGAGTGAAAAAACTTTGCGCCGGGGTGATTCGACCACCGCCCCTATTGTAAGCAAGGTCATTGCCTACACCATTCCGCTTCTGCTGGGCGACCTGCTGCAGTAGCGGTACACCATGGCCGACAGTATTATTGTGGGCAACTGGGTTGGCAAGGAAGCTTTGGCCGCCGTAGGTGCCACCGCCAGCATTGTCAACACGCTGATTGGCTTTTTCAACGGGGTCAGTCTGGGGGCCAGTGTCGTTATCAGCCAATATTATGGCGCAAAAGATGAGTATAACCTGCGCAGAGCCATTCACACTACGGTGGTAACCACCTTTTTGTTTGAGTTGCTTTTTACCGGCATTAGCATTGCCTTTACGCCGGCCATGCTGCGGTTAATGGATACCCCAGCAGATGTATTTTCCGTAGCGCAGGAATATTTGACCATCTATTTTGCCGGGGTGGCTGGTTTGGTTTTGTATAACATGCTCTCCGGTATTCTGCGCGCAATGGGAGATTCCCGCAGGCCGCTTTATTTTTTGGCCTTTTGCTGTGTCGCCAATGTGGTACTGGACATTTGGTTTGTAATTGGCCTTGGCTGGGGCGTTGCCGGCGCAGCCGGTGCCACCATACTGGCGCAGGCTTTCTCCGCCATTGCGCTTTTGCTCCTTATGAGCCGCACCACGAAAACTGGCGGCTTCGTTTGAGCGAACTTCGAATCGATATCGCCATTCTCAAACGCATTTTAATGTTAGGTATTCCCATGGGCTTGCAGCAGGCCATCACCTCCTTGTCCAATGTGGTGGTTACCTCTTATGTAAACGCCTTTGGTTCCGACAGTATGGCTGGCTGGAGCGCTTACCTGCGCATTCACAACCTGGTTTTAATGCCCATTATGAGCCTTTCCATGGCGATTACCTCCTTTGTGGGGCAAAACTATGGCGCACGCCGGTACGACCGCATCCGCAAAGGTACCCGCAACATTCTCATTTTGGGCTGTGCTTGCGCCATTGTCTGCGGCGGACTCATCATTCTGTTGCAAAAGCCATCCATCTCTTTGTTCAATAACGACCCTGGGGTTATCTATTACGGCTGCATCTTCATCAATATGCAGCTGCCTTTGATGTGGTTTGCTTCCCTTTGCAATCTTCTGGCCGGTTCTCTGCGGGGCATGGGGGTTAGCCACCAGCCTACCCTCATCTGCCTGTTTTCCTTTGTGGTCTGCCGGCAGGTTTACCTGGCCTGCGCCACGGCACTTTCCAACACCATTCAGGTGGTGGCCTTCTCCTACCCGGTGGGCTGGCTCATCTGCACCTTGCTTATGGCGCTGTACTACCGCCGTCGGGCTCCTGGCCTGCTAAGCGAACCAGAAAACACAACATCGTCTTAAATTTTGGTTTTTACAAGGAGGAAATCCGCCATGCAGCGCCCTGTGCTTTTCAAGCGCTGTTCTACATTTTGGCTTGCCGGTGCGGCGGGGCTGTTTGCCTGCCTGTTGACTTTTGCGCTGGCTGTACATGGCGGCGGGCAGGTTTTTGATGGATTTTTTGTTCTTCTGTCCGCAGTTATCTGGATTTTGCTGCCCGGATACCGTTTTATGCAGCTTTTGCCGCTGGCTCCGCCAGCAAAGCAGTTGGGCTTTCCGGTCATTTTTCTTTTGGGCAGCGGTTTTTGGGGGTTAGCAATCTCTGCGTGGGCCCGCACGGGCAGCAGATGGTGCTTTTTGCCGGTGGCTGTTTTTGCGGCAATTGGCTTTTGGCTTTTCGTTCGCCGCAAAAAAAGCCGACAAAATATTACCTGCCCCCTCCGTCTTTTGGCTGTGCTTTGCAGCAATCGGCGTTTTGCTGTGCGCTTTGGTGTGGTCCACCGCCTGTGCGCACCCTGCAGCTGTCGGGGAAAACCAGCTTAAACAGGACTTTCTTTGGACGGTAGGCAACGCCCGCTCCTTCTTTTTGGGCTTTCCCCCGCAGGATATCCGTTTTACAGGGGTACGCCTTACCTACCATTACCTGCAGGAACTGCTGTGTGCAGGTTTATCTGCGGTAAGTGGGGTAAGCTGCTATGACCTGCTGGCCTTTTGGCTGGCCCCATTGTGGATGCTGTGCTGCTGCACCTGCCTTTGGCGCACCGCCCGGCTTTTGTGTTTTGAAAGCCGCCGCGCAGCCGCTTGGGTTTGCATTCTGTCAGTATTCGCCGGCGGCTGCGGCTACCTTTTCTCGCTATTTGGGCAAAGTCGGGCTTTTTCCTCAAATCTTCTGTACCATTTGGTTACAAATGTAAACGCCTGTGCCAGTGCGCTGTGCTATGTGTGCATTTTAGTAGCGCTTGTTTGTTTGGCAGCACGCGCCGACTGGAAGGTCCCGTTCTTCCAGTATGTTGTCACCATATGTGCCGTGCTGATGCTGTTGGTATGTAAGGAACCGGTAGGGCTTTTGGCCGTTTTGGCCCTATGTGCCGCAGCGGCAGTAAGGTTTTTGCAGCGCAAGGCCCGGCCGGCCGAACTTTTATTTGCTGTGCTTTGTTTGGGGGTTGCTTTTTTCTTTTACCGGCTTTTATTTTTCGCCGGGGCAAACAATATAGCGGTTGGGTTTTCCGGAACCCTTTCAAAATCCGACCTTGCAGACCTGCTGCTTCTGTGTGAACATGCCGGCCGGGTTTGGTATTATCTGGCCATTGTACCGCTGTGGATATTAAACAGTTTTCTGTTAAGCCCCGCCGTGGTGGGCCCCTGGCTGGTGGTGGCATTGCGGGACCTTTTCCGGCTTGGCAGCCTTTCCGCTGAACGCCTGTTTTTACACGCAGGCGCTGTCGGCGAGCTTTTGGCCTATTGCCTGTTTGACCATTACGCCATGAGCCAAATTTACTTTTTCTTTTTTGCGTTGTGGTGTATGGCTCTTTTGTTGTGAGACCTTTTTTGTAACTTGCCAAAATTGCGCTGGCTTAACACAGTTTTGGTACTGGTTACAGGGGTAGACCTTTTGGGCGGCCTGCTAAACGCCGTGCAGATTGCCAAAGAAGGTGTTTTGCTTTTGGCTCCAAACGGTTACGAAAATGCGGCCACCGAGGAAATTCGCATGACAGCCGGCGACGAGCAGGCCATGGAGTGGCTGTTTGAAAACACCCCGTCCGGCACCCTGTTTGCCACCAACCGCTACCACACCGGCTCTCCACTTGCGGGCAACTCCAACCTGTACACTGCTTTTTCGGGCCGCCAGGCGTATATGGAAGGGTTTCGGTATACCATTTCCAATATAGGGGTTTCCCAGCAGGTAGTGGATGAGCGCTTTACCAATAACGCCATTTTGTTTTCGCCAAAATCTGACATACAGACCATTTTGGCATTGGCCCAGCAGGAGGGCATTGACTACCTGGTGTTTTCTACCCAACTGGGCCAGCGGCCCGACGCTTTTGACCAGCTGGAATGCTGTTATGAAAACGAATCGGTACAAATTTACCGCCTGCCAGAATAAAAGAAAAAAACAGCGCCCGCAGAAGGACCTTTCGTCATCTGCGGGCGTTGTTTGTCGTTTTATGATACAGCACACAAAAACCGCTACCCTTTGCGCCTCTTTTTTCCAGTAGGTACTTTGTCCAGCAGCTTTGCAGCGGCAGCTACCTCACTTTCCGGTATTCTTTCCCGAAAGCTTACCATTGTTCTGGCCGCAAAAGGCAGCGGCTGACCAAAACTTTGCATCCCAATAAAATACTGCAGATAAGGGCTTTCCTCTATAATCAATACCGTCTGCCGATCAGAAAGTCCCAGCGCCTTTTTAATAACCAGGCTGCCAAACGCACAGCGCACTCCTATGGCTTGCTTTCCACCCTGCGCAAAATGCGCGGCATAAGTTTCTTCCAATGCACGCCAGTCTATCTGCTCGGCCAGCCTTACCCATCGGTTGTCCGGCGAAAGGGTTTCGCGCAGCGGCGAAACGATGTCGTAAACAGTCAGCTGGGCCATCGTCTCCTGATACATTCCGCAATCCCCTTTCTCGCCTGCTGCTTTTTTGGTTAAAATTTCTTTTCCACTACTAAAACCTTTTGTCAACCAATAAGCTGCGCAACCTTTTACCTATGCTAAAACCACTTTTGGGCCGGGCGCCACGACGCCTTTTCCTATAAAACACCGCCTAAAACCCAGCCCAATAAAACGCACTGACACTTTTCCCCTTTTGACATACAGCCGTAAAGCCTTGTCTTACAGCCTTTAAAAAACTTAGCCTTTATTTTGTAATTATTATACCACGAAAAGCCCTTTGTGCATAGCGCACCGCCGTTTTGGCAGCTGTTTTTCGGCAGTTTTATGCGAAAGAGTATACCGCTGCGCCACAGCTTTTTGGAGTTTCTTTCAGCCTGTGCTATTTTATAGACAGTATATTGACGCAGGTGATATAATGATATATTGCAAAGAAATTTAAAACAGCTTTCCTTGTGTATTTTATTTCATCATTTGCACCGAATTTTTCTTTTTTCGGTGCCCGGATCGGAGAGGTTTTTTTATGACAACGATTGATATTTTTTCTGGCTTTTTAGGGGCTGGTAAAACCACTTTAATCAAAAAGCTGATTGCTGAAGCCTTTTTGAGAGAAAAACTGGTCCTGATTGAAAACGAATTTGGCGAAATTGGAATAGACGGCGGTTTTATGAAGGATGCCGGAATCCAGGTGACCGAAATGAACTCCGGCTGCATCTGCTGCAGCCTGGTAGGCGATTTTCGCACAGCGCTGGAGCAGGTAGTAGAAACCTATCAGCCGGACCGAATTTTAATTGAACCGTCCGGCGTAGGCAAGCTTTCGGATGTTATTCGCGCGGTGCAGGCTGTCGCCCAGCAAAAGGAAGTCCAGCTGGGTGCTTTTGTTACCGTGGCCGATGCCGGTAAGGTTAAGCTTTACACCAAAAATTTTGGCGAGTTTTATAACGACCAGATTAGCCACGCCTCGGCTATTATTTTAAGCCGCACCCAAACGGTAAACCCGGAAAAAACCCAAGCTGCCATTGCCATTTTGCGCGGATTAAACCCCGACGCCACCATTATTACCACCCCCTGGGACACCCTGCCTGCGCAGCGCATTGTTCAGGCCATGACCGAAAAAAGTGCACTGAACCGTGAGCTGGAACACCTGGCCCAGGAAACTGCCCACGAGCACGGGCATTGCCATGACCATGACCATGAACACGAACATGAGCACTGCTACGAGCACGACCATGAACATGGCCATGACCACGAGCATGAACACGAACATTGCCACGAGCACGACCACGGGCATGAACACACCGGCGAATGCAGCTGCGGCTGCCATGGCCATGAACATCATCACGCGGACGAGGTATTTTCCAGCTGGGGGGTAGAAACGGCTAAAACCTTTACCCGTGAGCAGATTGCCGCTGCACTGGCCGCACTGGATAATGGCAGCTGCGGCAAGGTACTGCGGGCCAAAGGCATTGTGCCGGCCGCAGATGGCAGCTGGATTTATTTTGACCATGTTCCCGGCGAAGCGGATGTGCGTTCGGGCAGCCCGGATGTAACCGGCCGGTTGTGCGTAATTGGTTCTGAACTGAACGAACAAGCGCTGACTGCACTGTTCGGTGTGTAAGAAGGGGGCCTTTGCAATGCGTCAGATCCCTGTTTACCTGTTTACCGGCTTTTTGGAGGCGGGTAAAACCCGCTTCATCCAGGAAACCCTGGCCGATCCGCGCTTTAATTCCGGCGAGAAAACCCTGCTTTTGCTTTGTGAAGAGGGCGAAGAAGAATACGACCCCGCAAGTTTTGCAGCCGACAATGTAAAACTGGTAACCATTCAGGACAAAGCCGAACTTTCCTGTGAATACCTGCGCAACCTTGCCGCAAAAATGCGGGCAGACCGTGTGGTTGTGGAATACAACGGCATGTGGCTTTTAGCCGACCTTTTGACCGTTATGCCCCAAAACTGGACCGTCTACCAAAATATTATGCTGGCAGACGCCACCACCTTTGAAACCTATATGATGAATATGCGCAGCCTGGTTTTGGACAAGGTAGGCCCTGCTGAGATGGTCATCTTCAACCGTTGTTGTGACACCACCGACCGTATGGAGCTGCATCGCCTGGTACGGGAAGGCAGCCGCCGGGCAGATATCAGTTACGAAGCTTTGGACGGCAGTGTGGATTATGATGAATTTGAAGACCCGCTTCCCTTTGACCTGAACGCCGATATTGTGGAGATTGCCGACGACGATTTTGGGCTGTGGTATATGGATATTACCGATAATCCGCAAACTTATTACGGCAAAACCGTACGGTTCAAAGCCCAGGTTTGCCAAACCCCCCGGGTGCCCAAGGGCTGTTTTGTTCCCGGCCGCTTTTTAATGACCTGCTGCGTACAGGACATCACCTTTGTCGGTTTGGTATGTAAATCGGAAATTGCACAAACCCTTAAAAACCGGGACTGGATTACCGTAACAGCCCGGGTAAAAAAGGAGTATGCCGCTATTTACAAAGGGGAAGGGCCTGTGCTGGTGGCGCAGGCCATTGTGCCGGCCGAAAAGCCAGAGCAGGATGTGGTAACCCCTTACTGACTGTTCAAAACAGCGCTTTGCTGAACGCTCAAGGAGTTGACATGAAAAAACTGGTTTACCTGTTATTATCCGGGCTTTGCTGTGGTATTCTTTTAACCGCTTCCCTTTTACTACTGCTTACTTTGCCCTACTGGCACACCGCCTGCTTTTTTTACCTACTGCTGCTGACCGATTTTCTTTTGGTCTATTCCAACCGCCTGGCTCACAAGCGGTGGAAAACCGGCTACTGGAGCACGCTTATCTTAAGCTGTGTTTTGGGCGCAGCGTTTTCTTTTCCTTTTGTGCTGAGGTTCAAGCTTTTTGGAAAGGACAGCCTGTTTTGGCTTTTGTTCGGCTGGGTTGTTTTGTTTGTGACGGTCCTGTGGACCGCCTTTATCGGCCGCCGCCAGAAATCACAGGTCCATTTTTCGTCCATGAATAGCCTCTCCGGCAAACGGGCTATCCGCAAAGCCTATCTGCTTAGTTACACAAGTGTCATTGTTATGGTGCTATTCAGCGGTCTTTGCCTGGACCAGTATCTCAATTTTGACCGCTTGTCCGCCTTGGCAGGGCTTTTTCTTTCCATACTGATCCCCACACTTTTTGCCGGTTTTTCCATTGGACGAATGGCCAACCGATTGTTGTTGGACCAAATGGATCCAGTGGCTTTTTATGACCTGTATGCCTGCCTGCACCAAAATGCCAAACGGCGGCGTCAGCAGGACTTTTATGCCCTGTCCCTGGTGAATGCTTATATCGACCTTGGCCAGAACGATACCGCCCAAAAGCTGGCCAACCGGCTTTGGGACGACAACTGCCTGCCGCCGGTTCAGCGCGCCATTTTGGCTGTTCAGCAAGCTACCTGCTGCAATAACCTAACCGATTTTAACCGTGCAGAGCAATTTTGCCGGCCTTTGGTAGCTGCCGTGCGAAGCCGCAAATTGGCAACCCAGCTGGACTTGAACCTAAAAGGCCGGCGGGCGCAGTTGGAACAGGACGCCGCCGGCATGCTTGCTTATGCGGACGCATTGGAAACCTGCCTGCAGCCCTGCCGCCGCAATCAGGTTGCCGCTGCCGTTAACCGCGCTATGGCCTGGCAGCTTACCGGCCAAACCGAAAAAGCCCGGGCTGCATGGCAGTTTGCCGCCGCGGAAGGGGGCGGAAGCTTTATGGCAAGCAAGGCTCGCGCTGCGCTTAAGCAGCTGGAAAACCCTGTTTACCAAAAGTCCGATGAACAAGGGTCCGACTTTTCGGATTCGTTCTCTTAAATGATGGATTACAAACAAAAAGCGCAGCATATTCTGTATGCTGTGCTTTTTGTTTTGCCCCAAAGTAGCTGCTCTTCAAAAGAAAAAGCCGCCGGTCTTCCCACCCGGCGGCTTTCTCTTTTCCCATGATTTGTTTGCCAAATAAGCAAGGTCCGGTTTGGCCGGCATGTTTAGGAGATTGCTTTTATAACTCTCTCCAGGTCCTGGGCGTTTTCACAAACCACATTGACCGGCCGAGAATAGTCCAGCCGCATCAGGCCCAGGATGCTTTTTGCATCAGCGATTGCCCCGGCCTGGTCTTGAATGTCGATGCCATTTTTGCAGCAGCGCGCCGCAAAAGCAAGCTGCTTGACCAAAGACAAATCTTTGATGGTTACCTGTTTTACCATACTGCGCCCTTCCTTTCTTTTAAAGTCCATCTCCTCTTCAAACACCGGACGCTTTTCGCCCGGTCTTTGCTATTATAACATAAAAACGCTATATTTCATTGTGTAAATTGCATATTAAATATTTATTTAACAAAATTTGTATCAGTACACAAAAGCTTTTTTTGCACATTTTCAATCTTGTGCAATTTGTCAAGGAAATTTTCCGCTAAGTTTATATTAATTTTTGTTTTTGCCCCGCACACTTTAAAATATATTTTCTGCAGCCTGCCTTTCTTCTTGACAAGCTTGCGGAAATTTGTATACTTATATTTAGTAATACTAAATATTTGGAGTTTTATATGGATGACCATTTTTCCCGACAAGTAAAAAAAGGAATTTTGGAGCTGGTAGTCCTGCAGCTTATCTGCACAAAACCGTCCTACGGGTACGAACTTTTGACCCGTCTTGCGCAGGACAGTAACGGCCTATTCACCCTAAAAGAAGGGACGCTTTACCCCATTTTATACCGGCTGGAGGATGAAGGGTTCATTACCTCTGCCTGGGGAAGCTGCGAAGGAACCGGCCGTGCCATGCCCAAAAAAACCTACACAGCCACCCCAGCCGGGCACAGTGCCCTTACAAAGCGGCTGCAAATTTGGCACGAATTGGTAACCTGCGTAAACGCACTTTCCAGCCAGCCAACCGTTGTTTCACCAAAAGTCTGCGAGGAGGAGACAACATGAAGGAGATCAAACAGTATCTGCGCAGTATTGAACGGCAGCTGCGCCTTCCCCAGTCGGTTCGCAAAAGAGTTATGAGCGACCTTTCTGGAGATATCGAAGCGCGGCTGGAAGCCGGCAAGGCTCCGTGCGAAATATTCGATGAGCTGGGCACTGCCAGCCAGGTAGCGCAAAACTTCAACGAAAGTTTCAAAAAAGAGATCCCCACACCAAGTTTCTGGCGTCATTTTTTTCTGTTTGCCGCAGGGGCCGTATTTTTGCTGTGGCTCGTCCAGATGGCCTTTTGTCTGTACCAGTCAATCAATCTGGCAGGTTCGGTAGGTATTATTGGCGGAGCGGATGGTCCTACCGCCATCTATGTGGCCGCACAGCCCGGTCCCTTTGGGCTTTTGCCTCTTTTTATTGGTCTTTGGGTATGCTATCGATTGTTTCAGTATAACGGGTTTGGCAGCCGCAGTCAGTATAGAAAGGCAGCGCTTTTTTCGGTACTTGGCATTTTGTTGTGGCTTGCAGGGGCCGCTGTTTTTGCGGCAGATTGTCTTTCTCTTATGCCCAACAGCACTGTTAGCATACAGGCTTCTTCCTACATTCTTTCCCTGCTGATTCCCCAAATGCTGTTGCCTAGTTTTTGGCTGCCCATTTTAACATTTATTTTATCTGTCAAAAACTATCTGCGCTGTGCCAAATAAAATGGGGGAAACCTTTTTTCAGAAAAATGGGATATGCTTATATGGTGAAAGCGCTGTGCATTTTTCCGTTTATAAAAATGGGGGCAGTTTTTACATAAAAAGTATTTTTTATAAACCCACTATTTTGCAAAACCCTTTAAAGATGCAGCTTTTAAACCTGCAAAAATCAAACAAATGTTTTAACATGCTGCAAAACGCCTTATCGCAACTGGGAAAGGGGAAAGTTATTTGAAAAAGCGACCTGTTTAGCTGATTGTTCTGTTATTTGCCGTATTGTTCCTTGCTGCAGGGTCTATCTACTTTAAAAGCAAACCAATGATTGAACCCGACAATCATCCGCAAATCGAATCCATTTATGCGACCATTGGGCATAACGGCGAAACCTTTGATTCTGTTATTTCCCAAAATGAACTGTCTGACGAACTTAACAATTCGCTGCTGGAGCTGTTTTTTCACACAAAAATAAAAAGACGCCTTCTTCCCTATCCCAAAAACTACACGATTTTGGATGGATCGGTCTACCTTACCGTCCGCGTTCTGCTGGACAATGCCGACTCGTTGTCGCTGTATGTAAATCTTTCCAGCCAGAGCGACTATAATTCGGCACAGTTTGGGGATACCCACTTTCAAATTGTGGAAGGCCAAAAATTATATGAGCAGGTATACAGCCTGCTTTCTGATAAATTGGCCGTGCCATGAAAAGAAAACACCTATTTTGTCTGCACAAAAAGGCCAGCCTGCGCCTTGGAGTGTCAAGGCATACACCCAGCAAAAAGCAAAAAGCCTGCACAAAGCAGGCTTTCAAACAAATATTTTCCTCCACCGCGTAATAAAAAAGAAAATGGCTGGCATTTTTGCCAGCCATTTTTGGTGGAGACGGAGGGACTCGAACCCGCGACCTCTCGGATGTGAACCGAACGCTCTAACCAGCTGAGCTACGCCTCCAAGCATTGCTGCTTGATTATAATATCATATTATGAACAAAAAGTCCAGCATTTTTTTGAAAAAAGCAAATCTTTTTTCCGTTTTATTCTAGACCTCTTGCAAAACTTTTAGGGGCATGCTATCATTTTTAAGTATTGTATTTACAGCGTTTCAATTGCGCCAGACCATGCTGCGGGCATGGTCTGGCGCGGTTTGTGCATGTGGTTTAGAAATGTACAAAGCAAGGAAAAAGCACCCCCTTTCGAGCACTTTATGTGCGGTGGCGCTTTTTCCTTTGTGTTTTGGTAAGGGGTGTTTTTATGAAAATTGGGTTTGATAACGCGCTGTACATAGAAAAACAGAAAAAACACATTTTGGAGCGGATTGACCATTTTAAAGGGAAACTGTATCTGGAATTTGGCGGCAAGCTGTTTGACGATTATCACGCCGCAAGGGTTTTGCCCGGCTTTGATGTAAATGCCAAAATTAAACTGCTTTGCGAACTGCGGGAAAAAGCTGAAATTATCTTCACCGTCAGTGCCGCAGATATTGAAAAAACCAAAATCCGTGCCGACCTGGGCATCAGCTATGCCATGGATGTCCTGCGCCTGATCGATGACATTACAAAGCTGGGCATCAAGGTCAACAGCGTAGTAATTACTCAATATACCGGCCAAAGCGCAGCCGATGCATTCCAGGCTAAGCTGACCATGCGCGGTGTTAAAAACTACATTCACCGGCCCATTTCCGGCTATCCGTCTGATGTGGACCATATTTGCAGCCCGGAAGGTTTTGGCTCAAACCCCTATATTGAAACCTCCCGACCGCTGGTGGTGGTAACAGCCCCCGGCCCGGGCAGCGGCAAATTGGCTACCTGCCTGTCTCAGGTCTATCACGAAACGGTACGAGGAGTAAGTGCCGGTTACGCCAAGTTCGAAACCTTCCCCATCTGGAACCTGCCCTTAAAGCACCCGGTAAACCTGGCCTATGAAGCTGCTACCGCAGACCTGGCCGATTTGAATATGATCGACCCCTACCACCTGGAAGCCTACGGCAAAACTACCGTTAACTATAACCGGGATATTGAAGCTTTCCCCATTGTGCATACCATTCTTTCCCGTATTGGAAACGACCAGTGCCCCTATAAGAGCCCCACGGATATGGGGGTGAATATGGCCGGATACGCCATTGTGGATGACAGCGTAGTTTGCGAAGCAAGCCGCCAGGAGATTGTGAGCCGGTATTATAAAGCCCTGTGTGACCACCTGCAGGGACGCGGCACTCAGGCAGCTGTGGACAAAATTAAGGTTGTTATGCAGCAGCTTTCCCTCAAACCGGAAGACCGGGTTGTGGTGGCCCCTGCTCTTGAAAAAAGCCATCTGGCCAACGCTCCTGCCACCGCCATTCAGCTGCCGGACGGACAGATTGTAACCGGTAAGGCAAGCAATCTGATGAGTGCTTCCTCTGCCGCCGTTTTAAATGCCATTAAGGCGCTGACCGGCATTTCCGACGACCTGACCTTGATCAGCCCTGTTATTCTGGAACCGATTATTCGGCTGAAAATTGATATTTTGAACAGCCGCAGCACTCTTTTGAAACTAGATGATGTTTTAACAGCGCTGGCTGTTTCGGCTGCTACAAACCCCATGGCTGACCATGCCTTGAAGGGACTTCCTCTTCTGCGGGATTGTGAGATGCACTCGACCCAGATGCTGCATTCCGGAGACGAAGGCACCCTGCGCCGGTTGGGGCTGCGGCTCACTTGCGAACCGGTTTTCCCCGGCAAGGATCTATTTTTCTAACTTTATTGAATAACGGCCCAGCCTTCCTATTTTGCTAGGACCTTTATATCAGGCTCTGTTTCAACTTTTGCTAAAATACCCGAAGAGGGTTTCAGTCCTCTTCGGGTATTTTATTTGGCGAAATACAATCCTTTGCTTAAAAATACTTTTCCTTTTTCCCATCTTTTACAAATTTGTGGGCAAGCGTCCCATTATTATACCGCCGCAAGGCAGCTATTGGGGAAAGTTAGTATCCTTATAAAAGGTAAACAAACAGGGGTTTTATCAAAGGGAAAAGAAGTTTTCGAGAAGCTTTTTTCCATCCTGCACATCCGGGCAGCCCAGCATTTCCGGGTGGAACTGTACCCCATAAATCGGTCGGTCCTTATGCCGCACCGCTGCATACCGGCACAAATCTGTCTTTCCTATCACCCGAAAATCCGGATGAATCCCCTTGATCTCCCAAGAATGATACATCATAACCGCAAATGGGTCCGGCATTCCTTCAAATAACGGATCATTTTCCAGTATTTGTACTTTTGCAGGACCTACCTCTTCCGGTTTTGCGTAGTCTTCTCCCATTTGAGCAATGGTTTGGCCATACGCCATGGAAACAAACTGATGACCAGCACAAATACCCAAATACGGTACCGTAGTAGTGCGAACCAGCTCGCACTCTACCGCATATTCGCTGCGCAGGTAGTCCATATCTCCCCAGCCCTTTTGGTTGCAGTGTCCGCCCGCCACAATATAATCTGGCGCGTACTGTTTTACCATTTCAAGGTCTAACTGCTGGGCATATACTTCCTTTACCTCTCCCTGTGTGATTTGCCGAACCTGATCCACTAGGTTTTTTACATAATAAAAATCCTGGGTGATCCCGCGCAGGGTATTAGCCGGCACCAGACCAGGGTCGCCTGGCCATTCATTGGTAATTACCAGCACTCTTTTTTTCACACTGTGCCCTCCTTATACTGATTGGGCTTTTACCGTTTTGCTTTCCCTTTGGGGAAACCTTTTTACAGGCCCAGCTTTGCGCCCATAATCAATTTGGGCAGCCACAGCGAAACCGCCGGCACATAGGTAACCAAAATCAATACCGGCAGATAGCCGAACAAAAGCATGTACAAAACCGGTTTCATAACCTTGCTGGCATCCGTTTTAAAAATACGGGCAGACAGGTACAAGAACGGCGCGCTGGGCGGGGTAATATTACCCATACCAATATTTACACCCACCAAAGCGGAGAACTGATAAGGAGAAATTCCTAATTCCTTGATCAACGGATACAGAATGGGAACCGAAAGCAGAATCGCGCTGGTATCGTCCATGATCATGCCCAAAATGACCAAGAATACATTGATCATCAGCAAAATCACATATTTATTGTCCGAAACTTTCAAAAGCGCTTCCATAACCGTTTGGGGAATGCCCGCCTGTGTAAGCAGCCGGCTGAGCATGCAGACAATGGCCACCATGCACATGCAAACACCTGCAGTACAGCTGGTATCCCGCACACATGCCGCCAACCCTTTCAAATTCAGCTTGCGGTACACAAACATGGCCACCGGAATGGAATACGCTACGGCAACAGCAGCCGACTCGGAAGCAGTCATAACGCCACTGTAAATACCACCCAAGATAATAATAGGCATGATAAGCGCCGGAACGGCAGAGACGGTGCGATGGCGGAATTCATTAACCCATACCATACCGGTGCGTTTTTCCTCGTAGATGATATTTTTATCGTTGCGCAGCAAAAACGCAGATACTACAGACAGCAAAATGGTGAGGATAATGCCGGGAATAACCGTGGAAAGGAAGCAGGCCAATACTGAAACATTCATCATCCAGGCCAGCATGATCTGCATGGTGCTGGGAGGGATCAGCAAGCCAAGCGGAGCTGCACAGCAAGCCGCAGCGGCCGCAATGTGAATGGGATATTTTCTTTCCTTCATCTGCGGGGCAACAATGGAACCAATACAGGACAAGGTGGCCGCGCCACTGCCGCAGATAGCACCAAATACCGCACTGGTAACAACCGTTACTACGGCAAGGCCGCCTTTGAGCCGGCCGATAAAAATACTGATCCAGTTTACCAGCGCACCGCCAATTTTGCCTTTTTCCATAATGCCGCCAGCCATAATAAACATGGGGATGGCAATGAGCGTAACGGTACTAACCTGGGTATAGCTGGTGGAAAACAGTGCAAACGGGTCAGCTCCCAGTACCGCCACCAGGTAGATAATAGCGCCGCCAAAGCTAAACGGCACCGGCACACCAGAAAGCAGCAAAATTAGCAGAATAATAAAGGTGATTAACAAATTCATTGTTCAGTCCCCTCCTTTTCCCCGTTCGTTTGTGTTTTTTGATACGGGTGAATGGTTCTAATAAACCAGTAAACGGAACACAAGAACATCAGCGTAAGGGCAACCGGCAATACAATTTTGCCAACCACATAGGGAATATGCAGCCCCGGTGTAGTGGAACCAGCGGAAATAATTTTGGGAGCGTAATTTGTCAAACTCCAGTAGCAGAACACGCCCACAATAATCATCGTTACAAACCGTACGACAATCCGGTAACGGTGGCGAAGCTTTTCGTCCTTGATCAAGAGTTCAGTCATATCTGCACTGATATGGCTATCCTCAAAGCTGCCGTAGGTGCCGCCGATCCAGTACATCCAGATAATTAAAAAGTCCAGGATCTCTTCAGCACCAAATAAAGTGGAGTCAAACACATACCGCATGATTACATTGCCTACAATTAAAAACAACATAGCTGCGCTGCCCAGTACCAAAAAGGCCGACAGCAATTTGTCCATAAATTTCCAGATAAAAGTTTCCTCAATTGGTTTCAACTTTTTCATATGCCCTCCTTCGCCACAGCAAAATGCTGGGCACAGCGGCGAGATGTCACCTGTTTATCGGTTAAGCAAGGGGCCGCGCATTGTTCTGCGCAGCCCCTCGCTTCCATTTTTTCATACAGGACTAGCCAGGGCAGATTTCCCCGCATGGACTTCTCGCATGAAAATCAGCTTTCCAGGGTGGCGGTCAGCTCTTCAATGAACTCCTGGCCATACATGTCGTAGTACTGGGGCCATACATTTTCAACAACCCATTCCTTCATGGCGGCACGCTGCTCATCGGTAGGCTGGTATACGGTAATACCGTAATCTTTCATTTTCTGAATGCATTCCTCTTCCTGCTGCTCTACCAGATCAACACCAACAGCAAGTTCTTCTTGCACAATAGTGCGCAGCAGTTCCTGATATTCTTCGGGCATGCTTTCAAACTTTTCGGTGTTCACCATAAAGGTCAGGTTATCATTAGCGGCCTTGTAGTCCACATAGTACTTGATAACATCGCGGAAAGACTCGTAGTTCAGGTACGGACCAGAGTGCCAGGAGCCATCAATGGTACCAGTCTGCAGTGCGGTATATACATCCGAATAGTTCATATTGGTAACATTGAAATTCATCGAAGTCATCAAAATGGTCACATATTCCATAGCAGGAATACGAATCAGTCCATTTTTCTTTGCGGTCGGATCAAAGAAAGCCTCTTCCGTGGTGCCCTTGGTATCGGTATAAGCTACACCGATAAAACCGCCGGGGAAGAAGCCCAGCTGGGTAACACCAAGCTCTGCCTCGGCTTCGCCTACCTTCTGCGCTAAGAAGCCATCCGGAGCAAATACCTTTCGGTAGTCATCATAATCGGCCGCCAAAAACGGCAGATAGGTTGCCTCGTTCAAAATATTGTAGGTTCCATAGACCGATGTCAGGGACATATCAATGGTGCCTGCGATTACCTCGTCATAAATTTGGGTCAGATCGCCCAGCTGTCCCGCCGGATACAGCGTGATTTTTACCTTTCCGCCTGTCTCTTCTTCCATACGCTCTACGATTTTTTCAGCACATTGCGTATCGATAGCTTCCAGGGGGTTGGTGGTTGCCAGGGTAAATTCATACACCTGATCACTGCTGCCAGCCTCGGCAGAGTCGCCTGTGTCAGAACCGCCGCTACAGGCGGTAAAGCTGAGTGTCATGGCTAATAAGAGGATCCATGCAAGCGCCTTTTTCATAGTCGTATCTCCTTTTCTTTTGTCAAATTTCCACTCCGGCTATCCCGCTTAGCCGAAGCGATGAAGTTGTTACCAGGACAGCACCGCCCATTTCGTCGAGTTCATATTTTAAACACATTTTTGTCATAATGTTCATGATTTTTGTATTTTGCACAATTCGATAAATTTTTTGTGGTTTTTTCTTCGATTTTGGTGTTCAACTGCACAAAAAGTATAAAAAAGTTTGAAAAACCAATAAAACAATGTTTTAAAAAAGTTTGGAACCTTTAAAATTACAATACCTGAAAAAATTGCAAATCTTCTTCTGGCCAAAAACAAAAACAAATTTTACTTTTCTCCCTTTAATTTATCACTTGTTTTATAAATTTGCTTATTTTTTTATTTTTAGGCTTATTTAAGCCATTATTATTTTATTGTGATTATTTTGTTAAAATTAGCACTCTACTATTGATATTGCTAATTTTAGTGCTATAATAAAACCAGAACGAAAGGAAAGGCCAAAAGAAAACCGAAAGCCACCGCGTTCTACCGTTTACAAATAACGGCAAGCACAATTACCTGCTTTATGATTGGAGGAATGACTTATGATGCTGATGCCGAGAATGTTTGATGAAGACCTGTTTGACAACTGGATGGATTTTCCGTTTGAGAGAGAGTTTAGTCGTCGCAATCCGCTATATGGCAAACGGGAAAAGAACCTGATGAAGACCGATGTTCGGCAGACCGAAGACGGTTATGAACTGGACATTGATCTGCCCGGATTTAAAAAAGAGGATGTATCGGTAAAGCTGGAAAACGGATATTTAACCGTCAGCGCTGCCCGGTCGGTAGATGAAAACGAAGCAAAGGATTCGTCTGGCTACATCCATAAGGAGCGCTGGTCCGGCAGCTGCAGCCGCAGTTTTTATCTAGGAGATGGCATTTCCAAGCAAGATGTAAAGGCACGTATGGAGGACGGTATTCTCCACCTGACTTTGCCTAAGAAGGCGCCCGAATTGCCTGAAAACAACCTGATCGCTATTGAGGGTTAACAGATTGACCTTCTTGAGCAAACCAAAGAAAGACTAACGACATAAAACAAAAGCCCCCGCACAGCCGTGCGAGGGCTTTTGTTATTCTGTTTTTAAGCGAAAAATCATTGCTTAAAAAGGCCTATTATTTCTGGCAGGCCTGCACAAACGAATTAATAATCGCCTGCTGGGTCGGGTTAACAGCACTCATCATCTCGGGGTGCCACTGCACTGCCAGCAGATACCGGCCATTCGGGTTTTCGGCCAGCTCTACCGCTTCCGAAACCCCATCTTCCGACCGTGCAACCACCTTCAGGCAGGGAGCGCAAGCGTCCACCGCCATGTGGTGGAACGAGTTGGTGGCAAGCTTTTCGGTACCCACCGCCTTGGCCAGAATGCTGTCCGGCACAATATCCACTTTATGGGAAGCCATATAACGGGGATACATGGTGAGAGTGTGGTTATGGAAACCGGCATCCGGCACATGCTGCAACAAGGTACCGCCCAGAGCAGCATTGATAATTTGAATACCACGGCAGATCCCCAGAACCGGCTTTTGGGTCTGGTTTACCACATATTCTACCATAGCCGCTTCCTGCGCATCCCGCTCGGCAATAACAGCGCCGGTTTTTCCAAAAGTGGTCTGTCCAAACAACTGCGGATCCACATCGCTGCCACCGCTAAACAGAACACCATCCACGCTGTCAAGCATCTCTTTCATGACTTCCTGGTCGCGCACTACCGGCAGCATAACCGGGACGCCGCCTGCACGCAGCACCGCGGTCACATAGTCATCTGCCAGCAACTGCCATTCCTGACCTGCCACGCCAATGCCTTCGGCGCATTCGCTATCGCCGTTGTAGCTGTAATTTACTGTAATGCCAATAACCGGTTTCATTTGTTCCTCCAGAATCCTTAGTTTGCTTTCTTATACTCTGCTTCCATTGCAGCCCAGGTAGGCCATTTTTCGGTCTCCCACTTTTTGGTGTCGCTAAAGTACTCTTTGGTAAGTGCCACAATCTGGCCGTTGCACCAGTACACACCCAGCAGGTTAACCAAGGTGTACAGGCCTGCAAAGAAGTCTACATAGGCGATCAGTGCGCTGATACCCACAATACCGCCAACCAACAGCAAGGCCAGCATGATCCAGCGGCAGACATTGGAGGACTTTTCACCAAACAGCTTTACAAACTGAGCCACGGTAAACTCGATCTGAGCGCAGGCAGTGGTGAAGGTAAACAGCACAACCGCCACAGTAACCAGAATGCCGCCCACAGAACCGATGGTGTTCTGGAAGCCAGTCATGGTCATAACAGAAGGATCGATACCAGTCTGCCATACACCGGTAGTCAAGACAACCAAGCAGGTCAGTGTGCAAACAATGATGGTGTCAAAGAACACCTCAAACACAGCCCAAATGCTCTGCTGAATCGGGTGGTTTACATCGGCCACAGCGTGGCTGATGGTGGTAACGCCAGTACCGGAGTCGTTGGAATAGCAGCCGCGAGCCACACCCCAGCGCACACAAAGCGCAAAGGTGGAACCAGCAAAACCGCCCACAGCAGCACGGCCGGTGAAGGCATAGCGGAAAATATCTGCCAAAGCGCCCGGCAGATTGGCAATGTTAAGAACAATAACAACCAGTGCGCCAACAATGTACATAACGCTCATAATGGGCACAACCTTTTCGGTCACGCTCAAAAGGCTCTTCATACCGCCAACAACTACCAAGGCAGCCAAAACGGTAAGTACAACAGTGGAAACCATACGGGGAGCACCCAGAGCCGCCAGGTTATCAACACCGGAACCGATCTGAGCAGAAGCTGCCAGGAACAAGCACACAATGCAGATAACAGCATACAGGGGGCTAATCCATTTCCAGCCGGTGCCGGCGCTCAGATACATCTGCGGACCGCCTTCCCACTGGCCTTTGCTGTTCAGCCGGCGGTACTTCATAGCCATAGTGGTCTCAGAATACTTAACCACGCAGCACAACAGGCCGGTCATCCACAGCCAGAACACAGCACCCGGGCCGCCCAGGCCTACAGCCATGGCAGTACCGATGATGTTGCCGGCGCCCAGGGTGGAAGCCAGCGCACCGGTAACGGCCTGCCAGCTGGAGAACTTGCCGTCCTCACCCTTTTTGCCAAACGATTTGCCGATGGTGTTCTTCAGGATAAAGCCCAGTTTGGTAAACTGGAGAAAACCCAGACGAACCGACAGGAACAGACCGCCGCCCACGATCCAGATCAGCATGGGAATGCCCCACAGCCAGTTCGTGAACGCCATAATTGCGTCGAGAATTACTTGCACGATTTTTCCCTCCTAAAATTTTTGCATATAAAAACAAAAATGAACCAAATCCACCCGATTTGGAACTTGTATCGGTACTATATCATGCAGACGAAACTCGAGGTCAAGACCAAAATTGACAAAAATATGAACAAAATAAGGAGTTAGCTCCACAATATTATTTTTATAAATCCTGCCTGTTTTTTCTTCCTCTTTATAGCAACAATACATACAAATTGCCTTTTATTTTTGCACTTTGCCAAATTTTTCTCAAAATTTCTTATTTGAGAGAAATTTTTCGCCTCATTTTGTGGTGCAAATCTACCTGTTGATACTATGTAGAAAAAAAACATTTCATTTTGTATAAAATAGATAAATTTGCAGGTTTGCAGGTTCATCCGCCCCTATCATGTTTATAAAAAAACCGGGCGGCTTTTAAAACCGCCCGGCAATCACCAGCTTTTCCAAATATTCAAAATAGCATCGTAGGTTCAGCCTACTTCACATTGGTTTGCCTGGCGGCAGGCTGCATCTGCCCGGATAAACAATACAAGGCCCACCAAAAAAACAACTACCAGCATACTGACCCCTACGCTTTGGCTGCCGCTAAGCTGGCTGGCCACGCTGACCAATGTGGTGCCCATGAAAGCCGCGCCTTTGCCGCAGATATCAAACAGACCAAAATACTCTCCTGCATGTTCCGGGGGAATAATTTTGCCAAAGTAAGAGCGGGAAAGCGCCTGTACGCCGCCCTGGAACATACCGACCCATACCGCCAATACCCAAAACTGCCACTGGCTGGTCAAAAATACCGCGAACAACGCAATACCGGTATAGGCCAAAATGCAAATTTTAATCAGCCGTCCGGTGTCATATTTTACAGCCAGACGACCAAACACAATGGCGCAGGGAAATGCCACCAGCTGGGTTAGCAACAGTGCCAAAAGAAGGCCGGTCGTATCCAGTCCCACTGCTGTGCCATAAGCCACTGCCATATCAATTACGGTATAAACCCCATCAATAAAGAAAAAGAAGGCAAGCAAAAACAAAAAAATGTGTTTTTGTGAACGAATGCTGCGCAGGGTTTGGGCAAGCTGACCAAAACTTTCCTTGAACGGATTGCCGTGGCTTTCCACATATCGCTCCTGGCGATAGCAGCGCAGCAAAGGTACCGTCATGGCCAGCCACCAAACCGCAGTTAAAAGAAAAGCCAGTCCCATAGCCGTTACCTGGCTCATTCCCAAACTGCCCGCTCCCAAAACCAGGGCCAGGCACGCCACAAACGGAATACACGAACCAATATAGCCAAAGGCATACCCCTGTGAAGACACCTGATCCATCCGCTGCGCCGTTGTAATTTCAGGCAGCATGGCGTCGTAAAAAACCAAACTGGACGAATAGCTGACCTTTGCCACCAAAAAAAGCCCCAAAAAGGCCAGCCAGCCGCCGGCAAGCCCCAGCGCAGCACAGCTTAAAACGCCAATCGTCACAGCCACTACAAAAATGGGTTTTTTGTAGCCTTTGCAGTCGGCCAATGTCCCAAACACCGGCCCTATAATAGCAGTACATAATGTGGCAATAGAGCTTGCATATCCCCAATAGGCCAGATAAGTAATATCAGAAATGCCATCGGCTGTTGCCAGCGCATTGAAATAGATGGGAAACAAGGTGGACACCAGCATGGTAAAAGCGGAATTGCCCACATCATACAGCACCCAATTGCGCTCTTTTTTGGTCAGTCGAAATCCTCCCATGAACAAAAACCTCTCTCCTCACACAAATCTTAAAACAACTGCCGCTTATCCTTATCCGGCTCAAATCTCCTCAAAAGTGTGATCAAACCCGCTGCCCAGTACAGCGCCTTCATCCAACTTTTGGTCCAATTGGTGCAAAAGGGTGACTGCCAAATCGATGGCTCCTTCATACAATTGCAAAAGGTACTGATCACTGTCTGCACAAGCTGAGTTTGGCTTTTGCGGAATCAAAAGATCCGCAAGCTGGCCCTTTCCTATTGCGTGAATACCGCTTTCCAGCAAAAAGCGGGCCGGCCCCGGTGGAGGACAAAGCAGATTCAGGGTTCTTACCATGGAACGCTGCGCCTTTTCCAGCTGGCTGGCTGTTACCGGTGCAAAAAAGGGCGCAATAACCCCGGCACAGCGCCGGCCCGGGTACAGATGGGCGGTTAACCGGGTACGCAGCGGATCCAACCCGTCCTGTTCCATTAAAAACCGGTCGAAGGACGCTTCAATTGCCAGGTGGGATACCTGTCCCTGCGCTTCCTTTTCGGCTACATAAGGATGGCACTGTCGGTCCAGTGCAAAGTGACAAACTGCGCCATACAGGTAGCTGCGGGCGGCAGCCTTTTGCGGGTGACGGCCAAATATTTCCGCTGCATGGTCAAAAAATTGACGGCCGGTCATGCTGTGGCAGGTTTGGCCCATCTGGTTGACCATGTTTTGGGAAAGCGGGCGGTAATAGAACAAAAGATCCGGCCCGTGTACTCCAAAATCAAACAGCTGCCGCTCGTGTACAATCCGCCGGCACTGGCGTTGGGTGAGCCTTTCCTGCACCTGACAGCCGAACCGGTAATGTGCATATGCTGCCGGCATACCTTTTCCTCCTTTTTGGGCAAGCTCTCTATTTGCTGGCCCACATTCTGTCATTTTATCAAAAAAAGCAAAAAAGTGCCTGCCATACCAAATAAAATGTTCGTAAAACTGCAAAAAAAACAGCTGTTTTTTCCCGGCATACTATAAGCTAAGCGCGTGGTGCGCATTTTTAAAGGAGGCGTTTTTCATGGCAGAACCATTTTTTGAGATTATTACCCCCGAACAGGCCCATAAAGAGATGGCAGATCCCCAGGTAGTGGTACTGGATCTGCGGGATGAAACAGAATACGCCGACGGGCATATTCCAAGTGCCGTGTGCCTGCCGCTTTACCGGCTGGAAAAAGATGCACAGCGCCTTTTCCCAGACCGAAACCAGCGCATTCTGCTGTACTGTTTGTCCGGCAGGCGCGCCATGCAGGGCGCACGCTTATTGGCACTGGACGGCTACCGCCGCCTGGCAGTTTTTGGCGGAATTCAAAACTGGCCTTTCGAGATTACCTGAGCGTTTATCCTCTCCCGGTCATCTCCCGATGCTCCTGCACAAGGCAATTGGCCAGCTGGTAAACCGTCCAGCCAACATTGGACGGAGTAACGGTTGCTTTCAGTGCTACTGGCAAGAGTCCCTCATCCCGCCAGGCCTGCAAAAAGCGATCCAGCTGCGGGTCAGAAAACCCTGCCAGCAGCAAAAGTTCCGGCATTTGCCATAAAACCGGGGCACGAAGTTCGCTTTTCAGCGCATCCATTCCCAAAAGGGCCCCCAGTGTCCGGTCGGCATCTTTTCGGGTAATCTGCTTTTGCGAAAGCTTATGCCGGCTGCAAAAAGCCTGCAATTGCTCCTGTTTTTCTTTTTCCTCCATATGGTAAAATACCACCGGACCATTTGCCATAGCCCTTCTCCCCCTTCTTATTTTGCGCTTTTATCATACCTCTTTTGTACAGTCGCCCGCAAGGGGAAAGCTTTCCTTTGCCGTTTTCTTTCCGTACTTTCTGTGGTATAATGGCCCAAAAGCGGCCATTATACCCTTTTTATTTTCCGCAAAGTAAGGCGGCAGGACTTTGTGGGTATTTTACCATAACTGTCCGTCTGCCCGTTTGGGTTTGAAACGAATTGGCTATAAATATACGCTTTGGGCCAAGCTTTCGGCCATTGCACCACATCTTCAGGGAAGGAGACCTTTTTGCATGAACGCCAAAGAACGCCGCAGTCAGATCCGCCAGCAGCTTCTTTCCGCCAGCGTACCGGTTTCGGCCAGTGCACTGGCCAGGCAGTTTGAAGTCAGCCGCCAGATTATTGTGGGCGATATTGCCCTACTGCGAGCGTCAGGGTTTCCGATTACCGCAACGCCGCGGGGATATTTGGTTTTGGAAAAGCCCGCTGCACACACCTGCACCATTGCCTGCCGCCATAGCCGGCAGGATTTATTGGACGAACTGTATACCATTGTGGATACCGGCTGCACAGTAGTGGATGTTGTGGTGGAACACCCTGTTTATGGTCAGCTTACCGGCAACCTTGCCATTGCAAGCCGGTATGAAGCGGACCTGTTCTGGCAGGCCCTTTGCCGCCACCAGGCGGCTCCGCTGTGTCAGCTGACCGGCGATGTCCATCTTCACACCCTGACCTATCCCAATCCGGACGCACTGGAACGCTGCCGCCAGGCGTTGGCCCAAAAAGGTTATTTATGGGAGGAAGCGCCTTGCTGCGATGCCGTCGCCTGCGGCAAGAGTGAGGCACATTTTGAGCCGCAGAAAAAAAACTGACCTTTGCTTTTCCATACAAAAAGCCCCCATGCACAGAGCTTTTGGCGCATGGGGGCTTTTTTCTCACTAGTCAATCCAAAATCTGGCCGTAGATAAAGTCCAGACATTTTTTCATCGTCTGTTCCGGTTCAAAGTCATATTTGCGGTTATAAATTTCAAACGGGATAGCGCCATCATATTCCGCCTCATCCAGCGCCTGCAGATAATCTGCCAGGGGTAAATTGCCTTCCCCCGGAATAAAGTGGCCGGCGGGAGTACCATCTGCAAAATGCAGATGGACCATATCTTTCCCTAAAATTTTTAAATCCTCCCGAAAGTCCTCCCCGGCCATGGCTACTGCACAGGTGTCCAGCATGGCTTTTAAATGTTTACTTTGGAAGGTATCCAGCATTCGGCGGATGCGCGGGGTATCATAGACCACATTGGTGGTATTCACACTGGCCGCCTCGATCACCAGCGTCACGCCATACCGCTCGGCTTTATCCACAATCCGCGCCATGGATTCCAAGCTGCGCTGCCAGGCAGATTCCTGACTGTTGTCAAAATAGCCTCTTCCGCACAAGATCTGCACATAGGGCGCTTGCAATTGATGTGCAAATTCAATGGTTTTAAAGAAGGTGTGAATACTGCGCTCCCGAATAGCGTCATCTTCGCAAGCAATATTGATGGGGTAAACACATTGCTCCTGTGTGAGGCAGCAAACCTGGATGGACCGCTCATCCAGCTGTTTTTTCAGGCTTTCCACCTGGGCATAGGTGGCATCCTCAATGCTCAGGTGAGGGCTTGCCGCGTAAAACTCAATCAGGTGCTGGTCCAGCCGTACCATCGATTCCAAAAAATAAGGCAAACTGTACTTGATATAGTGGTAGTTGGAACTTGCCACCTGGCTTCTTTTCAAATGCTTCATACTGTCCTCCTTTGGCTGGCACAAAAAATATTTTATGTCTTTAAAATACCATATTCTTCCCACCACTACAAGAATATTTTGCACAATATTCATATTTTTGTCTTTGTTTTTATCTCTTTTTTGTGCAAGTATCTGCATTTTTTTCAAAAAAAGAAGGCCGGGAACATGCCCAGCCCTCCACACATATCTGGATATAAAAGTAAAAAAGCTTCTCTTACTGGTAATCCGCCAGTGCCGCTGCACCTAAAATTCCCGCATCGTTGCCCAAAGTTGCCATTCGGATCTTTGGCGCATACTGCGGCCCGCCAAACATTTCTTTTTTCACAATATCTTCGATCTGCCCGGCCACATAATCGCCCTCTTTCGAAATACCGCCACCGATCACGATAAGCGGCACACCAAAGGCAATGGCAATATTGGTAGCGCCCTGTGCAATATAATCCAAAAAGCAGGCCACTAGCTGGCTGGCAATTGGGTCGTCCTGTTTTGCCGCCTGGAAAATATTCTTTCCATTCAGCTTTTCTCCTTTAGCCCGCAGAAGGGCCAATGCACTTTCCGGGTGCGCATCTGCCGCCCGGTTTGCATCCCGAATTAAAGCCGTAAAGCTGGCATATGCTTCCAGACAGCCTTTCCGGCCGCAGGTACAGCTTTCGCCCTTATAAATTAAGGTCGTATGCCCTAATTCCGGCGCAACGGTACCTGCCGGGGCAAACAGTTTATTTTCCAGCACAATGCCGCCGCCTACCCCGGTTCCAATGGTAATCATTCCAAGCGAGTCAAAGTCCCGGCCCGCCCCCATTACAAACTCACCCAGGGCGGCACAGTCTGCATCGTTGCCCAAAAACACCCGGCCAATCCCGGTTTTCCGGGCCAGGGTGTCGGTAAGCGGTACATGGGACCAGTTCAGGTTTCCGGCAAACACAATTTCGCCGGTGCGCTTATCGGCCGCACCGGGGCTTCCCACCCCAATACAGTCAATCTGCGCCGGGCAAAGTCCTGTGCCATCCATCAATTTTTTGCAAAGCTTTGCCATATTGTCGGTAACATGGTCAAACCCCTGCCAGGCTTCGGTTTTTACCGATTCTTTCGCCAAAAAGCGGTACGCCTCATCCACAAGGCCCACAGCAATATTGGTTCCGCCCAGGTCAATGCCGATCCGATACTTCATGATATACCCCTTGCCGGCGCTTGTGCGCGCCTGTTTTTTCAAAAAGCCGGTCTGCCAAAAAAGCGCAGGGGGACCGTTTTGCCGGTCCCCCTACCCCTGTATTTCAACAAGTATTCAGCGGTCTTTTCCGCTGGCCTTTTTTTCTTGCTCTTTTCCCTTGCGGTACGCTTCCTGTTCCGGCTGGGTTGCCGGGTGCAGGTAAGTACTGGAACAGACCGGGCAGACGGTCACCTCACCCATCCGCTCGAACACAAACGAGCAGTGGTCACATACATAAATCATACTTTTGCTCCGTGCCTCTCTTTGCCGGCACCGCGCCGGCGTTTCTTTTTTCATTATAAATGCGCAGGCGCAAAAGTCAAGGGGCGCTTTGCCGGTTTGCAGCTGCCAAAAAATGAAAACCGCTTATTCCAGCCGGGCCACCAACACCGTTCGGTCGTCCTTTCGTTCACCACAACCGGGAGTGCTGGCCTTTAAAATCCCCTGTGCAATTTCCTGCGCGGAAAGCGAGGATGCATCTTCCAAAAAAAGCTGCAGCCAATCATCCCCCTTGCTCAGCACGCCGTCGCTCACCAATACTGCCACATCTCCCCGGGAAAGCGGCAGCCTCGTCAGCCCAGCCTGCACCTGTCCGCTCACCCCCAATGGAAGAGTATCGTCTTGTAAAGCCCCCACCCTTCCGCTGCGCACAAAATAGGTAGGCGCCCCGCCCGCCTTGTATACCTGACACAGCATGGTGGTTGGGTCAATGGAAAGAATATCCAGCGTTGCGCAGCCTTCCTGCCCGGTGACAGCAAGCGCCACATTTACCAGCCTGGCCGCCTGCCGGGGCATAAATCCTGCCTGGAGCAGCCGCTGTGCAATATCCGCTGCCAGCGCACCGTCCACCGCGGCTGCGGCCCCGGTTCCGGCTCCATCGGCCAAAAGCAGGCAGCTTTCCCCATTTGCCGCTGTAAACACGCGCGCCATATCGGCCGAAATTCCCCTGGCTGCGGCCCCCGCCACTGCACAGCGCACCCGGCAGCGAGGCAAACGGCCCAACCGCTCGCTGTGTACCTGTTCACACAGCGCATCTGCCAGGGCAAAAAGCTGTTCGGTCACCGCACTGCGCAAAGCAGCGGTGCGCGCCTGCGCGCTGCGCCGCGCAAGCTGCCCTTCCCGGTAACTGTTTACCGCCGCGCACAGGTTTGCCGGGCGAATGCATCGTGCCGCCACCGGCGTTGCCAGATCGTCTGGCCGCAAAACGCCGGTCTCATGTTCCAGCCTGTCCACCTGTTCCAGCATCTCATTTCCATGCTCTACCCAACAATCGCAATTTTTACGGCAATTTTTGCATACCCCCTCGCACAGCACACCTTCCAGCGTTTTCTGGCTGGCGGGCATTGCATCACATACTCGTTCCACCGTGTGTGCCAGCTCCTGCAGGGTATTTCCAAGCCGGACCATCTGTCCTGGCGCCCCCGGCGGTGTAGCGGGTCCCAACAATTTCAGCAGTTTGGGCGGTGCCAAAAGGCAGACCGCCGCAGCCAGTGTGCAGCCGGCCAAAAGCCGCAGCCCCTGTGAAAAGCTGCCTGTAAACGGCAGCGCCAGCAAACAGCCTGCCAAGTACGCCCCCACACAGCCCGTGCGGGAGCTGTCATGAAAAGCTGCCGCGCCCACTGCGCCGCCGGCCAGTGCAACCATTTCGGCCCGCATGGCACCTTGCCCTGCGCTTATGCCAAGCCCCGCGGCTATGGCAAGCGCCAGGGCCCGCGTTGGGCTGTGTACCGCCGCAAAGCAGCATACCGCACAGCCCGCCAAGGCAAAGGACCAATCCAGCGGGCCCTTGGGGCTGGTTAACAGTGCAAACCCCGCCCAGCACCATCCCAGCACGGCAAAAAATCCCGCTTGCTGGGGCAGGTTTGCCGACGGCTGCGCAAGAATTTGCCCCAGAGCAGAAAGTGCAACCACTAGAACAGCTTGTCCCAAAACCTGAAAGCTGTCCTGAAAGCTGCCGCCCAATTCCAATTGCCAGAATATTTGGGTAAAAATAAGTCCCAGCGCGGCCGCACTGCCAGCCATTGCCCCCGGCTTGCGTTCAAACAGCATGCGGCAGCCCAACGCTGCCAAACATCCTACTGCCTGCCTGGTGCCTTCTGCCAAGGGCAAAAAGGCAAGGCTGCCAACCACCCCGCCTGCTGTGCAAAACAGAACAAAAGCTTCGGGGCATGCTGCGCAGAGTGCTGGCGCAAGCGGGGCAGGCATTTGCCACATATGGGCACCGGAAGCTGCTGCTGTAAGTACGGCGGCTGCCAGGCCCGTCAGCCAGGGGCGCGCTGTCTTCCCGAACTGCCGCAGATATGCCAGCAGTTGTCGGGTGGTTTGGGTCATAGTAATTCGGCCTCCTTTTTTGCCCGCGTCAGCGGGTGTACATCCTTGTGGCCATTTTAGCCGGTAGTATGTGCGGATATGGGCGAAACCAGTCAGAGCGGCCTGTTTTGCCAAAAAGCGATTTTTATCGCTTTAAAACGCCATTTTGCTATTGTGCAGAACAAAATACAGATTGTTTGTGTACCAAAATGCACAGCTTCTTCATGAAAGCTTAGTCCTTTCTTTGCAGTTTCGCCAAAACTCTCTCAAAATTTGTTTGCACCCTGCCGGTATACTAAAAACCGTACTCAACAGAGGGTACCGGACCGGAAGGATCTCCGGCAAAGCGTCGGGACGCCGACTTTCTATATAAAGGTACCGCGGCAGCACGCCGCCAAACACCACTGCCCGTCCCCGGCGGGCACCGGGACGCCGGCCGCCGGGTGCGGCAGACAAACTATAATCCGCACAAACAGCGCGGTATAAATAGATAACTTCTGGCCAGCAACGAAAACTTTTCACGGATTTATGACAATTTGATTACAAAAATTCATAGTTTATTCACAACTAACTTCCCACAATCTGCTATACTAAAAGCGTAGCAAGTAAATAATAACTTTTCTCCTTTTCCTCTTTTTCTTTGGGCCGCCGGGTTTTCCCGGCGGTCATTTTTTATTGCGCAGGCAGTTTTTCTTCTTGTGTTTTGCCCTGCAAAAAAAGGCCGGGGTCCAAAGACCCCGGCCTTTTTTATTTTATTTGCAAAAAGCATTTACCATGTCCCATTTGACACATTTTTTAAGCTGCCTTCTGCCAAAGCAAAACAGTCACCCTGTATCTTTATAAGCCCTTCCTTTTTCATACGGGACAGCTCCCTAGAAAGGGCACTGCGCTCGCAGCCCAACCACCCGGCCATTGCGCGCCGGTCCATCTGCAGCTTTACCGGCCCTTCCCCAATGCCCTGCTGGTACAAAAACATCCAAATCCTGTCCCGCAGCCTACGGCATAGCAAAAGGTCCACCCGAAAGGACAGCTGAAAATATTTTTCGCTTACCGTACGCACAAGGTTCTGCAAAAGTGTTCTGGCTGCGGCGGGCTGCCCTTCGCCGCTCTGTAAAAGCCGCTGGTGCTGAAAAAACAACACCCTGCAATCGGTTTGCGCGCGCACCGTTACCGGTGAAGGGGTGTGCCCGCCCGACAGCACATCGCCAAAAACATCTCCTTTTTTCATTTTTGTAATGGGCAAAGCATCTCCGCGCCAATTAGGCCGTTCTGCCTCAATCTGCCCTTCCAATACCACGAAAATCTGTTTGGTCTCAAAACCCGCCAATAAAATCAGCTCTCCGGCTTGGTAGTTCCGGCTGCCCGCCTGCAAAAAGCCGAGCAGCTGCGGCAGTTCCTGCCGACTTACCCCCAAAAACAGTGGCAGGTTTATAAGCCACTCCAGCTGTTCCATTCCATTCTCCTTTTGTTGCCATGGCAACATATTTTCTTTGGTTTCTTTAGTATAGTAAAAGGGCAAAAAAAACGCAAGCGGCAGTCAAAATCTGCCGCTGAGAGGATGGAATGGATATGAAAAAAATGATTGCCGCCCTGCTGGCTTTAGCAATGGCAGCCGGGTTGATGGGCTGCACAGCACAAAGCAGTTCTGTACCGGATTCTTCGCTGGCCCCGTCTTCGGCCGCTTCGGAGGTTGAGCAGGACTCTGGTGCAACGGAACAAACTGACACCGACACCGTTTTTCAGATTGCAGGGCTGAAAGGCCCCACCACCATGGGCATGGTAAAGCTTGCTTCGGACTTTGAGGCAGGGCAGTCCCGGTATGACTATCAGGTAACCATGTACGGAACCGCCGATGAAATTGTCCCCAAACTGGTCAGTGGCGAGGTGGATGTGGCGGCTATTCCGGCCAATTTGGCCGCTACCTTGTATGCACGCACCGAAGGGCAAATCCAGGTTGCGGCGGTAAACACACTGGGCGTGCTATACCTGCTTGATACGGGGGACAGCATACATTCGATGGCGGACCTTGCCGGAAAAACCATCTATACCACCGGCAAGGGCACCACGCCGGAGTATGTACTGCGCTATCTGTTAACCGAAAATGGGTTGGACCCGGACCAGGATGTAACCATTGAGTTTAAAAGCGAAGCCACGGAGGTTGCCGCGCTGATGCAGCAGGCTGGGGACCAGGAAATTATTGCCATGCTGCCCCAGCCCTATGTAACGGTACTGTGTGCCCAATTGGAAAATGTGCGGGTAGCATTAGATATGACCGAAGAATGGGACAAGGTCAGTGACAGCGGCCTTATTACCGGTGTACTGGTTGCCCGGAGGGACTTTATTGAGGCAAACTCGGACGCGTTTGACCTGTTTTTGCAGGACTATGCCGCCAGCACCCAGTATGTAAACGAGAATATCGAACAGGCAGCCCAGCTGGTGGCCGATTTTGGGATTATTGAAAAAGCCGCCGTGGCACAAAAGGCCATTCCCGCCTGCAACATTACCTATATTGACGGCGAGCAGATGAAACAGGATGTAGCCGGCTACCTGCAGGTGCTGTATGAACAGGCACCCGATTCGGTAGGCGGCAGTCTGCCCGGCGATGATTTCTATTATGATGCCAATGCATAATCAGCCCAACCGCATAAAAAAGCTGCTGTACTGCATGGTTTGGCTGGTAATTTGGCAGCTTTTTGCCATGGTGCTGAACCAGCAATTGCTTTTTCCCACCCCCGTAAAGGTTGTACAAAGCTTTTTTTCTCTTGCTTTTACCGCAGCCTTCTGGCAGGCAGGCATTAATACCGCGCTGCACATTTTAACGGGCTTTATCCTGGGGTTTGCAGCCGGCGCAGCCATGGCTGCCGCCGGAAGCCGCTGGAAGCTGGTTCGCCATCTGGCCGATCCGCCCATGACCGCCATTCGGGCCGTACCGGTGGCAAGCTTCATTATTCTGGTCCTTTTGTGGGTGCCCAGCCGAAACCTTTCGGTCGCCATCTCGTTTTTGATGGTGCTTCCGGTGAGCTATACCCAACTGCTGCAAGGGCTGGACTCAATGGACCCGAAGCTTGCGGAGATGGGTGACCTATTCCGGGTAAAAGGTTTTCGCCGGCTGCGGTATTTAACCTTGCCCCAACTGATGCCATGGCTATTGAGCGGCTGTGAAAATGCCATAGGCCTTGCCTGGAAAAGCGGGGTAGCTGCCGAGGTGATTGGGCTACCGGGCGGCACCATTGGCGAACTCCTTTACCAGGCAAAGCTTTACCTGCAAACCGGAGAGCTGTTTGCCTGGACCGTTTTTATTGTACTGCTTTCGGCCGGTTTTGAAAAACTGCTAAAAAAGGCACTTTTGATTCTGGAAAGGAGGCTTTGCCGATGAGCGAGCTTTCTATTTCCGGGCTGTATAAACGGTTGGGGGACCGGCAGGTTCTGTCCGGCTTTTCCGCCCGGCTGCCTATGGGCGAGCTGAGTGTGTTGATGGGCCCTTCCGGCTGCGGCAAAACAACCCTGCTGCGCATTTTGGCCAAACTGGAACAGCCGGATGCCGGCCAAATAAATGGATTGGACGGACTTGCAGTTTCAATGGCTTTTCAGGAGGACCGCCTTTGCCCATGCCTGTCCGCTGCAGCAAATCTGGATATGGTATTGTGCCAGGGCCGTGCGCAGGCCGTACGCCAGCTGGAAAAGATAGGGCTAGATGCAATTGCTGCAAACACCCCCGCCTGCCAACTTTCCGGCGGACAGGCAAGACGTGTTTCCCTGCTGCGCGCTCTGCTTTACCCGGCCGATTTGTATTTGCTGGATGAGCCATTTCGCGGATTGGATGAAGAAAGCCGGAGATTGTGCGCCCAAAAAATAAGCGAATTGGGTTTTTCTAAAACTTTGCTGGTGGTAACTCATCGGCAGGAGGACGCTGCTTTGCTGAAAGCCAAAACGGTTGTGACCTTTTCTGGCAGCTGAAAGCAGGGCAGAGCGCTGTATATTTTAAAAAACTTTTACCGCGGCCAATAAAGCTCCAAAAACTTGGCTCAATATACCATTTGCCTGTTTTAAAGATAACAGCGCTTTGCTATCCCCGCTTTTGCCGGTATTTTAAAAAGCGAAGCTTTTTCGCTGTGGCAGCTTTGGGATTTCCCTGTTTGTTTTCCATCAAAAAGGTCCCGCAGGGCTTTTAGCCTGCGGGACCTTTTTCTGACTTCTAACCCAATATTACCGCGGGGTATTTTCCTCAAAACAAGTTGCGGATACGGTCAATCCATATAATCCGCACAGTCAAGCCACTGATCACGGGGGATCGGCTCAGTTTGCTCTAACATTTTTCTTTCTGTTACATTCATCCGGATCACCCTCCTTTTATAAATGGGCGGTACTATCCGCCTCTATTGTAGTATACGCTGCTGGGCTTAAGATATGCGACAATTTTCGCAAAATTGTCACCAAACTGCTCAAAAGCTTCCATATCCTGGCCGGCTGATTGTTTTTTATAGCCTTGCTGTGGTATACTGGCTATGCAAATGAAACCGTGATAGATTGCGCCAGAAGCTTTGCGTAATCTGCCCAAAAGGAGGAACATATGGACCCATTGGTGGAACGGATCAATCAGCTGACCCACAAGGCAAAGCAAGAAGGTCTGACCGCTGCCGAGCAAGCAGAGCGGGATGAACTGCGCAAAAAATACTTGGCTGCTGTACGCAGAAATGTGCAGCTGCAGCTGGAAAATGTGCGGCTGGTGGACGAACAGGGAAACCAGACACCCCTGCGCAAAAAACAGCTTTAATGCACTGCATGGCTTTACCGATGCTGCCGAAAACACCCCCAAAGGGCACAAGGCCCTGAGGGGTGTTTTTTATTGCTCCAAAAAGCCCCTGCAAAGCTTTACACCCTATAAATGCCCGGTGTTTTTGTCAAAATGCTGCTTAGAAAAACAGTCTCAAACGGCAGAAAGGATTCTTTCTTTTATCGAGAGCCTACACCGTTTTTTGGGTTTTTACCAAAAAAGCAAAATAATGCAGGTGAAAACCCCAAACCACTGCCAGCACCATACGCCCAGCCAAAGCCGGATGCATAAGTGCAAAGCCTATACTCATTAATACTGTAACGGTAATCATAACCTTCATTTTCTTAAAAAACTTTTTTGCAGTCCGTTTTATATGCTTTGTGCTGTGTTTTATCTACATTGTCACTCCCGTTTGTGGGAATATATGTTATACCCATATCGGTTGAGAACCATTCGCCTGGTCTTGCTAAAAAACTGCACGGGAATTCCCGCGCAGTTTTCCTATCTTTCTAAAAGCCGTATTCCGGTTTCATTCAGGTGTTCTCACCTGGTGCGCTCTCTTCCTGTGCAGCCAGTTCGTCCTCGTCGGGCTCTGCCTGCCCAGGCTGAGGCCACAGACCACTGGCTACAATACAGCCGGCAAGCATAACCCCGGCATTTACCACGCTGCAGATAAAGGGCGAACCATTATAATAGATTACAACCCCCAAGAAGGACACCAGTAAAGCCCCAACGGCACAGCTCCACACAACGCCTGCTTTGCGGCCCAGCCAAAGCCCTGCCAAAAAGCTGCAGATGGGCTGAATGCCCCAAAGCAAAACCAGTATACTGACCGGGCCGTTTCCCAGCACAGCCGGCAAAAGCAGCGAGGCAATAGTCAGCGGTCCCAGCGCCAGCGCCAACAATTTGCTTGTTTTTTTCATATATTTCTCCTTGCTGTCGTCCACCGCCTTAGCTCAGTGCCCGAATCATTAAAATTCTGCCGCCTGGCAGCTTCTCATACTTGGTTTCAAACTGACCGGTTGCCTCAATCAGCTTATGTAAGCGTGAATATCCATAGTTGCGGCTGTCAAATTCCGGGTACAGGCGGGAGAGGGTTATTCCCACCTGGGAAAGCAGCATCCATCCATCCTCGTCGGAATCGTAGTCGATAATATTGTGAATAGACGCCACAATGTCCGAAAGCGGTACAATAGCCCCTGCCAGTTCCTCCTCCGACATAATCTGCGCCACAAAAGGTTCATTTTCCTGCTTGCCTGCGGCTTTTTCCTGTTTTTCTGCCCGCTCAGCCTTCTTGCCGCTTTTTTCTTGTTTTTCGCTCGGGCGGGCCGCCTTTTCCGCCTTTTTAGAAGGCTTGTCGGGTTTATCCTGCGGCAATGCACCCCCTTCGCCATCTTCCCCCTTGCGCAGCTCGGAAGGCTCCTTGCTGTTCATCAGTACTTCTAAGTATTTAAAGGTATCGCAGGCCGCCTTAAAAGCCATCGGTGTTTTGGTTTCGCCCATACCAATCACCAGCATTCGGCTCTCCCGCAGTCGGGCTGCCAGCTTTGTAAAGTCCGAATCCGACGAGACAATGCAAAAACCATCTACATGTCCTGCATACAAAATATCCATCGCGTCGATGATCATGGCCGAATCTGAAGCATTTTTGCCCTGGGTATAGGAAAACTGCTGGATGGGGGTTAAATTCCACTCCAAAAGCACCTTCTTCCAGGCGCTCATCTCCTGGCTGGTCCAGTCTCCATAAATGCGTTTGTAGGCAGGGGTGCCATAAATAGCAACCTCTTTTACAATACTGCTGATATATTTGGGTGACACATTTTCTGCGTCAATTAAAAGTGCAATAACCTTTGTATTATTTTCCATATGTTCCCCTCTTTCCCAAAAGGTACGGCCATTTGCCATTTTTTACAGTATAACATGAGCCGGCTTACTGCAAAAGCCCCGCTAGCGCTTCTTGTGCGGATTTCACCAAAATAATAACAGCCCCACAGCCCTTTAAACTGCAAAATCCTTATTCTTGGATCCTGATTAAGATGTGTATTAGTTAAGGCTTATTTGGTTAACCCGCTTTCCAAAACACCTTACAAAATCAGCCGTTTTTCCATACCGGTCTGCGGCTGTATATGGAAGCTTGATATTGAGGCGGATCCTATTTCGTGTTCTTACCGTTTTCAAACTGACGGATTTTTCTTCTGCCTTTCCTGACCTTACGGCAGGAAATTCTTGTCAAACAGCTTTTGCTCTTGTCACTATAAATAGTTTTTTCCGCCCGCAGGCATAGAAAAAGGGCGGCCGATTGCTAGGCTGCCCTTTCTGTGAAAGTATCGGATTATACTTGTAGTATGACCCATTAAATTTTACTTATCCTGTGTTTTTCCAAAAACAAAGAAAAGCCTCGCGCAACCAATCAGTAGTCCCAAAAAAGAAAATGGAACATCACTAAAGCTATGGAGAACGATGCTATTGATTCCTTCCACTGCACAACAAAGCAAGATTCCAAAAAGAATGCATGCAATCCCCTTTAACTGTTCCTTCATAAAAGGCGCCCCCTAAATTTCAGCCCGGCGTGCTGTTTTAAAAAAGTATAACATACGAAAAAATGGAAGCAAACGAATTCACACAAAAAGCTGCACATGAAAGTTGTGCGTTGGCTGATTTTAGAAAGTTTCGTGTTTTATTGGAAACATACTATTGAAAATATACGCCTTGCACCATCAGATAGATGGCGTTCGGGCATTCGTGCTTGTGAAAACACCTTATATTGTTTTTGTGATTATGGTAGAGTTTTACACCATTAACAAAATGTTAGAATGAAAAGACCGATTGCGCGCGGTTGCGCCTTAGCCCTTATGGATGGTATACTAAAAAAATAAATATAAAACTACCCAGCAGGTATCTGTCAGGTGTTTGCCGGCGGTTTATGGTTGGGAAAAGTGAGGTTTTTATGGAAATTTTATTTGTGTTTGATTTTGTATGCCCATTTTGTTTTGTGGCCAAGCAGGCACTGGAACAAGCCGTTTCGCAGCTTAAAATTGCCCCTTCCATACAATACTTGCCCTACCAACTGACGATGGAGCCTAAGCCCCGCGTGGATACTTATTCGGACCCTGCGCGCCGCGCCCACTACCAAAAACTGGCCGAGCCCTGCCGGCAGATGGGGCTTGCAGCCAAAATCCCCCCTCATATTATTCCCCGCCCCTATTCTCGCCTGGCGCTGGAAGGCTGGTATCACGCCTGCAACATGGGCAAGGGAAGCGCGTATTTTGACCGCATTTTTAATGCCTATTTTTTACAGGAGCAGGATATTGGCGAACTTTCCGTATTAAAAGACCTGGCACAGGAAGTTGGCTTGGATCCCGACCGTTTTTGCCAGGACCTGGCCGAAGGGCGATTTCGTGAGCCCCTGAACCAACAGGATGAATATTCCCGAACAGTTCTGCATGTCAGTTCGGTGCCAACCATCTATTTAAATGGTCGCCCTGCGCCGGTAAGCGCTTATACCCCGCAAGAGTTTTGCGACCTGCTGCGCCAGGCAGATTGTGCCCAAAAAGCGTGTGGCTGCAGCGGATGCAGCTTGGTTTAACACAGCCTGACGCCTTTCAAATGGCCTTAGCCAACATGAAAAACGCTTTGCCCGAAAAAGGCAAAGCGTTTTTTGCTGTTCTCCACACAAAGGGGTAAACCCATGTTGGAAAGAATAGACTCTTTGTTTTACTCTACACCTTTATTGTTCCAAAATATCCCCCAAAAGAAAAAACTTTTTACGCTGTTTTTCCCTTTTATGGAAAGTTTCAGCGGATACCCCCAAAGTTTATTACATATTTATTTTGGGCGTTTTATTTGCTTTTCTATGAAATGGTAATCTGTGGTATTTATTTCCCTGTGCTTATATCCGAACAACTTTCCTGAAGTAACTCAGGCGTAAGTGAAGGGGTAGGTGTGGGCGTAGGGGTAACGGTCGGCGTCGGTACAGGCGTGGCCGTAGCTGTGGAGGTAGGGGTAACCGTCGGTATTGGCACAGGTGTGGCTGTAGGTGTAGGAGTGGGCGTGGGAGTAACAGTCGGCGTCGGCACAGGTGTAGCTGTGGGGGTGGGGGTTATAGTGGGTGCAGCCGTTGGCTGCGGGCAAAGCATAACCGGAATGCAGCTGCCACAGCCTGTAAGCGACACCAAAAGAATGGTTACCACGGCCGCTATCTGCCGGCTAACCGCATTTTGCGCCAAAGGTTTTGCATGGGTATCATCCTCCTTTGTGCCAGTGTATGCCGTTGCGAACTTTTGTGCCAACCGCCCGGATATTGTTGCAAAAAAACCTTTGGCATTTACAGGCCGCCCGGGGTCTGGTATACTGAAAAATAACCTATCTGCGCAGCTGCGCACAACCGAAACGGAAAGGATTTTTCTTTACCATGAAAATTTTAGCTGTAGATTACGGCGATACCCGCACTGGCCTTGCCATGTGCGACCGCACCGAATTTTTAGCATCTCCTCTTGGAATTATTACAGAGAAAAGTTTTGCCAAGGTTGCAGAAAAAATTGTTTATGCCAGCCGGGAATATGACGCCCAGATGATTGTTATCGGCCTGCCTTTAAATATGGACGGCAGCCGCGGGGCCCGTGCGGAAAAAGCGGAAAAACTGGCGGCCACCCTGCGCGGCATTGTGCCAATTCCGGTCGAGCTTTGGGATGAGCGATCCACCACGATATCGGCAGCAAATATTCTTTCGGCCAATGGAACCTATGGCAAAAAACGCAAACAGGTGCTGGATGCTGTAGCTGCTGTGGTTATTTTGGAAAGCTACATGGCCTATCGTAAAAACCAAAAAGAGCGCCAGCAGCAAAACCCCAGCCAAGATGTGTAATCTTTTGCAGTTTTTCTTTTTTGTGCCTGCGGTTTTGTAAAGTGCACATGCTGTACCTGCAGCCAAAACAATTTTATGGCTATTTTTGCAAATAAAAAACGGACAGCAGCTGCTGTCCATTTTTTTATGAAGCTTTTATCAGGAAAGCTCGAACATTCCCTGGTACAGCTGGCAATACAGCCCTTTTTGCTCCAGCAGCTGCTGGTGATTGCCTCGTTCCACAATTTTGCCGTGTTCCAGCACCATAATGGCGTCGGCATTGCGAACTGTGGAAAGGCGATGCGCTATTACAAAAACAGTGTGTCCTTCCATCAGCTGATCCATCCCCTTCTCAATCAATGCTTCTGTGCGGGTATCAATCGAGCTGGTGGCCTCGTCCAAAATCAGTACCGGCGGGTCGGCCACAGCCGCGCGGGCAATGGCCAAAAGCTGCCGTTGCCCCTGGGAAAGGTTTGCACCATCCGTGCTTACCATGGTTTGGTAGCCTTTTGGCAAACGCCGAATAAACGAGTCGGCATTTGCAATGCAGGCGGCCCGGCGCACCTGCTCATCGGTGGCGTTAAGCCTGCCAAACCGAATATTATCAGCAATCGTTCCAGTAAACAAATGGGTATCCTGCAGTACCATTCCCAAACTGCGGCGCAGATCACTTTTTCGAATCTGGCGCACATCCAGTCCGTCATACAAAATCTGTCCGTCCTGCACATCATAAAACCGGTTGATTAGATTAGTAATGGTGGTTTTACCTGTACCGGTAGACCCTACAAATGCAATTTTCTGCCCCTTGTGCGCATACAGGCTAATGCCCTGCAAAACAGGGGTTTTTAGGTCATAGCTAAACTGCACCCCGTCAAGCCGTACCTCACCATGCAGGGGAATCTGTTCGCCATTTGGCTTTTGCCAAACCCATTGGGGGTTGTCGGTGCCCCGGCTTTGTCCTGCAGGCACACGCACCAGACAAACCGTTCCCTCGTCCGGCTCCGGGGGCTGATCCATTACCTCAAACACCCGCTCGGCACCGGCCAGCGCTGCCAGCAAAAAGTTGCTTTGCTGGGTAAACTGGTTAATGGGCGCCGCTGCCTGGCGCACAAAAACCAGGTAGCTGGCCAGGCTTCCTGGGTCGGTCATACCGGTTAAGGCCATAATTCCGCCCAATACCGAAACAATGGCATAGTTGATATAGGAAATGCTGACCACTGCCGGTATCATGGTGGAGGCATAGCTCTGGGCGCCGGTGCCCGCTTTGCGCAGCGCCTCGTTCTTTTCATCAAACGCCGCAAGGCTGGCCTGTTCATGGTTAAACACCTGCACAACCTTCTGGCCGTTTACCATCTCCTGGATCAGACCGTCCAGGCTGCCCAGGCTGGCCTGCTGCTTTTGGTAATACATTTTGCTGCGCCGGCCGCTGTACCGAATATACCAGAACATGACCCCATAGCAAACCACTACCACCAGCGAAAGCCGCCAGTTCAGCACAAACAGCAAAACCAGCGTCCCGGTCATTTGAATAAAGCTTTGGATCGCCATGGCAAAGCTGTTGTTAAGCGCATCGGCAATGGTATCCACATCATTGGTAAAATAGCTCATTACATCGCCTTGGCGGTGGTTGTCAAAAAAGCGCAGCGGCAAAGTTTGCAGGTAACAAAACAGATCCCTGCGAATATCCACCAGCACCTTTTGGGCTGCCTGTACCATTGTTTGGGTATACCCAAACGAGCATAGCACCCCCACAATATAAATGCCCGCCGTCAGGGCTACCTTGCCCGGCAAGGTTTCGGCATTGCCCGAAACCAGCCCGTTCACCACCGGTCTTATCATGTAAGTACCCAGCAAATTTGCCCCTGCACTGACAAACACCAACACTGCCACTGCCAGCAGCAAAAACTTGTGCCGCCCCAGATAAGACAAAAAGGTGCGCAGGGTATATCCCAGCCGCTTGGGCTTTTTTCCACTAAGCGGCCGTGCCATGCAATACCCATCCCTTCATCTGTGAAGCATAAATCTCCTGGTAGATGGCATCTTCGGCCAAAAGCTGGCGATGGGTGCCCACTGCATGAATCCGCCCGTCTTCCAAAACAGCAATCTGGTCGGTATCCATCACCGAGCTGATGCGCTGCGCGATCATAATTTTGGTAATGTTACGGTACGATGCCAGGTTGCGGCGAATTTTCTGTTCGGTGGCGGTATCGACAGCGCTGGTGGAATCGTCAAAGATCAACACCTTAGGGTGCTTCAGCAGCGCGCGGGCAATACACAGCCGCTGTTTTTGTCCTCCGGACAGATTCCCCCCTCCCTGTCCCAGGTCGGTATCCAGCCCGTTGGGCATTTTATGTACAAATTCATCTGCACAGGCAGCTTCCAAAGCCTGCCACAATTCCCCGTCCGATGCACTGGCGTCGCCCCAGCGCAGATTTTCGCGCACGGTGCCGGAAAAAAGCAGGTTATTCTGCAGCACAATACTCACTGCATCCCGCAAAGCATGCAGGTCATACTGCCGCACATTTTTTCCACCCACCAGAACAGCCCCTTCGCTTGCGTCGTACAAACGCGGAATTAACTGAACCAGCGTACTTTTGGCCGAGCCGGTGCCGCCCAAAATTCCCACGGTCTGCCCAGCTTCGATCTTCCAGTTCACTTGCGACAGCGCAGATTGCTGCGCGTCCTTGTGGTATTTAAAGCTGACATTTTGAAATTCCACACTGCCGTCGGCTACCTGGTAAACGGCATGTTCGGGCGAGTTGATCTGCGGTTCTTCCTCCAATACCTGTGCAATTCGATGTGCGCTTGCCAGCGACCTGGTCAGCAGCAAAAACACATTGGAAAGCATCATCAAAGAGTTCATACCCTGAAACACATAGCTGAGAAACCCCGTTAAATCCCCCACCTGCAGCTGATCCTGCGCAATCATATTGCCGCCAAACCACAAAATAAGCACCACAGAAGTATACATCACAACCTGCAGGGAAGGCAGGTTCAGCACCGCATAGTGGAAGGTTTCACGCGAGGTATCGGCCAGGCGGCTGTTCACCTGGTCAAACTGGGCCTGTTCATAATCTTCCGGCACAAAAGCCTTCACTGCGCGAATCGCCGCAAGGTCCTCCTGCACTACATGGTTCAGCCGGTCCACTGCCGCCTGCAGCTTACCGTACATGGGGGCAACGCGGCGCACAATGAAAAACAGAATAACCCCCAAAATGGGCGCGCATACCAAAAAAATTAAAGCAAGGCGCGGGCTCATCCAAAAGGAAAGCCCTATTCCCATAACCAGCATAATGGGGCTGCGCATCAAGGGGCGCAGTCCCCCGTTAATGGCATTCTGCAATACCGTTACATCGGTGGTCATGCGGGTAACCAGCGATGATGTCTCAAAATGGTCCAGGTTGGCAAAGGAATAGCGCTGGACCTGTGCAAACTGTGCCCGGCGCACCTGTGCGCCCCAGCCATAGGAAGCCCTGGCCGCAAACCTTGCATACATCAGCCCGGTTGCCAACGCCAAAAGCGCACAAATACCCATCTGTGCGCCCTTATATAAAATATAGACCACATCCCGCCGGGCCACCCCCACATCAATCAGGTCTGCCATTAAAACCGGAATAACCAGCTCAAAACAGGTTTCCACCAACACCAGCAAGCTGCCAATCAGCAGGTCTTTGCGGTAAGGCCCCAGGTAGCCCAGCAGTTTTTTCAGTTCCCGCATTCGTCTGCCCCCTTATATTCCCTAAGGTTTTGGTACGCCCGTACAAGATAATCGGCAAACTGCGCGCGCTCCTGCTGAGTAAACCCCTTCAGCATCAGCGCTTCCTCCTGGGCACAGAAACTTTTCCAGTCAGCCACCGCCTGCTGCCCTTTTTCGGTTAGCTCCACAAGGTCGCTGCGGCGGCTCGCGGTGTCCTGCTGGCGGCGCACAAACTGGCCTTTCTGCAAAGAATCCACCATGCGGGAAACTGCCGCCGGGTCAATTTCAAAATATTCTGCCAGCAGCTTTTGGCGGCACGGGCCATGCTGCTGCAGATAAATTAAAAGCTTGGGTTGGCCGGCCCCCAGCCCAATGCGCCCAAAGCACGGGCGCAGGTAGTTGCGCTGGGCATGAAAGGCCCGGTAAAGCAGCATGTGAAAGGTTCTTTCCATTTTAGCATTTCCCTCCATTCCTTAAATTGATATATCAATAATTGATATATCAATTATATTCCTTTACCTTTTGCTTTCAAGCAGCCTAAACCGGCTTTTGTGCCAAACAAAAAGGGGAAAACCGATTTTGTATTCTACGAGCTTTTTGCTTTGCCCATACCAAAAAGCCGAAGTGCCGGTTTGAAACCAAAGCCATGGCAGGCGCGCTTAGCGTTTTTTACCAAAAGCCTAAAACCAGAAAAAGCCCCGAAAAGGAACACCTTTTCGGGGCTTTTATTCAAAGAAACGGAATATTTTATTTATAAAATACAATAAGTATAAACCGTATGCTTTTAAAAATGCTTAATACAGTTTTGCGCCGGCGGGGATGCGGTCATCCACCATCAAAAGGTTCAGCCGCTCTTCGCCTTCCTCACTGTGCAGCGCGCTGATCAGCATGCCGCAGGAGTCAATGCCCATCATTGCTCTGGGGGAAAGATTGGTGATTGCGATGCAGGTCTTGCCCACCAGCTCTTCGGGCTCATAATATTCATGAATCCCGCTCAGGATCACCCGGTCGGTACCGGTTCCATCATCCAAAGTGAACTTCAGCAGCTTCTTGGACTTTTTCACGGCCTCGCATGCCTTTACCTTCACAGCGCGGAAATCCGATTTGGAGAAAGTCTCAAAATCCACAAAATCAGCAAACAACGGCTCGATCTCCACCTTGGAGAAGTCGATAGCTTCCTGCGCTTTTTCGGCTTTAACAGGGGTGCAAACAGCAGCGTCCTCTGCCTTTTTATCGGCCTTGGGCATATCCAGCGGCTTCATGGTCGGGAACAAAATGACCTCCCGAATGCTTTCCGAGCCAGTCAGCAGCATGACACAGCGGTCGATGCCAATGCCCATACCGCCCGTGGGGGGCATGCCATATTCCATGGCAGTGATAAAATCCTCGTCCAGCATCTCGGCCTCGTCATCGCCGCGCTCACGCTGTTCCAGCTGCTTCTCAAAACGGTAGCGCTGGTCAACAGGGTCGTTCAGCTCCGAATAGGCGTTGGCCATCTCACTGCGGCAGATGAACAGCTCGAACCGCTCGGTCAGCCGCGGGTCGGCCGGGCTGCGCTTGGTCAGCGGGCTGACCTCTACCGGATACATGGTGATAAAGGTGGGCTGCACCAACTGCTCCTCCACCTTCTGGTCAAAGCAGGCATACAGGGCATTGCCCCAAGTGGGTTCAGCAGCCTCGGCCAGCTCTACCCCAATGGCCTTGGCAGCGGCCACCGCCTGGGCATCGTCGGTAATGGCGTCAAAATCCACACCGGTATACTGGCGCACCGCCTCCACCATGGTCAGCCGGCGCCAGCCAGGGGCCAAATTCACCTGTTCGCCCATCCATTCCAGCTGGTAGCTGCCGCGCAGCTTCATAGCTGCAGAAGAGAGAATCCCCTCCACAATATCCATCATGGTGTGGAAGTCGGCATATGCCTCGTACAGTTCCACAGTGGTAAATTCCGGGTTATGCTTGGGGTCCATACCCTCGTTGCGGAAAATGCGGCCCACCTCGTAAACCCGTTCCAGGCCGCCCACGATCAGCCGCTTCAGCGGCAATTCGGTGGCAATACGCATATACATGTCCAGGTTGAGGGTATTGTGGTGGGTAATAAAGGGGCGCGCCGCCGCACCGCCGGCAATGGTGTTCAGTACCGGGGTTTCTACCTCCATATAGCCCCGCTCATCCAGGTAGCGGCGTAGGTGGCTGATAAAGGAAGAGCGCATTTCAAAAGTACGGCGCACATCCGGGTTCATAATCAGGTCCACATATCTCTGGCGGAACCTTGCTTCGGTATCGGTCAGGCCGTGGAATTTTTCCGGCAGCGGCAGCAAAGATTTCGACAACAGCTCGATCTTTTCCACCTTGACCGAAATTTCGCCCATATGGGTGCGGAATACCTCGCCTTTTACTCCCACAATATCGCCGATATCATATTTTTTATAATAGGCGTACTCTTCATCCCCCACAATATCGCGGCGGATGTAGATTTGAATATCACCGGACTTGTCCCGCAGTTCGGCAAAGCTTGCCTTACCCATAATCCGCTTGCTCATCAGGCGGCCGGCCAGCGATACCACCGGTCCCTGCTCGCCTTCTGCCGGGTCGGTAAACTCTGCCTTTACCTGGGCAGCATGGGCGCTCACCTGGTAGGTGGTTTTTACAAACGGGTCACGCCCTTCCGCCTGCAGGGCCGCCAGCTTATCCCGGCGTACCTGTACCAGCTCACTGTAGGGGGCAGTCTCCTGTTTGGAAACCGGTTTGGAGCGCTCGCCTGCCTGCTTCTTATTCTGTTGCCCCGTCTGGTCTGCCTGAACGGCGCGATCCATCTGTTCGTTTTCCATCTTCTGCCTCCATTTCATTTTCTTTACCGCCAATGCGGAATGTTTTTAACCGGCCGCCGCAAAAAGCCAGCTGCCGCAAAACAGGGGCGGTACTTACCCGGTGCCGCCCCTGCCTTATCCGTTTTATTCTCGGTCAGGCCTCAATACTAAGAATAGAGTAATGGATAACCGCGCCGGAAGGCACTGTAATATCCACCACTTCGCCTACCTTATGGCCCAGCAGGCCCTTGCCCACCGCGCTTTCGTCCGAAATTTTGCCCTCGGTGGGATCCGCTTCGGTGGAACCAACGATGGTATACTCTTCCTCTTCGCCATCCTCGTCCCGCAGTTTTACCCGGCAGCCAACGGTCACCTGATCTGCCGACAGGTCGGCAGTATCCAGTACCCGCACATTCTTCAGGGTCTTTTCCAGGTACATAATCCGGGTCTCAATCAGGCCCTGTTCATTTTTGGCCTCATCGTACTCGCTGTTTTCCGAAAGGTCGCCAAATCCCCGGGCCACCTTGATCTTTTCCGCTACTTCGCGGCGTTTTACGGTCTTCAGCTCCTCCAGCTCATCTTCCAAAGCTTTCAGACCTGCTGCACTGACCACAAGTTCTTTTTCTGCCAAGATGTGTTCTCCTCTTTTCTGCCGCCTGCACACAAGCAGGGGCGAATGGTTTTTCAGAAACTGGCGGCTTTCTGCCGGCCTGCACGGCGCCGCAAAGGCCGCCGAACAATAAGTTGTATTATATATTACTTCCCCCCCACTGTCAAGCATAAAGCGGGTAGGCTTTGCCCTTTTTTACAGCTTGTACCCGCCCTTTTTTCCATCTGTATGCCGTAAGGTGCCACCATATGTGTTACCGGCATACAAAAAACGCAAAAAGGGCAGCCGCACGGCACCCTTACCGCGCGGCTGCGCTTTTGTGTTTTGTCTGTTTTTATGGGGGTTTATTCGTCGTCAGAACCCTTTACCATAAACTTCTTGGCATCTTCTATAACCTTGCCTTCCAGGTTGGACGGCAACGGCTCATAACGCACAAATTCAAAGGTAAACCGGCCGCGGCCCTGGGTCAGGCTGCGAATATAGGTGGTAAAGTCATGCATCTCCGCCACCGGCACCTCGGCCTCGATCAGCTGCAGGCCATCCTCATCGCTGCTCATGCCCATTACACGGCCGCGGCGCTTATTCACTTCACCCATTACATCGCCGGTGTTGGTGTCGGGCACATAAGCCTTCAATTCGCCAATGGGCTCCAGCAAAACCGGGCTTGCCTGGGGCAGCGCCGCTTTATATGCCAACTTCGCCGCCATTTTGAAGGACTGCTCGTTGGAATCTACCGGGTGGTAGGAACCGTCTACCAAAGTGGCTTTCAGACCAACCAGCGGATAACCGGCCAGCACGCCGTGGGCCACCGCTTCCTGCAGCCCTTTCTCCACCGCCGGGAAGAAATTCTTGGGCACCGCACCGCCAAATACATTCTCCTCAAACACCAGATTTTCGGAATCGGTGGGCTCAAACTCAATCCACACATCGCCGAACTGGCCGTGGCCGCCCGACTGCTTTTTGTGGCGTCCCTGTGCTTTTACCTTCTTGCGCAGGCTTTCGCGGTAAGCCACCCGGGGAGCGGTCAGCTCCACCTCTACGCCAAACTTGGACTTCAGCTTGCTCACCACTGCATCCAGGTGCTGTTCGCCCAAACCGCTGATCACCTGCTGCAGTGTTTCGGTATTCATTTTGTACATAAGGGTGCGGTCCTCGTCCATCAGGCGGGCCAGCGCACCGGAAATTTTGCTTTCGTCCCCTTTTTGCTTCACCTTCAGCGCCATCGAGAAGGTGGGCACGGGGAAATCGGGTGCAGCCACTTTAAACAACTTACCGGGCGCGCAGAGCGTATCGCCCGTTTTGGCTTCGGGCAGCTTGGTCATTGCGCCAATATCCCCCGCCGAAATAAGCGGTGTATCCTGCTGTTTTTTGCCCCGTACAAACAACAGTTTGCCAAACTTTTCGCTTTCACCAGTACGGCTGTTTACCAGCGGAGAATCGGCCTTCAGTTCACCCGACAGAACCTTTACATAGCTCAATTTGCCCACAAACGGGTCGGCAACGGTTTTAAACACATACACAGCCAGCGGGCCTGCGGCATCACAGCTGCGTTCGGCCGGCATACCGTCCCCGTCTTCCCCTTCTATCTGGCCTGCTTCGGCCGGGGTGGGCAGCAAATGCTTCAGATAGTGCAGCAGCTGGTCGGTGCATTCCAGCTTGGTGGCCACACCGCAGAATACCGGCGTAATAGCACCGGTTTTAATGCCAGCGCGCACACCCTGGGTCAATTCCTCCTGGGTAAAGGCTTCACCAGAGAAATACTTTTCCATCAGCTCTTCGTCAGTCTCAGCCACGGCCTCGCTCATAGCGGCAATCAAGCCTTCCAGTCGGTGGCCAAACGAAGGCATCGGCACCTCGCGGGCTTCTCCGTTTACATAGCTGTACGCCTTCATGCGAATCAGGTTCAGGTAAATTCGGCCGCCCGCCTGCTCTACCGGCACAATAACCGGACAGACCGAAGGACCAAACTCCGTTTTCAGCTCTTCAAATACCTTGTAAAAGTCCGCATGTTCCACATCCACGCAGGAAACATAGAACACGGTGCTTTTTTTCTGTTTCTGGGCCAGTTTGTAGGCTTTAATGCTGCCTACCTCCAGCCCATCCCTAGCCGAAACACAGATAACTGCCGATTCGGCTGCGGCCATACCTTCATAGATGCCCAGCTCAAAATCAAACAGGCCCGGCACATCAATCAGGTTCAGCTTGGTGGAGCTGTATTCCACCGGTGCCACGGCGGAAGAAAGGGAAGCGCAGCGTTTGATCTCTTCGGGGTCAAAGTCGCAGACGGTATTGCCGTCTTCCACCCGGCCAAACCGGTCGGTGCCCTTGGTATAATAGATCATCGACTCTGCCAGGGTGGTTTTGCCGGTGCCGGCGTGCCCGCAGAGCAGCAGATTGCGAATGTTTTCCTGTGTGTAGCTCATGATATGACGATGCCCCTTTCAAACTCGGCGCGCTGCGCCGGCGGCCGCGCAGATCTTACACAAAGCCGGACAAGACGGCTTTGCAAAGCGCGCGGTTCTTTTCAAATTTTACCACACCTTTCGGGTATTTTAAAGCGAATTTCTGTAAAAAACAAATAGTTTCTTTCCAAAATACCCCTGTTTTAATTGTGCATATTGTATATTTTTGTCAGTTTCTGGAAAGAGATTTTCCCCAAACTTTTTCCTTAACAAACAAAACTGTCAAAAAGCCCCGCTTTTATTTGGCCGCCATTTATCGGCCCAGCTTATCATTTTTTGCCTTGGCAGCTTCCTTTTTATGCACTTTTAAAATGCAGGGCTTGGTGTTTAAAACAGTTTAGGCTGTTTTTCATAAGCCGGCATTTTATTTCCATGGCCTGCAGCGGCACAAAGTTTTGGAATGCCTGTTTTTTTGCAAAACCACAGTTTAAAAGCCAAATAAAAAAGCATGGCAGACCTTTGGTCTGCCATGCTTTTTGCCAGAAAAATCTTTGGCAAAAACAAAAATTTTCCCAAAGCTCAGCATTCTGTACTAAGCCCTAAATCTGCCACAGCTTGCCATAGGCTTTCTAAGCTGGCTTTTAAGTTATTTGAAACACTGCGGCAGTTTGGGCACTGCGCACGCTTTGCGTTCAGTACTTTTTCAAAAGCGGCGCTGCCAGGGTCAAAATCAGCCAGGCCAACTGGTACAGCAAAACCGCAAGCACCGAAAGTCTGCCAAGCCCGGCCGTAAAGGTAAGCAGCAAAGTCAAAACCAGCGCCAGTACCACACTTGCCACCTCTACCAGTCCGGCGGTATGTTCAGCGGCACCAGCCGCCTGCGCGGCATGCAGCCCGCCCACATAGGACGAGAAACTGCCAATATGGGTCATCAGCCCTTCGCTTGTGGGCAGATATTCCAGATTCGGCTCCAGCGCGTTCAGCTCTGCTTCGTTCAAAACCTTAACGCTGTCCCGGGGAATATCATAGCAATCGCAGATCAGCTTTTCGTTCACACAAAAATCGGTGGAGCGCACCAAAAGCGAAAGCCCTGCTGCCCGCAATTCCTCCACGGCGCTGCGCATCTCTTCGGCCGGCTTGTAGCTGACCAAGAACATGCCAAACAACCGGCCCGACACCGCCAGATAAACCGGCTGCTTTTCATCCCCTGTATATTTGCGCTCGTAATCCATCGACGGAATATCAATATCGTGGGCCTGCATAATAGCGCGGTTGCCCACAATAATACGGTTGCCTTCAATCCAGCCCACAAAGCCGCGGCCGGTTTCGCAGGTAAGGTTTTCCACCTTATACAGCATTTCCCGCTTGCCTTCCACAACCCCCAAAAAGACATCCCGCATGGTTTCGCAGCCTTCTACCAGAATGCTGGCCGCATAGAGAATGGCCAGGTCGATGCGCTCTTTCTGGAAGGTTTTAATCCCCCGCAGGGTGACTGTTCCGGTAGGGAACAGATCCCTGGCCTGAATTAAAAGCACATTGGTGCCGCACAGCTCCTGCACGGCGCTGGGCCCCGGTATAACAGCCCCCACCCTGGCAGCAGAAGACTGCATAAGGGCTGTGGGCAGCGCCCCCACCAAGGTAGAGGCCAGCGGTGTGGCAAGACAAACCGCACAGGCTGCACAGGAGATAGCGCTAAGCCCGCTGCCGGTGGTAACCGCCACGGCAACACCACTGCATAAACCGGCCGCTGCTGCCAGAATCCCCAGCCACCGCGCGCTTTTGTCGGTGGGATGTTCCGAAAAGCTTTGCTTCAAAAAGCCCTTTACCAGTGCGGTAGGCCGGGACACCAGCACCTTGGGTTCAGACTCGCCCAGGCCGGCAGTGACCTTTTTGGCCAGTTTGTCGTCCTGCAGGCAGAAGGCCGCCGCATGGTCAAACCCGGTAGAGGCCAGCTTAAAGTTGTCCAAAACCACCTGCACAGTTAAAAGCTTGCCCAGCGTATTGGCGGTAAGCGCCACCGCTGCCAGCGAGCAAAACGGCACATAACTGCCCTGGCCAAATGCTTCCGCGTTCACCAAAAACACAATGGTCTGTACCAGGGTAAATACCACCGCCAGGGCCGGGGCGATGTCCGGATTGGGCGCGCCCTTGACCGAGCTTAGGCCCCCCCACACAGTGGGCCAGTTTACCGCCGCGCACAGCCCCAAAAGTACCAGGCAGACCAGCAAGTAAACCAGGGGCTGGGCCGTTGGAGAGAGAATTTCCAGCGTAGGAAGGCTGGAAGAACTTTTAGTCAGCGTAATATAAAACAAAAACACACTGATAAGACCCGACAAAATCAGCCGAAAGGTCAGGCTTGCTTTCAGGCTTTTCAGGTCGTCCTCCACTGCCGCAGCGTCCTGGGGCGATTCATAATCCCGGATCGGCTCTTCTTCCTCTTGTTCCTCTTCCTCTTCTTTTTGCTCCTGCGTGTGACGGTGCAGTTTACCTTTCCACTCATGTTCACGGGTAGGCCGTTCCTCAACAGGTACATCACCGCTGGCATCCTGCTGCTCAAACAGATCTACGATCTGTGCTTTCTGCGCCGGCTGAGCCATCTGTGCCGGTTCACCCGGCTGGGCCAGTTCGGCAAGTTCTGCCAAATCTGCCGTTTGGTTTGGCTCAGCTTGTCCCAAAACATCTTCCGCTTTGCCGGGCGCCTTTTGTTCGTAAACCTTTGCGTCCTCATCGCTCTCGTTTTCCTCATTTTGAGGCAATTTTTCCGCAAAGCCTTGTTCTTGCTGCCCGCACACCGTGCCGTTTGACATCTGTCCGCCGGCCAAAACTTCCCGCTCAGGCTGCGGCGTATCCAGCTGCACAGCGGCCGACTGCCCGGCTGTGCCTGGCGCCGCGGCGGCAACAGGTTCTGACTCATCCTGGCTGAATAGGTCTTTGGGCAATGCCGGCCGGCTATTTTGCCTTAAATCCTCCGCATCGTCCTCATCATCTTCCAGGTAAGCGTCATCTTCCACCAGGTCCTCATAATCCTCGTCCTCATCCTCTTCATCGGCTGGGCGGGCAAACAGGCGCGAGAAAAACCCTTTCTTCTTTTTTTCCTCTTTTGCGGGGAACTGGCTGCGGTCCAGCGCCACACTGGTGGTAAAAAATTCCCGGAACCTGTCATCAATCAGCTCATCGGCCGAGGCAATGGAGCGGGCAGGAAGGTGCGCTTCGGGGAAAATTTCTTCCACGGCCGGTGCAATATGTTCCACCGTCTCCGGCTCTGCCGGCTGGTTTTCCGGTTGGGGGGCTTGATGATCTTTTGGTTCTGCCAAAGGCTGGGCCTGGGCCGGCGCCTGCTGGGGCTGCGGCGCAGGTTCCTTTGCCAAATCAGGCTGTGCCGGCTTTGCCGCCGACAAACCGGATTCCTGCTGCTGGCGCAGCTGACGCAGAATTTCTTCCACCAGCTCATTGGCATCCCGCTCTTTATCGTTCATTGCCCTGCACCCCCTCTTCCCCGCGCTGGCGCAAAATCTCATACATCAAAATTCCGGCCGCCACCGAAACATTCAGGCTGTCCACACTGCCCCGGTAAGGGCTTTGGGGCAGGCTTACACAGCCATCGCACAGTTTTTTCACCAGCGGCGAAACGCCTTTGCCCTCGCTCCCCATTACCAGGGCAATGGCTCCCGTCAAATTCTGCCGGGCTGCCGTCTGGCCGGACATATCCGCCGCGTAAACAAATACATTTTGTTCTTTTAACCAGCGCACCGCCTGGCCAATATTGGCAACCCTGGCAATGGGCAATTCCATACTGGCGCCGGCACTGGTTTTTGCCACCGTTCCGGTCAGCTGTGCGCCGCCCCGTTTGGGTATTACCACCCCATGTGCGCCCGCCAAAAGTGCCGTGCGGATGATAGCCCCAAGGTTATGGGGATCTTCCACCCCGTCACACAAAAGCACAAACGGGGCTTCGTTGCGATTTTTCGCCACAGCCAAAATTTCTTCCAAGCTGGCATACTGCACGCTGCTGGCAAAGGCCGCTACCCCCTGGTGGTTTTCTGTCTTGCAAAGATTTTTTAATTTGGCGGTATGTACCCGCTTAATGGCCGCACCGGCCTCCTTGGCCAGTGCGGTATAATAACTGCTAACCGCCGGTGCAAGGCCTTCTGCCAAAAAAACCGTATCCACACCGGTGCCGCTTTTTAAAAGCTCGGTCACCGCATTTTTTCCATAAACCAAATTTTCTTTTTCTTCCTGCCGATATTCCATGCATGCCTCCAGGCCCATTGCCGCAAAAGGGCCGATTTTCTTTTATATATTCAACAGTATTATAGCAACTGACAGTGCGCAATACCATACCATCCGGTGCTGTTTTCGCAAATTATCTGAAAAATATTCAAGGTGCAAAAGCTGTTTTTTCCCATTTTTATAAAGCCTTACAAACCGTTATTGCCGCTGCGCTACCTGCCTAAAACGCTTTTTTAAACAGCTTGCAGGGGCACAGCGTACTTTCTTTTACAAAAAAGCGCCCGGCAGGTATTCGCCCTTTTAAGGGCGTCGCCTGCCGGGCATGGAAAAACATTCCATTTTTAAAACCAATTAAAGCAGTACCACCAGCACAATACACACTGCCGCAACAGCCGCTGCCGCCAGCCCCAGCCATCTTCCCTGTACCGGGGTAATGGCCGGGCGCTTCCAGCAGGTAATGCCGGAAGCATAACGCTGGGCTTCTTCCTTGCTTTTTGCCAGCCGAATATTTCCGTTTTGGCGCAAAAATACCTGCACCTTTTCGATGTATTCATTCTCCGGCTCTTCGATCTCGATGATCCGTTTGTTGACACCCTTCATCTGTGCCTGCTCCTTTCCTTTCACCTTGCCCTGCAAAAGGAGTATCGCCCTGTTTTGCCCCATACAATCACCGTTTTTTAAAACAGTACCGCGCCAAAAAATACCATTGGATGGTCTCCTTTTACAGATTATACAAACTGTAATTGCCAAATTTTCAATTCCCCAATCAACCAGATTGTGGAAAACTCGGTGGAAAGGGTGGAAAATCCGCCTGATTTGTGGTCTTCTTAGAGTGTGGAAACGGTTTATTCCACATAGTTTTCCACACACTGTTGAAAACTATTCACAAAACCCTGGGTTGATATTCCCATTGTCAAGTTGTAATTTTGCCTATTTTTGCCTAAAGCTTTTCTGCAAAATTGCGCGGTATGGGAAAGAAAATAGCCCTTGTTATCCGCCCGTATTTTCACATTTTGGCCAGCGCACCTCTTTCTTTTGTGCCAATGCAATGCTATACTGGAACATACTGTGCAAGCAGTATGTTCCAAACCAAGCAACAAATTTGTCAGGCAGAAAGGGAGCTTTTTATGGAATACACTCTGCAGGGCACCACCCTTTTTGTGCCGCACGCCGGCGGGTTTGACCCAAATGCCACCTTATACTGCGGACAATGCTTTCGCTGGCAGCGCCAGCCGAATGGTGTTCATCGCGGCGTGGTGCACGGTGCTGTGCGCCTGCTGCGCCAACAGGGCGAAGGGCTTATTCTGTGGCCCTGTGAAAAACAGGAGGTGGAGTACTTTCTGCATTATCTGGCACTGGATGACGACTATGCTTCCATACTGGCTGTGCTGCGCCGCAACCCCAGGCTGCGCCTGTGTGTGAATGCTTCCCCCGGTATTCGGGTGCTGCACCAGGACTTTTTTGAAACCCTGCTCACCTTCATTATCAGCCAAAACAATAATATTCCCCGCATTCAGGCCATTGTGGAACGCCTTTGTGAGGGCTTCGGGGATCCATTGGAGAATGGCGCCCACGCCTTTCCCACACCGCAGGCACTGGCCGGTTTGAACGAACAGGACCTTGCTTTTCTGAGGGCTGGCTGGCGCGCCGATTATCTTTTGCATGCCGCCCAGGCGGTAGCATCCGGCCGGGTAAGCGAAGAAAAGCTGGCAGATCTTTCCACCGAAAGTGCACGCAATCTGCTGATGACAATTCGGGGGGTGGGGCCCAAGGTGGCAGATTGTGTGCTGCTGTTTGGGCTGGAACGAAGCGAGGCACTGCCCATGGATGTTTGGATGAAACGGGCGATGAAACAGCATTTTCCCAAAGGAATGCCGCGCTACCTTGTGCCTTATGCCGGTATTGCCCAGCAGTTTTTGTTCGATTATACCCGCCGTTTGAGCCTGCAACAGGATAAATAATTTTTACAAAATTAGGGCAAAACCGACCCATTTTGCACCTGCAAATTTCTCTAAAGAGAGCCATTTGTCCGTAACTGTACACAAATTGGCAGCCGCAGTTTTTTGCCATTTGTGCACAGCGCACAAAATTCAACCAAAAGAGATTGACACTTTGCTAACAAACTCAGTATAATACAGCCATATGGCGGTAGTTTACCAGTTTAGCCCCTGTTGCGGGCATTTTCTGCCGCACCGGCCGCACAGACGGCGAAAGGAGTGTGCCTTATGGCAAAAAAAATCTCTCAGGCAAAATATTATTCCATTCTGGCCAAAACCAGCCAAAAAGCGCTGGAGGTTGCAGATTTTTCCCTGGAAAACGGCGGCGCCATTCAGCTTTGGGATAACGCCAAAGCGGAAAGCCAGCAGTGGAAGCTGGTAGAGGAAGAACCCGGCTTTTACAAAATCATCTGCCGTCATTCCGAAAAGGTTGTGGATGTGACCATTGGCGGCAGCTGCAATGGCTCCTGGGTACACCAGTGGGAGTATAAGGGCGCACCGAACCAGCTGTGGAGCTTGGAGGAATGCGCTGACGGCTGTTTTAAAATTAAGTCCAAGCTTTCCGGCAAATGCCTGGATGTGGTGGGCATGAGCGCCGAAAATGGCAGCCGCGTACAGATTTGGGATGATGTGGATGGCGATAACCAGAAATGGAAGCTGGTAGAGGTGCGCCGTTTCGCCGCCCAGAAAACCGTAACAAAAAAAGCGGCCGGCAAGGCTGAAAAAACCGAAAAAAAAGCGGCCAGCAAAAAGCCCGCAGCCAAAAAAAACGCTAAGAAATCAGTGTAACCAAAAGGGCAGTTTGTCACGGTTATTTAGCGTATAAGATATTAAAAGGGCCAAGCAAGCTGTTAAAGCTTGCTTAGCCTTTTTTATGGTTTTAGCCCCCAAATTTTGAGGGCGAAACCATTTTTGCCGCCCCAAAAAACACTTTTAAACAGCCGTAGCAAAAGCCTTCCCCCTCGGCAGCTAACAAAGAGCTTTATCCTGTTAAGTCTGTAAAAAGGGTTTGGCCGGCGTTTTTGTGTATCCGTTAAACTTTTTGAAAACCGTATGGCAAAGCAGCATGGCACCCGCTGCTTTGCTTGTAAAAAAGCCCCGCAGCCAGTGGCTGCGGGGCTTTTTATGCTGTATGTAACCGGAATGTTCCTTTTGGGGCCAAAACCAATTGCCGAAGGCTTATTCCCAGTAGGCCAGCTTTGTGCCAATGCCCTGCTCCAGCGCCTTGCGGTAGCCGCGGGTCACCACGGCCAAGTCTTCAATACCCATGCCAACCGCATTGAAATAGATGATTTCGTCATCATTTTCACGGCCGGGCTTTTTGCCGCTGATTACATCGCCCAACTGCGCATGAATATCCTCGTCTTTAATGAGACCATCCCGCGCCATAAGCGCCACGGTGCTGATCATGCGGTGTTTAATGCCCACCCAGGTATCCACCACAATCTTGCTGGCCTTTTTAACACATTCATAAGTAAATTCAAAGTCGGCCATATTCAGCATCAGGCAGCCTTTTTTGATCCAATCTTCATGGACAATCGGCTCGTTGGCCAGTGTAACTGTGGTGATGATGTCGCTTTCGCGGCATGCCTGTTCCGGATTTTCCACCGGAATAATTTTAACCTGCGGATAGAGCTTGCCCTGCTCTTCGGCAAACAGTTCGGCCCGGTCGAAGAACACATCGTTGATATAAACGGTTTTGATGGAGGGCCGAACGGTCAGGGCAGCCAAAAGCTGGGTACGGCTCTGGGCGCCAGCACCAATAATGGTCATAACAGAAGCGTCCTTGCGGGCCAAATATTTTACCGCGCAGCCGCCGGCAGCGCCGGTACGCATGGCGCTAACCTTCGTTCCATCCGAAATGCACAGGGGCAGTTTGGTGTCCGGATCGTTCAAAATAACCGTAACGCTGGCACGGGGCAGGCCCTTTTTGTAGTTCATCGGGCCGCTGCCAATCCATTTAATACCAGCCATATTATATTCGCCGCCCAGATAACCGCCCATGGCGTTGATGCGGCCATAAACATTTTCATCCTCCGGAGTGGTTCCCCAGCGCATAACGGCCTTATCCGGCACCAGGCACTCGCCTTCCGCATAAAGGGTCAAAGCCCGCTCCACATCGTGGATGACATCCGGCATACTGTCCGCAGCCAGGCTGTTGATCTGCTTATCGCTTAAAAACAGAATTTCATGGCTCATATAATCTCTCCCTTTCTTTTTCGAATGAAAATATTTCATTTTGGAATATAAATATTCCTTTTTCATTAAATCAAATGATAGCACACCCTATGCAGATAGTCAAGAGGAGCTTTCCGGCTGGCCTTGTAAGGGCTGCCGTTTGCAAAGCCGGGAAACGGCCGGTATAATAAAACCAGCGCCAAAATGTTTTGGCAAAAGAAAGCAGGTGGCAATATGCAAAAGCTATTGAGCCAAATACAGACCCTATACCCGGACCTTTCCCAGTCCCAAAAAATTGTGGCCGACTATGTACTTGTAAATTATAAACGCATACCATTTTACACCGTCACTGCGCTGGCCGAAGAGCTGGGCGTAAGCGACACCACCATTATTAAATTTTGTATGCGGCTGGGGCTGAGCGGCTATGGGGCATTCAAACGCCAGCTGGCCGGCTACCTGGAGCAGGAGGTCACTACTTTTGACCGAATGAAACAATCTGCCGCCAGCCCTTCCGACGACCGGCTGCTGGAAAAACTGCTGGCAGCCGAACAGATGAACCTGCAGCAGACCTTCCGTGACCCAAATTTGCTGGAAAAGCTTTCTGCGCTGTGGCAGTTTTTAAATAAGGCCAAGCGCTGCTATGTGGCAGGTTTTCGGGCTTCGGCCATGGCAGCGGAATATCTTGCTTTAAACCTGGTACAGCAGGGGCACGACGCCCGCCCGCTTACCCAGGACGCCGGCGGATATGCAGACGCACTGGCTGCAATGGAAGACAGCGACCTGCTTATTGCCTTTACCTTTAACCGGTACGCCAGGCAGATGAACCGCCTGATCGAGATGGCTTTGCGGCGAAAGGTGCCCTGTATTTTGATTACCGACGAGCCCGGTTCGCCCTGCTGCGGCGCAGCACAGCTGGTTTTCCGCTGTGCCACCCGCACCCTGCATTACAACAGTTCCATGACCGGCTGTGTGGGGCTAATCAATGCGATTATCGCTTATACTGCCCGGCAGGACCCCAAACGCCTGCATGCGCGCCTGTCCCGATTGGAGCAGGTTTTTCAAGAAGACCAGCTTTTTTATTACTAAACAGGAGAATGCCTTATGAAGGTGGAACACATTGCCCTTTTTGTGGAAGACCTGCAGCGGATGCAGCAGTTTTATTCCCGCTGGTTTGGCGCAACGCCCGGGCCGCTGTACCATAACCCCATTACCGGCTTAACCAGTTGCTTTTGCAGTTTTCCAGATGGAAGCTGCCGGCTGGAGCTGATGCACTGGCCAGACCACAGTCCCCGCCCTTCTGCTTTGCGGCCCCTTGGGTATGCCCATTTGGCTTTTTCGCTGGGCAGCCGGCAGGCAGTGGACCAATTAACCCGACAGCTTTGCCAGGCCGGCTGCCGGGTTGTATCTCAGCCCCGCACGACCGGCGACGGCTATTACGAAAGCTGTGTGGAAGACCCGGAACAAAACCAGTTGGAACTGACCGTATAAGCAGCCTAAAACCCAAAACAACTGAAATGATTGGGCCGGATTGTTTTTAAACCAATACCATAATGTATTTTGCACAGCAGACAGGTACGCAGCAAGTATTTTGTGTTCTGCAACCACAGGTTGCCAAATGGAAAGCAGGGTTGATGGTTGCCGGGTTCATCATTTGTTAGGATAAAGATACCGAAATAATTGGATGAAACAAAAATCCGGGCGTTGCCCAACCAAAGGAGGAATGACCGATGCATAACAAAACCACCGGTCAGCAAATTGCTGCACTGCGCCGCAAAGCCAAGCTAAGCCAGGAAGCGCTGGCCGATCAGCTGGGAGTATCCCGGCAGGCAGTATCCAAATGGGAGTCGGACAGTGCTTTGCCCACTACGGAAAATTTGGCAGAGCTGTCCCGCCTGTTCCAGGTTTCAGCCGACCAGCTGCTGCGGCCGCAGGATGAGGTTAGCGGGGAGGAAAACACCTCCCACCCTTCACCCAAAATAAGCTTTCTTAGCCCCAAGTGGTGCCGGTTTTGGAAAATTGCCCTGCATACTGCCACCGGCTGCGCTTTGGTTTTTTTGGTCGGGTGGAATGTATGGCAGCAACAGCAGCTTACGCTGCTTTCGCAAAAACTGCAGGCTTTGCCCGGCAGCCAAATTGTTTACCTGCCATCTTCCGACAGCGGCATTTTAGACCTGCAGCTACGGCTGGAACAGGCCACCGCAGACGGACAGCTGCTGTTTACTGTAAACTGCACTTTGGAAAACTGGAATGAGGGTGACCAGGCCCGCCTGGTGCTGCAAAAAGAGGGGCAATCTGTTTACAGCGGTGAATTTTTACCCGTTTTGGGTTCTTTTTCCGACCAATTTTCCATGCCCGTACAGGATGGCTATACCCTTTACCTACAGCTGCAAAACCCGCAGGGGGAAAGCCATATGCTGACCCTCGCCAATATGGATAACCAGGTGCGTCCCTACCGCCTGGGCCTTTCCCTTGCCAATTCCAGCATAAACCCCATTGCACTGCATACGGATGGCCGCTTAACCGGCGAGATTCTGGTGCAGATTGAACCGGGCTATTCGGAAGAATATCCCTATTCGCTGTGTACGGCTCCCGTTTCGGGAGAGGTCATTCTTTTTGCAGACAAAACGCAGCTGGCACAGTTTCCGGTGGAATGTCCTGCTGAGGATTTTGAACCGGACACCGTCTACCAGGAAGATGGTGAAGTTCAGGAAGCCTGGGTCACCCAAATGAATTACCCCGTTCCTTTCGAAGTAAAATTGCCCCAGGATGCGTCCAGCCTTACTGTGCTCGCCCGTATAACCGACACAAACGGTCGGGTATGGGAAGAAGAGGCCGTACTTTGGCAAAAAACCAACGCTTAAAAAGCAAAAAAGGATACCCACGCCTTTCTTTGCTTTTTAAGGAAAAAGCGGTGAATTTTCCTCTGCCTGCGCCCAAATTTGCAGCGCAAGTTTTTATACAGCTACTTTATTTTTGCCCCGCCTTTCTCTTCCATTTTAATATGTTTGCCGCCCATTTGCTTATCTTACAACAAAACCCCGGAGCGAACCTTGGCCCCGGGGTTTTGTTCAGTTATTACAAATTGTTATTTATTTTTATACATTTCCTCATAGTATTTCTGGTAATCCCCACTGGTAATATGGCTCATCCATTCCTCATGGTTCAAATACCAGTCTATGGTCTTAACAATGCCAACCTCAAACGGGGTTTCCGGGTACCAGCCCAGGTCATTTTTAATCTTGGTGGGGTCAATTCCATACCGCCGGTCATGCCCCAGCCGGTCAGCCACATGCTTTATCAGCGCTTCGCTAATGCCATCATCCTTCAGCCGGTCATGCAGCTGCTCAATAATGGTTTTCACAATAAAGATGTTGGGCCGTTCGTTGTGACCACCCACATTGTAGACCTCGCCCACTTTGCCGTTACAAGCCACCATATCAATGGCTTTGCAGTGGTCTTCCACATACAGCCAGTCCCGAATCTGCATACCGTCGCCATAAACCGGAAGCTGCTTATGCTGCTTTACATTGTTAATCATCAGCGGAATCAGCTTTTCCGGGAACTGATAAGGACCATAGTTGTTGGAGCAGCGGGTAATATTCACCGGCATGCCATAGGTGTCATGGAAAGCCATTACAAACATATCCGCGCTGGCCTTGCTGCTGGAATAGGGGCTGTGGGGGCAAAGCGGGGTGGTTTCCATAAAGTAGCCGGTCTCGCCCAGGCTGCCATACACCTCGTCAGTAGAAACCTGCAGATATTTTTTGCCCGGCTTCCAGGTTTTCTGCTCCGCGTCATACCATGCTTCCTTGGCGCACTGCAGCAGATTTACGGTGCCCAGCACATTGGACTGTACAAAAATTTCAGGGTTCGAAATACTGCGGTCCACATGGCTTTCCGCCGCAAAGTTAATCACATAGTCAAAATCATACCGGTTAAACAGCCCGCTTACCAGCTCTTTATCGCAGATATCTCCCTGCACAAATTCATGCCGCGGGTCACCTTCACAGTCCTTCAGGTTTTCCAGGTTGCCCGCATAGGTCAGCTTGTCCAGATTGACCAGCTTAATATCCGGATATTTTTCCAGCATATAATACACAAAATTGGAGCCGATAAAACCGGCACAGCCGGTGATCAGATAGGTTTTCATGGTTTTCTCCTGTCCGCTTTGTAATAAATTTAAAAATAACAACAAATTGTATCGATAAAAAGAGTCTGAAAAGGTTACTCTTCTTTATAATTTTCAAAAAAACTGGCCAGCGCATCTTTCCAGTTGCGCATTTCGTCCCCCACACTGCAGCGCAGCATTTTATTATCCAAGGCCGAAAAGGCGGGCCGACGGGCCGCTTCGGGGTGGGCTGCCGCATATTCTTCACTGGTGCAGGGGGTAACGGTAGCATTTATGCCCGAAAGGCGCATAATCTCCACCGTAAAGTCATACCAGCTGCAAACACCTTCACCGGTGCAGTGGTAGGTGCCATACTCGTCGGTTATAGCCAGCTTCAGCACATGGTGGGCCAGGTCAGCGGCGTTGGTGGGGTTGCCCAGCTGATCGTTCACCACCGTGACGGCGCCGTTCTGACGGCCTACCCGCAGCATGGTTTTTACAAAATTTTTGCCCACATAGCCATACAGCCAGGCTGTGCGCAGAATAAAACTGCGGTGGCAGAACTGCTTAACATACTCTTCGCCCAGCAGCTTGGTTTTGCCATACATGCTGATAGGGGCCGGCGTATCATATTCGCAGCGGGGGTTGGGGTCGGTGCCTGGAAAAACATAGTCGGTGGAAATATGCACAAGCTTTGCGCCAAATTCCTCACAGCAAACCGCCAGATTGCGCGGCCCAATAGCGTTTACTGCAAATGCATCATCCGGATGTGCTTCGCACCCGTCCACATTGGTATAGGCCGCACAGTTAATCACCACATCCGGTTTCTCATCGGTCATTACCCTGCGGCAGGCCGACATTTTGGTAATATCCAGCCGGTCCACATCATACCCGACATACTCTGCCCCCAAAAGGTCATAGGACAGCATGCCCAGTTCACTTTTTCCAAGTTCCAGTACCCGGCACAGCTCACTTCCCAGCTGGCCGTTTGAACCAACAATTAAAAGCTTCATCCTGTGGCTTCTCCTTTCTCAGTACCGGATCCGGCCTTCCGCCACCTGCTTTAAATGCGTGCCGTAGGGCGATTTTCCATACCGCTGGGCGGCTTCCAAAAGCTGTTCGCGGGTAATCCACCCATGTGTATAAGCAATTTCCTCCGGAGCAGAGATGGTAATGCTCTGGCGCTTTTCCAGCGTGCGCACAAAGTCCGCCGCATCCACCAAACTGTCCATGGTACCGGTATCCAACCAGGCAAACCCGCGGCCCAAAAGCTGCACATCCAGGCTGCTGTCCTTCAGGTACAACTCGTTCAGCGTGGTAATCTCCAGCTCACCGCGGGCCGAAGGCTTCACCTGTTTTGCCAGCTCTACCACCCGCTTGTCGTAAAAATACAGTCCGGTAATGGCATAGTTCGACTTGGGCTCCTTGGGTTTTTCCTCTACCGAAAGCACATGGCCGTCCTTGTCAAACTCCACAACACCAAACCGCTCCGGGTCGTTTACATAATAGCCGAATACGGTGGCGCGCCCTTGTTCTGCGTTTGCAACCGCCTGTTTCAAAATTTTGCCAAAACCGGCGCCATAAAAAATATTATCTCCCAAAACCATTGCACAGGTATCGGTACCAATAAATTCTTCTCCCAATAAAAACGCCTGGGCAAGCCCGTCAGGCGAAGGCTGAACCTTATAGGAAAGCCGCAGCCCAAACTGGCTTCCGTCCCCCAAAAGCGCCTCAAAACGCGGGGTATCGGTTGGGGTGGAAATAATGAGAATGTCCTGAATACCCGCCAGCATCAGGGTGGAAAGTGGGTAATAGATCATCGGCTTATCATACACCGGCAGCAGCTGCTTGCTGGTGACCATAGTGAGCGGATAAAGCCTTGTGCCGGCGCCGCCGGCCAGAACAATACCTTTCATGCTTTACTTCCTTTCCCGCGGGGGATATAACCCGCGCCAGGGCGCTTTGCGCCCACACAGCCATATTTTGCCCATGCAGAGGGTCGCTTTTACCGAATGCGAAATCCCCACGAAAATCCCCATTTTTTAAAATACAGCCCCATACTGCGCAGCTGCATTAAAAAAGGCTTTACGCTTTTTCGGGTGGAACGGTGCCAGGCATGGAACACATAGCAATCCGGCAGGTAAACAACCTTGCCGCACTGCATGGCCCGGCGGGTAATGTCCGCATCCTCCACATACATGAAGTAGTCTTCATCGAAGCCGCCTATTTTTTGAAACACTTCGGTACGGATAACAAAAAAGCACCCCGAACAAAATCCAATCTCCTGTGCTTTGGTCAAATCTTCGTCCAGCATCAGGTAGTGGTCCTCATACCGCTTTAAAAATGGCAGCGGCAGCTGGCGGGCCAAAAGCGCCATAAAATTGGGCGGACGCTTGGCCACATACTGCACCTTTCCGTTCGGAAAGCGCAGCTGCGGGGTTACCATTACCACATCCGGGTGCTCATCCAAGTATGCGCAAAGCTTGCCCAACACATCACTGTCTACCGTAATGTCCGGGTTAATTACCGCATGGTAGCGGCTTTGAAGCCGATCCCTCACAGTGTTGTGCCCGCTGCCAAACCCCTTATTTTGGGGCAGGCAAATCACCTCTACCTGCTGTGCCTCCGAAAAAGCCTGCTGCAATTCTTCACCGCTTTTATCGGGCGAGGCGTTATCCACCACATAAAATGTGAGGTTACAGCTTGGGCTATTGGCCAAAATGGACCGTACTGCCTGCTCAACCTCCTGCGCGCCGTTATAGGCCACAATGCAGGCGCTCACCAAGTGTTTTTCCATCTTTCCTCCGATTGGCTGCCGGCCAGCCTGCCTTTGGTCTGTTGGGCAGTCAGGCGGCACACTTTGACAAATATATTATAACATTCAAAATGCCATTTATCAACGCTTTTGCCCCAGTACCAACGCCTTGTTTTTTTAACTTTCAGGTATTATCATGAAAGAAAAGGGCCGCTTACATGGCGGCAAAGGAGGAGCACATATGGAAGAACAAAACAGCATTTTAAGCTGCCCGGCCCCCGAGGGAAAGGTAGCGCGTACCATTCAGGCTTTGAAAAAAAACCATATGGAGGCCTACTACCTGCCCACTAAGCAGGACGTGGTGCCTGCACTGGCCAAACTGCTGCACCCCGGCGATACAGTGGCTGTGGGCGGTTCGCAGACATTGGCTCAGTGCGATGTGCTCAAACTTCTGCGCAGCGGGGAGTATGAATTTTTGGACCGCTACCAGGAAGGGCTTTCGGCAGAGGAGCTGGGAGAGGTTTTTCGGGATGCGTTTTATGCCGATGCTTTTGTAACCAGCACCAACGCAGTAACCGAAAACGGTGAACTTTATAACAAAGACGGCACCGGCAACCGGGTGTCCGCCATGATTTTTGGCCCCAAATCGGTCATTGTGGTCGCCGGGGTAAACAAAATTGTGCCGGACCTTCATGCAGCTGCCCGGCGGGTGAAAACCGTTGCGGCCCCGCTTAACGCCAAGCGTCTTTCCTGCAAAACTCCCTGTGCTGTCACCGGCGAATGCGCCGACTGCTCATCCGACGCGCGCATCTGCTGCAGCACGGTTATTCTGCACCAGCAGCGTATTGCCGGGCGCATTAAGGTTCTTTTGGTGGGCGAAGAGTTGGGCTATTGACCGGTTTGCCCGCCGGCTTTCTTGCCAAAGGCCGGCGGGCACTTTGCAGAAAGCCTGGTTTGTGGTATACTGAGCCGGTACTGGCCTGCCGGCTTGCAGGCTAACTCCTATTGGCACCAAACAGAAAGAAAGAAGGAAATATCCATGAAAAAAGCGCTGGGATTTATCGGCTGCGGCAATATGGCCAAAGCCATGATGGGCGGCGTGGTGAAAAGCGGCCTTTTCCCTGCTGACCAGGTAATGGCGGCCGACCTGAACCCGGCCGCACTTACTGCCGCCGAAAAACAATTTGGCGTTTGCACCACCACCGACAACCGGCAGGTTGCCCAAAATTGCTCTACCATCGTGCTGGCGGTCAAACCGCACCTGTACCCGCAGGTAATTTCGGGCATTGCCGACTGTGTGGCAGATGACACACTGGTTATTACCATTGCCCCCGGCAAAACGCTGGCTGCTGTGGGCGAAATGTTTGCAAAGCCCGTCAAACTGGTACGCACCATGCCCAACACCCCCGCCATGGTGGGCGAGGGCATGACCGCCGTCTGCCGCGGCGAGCTGGTCAGTGATGAAGAGCTTGAGCGTGCTTTGCAGATTCTGCGCAGCTTTGGTCATGCCGAACTGGTGGACGAATCTCTGATTGACGCAGTGGTTGCAGTAAGCGGTTCCTCCCCTGCTTATGTATACATGTTTATTGAAGCTTTGGCCGACGGTGCCGTGCTGGAGGGAATGCCCCGACCCATGGCTTACGAGTTTGCCGCCCAGGCTGTGCTGGGCAGCGCCAAAATGGTGCTGGAAACTCACCGCCACCCCGGCGACCTGAAGGATATGGTCTGTTCGCCCCACGGCACCACCATTGAGGCGGTAAAGGTACTGGAGGAAAAAGGTCTGCGCGGCGCCATAATCGACGCCATGGTGGCCTGTGCCGAAAAGTCCCGCAATATGTAATTAAAACAAAACCAATAAAAAAGGCAGGGCTTTTCGCCCTGCCTTTTTTGTTACTTTTCTTTACCCCAGCGATTTTAAAAGCCGCTGGCGTTCCTCCCACAGCTTGCGGGACAAATCTACATAATACCGATGCGGGTATTCAAACCGCTTCACCTCGTCCCACAAAAGGCCAATCTGCTTTTGGCAGGACTGGCGAATCTCCTCCAGAGTAGGCAGCTGGTACACCAATTTGCCCTCATCAAACAACTGCACCTGAATTTTTTTTGCGGTACAGTTGGTATAGGTGCGCTCCTTCCAGGTTTCAATGGGATCAAACAGAGTGATGCCATCGGTGGCATCCACCTCTTCGTCGTACATGGTAATATAATCTGCCATGGCGTTTCCGGTTTTATTGTCAAAGATGCGCCATACGGTTTTCAGGTGCGGGGTGGTCAGTTTTTCTACCGACTCGCTGACCTTGATGCGGGGCTGATACTGGCCGTCCTCTTTTACAGCAGCCAGCTTATACACCCCGCCAAACACTGGATCCGATTTGCTGGTAATCAAATTTTCGCCAATTCCGAAACTATCTACCTGGGCGTTCTGCAAAATTAAATCCCGGACAATATACTCGTCCAGCGAATTGGAAGCCACCACCCCTACATCCTGGTAACCGGCTTCGTCCAACATGGCGCGCGCTTTTTTGGAAAGGTATGCAATATCGCCCGAATCAATGCGAACCCCCTTGGGACGAATACCCATAGGGGCCAAAACCTCGTTGAATACCCGAATGGCGTTGGGAATACCACTTTTGGTTACATTGTAAGTATCCACCAACAAAACGCAGTTATTCGGATACAATTGCGCATATTTCTTGAATGCCTCATATTCGGAAGGGAACATCTGCACCCAGGAATGGGCCATCGTACCGGAAGCCGGAATGCCGAAATCACGGGAAGCATACACACAGCTGGTGGAAGCCACCCCGCCGATATAAGCCGCCCTGGCGCCATAAATAGCCGCGTCATAGCTTTGGGCGCGCCGGGCGCCGAATTCGGCTACCGGCCGTCCAGCCGCCGCACGGCAGATACGGTTTGCTTTGGTGGCGATCAGGCATTGGTGGTTCATATTGACCAAAAGCAGGGTTTCAATAAGCTGCGCCTGAATGGCCGGCCCCTCCACCGTAACGATTGGTTCGCCCGGGAAGATGGGAGTGCCTTCCGGAATAGCCCATACATTGCAGCTGAATTTAAATTTTTTCAAATATTCCAGGAAAGGCTCCTTAAAGCAGCCGCAGCTGCGCAGGTAGTCAATATCCTCTTGGGTAAAGGAAAGGTTTTCCAGCGCCTCTACCAGCTGCTCCACACCGGCGCAAATGGCAAAGCCCCCTCCATCCGGCACCTTGCGAAAGAACATGTCGAATACACAGATTTTGTCCTTGTACCCCTCTTCAAAATAACCGGCCGCCATGGTGATCTCGTAAAAATCGGTCAGCATGGTCAGGTTGCGTTCCTGCTTTACATCCATAGTGATTACTCCTTATTTAGCCGCCCGGCGGGCAGCCTTTTAAAAGCGACGGCCGGTGCGGTTCACCTTGCGCCGCTTTTTATTCCGGTTATTGATCGAGATGACCACCGCCAGATAAATTCCCAGCGTAATGAGCACCAGAATAAACAGCACCTTAAAATACAAAGAGGAGAAGAATTCTCCAATCTTATCCATCACAAACAGCAGGTTATCCCGCTCCACATCTTTTGTGGCCACAAGGTCCACCATACCAATGGTTTCCCCCGCAAGCGAAAGAGTCACAGTTCCCACCACATCGCCTTGGGCAATCGGCGCGCTTACTGCTTCGGGCAGGTCAAATGTTTTATTCACAGTGGTCTCATCCGACTCGTTTGGCAGCAAGGTCATCAGGTCATCGGCCGGGCGCAGCATCAAGGTATCGGTCTGGGAGGAATACTTCACCTTCACCTCGGTGATATCCACACCCGTGTCCAATGCGGGACGAACCGAAAAATTTTCATACGCCCAGTTGTACAGATTATAGCTGTCCCGGAAGGCCAAACCATATCCCATTTCATCGGTTTCATAGGGGGTGCCCATTACTACCAAAAGATAGGTCTCACCGTTCATGGTACAAGTAGAAATCAGGTTATAACCGGCCTCCGGGGTAGAACCAGTTTTAATTCCCGCCACACCCGGCAAATAGTAATCGCTGGTGGTGCGCATCAGCGCATTGGTGGTGCGGATCGCATAGCTTTTTCCTTCCGGCGCGCCGGGGTCAGCTGTGGTGTGTTTATTGGAAAGCGGCATCCAGTACTCGGTTGCAGAAGCCGCCGCACGGAAAGTTTCCCGAACCGTTTCATCTTCATGGTACCAGCATGCCTTTGCAATCAGGTACATATCATAGGCTGTGGTGTAGTGGTCTTTCTCCATGCCATACAGTCCGTGAGGATTTGTAAAATTTGTATCCTCACAGCCCAGTTCTTTTGCTCTCAGGGTCATTTTTTCGCAAAAAGCAGGAATGCTGCCCCCGCCCAGGTAGTCGGCCACAATACTGGCCGCTTCGTTGCCGCTGGGCAGCATCATGGCGTAAAGCAGCGACTCACAGTTCACCTCTTCATAGGGGCGGATATCTGCATGGGACGCATTCATGCCATACAGCTCGTCAAAAATGTATCCCGGCGCGGTCAGCTGGGTGCCCGCCAGGTCCTGCACATTCTCCAAAAGCAAAAAGGTCGTCATAATTTTGGTCAAACTGGCAGGGGCACGCTTTTCATGGGCGTTTTTCTCGTAAAGCACAACGCCGGTGTCCATGTTTACCATATAAACGCTTTCAGCGCTGACCTCAAAATTAGGGGTGAAAGTAACGGCCTGGGCACCGGGAACCACCAGGCAGCAAAGCAACACCAGCCCGGCCATCAGGCTGCAAAGTTTTTTCATCAGGGTACCTCGTCTTTTCGGAAAATGACAAATACTGCCGGAATATGCTATAATAGCCCCACAGCAGCGAAAACGGGCCGGCCAGACCAGCTGCGGCCCCTATTTATCCACTTCCCCAAAAGGGGGATGTCAATACAATTGTGGATAGTATACCATACTTTTACGGCTTTTTCAAAGAAAACACCATATTTTAGCCCTAGAGGGGGATTTTAAATCTATGATCTATGTGACGGGCGATCTGCACGGGGACCTGGACCGGCTGAAAAAGCTGCCGGTACGGCTAAAAAAACAGGACACCTTAATTGTATTGGGAGATTTCGGCTTTATTTGGGACGCTAGTGCCAGCGAACAGAAAAAATTGCGGTGGCTGGGCCGGCGTCCTTACCAGCTGCTTTTTTTGGACGGCGCCCATGAGAATTTCGACCTTTTGGATAAACTGCCTGCAGAGCCCTTTGCCGGCGGCATGGCACAAACCGTATCTGGCCGGCTGCGGCGACTTTTGCGGGGTGAAGTTTACACTTTAGAAAATAAGCGAATTTTGTGTTTTGGGGGCGGCGCTTCGGAGGATGCGGAAGAGCGTACCCCGGGCGAGAGCTGGTGGCCGCAGGAGATGCCCAGCGAGGAAGAATACCACCGCTGCCTGGAAAATTTGGCTGCCTGCCACAACCAGGTGGATGTTATTTTAACCCACGACGCTCCCGAGAAAATGCTGCAGCTGTTGCGGCTGAATGAGCCCGGGCAGGTACAGCCTAATGACCTGGAAACCTTTTTGCAGGAAATTTCCGTCACCACCAGCTGGAGCCGTTGGTTTTTTGGCCGGTTTCACCGGGACCAACCTTTGGGCCCCCGTACCACTGCGGTTTGGCGCAAGGTGCTGCCTCTATACGAAGCCCAACCCAAACGCCGCTGGCCTTTTGGCAAAAAAAGCAAGGAATTATAAAAGAACCGCCCGGCAAATGCCGGGCGGTTCTTTTATCGTTTAAAAACCATTTTTTCCAACATAAATTTTCGCTGTCAGCCAAGCCCTAACGCCAAGCCCACAAACCGCACGGCCAGCGCAAAAATCCAGGCGATAGCACACTGGCCTACCACCACACCGGCAGCCCAACCGCTGCCTAATTCCCGGCGAATGGAAGCCACTGCCGCCACACATGGGGTATATAACAGGCAAAACACCAAAAGTGAAGCTGCCGCAAGCGGGTTAAGCACCGCTGCAAGCTCTCCTGCGCTTCCAAACAGCACCATCAGGGTGGAAACCACGCTCTCCTTTGCCATAAACCCGGCAATCAGTGCCGTCAAAATTCTCCAATCCGCCAGGCCCAACGGCGCAAAAATCGGCGCCAGGGCCCCTGCAGCCTGTGCCAAAATGCTTTGTCCGGAATCTGCCACCATGGACAGGTGCAGGTCAAAATTCTGCAAAAACCAAATTACAATGGTGGCTACAAAAATTACCGTAAAGGCACGCTGCAAAAAGTCCTTGGCTTTTTCCCACAAAAGCTGCGCTACATTTTTCACCCCAGGCATGCGGTAATTGGGCAGTTCCATTACAAATGGCACAGCGTCCCCCCGAAAGACCGTGTTTTTTGCCAAAAGCGCCGCTAAAATACCCACCAAAATGCCGAAAAAGTAAAGTCCCACCATAACAAGTGCCCCATTTTTGGGGAAAAAGGCGGCAGTCAAAAAGCCGTAGATCGGTAATTTGGCCGAACAGCTCATAAACGGGGTAAGCAGAATGGTCATTTTTCTGTCTCTGGCAGAAGGCAGGGTACGGCTTGCCATAACGCCCGGCACAGTACAGCCAAAGCCGATCAGCATGGGCACAATGCTGCGCCCCGAAAGGCCAATTTTGCGCAAAAGCTTATCCATAACAAACGCAACCCGCGCCATATAGCCGGTATCTTCCAAAAGCGACAAAAAGAAAAACAGCGTAACAATAATAGGCAAAAAGCTCAGTACGCTGCCCACCCCGCTGAAAATGCCGTCAATCACCAGCGAATGAAGCGGTGCGCTTACATGCCAGGCGGTCAGGGCTGCATCTGCCACACCGGTCAGCCAGCCGATGGCCCATTCCATAACCGTCTGCAGCCAGGCACCAATCACATTAAAGGTCAACCAAAAAACCAATGCCATAATTCCCACAAAGCAGGGAATGGCAGTGTATCTGCCGGTCAAAATTTGGTCTATCTTGCGGCTGCGGGCATGCTCGCGGCTTTCCTGCGGTTTTATCACGGTGCTGGCCACCAGTTTTCCAATAAAGTCAAACCGCATATCCGCTATCGCCGCAGCCCGATCCATCCCGCATTCCGCTTCCATCTGGCTGATAATGTGCTCCACCATCTGTTCTTCATTCTCGGTCAGAGCAAGCTTTTTTTGAATATCGCTGTCCCCCTCCACCAGTTTGGTGGCGGCAAATCTGGGCGGAATGCCCGCGGCCACGGCATGGTCCTCTACCAGGTGCATAATGCCATGCAGGCAGCGGTGAATTGCTCCCCCATGTTCGTTTTTGTCGCAAAAATCGGTCCTGCCGGGTTTTTCCTGGTAGCGTGCCAGGTGCACCGCATGGCGCACCAGCTCTTCTACCCCTTCATTTTTAGCAGCCGAAATGGGTACCACCGGTATTCCCAAAAGCTGCTCCATCTCGTTGATACGGATCGAGCCGCCATTGCCCCGCACCTCGTCCATCATGTTCAGGGCCAACACCATCGGCACCTCCATCTCCATCAACTGCATGGTCAGGTAGAGGTTGCGCTCAATATTGGTGGCATCCACAATATTAATAATGCCTTTGGGTTTCTGATCAATGAGAAACTGCCGGGTAACCAGCTCTTCGCTGCTGTAAGGAGACATGGAATAAATACCCGGAAGGTCGGTAATTTTGGTATTGGCATGGCCGCGGATCGCTCCGCTTTTGCTGTCCACTGTAACGCCCGGGAAATTGCCCACATGCTGGTTTGCACCGGTCAGCTGGTTAAACAGGGTTGTTTTGCCGCAGTTTTGGTTGCCTACCAGGGCAAAGGTCAACAGCTCATCTTCCGGCAAGGGGCTTTCGCCTGTTTTTACATGGTAACGGCCGCCTTCTCCCAGGCCGGGGTGCTCTGTTACCCGGTCCTGTAAAACAGGCCCTGCCGGCATTTTGGGATGCTCCACCAGCTCTACTTCTATTTTTTGCGCATCATCCAAACGCAGGGTCAGTTCATAGCCGTGCACCCGCAGCTCCATGGGGTCACCCATGGGCGCGTATTTTACCAGTGTTACTTCGGCGCCGGGCAGCACTCCCATATCCAGAAAATGCTGGCGCAGGGCTCCTTCTCCCCCTACACAAGTCACTCGGCCGGTCTGGCCAATGGCAAGGTCCTTTATTGTCATATACGGGTCGCTCCTTTTAGCGCACCTGCAGGCGTATGGTATGCCTGCGGAATAGTTCCTCTTTTTTCTACGAAAGCCAGCATATAACCACCTGCCCAAGTTAGTCAAGACAAACCTGTTAGTCTAATAAAACTCTTCATCTTTTTTAGCCTGCTGCACAAAAATGCCCTGCGGCATACCTTTGCCGCAGGGCATTTTGAAATGGTGATACAGAAAACCAAAAGGAACTTCTCGCTGCAAATGCATTTTATGTAGGGGAATGCATCTGGTCTAACTGCTCGGCAGCGCTGTCCTTCCTTTTAGGGCCTCTCCAGTAACCCAAAATCGCAGTTCCTATTGGTACAATTACATTCAAAAAACAGTAAGGCGCATAAGCCGCGGTGGAAACCCCCAGCACCGTAGACATAAAAACACCACACGCATTCCAAGGAATTAACGGCGCAAAAGAAATCGCCCCGCTGCCCAGCGGCAAGCTCAGGTCCAGCCGAGATACCCCCTGCTTTTCATAGGTTGGCGCAAACATCCGTCCCGGCAAAGCCATCGCAACATAGGAGTCCGGCAATATAACATTCACTGCTAAAGTAGACCCCACCACAACGGCAGAAAGGTCACCTTTGCGGCGCAGTTTGCTGATTAGCGGTTCCATAAAAGAATCCACAATTCCGGTTTTTTCCATTACGCCGCCCAACATCATGGCAACCAGCGCCAGGCTTACGGAATACTGCATCGACTCAATTCCGCCAGTGGATAAAAGCGAGTCGATTACCTGGTTGCCGGTATCACTGGTATAGCCAAAAAAGCAGCAGGAAACTACCGATTCCAGCGATTTATGCTGCCCTACTACCGCAAACACGGCGCTGCTTACAATACCTGCAAATATACTGGGTATAGCCGGAACCTTAGCCAAAATGCAAACCAAAAGTAAAACCAGCGGAATCAGGCACAAGGGTCCTAAAACAAATTGCTCCTGCAAAAGCGCCACCAGCTGGTCCACCTGAGTGCCCATAGTGCCAGATTGATAGGACCTTCCCCAAAGCCAAAATACAACGCCTGTTGCTCCTAAGCCTGCCACATTCAGAGGCAATGCTTTTTTAATAATTGCAATAATGTCCGTATCGGTGACCGCCGCAAGCAGGTTGTTCATATCGGTAAGGGGGGAAACCCTGTCGCCAAAATAGGCGCCGGATATAATTGCCCCCGCTGTCAAAGCAGGCGGAATACCCAAGATATGAGCAATGCTGATCAGCGCTACCCCCACTGTACCGGCTGTTCCCCAGGAACCAAGCGTCATGGAAACCACTGCGCACAGCAATAAACATCCCACCAAAAAATTTTCGGCAGAAAGCATTTGAATTCCATAGTAAATCATGCAGGGCACTACCCCCGCATTGATCCAACTGCCAATTAAAAGACCAATCAGCATTAAAATGACACAAGCACTCAGCGCTTTGGTCATTCCTTCTACCATGCCATCTTCAATCTGCTCCCAGCTGGCGCCATAGCCCATAGCCACTGCCCCCACAATTGCAACGCCTACAATCATGGGAATATGCGGTTCCGCATGCAGTACAATGATCAGGAAAGCCGACAGCACCAAAAACACAAGCAGTGTAACCGACGCTGCCCAAAACGGAATTTTCCTTTGCTGTTTCATTGGGTACCCCCTTCTGCCGGACCGGTATAAATGCGGCAAGCGCGCCATAAACCCCCGTTCACAGCGCGCACCGCATTGTTTATTAACAGTAGTTTTTACAGTTTGTAAGGCTCATCCCACAAATGCAGCCTGGTACCAAGCCCCATTTCCAGCGCCTTATTGTAAACCTCTGTACCCCAGGCAATGTCCTCAATGGGCATGCCTCCCATAATAAACAGAATCTTTTCTTTTTTATCCTTTCTGCCAACTGCTTTGCCCGCCAAAATATCACCAATGTTGGTCACATCGTCCCAGCTCATCTCTCCCTGGTTTACATATTCCACCAAATAGCTGCTCAAAATGCCCACCGTAGTGTGGAAATCTCCCACGCCTTTGCATTCTTCCTCCCACAGCTGGTGCATACGCTTATTGTCAATAATCTTGCGGGTTTTCAGCACAAATTCTTTAGGCAGTTTAACCTCTGCCGGCAAAGAAAGCAGCACGCCATCCTTCAGCCATGCATCATCAATCACAGGGGGATTAGCACCGGATGTTGCCACCGTCACCACATCCGCATTGCGTACAGCATTCTCTATACTGTCGCAGACCTGAGCTTCCACACCAGGGTGAGTGCGATTGATATACTCTACCATACTCTGCGCAGCAGCAGGAAACAGGTCATAAATCTGCACCTTGCGGATGCTGCTGCGAGCGCAAAGGATAGCAGCCAGGCAGGTGCGATTGATAACGCCGCATCCGATTACTGCCACTACTGCAGCATCTTCATTCGCCAGCAGCCGAACACCCACGCCCGGCACAGCACCGGTCCGCATAGAGCTAATCAGGTTTCCGCTCATATATGCCAGCGGAGCGCCCGTGTCGGGGTCATTCAGGCAAACCATCAAAATAGAGCGGGGCAGCCCTTTTTTTATGTTTTCTCGGTTGGAGCCATACCACTTCAGCCCCGCCATATGGAAGCGCCCACCCAGGTAGCCCGGCATAGCCATAAAGCGGCGGTCAGGTCCTTCTACCGGCATATTGGGGAACGGCGAAGACTCCGGCGGGAAAATCTCCATGCCATGGCTGTTTCTTGCATAGCCACCCATCAGGTAGTCTCCCTGTCCCATCAGGGTAAACATCTCTTCCATAACATCAATGCAGCGGCCCATATCGGTGACGCCAGCTTTTACTACATCATCCTGGTTTAGGTACAAAAGATCAATAGCCATCGTTCGTTCCTCTCAATCTGCTTAAATTTGTTATATTCTGTGCTTATCTGTCAATCAGCACGGATATCATGAACTGCTCCTCGTTGGTCCAACGGAATTTTATACCACCACTTAAAGGCGCGCGAAACCCCAATACAGGCCAAAAAGACCAGAAGTATTGCGCCGCCAGACAAAATACCGGTACCGTTTGCCAGCATATAAGGTCCTACTGCCCAAATAATCATTTCCAGCACGGTCTGCATAGACTCGGCAAATCCTGTATCTGGCATAGTGGCCGACCCGCTGTTGGGATCGCAGATGCGAAGCAGCAGCATACCAATTGCAAATACACCGGTGGAATAACCATATACGAAGATCGAGCGTTCAAACCAGCTGTCCTTGTTCATGCGCGGACCAAAATACCGCACGGTCAAGAACACAATAATCCCGCCCACTGCCAACATAATAACCAGCGGCAGCGCATATTCCACAATTACCTGAATTTGAATTTTGGCTACACCAAAAAAGACAATAAAGTCGGTGCAGGTACCGGCAATCCGGTCGGTAATGCGGTAGTCGATATATTCCGAAACACCTATACGGTTCAAAATAAACGCGAATAAAAGCGCCGCTACAAAACCAATTGCATATTCCGGCAGATAGACCCCCGTTTTGCCGCCCAGCCAGCTGCAAAACCAAATGCCAATGACCGATGGAATTAAAAGCAAACAAAAATGCCAGCACAAAGGGTCCAACGAAATGGTGGAAATGGTATTGCGCCCAATCACTTCCCGGTTTTGCGGCTTACCATACCGGTGCGCAGGTCATCCGAAATTTGGCTAAAGTCATGAATATATTGCGTATATCCTTTTTTTGGTTGCCCATTTAATAAAGGCAATGCCGCCAAATACGCCTGCCAAAATGCCCGCTGTGGCAAAGGTCATAGCAATGTCGGTAGCGGCAGAAAAGCCCAATTTTTCAAAAGTGGCACCCACTGCGGCAGCGGTTCCATGCCCGCCCATAAATCCTGCAGCCAGCAAAAGCCCAAACCGGTCATCTACCCCCATATTGGCCTTTGAAAGAACCAAACAGGTAATCAACACTGGAATGCTAAACTGCAAAGCAAAAGTTCCTAATTGATAGAAAAAATAACTGCCGATTCTTTCTCCTTCTACCTTGGTAAATTTAATTCCGGGAAGGCCTACCGACACAAACACCAGTACCACAAGCACCCAGGTGTAATCGCCGGAATATTCCGACCAGCTAATAACATTTAAAAATTGGTCTCCTAAAAACAGCGCAATAAACCCTGCCAACAGGCTGGCCGGAATAAAAAGTTGTTGGAACAGTTTAACCCTGGAGCGCAACAGCTGGCTGAGCAGGATTAATCCGCCCGCTATGGCAAAATCGGTAACCATCGAAACCATTGCACAGCATCCTTTCTTTTAGCAGATTTCTTCTAATAAAAATCTAAAAAGCCTGGATGAGTTTCGGGAATTGGCCAATCCGGAAAGACTCCAATCCGGAACAAAGTTCCGTTTCCGGTTGTATTATAAGCTTGTTTGCTTTTCTATGTCAATTGGTTCCGCAAACAGACTAGAAAAACCGAAATATCTGTAAAATGCTGCTGTTTTTTGCCGTTTTTCCTTGTCCAAAAACGCAGTAAAACTTGCACATTTTCAGTATATTTGTTCCGATATCGGAACTTTTATGTTGATTGGTCTTGCCAAATCTATTTATTTTTTAATGCCAGGCAAATATCCAGGCATTTTTCGCTAAGATTTCCTCAAAAATCGAACAAATGTTCCGTTTTAATTGGCCTGATTGAATGGGCATGGTATAATAATGATAAAGTGGCTATTATGTTTTTATTTCAATGCCGGGCTTTGCCGCCTTCGAGGAGCCCTTCAGGGCTACTGATACCAATTGGGAGTCGACAAGATGGTATAATAACCATAGAGTAATTTCTTTTGGCCGGCCCAACACACTACTTTTTGTGTTATCCCCGAGCATATGTCTTCCTACTTTTGGAGATTTGCGTATTGGGGACCGGCTGTCACTTATCACGCAACAGGAGTCTTGAAACCATGGAAAATCTGCTGGAAAAACTAAACCAAATCCAAAGTGCCCTTACCTCAAAACAGCGCACTTTATGCCATTACATCATTCAAAACTGTCGCCAGGTCTCTTCTATGCCCATTGGGGAACTGGCCGAACGCTCCGGCGTAGGGCGTGCCACCATTATGCGGCTATTAGCCACAGCTGGTTATGACTCCTATCCCGATTTTAAGCAGGACTTAAACCTGGCAAGCAATGTAGATTTTGAAGCAGATAAGGTTTCCAATCCTTTTTTCTGGTCTACGCTTTCTCCCGACACCTCTGGCTCATTGGCAGCTTGTTTGAACGAATCCATTCCGCTTTTACAGAAAACCGTTTCGTCAATCAATCCAGAGCAATTTGACCGCATTGTAGATTTAATTATGAGCGCACAACGGGTTAACATTTTGGGGCTGCGCAGCTCCAGCGCCATAGCTCGATATACCGCTTACCAATTTCAAAACTTTGTGGACGCTTATGACCTAAGCGAAAACGAAAGTATGGTATATGACCGGCTGTATCTGCACCAGCGGGGTGAAATGCTGTTTTTAATTACCACCCAACCTACCACTACCACTTCGGTGCGGATTGCTCAGCTGTGCAAGCGCTGGGAAATACCCGTAGTTGTCATTACAGACGACCCGCAGGCCTCTGTTTTGCAGTACGCCACTACCTATCTGTGCGTGGCCCGCTCCACTTCATCCCGCCTTTCCATCTTACCGCATATGCTTATTATAGAAGCCCTGGTAAATGAACTTGGCACTCGAATGGCCCCTCTTTCAGTTCGCACCCTGGATCATCTTAACCAACTGCTTTTGGAAGAAAATGTAATAGGCAACTAATTAAAAAGGGCTCTGTTTTTCATACAAACGCCGCAAACCTTTTGGGTCTACTTTTGCGCTGGCACGCTGCGCACTTATCGAAAAACGCGACACCGTTTTTTGTCTGCTCATATTCTCTATAGGCATATGCGGCCACAGTTTTACAGCTGCACGCTGCAATCCCATTTTTGCTTTGGTGGAAAAGTCTTTCTGCAAAAGACTATCCAAAGCCTTTCATTCCAACCGCTCAAATGTTCTCCATTTATCCGTAGCCATTTTCCAGTCAAGATAAAAAGGGCCCCTGGGGCAGTATGCTGCAGGGGCCCTTTTTCTATATTCCTTTTTCCACGCAGTTTATAACGCTTAATTTATGATTGTTTTTGTTGTAAAAACAAGCCAAATGGGTTATACAAAGCAGCACCATTTCCTCGCAGCTTCTTTTGATCCACACGGCCCATTTACTCAAAAACTTAAAATAAAACGCTTTTTATGCGTTTAAACCACGCCCATTCCCCTTGCTGCAAAAAAAACACAACTCCATTTTAAGGCTACAAAAACCATCACCAACAAGATTCCAGGGTTTTGTAAAAGAAGCTCATAGACCGAAACTTAACGCCTGAAAAATGGAAAAGGAGCGGTATTGACCTTGCTCAAAACTTCAAAGATTATAAAGTACTTAAAAATATGGTGTGTCAATCATTTCAACCTTTTCAGGCCGCCCCATTAAATTATAATATCTGCGCCAATCTGCTATTGACTGGAGAGGTATTTTCTCTCCGTTAATCCGAATATACTCCGCAATTTGTTCTCGCTGCAAGGAGCAGTCATATTCTTTTCCTTCCTGAACAATAACAAATCCTGCCATTACATCAATATCAATACCATCTATCGTAAATTCCAGAAAATGCCTTGTTCTATATTGTTTAGCAGGTGTAGAAGGAGATAGCTTTCCCATCTTTAAGAGGACTTCTTTCAATTTATCTATGTCATCTTCTAAGACCATGATATCAATATCGTTAAAGTGATCTGTTTTATTCTTCAGATAAAGAAGCGCAGACGCCCCCACAGCCCATACAATCCCACATTCATTCAATTCATGGGCAACTGCTGACAATACTTTCAGTTTTTTATCCAAACTATCCTTCTTAATAGATTCCTCATTATATTCTGGCATATTATTACATACTTTTTTGTTTTATCAAAGGTTAAACTCGAGTAAAATACGCTATTGTTTTTTGTTCAAATCAGGTCAAATCATCTCAAACTAACCAAATGAAACCAGCCATTGAAGAAGCAGGAGAAAACAATTTCCAAAGGACAAAAAACACGCCCCTGTATCCTATTTGGTCGCCATTTTGGCCTTATTTCACCCTCATTTTTGCCGGCTATGCAGTTGGTAACCGCTACCCAATAGATGAAACTGGGCTTTATTGCATCAAACTTTTCCAACCTTTTGAAAAGGAAAAACCCCGGAAACTGCGTAGTTCCGGGGTTTTTGACCACTTTTGATAAAGTTTAGCGCTTGGAGAACTGGGGAGCGCGACGAGCAGCCTTGAGGCCGTATTTCTTGCGTTCCTTCATACGAGGATCACGGGTCAGGAAGCCCGCTTTCTTCAGCGCCGGGCGCAGGTTTTCATCATACTGCAACAGAGCGCGGGACAGGCCATGGCGAATAGCGCCAGCCTGGCCGGAAACGCCACCGCCGGCGACCCGGACAACAATGTCAAACTTGCCGTCCACATCCGCCAAAGCCAAAGGCTGACGAACGACCAGCTTCAAAGTTTCAAGGCCAAAGAAGTCGTCAATATCACGGTCATTGATGGTAATCTTGCCAGTACCGTTGTAAACGCGAACGCGGGCAACGGAGGATTTGCGGCGGCCGGTGCCGTAGAAATAAGGTTTGGTTTCGTACATCTTTCGTTACCCCCTTACAGTGTATAGACTTCGGGTTTCTGGGCGGCGTTGTCGTGCTGGGCACCCTTATAAACGCGCAAACGCTTCAGGGCACTAGCACCCAGGCTGTTGTGGGGCAGCATGCCTTTCACAGCCACCATCATGGCCTTGTCAGACTTTTCCGCCATCAAGGTCTTGTACTGAATTTCCTTCAGTCCGCCGATCCAGCCAGAATGAGTGCGATAATACTTCTGTTCCAGCTTATTGCCGGTAAGAACAGCTTTGTCGCAGTTGATGATGATGACATGGTCGCCGCAGTCCACATTGGGAGTAAAGGTGACCTTGTCCTTGCCGCGCAGCAGAACGGCAGCCTTAGCAGCAACACGGCCCAGGGGCTTGCCCGCCGCGTCGATGACATACCATTTGCGTTCGACCTTGCCGGCCTTCGCGAGAGTAGTGCTCATAACGGTTCCTCCTACCTTTTAAATAAACGGATTGTATCTTCTATCTTCAAACAGATGTTGAACGATAAAAAGCGCCAAACTGACGCAAGTGTTATTATAACAGGGCCATGCCAAGCTGTCAATAAATTTTTTCGATTTTTTTAAGTTACAGATTGAACGCTTTGTTTTTCTTCCATTTTCTTTCGTTTTCTCTTCTTTGCTTTCGTGCCATTTTTATTTTTCTTTTTTCAGCTTGTATGCTATACTAAGCCATAACAAGCCGCTGCTGCCCTTTTGGGGTAAAGCAGCCACAAACGAAGGAAGGGTTTTCCATGGAATTTGAAAAAAGGTGCTGGGCGCAGATTGATCTGGACCGTCTGGAAGAAAACTTTGCTTTCATTCGCAGTCGGGTGCCTCATAGCCAAATAATGGCAGTTATTAAAGCCGACGGCTATGGCCATGGCGACAGTGTAACCGCTTACACGCTGCAAAAAGCAGGCGCCGACCAGTTTGCTGTTTCCAATTTTACCGAAGCGGTGCGGCTGCGCAAGGCCGGTATCCGCCAACCGATCCTCATATTAGGCTATACTGACCCTTCCCGCGCGCCGGAGCTTGCAGCGCAGTCCATTCGGCAATGTGTTTACTCTTTGCCCTACGCCCAAGCGCTATCAGGTCATGCACAAGCGGCTGGAGTAACGGTGCCTATTCATATCAAACTGGATACCGGTATGGGACGGATTGGTTTTTCTGCCACTGCAACCCCTGCTTTGGCTGCACAGGAAGCAGCGGCAGCCTGCCGTCTTCCAGGTTTAAGGCCCGAGGGCATCTTCACCCATTTTGCAGCAAGTGATTCTGCTCTTCCAGAACATCTTGCTTATACAAAACAGCAGTTTGAATTATTCTGCCAAACGATTGAACTGTTAGGCCAGCATAAAATTGTTTTTCCTGTACGCCACTGCTGTAACTCTGCAGCCATTTTTGCACACCCTGAAATGCAGTTAGATATGGTGCGGGCAGGTATTATCCTGTATGGCTGTGCTCCTTCAGATGATATCTGCTGTACAGGTCTCAAGCCGGTGCTTTCTCTGCGCGCAGTAGTGAGTCATATTAAAAAGTTGCCGGCCGGTTGCCATGTCAGTTATGGATGCACTTTTCAGGCTAAAACAGACCGACTGATTGCCACCCTAACCGCCGGCTATGCCGATGGTTATCCCCGTGCGCTCTCCAATATGGGTGTGGTGGATCTGCATGGAAAACCTGCCAAAGTGGTGGGAAGGGTTTGCATGGATCAGATGATGGTAGATGTAACCGATATACCTGGCGTAAAACCCCAGGATGAAGCCATTTTATTTGGAGCCGGCGCTGCAGATTCGACCGCACAGGCCGCGCAAAAATGCAACACCATACCCTACGAACTGCTTTGTCAAATCAGCCGTCGAGTCCCGCGGATTTATATGCACAAAGGAAACATTTTACAGATAGCAGATTATCTGAACAGTTGAACATTCCTCTGTATTTTCTACTGTCCAAGCCAAGATGAGCTGTCTTCTGTTTTGAGTTCCATTTTGGAGGATGTATGAATAAACCGGAGTCTAAGCGCACTTTTTTGAAAGCGCCCGGCTTATTGGCCACTTTTTTTCTGCTTGTCCTGTTTTTATTTGCCTGGCAGGTAACTGGTATAGTTTATAGCGGAAATGATGACTCTTCTATTTCCGACCTATACAACGGCATTTTTGGCACAATAACCGATCAAATTAGTTATATTCACCCCCTTCTTGGAGCTCCTCTAGCTGCTCTGCAGCGATTATTCCCCACGCGGGACTGGTATGGTATCTTGTCCATTTTGCTGTTGTGCTGGGCCTGGTGGATGATTGCAAAATTATTGTTGGAAAAGCTAGGGATCGCCTGGGGCAGCTTATCTGTAGCAGCTGTTTTTGGTTCCTTTGGATTGTTCAGCCTTTCCCAGCTGCAGTTTACCCAAAACTCCGGCGTTCTGCTGCTGGCAGGCTGTCTGTTTTTATATCGAAGGCTGGAGCAGCACCTGCCTTTTTGGAAGCTTTTGCCCGGACTATTGCTGATTTGGGCCGGGGGATTGTTACGCTGGCGCTCCTTTTTTATACCGCTTGGCTTTTTTGGCGGCCTTTGCTTTTATTCTTATTTTATTGTTCCACATAAACAAGGGCTTTTAAAAATGATCCTTTTGCGCAAACAAACCATATTGGCCTGGGGCTTAAGCTTTATTTTGGTTTTTGGGTTTCATTTTCTGTCAAAGTGTAATTTTTGGTACACAGACACTACTCTTACTTGGCAGCAGTTCAATTCCGCTCGCAGCCAATCGCTGGATTATGATCAGCAAATGTTTGAGCAAAACGGTAATTGGGGTGCTTATCACAGCTATTTTGAAGAAAAAGGATATTCCGTATTTGACTTGCAGATGAATTTTCTGTGGAAACACGCTGACCAAAACTACTTCACCATCGATCGACTGGAAGAAATTGGTCAAATTTTGACAGACGCAACCGCACAAATACCTCAATCCTGGCGAAATATTACCAAAAATAGTAGCCTTTATATTTGGAAAGACTTAAGCCAAGTTTGGATTTTCTTTCTCCCCTTTACACTGGCTGCTTCAGCGCTTATCTGGTTACCCTTAAAAAAGAAAGGCAACGCACTTTGGCTAGCCGGGGTAACAGTTGGTTTTACACTCCTTTTTTTGTTAATGTACCGTTTTCCGCCCCGCATCGCTTTCTGTGTATATGCAAGTGCATTTGTGGTCATGCTGTACCAGTTCGGCACGCCTTTTCTGTCTAGCCGCAAACGCTGTTGGCAAATAGCCGCAGCTGCACTAGTTTTAATACCCACTGTCCTTCTTTCCGTTCACACCTATAAATATCTCTGGAAAGAAAATAGCGCTCTAGAACAGGATGCTGCTTATTATGAGGTATTTGGTATTACCAGCCAGCATAAAGATATTCTATTTGTTCCAAACGCCGGCGCTTTTCCCCGTCACTTTCCCCTTAACCCCATTACTCCAGAACTCTGCAGCAATATTTTGCCTGCCAGTTGGGGGGGTGGCACTACCACTTTTTACGAGGTATGCAACCGCTACCAAGTAACAAATGTTTACGCCGAATGCATTGACAACGAAAACATTATTTTTCTCGACGCCGCCCCTCCTGAAGAACAAACTATAACCGATGAAAACGGAGTTAACATTACGCAGCTGCAGCCTCCTTATGAAATAAATGCCATTTGGCAGTATCTGAAAGAACATTTTGATCCATCTGTACAGTGGATTTATCTGGGTAACAGTGAAAGCGGCACCGTTTCTTTTTACCGGTTTATAAGCAATTAGTTTCTATTTGGCAGCCTTTAACCTTTTTATCTAACCGCAGGCTAACAATGTTTAGAATACAAACGAAAAATATTTTGTCTTCCGTACCTGTATTTTAGCTTTAAAAATCAACTAAAAAAGAGCGGTGCTGCAGCACCGCTCTTTTTTACAGGTTTTCTAAATATTTTGCCTAATACTACTTACATCACTGTTACCAATGTAGTTCCAGGATAATAGTGCGCCAACACATCCGGATACGAACTGCCATCCGCAATCATTCCCATTGCGCCATATTGGCTCATGCCTACACAATGGCCGTTGCCGCTGGAGGTAAAAGTCCAGGTCTTTGAGGAAGAGGAATAGGTAAAATTAAACGCGGGCGAATAGCAACCATAGACAATTTCATAGAATTTGTCTATATCTACCTTCTGTCCACAGACCATTACCCCTGTGACATACCCTGCAGAAGAGCGGCTTGTAATTTTAATCCATTCCGACTCGGGCAAGGTCGTACTGAAGTTTGCGCCAAACAGTTCCCTCATACTTTGCAGCATCCGCTCACGGGTTACTGTCAGCTTCTTGTTCTGGTAATTCACCAATCCTGTATTAGGATATTTCTGCAACAAGGTCAGGTCATAAGGACTAGAAACATTGGTAAGATAAGCCAAATTCGAACCCCAATAGTCTTTCGACGAATTGGTTTGTCCGTTGTTGCAGGAAGTATAAACTGTATTGGCCGCCCGTCCATCATAGTACAATACCTTGTTCAGCACCGGTGCAATAGCAGTTTTGACTGTATTGTAATTGCCGGAGTAGTTAAGCTTGACCGATGGAATGGTATTCGAATTTTCATATTGATACAGTAGCCAGGAATGTGCCGCCACCGCCTGTGCCTGGTAAAGCTTTGTGCGATCCCCACCGGTCAGGAAGGTGCCGCCCACTTCATTATTGACAATAGCTGCCAAAATATTTTCCATATGATCGGTCACATTTTTTCCTGTTCCCTGGTCATAAACCGTCCACTTGCTTTCGGTCGCTGTATCGTTGTTGCTGCCATGGATCAGATTACTATAATCCTTATAGATATAGTTTAAATCCACATTGCCACTAATTCCCGGAACCGAACCGGTGGAAGAATACTGCCACATAACTACCGAGTCCCCATAACCGTTATAGACACGATAGTCGGCAATCCATAAATCATACCCTTCCGCCTGCAGCAAAGGGGCATCCACATGGGTTTGAGCCCAGCTAGTGCTCATATACATACCAGGATAATACCCGGCCTGGTCCAAAAGAACCATTTCATACCGCAGAAGGTTGGTGCGTGCTGTTTTATCCGTCACGGTGGTCAAAATGGGAGGATATTCATAATCCACAAAAACCGGTAGGTCCATTGTATACCCTTCCGATTTCAAACGGTTCGCGGCCTGCAAAAATACCGCTACCTCTTCCCTCACTTCCTGCTCACTGAACGCATAAGTGTAAATATAAGCACCAACCTTGATGCCCGCTGCCTTGGCATGCTTTACATTGTAATCAAAGAAAGCATCTTCCACCCAGCAACCATTGCTGCCGCCGGACCAGGTAATGGCACGAATAATAGCATACTCCACACCACTAGAACGAACGGCTTCCCAATCAATATATCCCTGATGAGCAGAAACATCTATACATTTTACATCTCCGCCAACCTTCAATTTCCCATCCGCACCGAATATATACTGCACACCATTAATAGTAACGGTGCCCACTGCGGCCTGGTAAGCCTTGGCATGATCAGCCGGATAAAAATAGTAACGATTGTTATTGATGGTTTGCCAACCAGTCAGTAAAATTCCCTGCGAAGAGGCATAATAATAGCAGGTTCTCCCACCGCTGTCCTTCATGGAAATCAAACCAACTTGTTTTACACCTTCCGCATTTACAATATAAGTATATCCGTTATGGTTCACCATTCCCGCTTTGATCACACCGTGATCTCCAGCGTAGCAGCGAGCACCGTCCTCCCGGTCAAACCAACCTTTCGTGGTAATGGCACCGCCCCAACTATATGCATAGTAGAGGTTACCGTCGGCTGCAGTAAAATAACCGGTCTGTTTCACGCCATCACTGTTCACATAGTAGATATAGGGACCATTTTCTACCCACTGGGCTTTAATCACGCCGCCTTTACCAGCATAGCAGCGGGCACCGTCCTCTCGGGTAAACCAACCCTTTTCGGTCACGACACCACCCCAGCTATATGCGTAGTAACGGTTACCATCCACAGCATTCACATATCCATTTGTCTGCTTTACACCGTAAGCATCCACTACATAAGTATATCCGTTGTGGTGTACAAGCTGCGCCTTAATTGCGCCGCCCTCGCCAGCATAGCAGCGGGCGCCATCCTCTCGCGTAAACCAACCCTTTTCGGTCACGACACCGCCCCAGCCATATGCGTAGTAACGGTTGCCATCTACAGCATTCACATATCCATTTGTCTGCTTTACACCGTGAGCATCCACTACATAAGTATATCCGTTGTGGTGTACAAGCTGCGCTTTAATTGCGCCGCCCTCGCCAGCATAGCAACGGGCACCGTCCTCTCGGGTAAACCAACCTTTCTCTGTTACAACGCCGCCCCAGCCATATGCATAATAACGATTGCCATCCACAGCGTCCACATATCCATTGGTTTGCTTAACACCGTAAGAATTCACTACATAAGTATATCCGTTGTGGTGTACCAACTGGGCCACAATGCTGCCATCTGAATTCGCATAGCAACGCGCTCCATTCAAATTATCAAACCAACCTGTGGCCTTCTTGCCATTGGCTAAATAATAATACAGAACACCATTTTCTGTGGCATAACCTTCGGCCTTCTGCTGCAGCAGCTCTACCGCATTGTCCTCTTCTTCATTGGAATTCATTGGTACACTATTCGAACCATCGAGAACAGCGTCCGAATCCACTGGCGTACTGTTTGAATCATCGGGAACAGAGCCTGAATTTACTGGTGTGCTGTTCGAATCATCGGCAACAGCATCCGAATCTACTGGTGTACTGTTCGAGTTATCGGGAACAGAGCCTGAATCTACTGGCGTACTGTTCGAGTCATCGGGAACAGAGCCTGAATTTACTGGCGTGCTGTTCGAATCATCAGCAACAACACCCGAACCCGCTGGCGTGCTGCTCGAATCGTCCGAAGCAACGGTAGAATTCACAGGAGTACTTCCAGAGTCGGAAGGTAAACTTTCCAAATTTGCCAAACCCACATCAGGATTTTCCTTCTCCAAATATACAGCAGAAGGATCCAACTGCCCAGTCGCAGAATTTTGTCCTGCTAAACCGGCATCTGCAAATACCGGCAACCCCATCTGCACTAATAGCAACAGGGCCAAACACAAGGACCATACCCTTTTCATTTTATTACTCCTTTGTTCAGTTGACAAAATCGACTAATTTATAACGATAAACAAAAACACCATTTTGCTGATATTCCGCAATGCACTCTACTTGTCCCACATGCTCTTGCAAAAAGGTGGTTAACAACCCATCATCCCATGCAACATACCGCAGGTTCTGCTGATAGGCCAAATCCTGCATCAGTTTATCTGGACTTTGGATGGAAAACTGTTCCAATTGCTTATAATAACGCCCGCTAAAAGAGTCTCCACTGCCCAATTTTATAACATTTTCAAATACATCCGTCTGTTTCACGGAAAATGCTGCTACACCGTCATAATATAAAGCATTATATAGTTGAGTTTGTATTGCAAATAGCGTATCTGGCTGCTGCTTTAAATATGCGGCCACAGGACGGAGATTTTCTCTTTGCTGGGTTTGCGCCCCAATGCGGCGGATCACCTGCTCTGCATTCCAGCTGCACAAAATCAACATTCCGCAGAGCGCCATTATACAAAATATCCTGCCACAGCAATCTTTCCTTTTCTCCCCCAGGCAAAGCATCCCTACCAGGCCCGCCACCAAAATGGGAACATATACTCGCTCCACAAAGCGCTGGCGCACCAGGAGAAACAGCATAAGCCCCAACAGACAAAAGGCCTCCAGCAACACATATCGTTTTTTTCCGGGTTTGGCCACCAGCAAAGCCCACAAAGTGCCTGCGCCAATCAACGCCAAAACGCCCTGGGCCGCCGGCTGCGCCAATATGGAATCCCAAAGCTGCACCGGATTGAGCAGGTATCTTTCAGAAACAGAAGATATTGCGGCCAAACGCCGCAGCAACTGTTCGGAAAAAACTGTCTTATCGCAAAATGTCCAGGCTTGAACACACGCATAGTCATTTTCGCTCAAACCAAGCGCTGCAAAATCTTCCCTATGGGAAGAATAAGATAAAAACGGATGGTCCACCACACCGCTACGCGCGGAAGTATAGTCCAAAAATCCCCCCCATACGCCGTTTCCATAAGCCCAAACATCAATTAAACGGCTTATCCAGATTAGCAGCACAAGAAGCGCAACCCACCGCACCAAGCGGCGTATCTCTGCGCTGCAGCGACCACTCATCCAAACTGCTGCTACCGCACAAAGTCCCATTGCCGGCATCCACTTTGTATCGGTCAACAATAACCCCAACACCAAACATCCTGCTGCTGCGCACTCAAACAGTCTATTTTCAGGCTGTTCAGAAATTCTTAGCCAGCACTCCAGCAAGAGAGGGGACGCTACCAAAAACATCGGCAACAGCATCGACACCCGCAGCGCTCCGCCTATCCATACCAACGCCACTGCCGCCAGCCAGTGCAAAAAACGCGATTCTGGGTTTTGGCACAGGACTATCATGGCACAGTAGCCAGCTGCACACGCCAGACCGCCCACTACTGTAAAGGTAAAGTACAGCGGAATGCACAAATTGACAATGCCGCATAGAGCAACAAACCAGATATTTTGGGTTTGCTGCCAAATACACTGATAAAACACGGCAAATGATGCAACCAAAACGAAAACAAAAACAGCTGCATACCAGTTGACCGCCGATGTAAGAGCGTAGAGCCCCTTCAAAAGCAAGCCGACCAAGATATTCACATAAATTAAATATTCTGTATATTCCGCCCCAAGCGAGCCATTTGCAATATAATTTAGGAGATAGTCATCGCTGATTGCGTAGGGAAGCGGGGCCAGCAAGAAAGGAAATACCGTGCAGATGACAGCCAGCCCTAACGGCCAACTATTTTTTAATCTGCTGCTGTTCGCCCCCGCACACCTTCCGATCTTTTGCATCATGACCTTTTGCCGCCTGTCCATTTTTCTACCCTCTGCAAGACCCTATGCCCCCAAAAGCGAACCGGATGCCTTTGTGCTTTCTCCTGCTGCTGGATATGATCGTTTTGCTGCGCAACTTTTTCTGCAAGCTGTCTTTTGGCATTTTCCGCCTGCTGCAATCTCTCTTGAACTGCAGTTAACTTTTCCTTTTGTTCATCCTGCAGTGCTGCGGCAAAGTTTTTCGCCTGCTCCAGCTCTTTTTTTAACCACTCGATGGTTTCGTCCTGGGTTTGAGCCCACTTGTGCATTTCATCCAGCTGCTTAAGGGCTCCATTATAATGCTCTTCCACCCATTTATTCCCTTCTTGCAGCTGGGCGATATAGGTTCGATATTCATTTTCTCGGCTGCGATAGTCATCCACACTCTGGGCAAGCAACTGCTTTTGCCATAATACTCGCTTGAGCCATCCCTCTTCAAATTCCTGTTTGGGCAAAACAGCACAAAAATCTGGTTGTGCTGTTTTTTCCACAAAAGCTCGACAACGCGCTGTCAAGTCTTCTCGAATTGTAAGGTAAGCTGTGGGATTTGGTGGCGGATTTAAAACATCATATTGTCCTGCGCCCGACACGAAGTCTTCTCCCGACATATGGTTCGTCATCTTGGCATAGGTGCCAAGCCGCAAAGTATCAGAATGTTCTTCATCATACAGCAGCAATACCGGTACCTGCATAGCTAAGCAGGGCAAAGCACAGTGCAGGCGGCTGGTAATAACACACACTGCATTCTGGTAGGTGTCCAGCACCGTTTCCACTGCCTGCTGCCGCTGTGTCCAATCTTTCGGCTCTTTAAAATAATCTACTGTATGCGTGGTTTTTACCACCGAAAGCCCTGCCCTTTCAGCTAACTCTTCGGCACGGGCAGTCTGTTTTTCTGTCAGGTCACATATACACAAATAAGGCTGTTTTGGGGTACTTTTTGCACGAGACGGCAAAGTTAAGGTTAAGCAGCCAGAAAACCATGCGTCAATATCTTTCTGCTGCATAAGCTGCAGGGTTGCATCGTCCCTGCAACCCACCGAGCCATGCCTGCGCAGATATTCTGCTCCCAAACCTTCCAGATATTTTTCTCCAATCCCCAAATGGTCGTATCGAGTAAAATGCATAGAAAGGCACAAAGGCACAAGGTAAGCAGAAGGCGGCCAGCTGTATTTGTCATGCATATACCAGCCGTTTAAAATTACTGCCACATATTCCTTTGACTGGGGGCAAAATACATCCATCGCTTCCCGGTCAATCAGATGATCCACTTTGGGAAGGAACTGCATAGCCGCATAGGACTGGATATCATCGCCCAGGTTATCTGTGTGATTAAAGACTACCAGACCATATTCCATATTTGTTTCTCCCTTCAGATAGACTTCGCCAATCAGTTTCTCCTTCCTCGCAGCCTGTGATACAGATTAATCAATCTCCAACTGCGCATGGATTGAATACGGTCTAACTCTGCCTGCAGAATCTGCGCCTTCTCTGCCTGCTCTTTGTATTGTTCCAGCTGTCCCTCAAACCAGCATTTTGCTTTCCAAACTTCATCCTGATCTTTACATTGCTGTTCCGTCTGCTTTAGTTTTTCTTCAAGCCAACATTTAGCCTTCCAGACTTCTTCCAAATCCTTACACTGCTGTTCAGCTTGGCTCAACTTTTCTTCCAGCCAGCATTTAGCCTTCCAGGTCTCATCCACGCGACTTTGCTGGCGTTCATATTCCAGATAGAGGGCAGTATAATCCGCCGTCAAGGCCGGCAGCGCATCCAATAAACGCGCTTTTTGTTCCCGTTTGGCCGCAATCACCGGATCGGTAAGCAGGCGGTCAAAAATTGCCGCCATGCGCTGGCCCATCAACTCAATAGAAAAGCCCTCCAGCACCCGCTTACGACAGGCTGCACAGGTGGCCGCATACTTGCTTGCATCTGAAAAAAGATCTGCAAAAGCAGCAAGATAGCTCTCCACTTCTTCCTGTGGAAAACTGCGAGCATCCAGTTGAGTTGCCTGGTCCTGCAGCATCGGCACCACCCGTCCAATAGACGAATCAACCAATTCTGCCTGACCTCCCACATCGCTGGTAATAATTGGCACACCCATACTGGCCGACTCATAGGCTGTCAGCGAAAGCCCTTCATTGATGGAGCAGATCAGGGTAACCGCTGCGTCTTTATACCACGGGCGCATATCAGTTTGTGCACCAGCAAAATAAACGGTATCCTCCAGTTTGTTTTCCTTTACAAACTGTTTCATTTCATCCAGCTGAGGACCATCTCCAACTACTGCAAAAGCAAAACTGCTTTTTGCCTCTTTCAACCTTTTGGCAATCTCCAGCATCAAAAACGGGCGTTTTTGCGGATGCATCCGGCAAGGGAACAGCACAATTGGACGCTTTTTGTCAATGCCCAGTGCCTGGTATGCCTGTCCTGCTTCCACCACATCCGGATTATAGCGGCGAGTATCCACCCCGATATAAACCGTTTCCACTGTATCGTCAGCTCTTCCCATCTGCTCGATCATGACCCGCTGGGTTTTACCATTACAAACGCCAGTATATTCCACTACATCCTGCAAGGCTGCACTGGTCCGAGCATATCCGCCGTTGCGGTAATACCATTCCTCCATATGCACATAATCCATAATGGCCAGCTGAGGAAATTGCCTGCGAAGCCAGGGAAGCAGGTAATATCCATAGTAAGAATTAGATACCAACAACAGATCAATCTGTCGAGACTCAATATACCAACTGATAAAAGCAGAATAATCACAGCTGTCTAAAAAATCTGCCAGGCAGTACACCTCATCGGTCAGTTCGCAAAACCGCTGCTTCCAGGGATTGTGGTCCGGCAATGTGGTAATTACGCTCACCTCATACTCTCGAGGCAAAGTGCGAATCAGATCCAGGTTAAACTGGTCGGCTCCTCCCATCTCCAACCAAGGCAAAAGCATTAGCACCCGTTTTTTGCCTTCTTCTTTGGGCAATTGCTGCTTAGCATGCATGCGCCAAGGTGGTGTAAATTCTGCCCCCAAATTAGGCCGTGGATATTCAATCGCCGTCACTGCAGTATCCACCGTTTTGCCTGCTTGTTCAATAATAGCCTCACAAAAAGCCTTTTTTTCAGGATCTTTGTTTAGACTGGCAAGCATACCACTGGATAACCGCCGATACCAGAACAAATAGCCCGAAAGATGTACAGGCTTTTTATGTGCACTGAGTAGGTTCAGCCAGGTGCGCCAATCCTCGTTGTACAGCTGCTTTTCCACAATATAGCAGCCTACCTCTTCCAAGTCCTTTTTCCGGATGGCAGCCGAATAGGTCAAGAGATTTTCCCGTTTCATTAATTGAGCAGAAAACTCCCTCTTACACAGATACTGCTGTTCTTCAAACCCCACACTGTCAGTATAACACCAGGCTGCTTCGGGGTGACGCTGCATAGCAAACCAT
>JALFTI010000001.1 GCA_022778585.1 Pygmaiobacter massiliensis | reverse complement strand
ATTCAGTTGTGATGTTCCTCTATCTGGAACCGGTTATAAATCCCGATGTTCCTCTATACAGTTGTCATTCTGGGCTGATGTTCCTCTATCGTAGCGGATCATCAATCCTGATGTGCCGGTGTGGGTCAGACACCAATGTTGGGGGCAGTTTTAGGGTAACTGTCGAAAATCCTTTATTTTCGGGCTTTTTTGTGTTGTCCCTATTATCAATCACTCCCATACCCTGCACAATGCCGCCTGTTTTGGCAAGCAGCTGGTCGTCGGTTACCCGCAAAAGCATATTTTTGTTGGGGTCTTCGGCGTTATACGAAAGCTGCTCGATCTGAATTTTATAGCGGTGGGGGCCCGAATCGTCCACAGTGGTTATGATTTCGGCCTCGCCGGTCACAATCTCCTGCAGGTAGGCCACCGGCAGCTCGACCCCGGTGGGTTCTTTATCATCATACAAAAGGCCGTACAGGCCGGTTTCGCCATTGGCGCGAATGGTGCCCAGCGCCGCGGCGTTTGGCACAAAGCTGCCCCGCAGTTCGCCGGGAAGCCCTGCCTGCCCGGCAATTGCCCCGCTGATCTCCACCGGTACGATCTCGCCGGTGGAAAGGGTAAGGCTTTCGCCGGTATCCACATCGGTTACGCTGTGGCCAAGCCCGCCAAACACACCGGTTTGGGGGTCATAAAAGGTTAAGGTGCCAATGCCGGCGGAAGAGTCCCGCACCCACACCCCAACCCGCCAGCTGCCGGTTAGCGCGTCCTTTACCGGCTGCAGGGTGGTGGTATAGTTTTTGCCGTCCCGGCTGTAGCACAAAGTAAGGCTTTCGCCGCCGCTTGCTTCCACAATTTGGCGCACCTGTTCATTGGTGCGCAGCGGCGTTCCGTCAATCGTATTCAGGTAATCGCCCAATTTAAGCCCCGCTTCTTTTGCTGGGTTTTGGTAACCGGAATCGGTACAAATATCGGTAAAGCTGACCGCCATTACCCCGGCAGAGAACATTTTAAGCCCAAACGCTGTGCCCGACGCCACTACCGTGCGCCGCTGGGCAACATTGGCCTGTACCGTTTTAATTGGGATAACTCCCCACAGCGCCAGCTCCACACTGTAAGAGCTGCCTTCGGTCATAACAGCGGCCGGAAGCCGGCCGGACATTTGGCGCACCGTTACCCAGGGCGTTTGGGAAAGGTTCAGCTGTTCGCCTGGGGCTAAGGTTACCTGGCTGGGCAGGCTGGTGTAAAGCCGCCCATAGCCTGCGGCCAAAACCGCCGCCAGCGCAAAAAGCCCCATTATGCGTTTTACAGATTTTCGCAAAAACAGAAAAAGTCCCCCCAATAGCGCTTTTTTGACAGTATGCGCAAAGAGGGGGGATTTTACTCAAAAAAAGGGACCGGCGGAAAACACCAGGCCAGCAAAGCGGTTTTGTACGCTTTTGCAAAACCGCCTGTTTTGCAAAAGGGTATGGCAGGGCGCCATGCCTTGGGCCCGTTTGGCAGACGGGCTTTTTGTAGGGCTAAAAAGCGCATTTTGCCAATAAAAAGGCACTTTTGTGCCTGCCAAAGCCCTCATAACAAAAGCGGGCGCCGGTGGGGCGTTTGCAAAAGGTAAACTTGTGTAAACCGGTTTGCTGCCCAAAGCCTTTGCAAAGCAAAACCGCTTTGGGCAAAAACGGGGTGGGAGAATTTGGAATAAACCCAACCCCCCAAACCCCGCTTTTGCCCCGGCTTTCAGGTGCGCGCATTTGGCGCGGCAGGAGAAAACACACCTGCGGCCATGCGGATGCCGCGGGCAGCACATCTGCCCTTGGCGGGGAAAAACAAAACTTTCGCTGCGGCCGGTTAGAGAAAGCTTGCACCGCCTTAGAGGAAAAACACAAACATTTAGGCCGAAACTTTTTTGCTAAAAGCCAGCGCCCGGCGCAAGGGCCTTGTAACCAACCTTAGCACAAGGAAAAGGCAGGGGCCCAAAAAAATGCCAACTGCCACCGGAAAAGCCAGTGCGCCGCCCACCGCGCAGGTGGAAAACAGCTGCTGGCCCGCCGGCAGGTAAACGGCGGCAAAGCACAAAAGGGCGGAACCGGCGCAGGCGGCCGGCAAAAACGGATTTTGTGCAAGGCCCAAAAGGCGGCCGCGGCATTCGAACAGGTGCACAAGTTGGCTGAGCACCAAAACCAAAAACGCACAGCTGCGGGCCAAAACCAAATTTTGCCAGCCGCGCCACACATAGTAAAACACGCCGCTGGTGCAAAGGCCCAAAAAGACGCCCCGCACCAGAATAACCGCCCACAAACCTTCGGCAAACAGGCTTTGGCCGGCCGGCCGCGGCGGTTTGCGCATAACCGAACGGGAGGGCGGCTCCATGCCCAGCGCAATGGCGGGCAGGCCATCGGTTAAAAGGTTTACCATTAAAATTTGGATGGGCAAAAGCACAGCCGGCGCCCCCCACAAAAGCGAAAACAGCATGCTGAGAACCTCGCCCAGATTGCAGGTGAGCAGGTAGCGCACAAACCGGCGGATATTTTGGTAGATGACCCTGCCTTCCTCCACCGCGTGCACAATGGTGGCGAAATTGTCATCCAAAATAATAACCCCGGCGGCTTCTTTGGTTACATCGGTGCCGGTGGCGCCCATGGCCACCCCAATGTCGGCCTGCTGCACTGCCGGCGCGTCGTTTACGCCGTCGCCGGTCATGGCAACCACCTGCCCCAGCGACTGGTAGGCCTTTACAATGCGCAGCTTATGGGTGGGGCTTACCCGCGCAAACACCGAAGCCTGCATACACAAAGCGGCAAGCTGGGCGTCGGTCATCTGCTCCAGCTGGCTGCCGGTGTAAACCTGGCCGCCCGGCTGCAAAATGCCCACCTGCCGGGCAATGGCGGCGGCGGTGTCGGGCAGGTCGCCGGTTATCATAACCGGTTTAATGCCGGCCTGGCGGCAGCTTTCCACCGCGCTTTTTACCTGCGGGCGGGGTGGGTCCAACATGCCGGCAAGCCCCAAAAACACAAGCTGGTCCTCCCGCTCGCCAACCCCTTCGGCAAAGCCCAAAACCCGCAGTGCGTTGTGGGCCATATCCGCAAGGGCCTGGCGCACCGCCGCCTTATCTGCCGCGGTGAGCGGCCGCGAGCCTGTTGCGGTGGCAATGCGGTCGCAGTGCTCCAAAAGCAGGTCCGGCGCGCCCTTGCAGTAAAGGGTGGGCCCGGCCGGGGTGGCCACCGTTACGCTCATGCGCTTGCGCACCGGGTCGAACGGGCGTTCCGAAAGGCGGGTTTGGGGCAGCTGGGCCTTTTCCACGCCGCCCTTTGCCGCCGCACACAAAAGGGCGGTTTCGGTGGGTTCGCCCTGCACATGGTAGCTTTTGCCCTTTTTTTCCAGCTGGGCGTCGTTTGCCAGCACCGCGCACTGCAAAAGCCGGCGCAGTATGGGTTGGGCCGAAGCCGGTATGGTTTGGCCCGGCTGGGTAAGCTTGCCGGCCGCGTACCCTTCGCCGGTGGGAAAGGCGCTGCCGCCCGGCCACCACAGCTGTTTCACCGTCATTTTGTTTTGGGTAATGGTGCCGGTTTTATCCGAACAGATCACCCGCGTACAGCCCAGCGTTTCCACCGCGTGCAGCCTGCGGATGAGCGCCCCTTTTTTGAGAATGCGCCCCACCGACAAAGCCAGCACGATGGTTACAATGGCCGGCAGACCTTCCGGAATGGCCGCCACCGACAGCGAAATGCCGGTTAAAAGCATGGAAAGCGGGTCCTGCCCGGCGGCAAGGCCAATGAGGCTGACCAGCCCGCAGATGAAGATGCAGCAAAGCGCCACAACCCGCCCCAGGCCGTCCAGCTGGCGCTGCAGCGGGGTGCGCCGTTCGCCGCCCGAACTTAGCATGCCGGCAATTTTGCCCATTTCGGTTTGCATGCCGGTGGCGGTTATTTGCAGCTGGCAGCGCCCGCCCACCAGGCTGGTGCCCATATAAAGCAGGTCGCCCTGGCGCTTTGCCTGCGCAATGCTTTCGCCGGTAAGCAGGCTTTCGTCCGCTGTGGCCATATGGGGCGAAAGGCAGCGGCCGTCGGCGGGAATTTTATCCCCCGCGCTGAGCAGCACCAGGTCGCCCACCACCAGCTGGCTGGCCGGAAGCTTTTGGGGCCGGCCGTCCCGCACCACCGTGGCCTGCGGCGCCGAAAGGGCGGCTAAGGCCTGCATGGTGCGCTCGGTGCGGTACTCCTGAATAAAGCCCATCAGCGCATTCAGCAGCACAATCACCAAAATGGAGACAGCGTCCCCCGTTTGCCCCAAAAGCGCCGAAAGCAGGGTGGCCGCCGCCAGAATAATGGTCATAAGGTCCTTAAACTGAGACAAAAAAAGCCCCACGGCGGATTTTGGCGGCTGGCCTGACAATTCGTTTGGGCCGTTTTGTTCCAGCCGGCTTTTGGCAAGCGCCGAGGAAAGTCCGTTTGATTGGTTTTGCATACCGCCGCTCCTTTTTTTACCGAATGTTTCGGCATAATACCGGCAAGGCTGCCGGCTGTTAGCATACCTATGCGCGGAGGGGCCCTTTTTATGTAAAATGCAAAAAAGGCCCCGCACGCCCATTGCGGGCGGCGGGGCCTTGCGGCATAAAGGGCAGGCAGCAAAAGGACAGGCCCCTTTTTATGCCATGCGGCTTTGGGGCAGGCTGCGCCTTTTGGGGCGTTGACCTTTTAAAAGGGCGCGGGGGCTTTTAAAGCGGGAACACCACCGTTAAAAGCATTTTAAAATTTTGCACCGCGCGCACGGCGTGGGGGTGGCCGGCCGGCATAACAATGGCTTCGCCGGCGCTGCACAGATGGGCTGTGCCGTCAATGGTCAGTTCGCCAACCCCTTCCAGCACCTGCACCATGGCGTCCCCTTCAGACTGGTGGGTGCTGATCTCTTCCCCTTGCGAGAAGGCGAACAGGGTAACGCTGACCGCACGGTTTTGGGCCAGGGTACGGCTGACGACCTGCCCGGGCTGGATTTGGACCAGATCGGCCAGGGGTACAGCGGTGGAAGGCTCGATGTTTTTGAAATAGTCCATGAAAAACACTCCTTTTTTATGGGCGGTTGGGACAAACAGGGCTTAAGGGGCCAGTATTTCGCCCTGCAGGCTTAGGGTTACCACCTGAAACGGCAGCTGTTTGCCGCTTAGGGCCAGGGCGTTTTGGGCTGCGCGCTCCAGGTTGCCGCAGCAGGGCACCTGCATGCGCACCACCATAAGGCTTTGAATGGAATTTTGCTGTAAAATGGCGGCCAGCTTTTCGGTATAATCCACACCGTCCAGTTTGGGGCAGCCGATCAGCAAGGTGCGCCCGCTTAAGAAGGTTTGGTGGAAGCCGGCGTGGGTATAGGCGGCGCAGTCGGCCGCCAAAAGCAGGTGCGCGTTTTGAAAGCACGCCGCGCTGATGGGAGAAAGCTTGAGCTGCACCGGCCAGTTGGAAAGCTGGCTTTGGGCCGGGGCAGCGGGCGCGGCGTTTGGCGCTGCTGCGGGGGCAAAAAAGGCGGGCCGGCTGCCCGGGCAGCCGGAAAGATTCTGCATATGCGCCTTTACGGCGGCCTCGTCAAACGGGGCGGCTTCCCGCTCGATAAACTGTATGGCGCCGGTGGGGCAGGCGGGCAGGCAGTTGCCCAGCCCGTCGCAGTAGTCGTCCCGCAAAAGCTGCGCCTTGCCGTTTACCATGCCAATGGCGCCTTCGTGGCAGGCCTTGGCGCAAAGCCCGCAGCCGTTGCACAGGGCCTGGTCAATTTCAATAATTCTGCGTTTCATAAAAGTTTCCTTTCTGGTATTGCAAAGCAGGGTTTGCATGGATGTTATGGGAATAGTATACTATGCCTGCAGAAGCTTGTATGTTGTAATTACAACAATTATAAAAAAAGCGGCCTGCCAAAACGCGCTTTGCCCCAAACCCTGCAAGGCCGGGCAAAAGCAAAGCGCAGCGCGCCCGGCTGATACAAAATGCCAAAACAGGAGGAAATACACATGCAGGAAAAAATGCCCATGTACAAGGAAATGGCCCTAAAACTGCAGGCTTTTGAAACCTGCCCGCTGTTTGAAGGGTTTACCCCAAAGCAGATATCAGCGCTGCTTTTGCTTTTGCAGGCGCAGCAAAAAACGCTGGAAAAAGGGCAGACGCTTTACCATGCGGGGCACAAGGCGCCGGCTTTGGGACTGGTGCTTTTTGGTACTTTACAGCTGGAAAACGACGATGTTTGGGGCAACCACAGCATTTTGGGGCAGGTGACAGGCGGGCAGATTTTTGCCGAGACCTATGCTTTTTTGCCCGACGAGCCGATGCAGGTAAGCGTGCGCGCGCTGCAAAAAACCGAGGTTTTGCTGCTGTGGCCCCGCGCGGTTTTAAAAAAGGGCAAAAGCCAGCTGACGGCGCGGTTTGTGGAAAACCTTTTGTTTTTGTGCGCCCAAAAGAATTTGGCCCTTTCCCGCCGGGTATTTCACACTGCGGGGCGCAGCATTCGCCAAAAGCTTTTGGCATACCTTTCGTTTAAGGCGCAGCAGTTGGGCAGCCAACAGTTTTGCATACCGTTTAACCGCCAGCAGCTGGCCGACTATTTGGGGGTGGACCGCAGCGCCCTTTCGGCCGAGCTGGGACGCATGCAGGCGGATGGACTGTTAAAAACCAAGGGGTCGTATTTTTGGCTGAACACCAAAACCCTGTAAGCGGACGGGAAAAGGGCGGCCCAAATGCGGCAAAAAAGCCTTGGCCCTTGCGGCGGCGCTTTTCACACAGCAGATAGCCCGCTGGAGGCACTTTTGCCTGTGCGGCTGGCACTGGCTGGGGGATACTGGCACAAGCTGCACAGCGATGGCGCGGCCGGGCTGCGCTTGGCCCTGGCGGCGGAGTGTTTTTTGCTGTTTTGGCCTATGCGGCGGTGCCCGGTTGACCGCGTTAAAATGTTGCAGCTTACCCCCTTGGCCCCTGGCCTAAAAGCGTATAAAAACCCGCCGGCGCTTTGCCGCTTTGCCGCTTTTGCGAAAACAGGGGCAGGGGAGGAAATTTGCCCGCCGCCGCAAATGCTGAAAAAACGCGCCATATTTTGTGAAAAAAGGCAAAAAGTACGCGCCGGTTTGCGCAGAAGGGTTTTGCCGGCCAAACCTTCTGCAAAACAGCTTGCAAATACCGGCGAAAACCGGGGGTTTTTGGGCTTTGTTTCAAAAAAAGAGGCGAAATCCCGCAAAAGAGGGGGGAAAAGGCTGGCAAAAAGACGAAAACGCAGAAGCCGCAAAGTTTGAAAAGCATTCTGTCGAAGAGGGAAAAATGGGCAGATTTGCGCAAAAATGCTGTCATATTCTCTTTTTTTTATGGCCTCATAATTCGGCAAAATACCTTTGCATCTGCTGGAAAAATATGGTACTGTGTTTACCAGTAAGGTGGTTGCAATACTTTTGTGGAGGAGAGAATTGTAATGGAACATGAGGTCAAATTTTTGATGACCGACACACAAGACGGTTTGGTGGCGCTGTGCCGGCAGGCCCTGGCCCAAAAGAAGATTGAGCTGGTGGTTTGCCAAAGAAACGGCAGTGCGGTTTTGGAAGCGCTGGAACGGCTCCACCCGGCAGCGGCCTTGCTGGAAGCTTTTATGCCGGAGCTTGACGCGGTGGCGATTAAGCTGAGATATGAAGCAAACCCCAAAAACCCGCCCATGCACTTTTTTGCCATGGGAACCTCTTCGAACCAGATGCTGGAAAAGGAAATTTTGGACAGCGGCATTGGGTATTACTTTTTAAAGCCTTTCGACGCCGAAACCATGGCAAGGGTTGTGGCCCACAGCGTGGGGGTACAGGCCGAACAGCCGGTGCAGGACGACGAGTACCAGGTGACCGAAATTTTGCACCAGATTGGGGTGCCGGCCCACATTAAAGGCTACCAGTTTTTGCGCGACGCCATTTTGATGAATGTGGAGGACCCCAGCCTGATCAATTCGGTAACAAAGCGGCTGTACCCCGATATTGCAAAGCGCAACGCCACCACCGCCAGCCGGGTGGAACGGGCGATTCGCCACGCCATTGAGGTGGCCTGGGACCGGGGCGATGTGGATGTGCTGAATTCCTACTTTGGATATACCATTCATAACCTGCGGGGCAAGCCCACCAATTCCGAATTTATTGCCATGATATCCGACCGGATGCGGCTGGCAAAAAAGAGAAATACCCCCTGCGTGGTTTCCTGAAAACACAAAGGCTGCAGGCAAAGGGCTTTGGCAGGGTGTGTGAGCCCTTTGCAAAAAGCGGGCTTTTGGCGGCAAAAAGCCTGCAAAAAACCGTGCCGGCAGACCTGCCGGCCCCCGGGCCATTTGGGCCGGTTAACCGCTTGTGTTTTGGCCGGTTAACTGCTTGTGTTTTGGCCGGTTAACCGCTTGCGTTTGGGCCGGTTAACCGCTTGTGTTTGGGCCGGTTAACTGCTTGTGTTTTGGCCGGTTAACCGCTTGTGTTTGGGCCGGTTAACCGCTTGTGTTTGGGCCGGTTAACCGCTTAAAAGATTTTAGGAAAAATAAAAAAGACCGTGCAGCGCTGGCCGCACGGTCTTTTTTTGTGGTTTTTTATTTGGCAAGCTTTGCCATAAAGCGCACGCGGTCCACCGCCACGCGGGTGTGCTCGCCAACGCCCACCTGTTCGTCGCCTTCATAAGCTTCCACCGTAAAGTGAAAGCTGCGGCCGGTATGCTCTACCAAAGTGGCACGGGCGGTTACCTTTGCGCCTATGGCGCTGGCCTTGTTGTGTTCGGCGTTCATGTGCACGCCCACGGTGGTCATGCCTTCCTCCAAAAGATCGGCCGCGCACAGCATGGCAGCGTTTTCCATGGCGGCAATCATGGCGGGGGTGGCCAATACCGGCAGGTCACCGCTGCCCATTGCCTGTGCGGTTTTGTCTTCGGTCACAGTGAAGGTTTGTTCAAAAATTTTAGTTTCCATTGTTTTGTCCGCCTTGCTCTGTTGTAGTGGCAGGGGCGCCGGCAACCGCCTGCAATGGCAGCACCGAAAGGCAGATTTCGCTTCCCTTCAGGCCGGCAACCACCTTCTGCTTTTGGATTATTTTACCACTTAAGATCAAAGTAGACAAGGGGTCCTGTATTTTTTTGTTAAATATGCCCCGAAGTGCCCGCGCCCCGTAACGGGGATTTTGGCTAACTGCGGCAAGGTGGGAAATAACCTCCGGGCCAATCTCCAGCTGTACCCCCGCCCTGGCGGCCTGCGCGGCAAGCTTTTTGGCTTCCAGCTGGGCAATACAGCAAAGTTCCGGCAGGCCAAGGGGTTTGAAGACCACCGTTTCGTCCAACCGGCCCAAAAGCTCCCGCCGAAAATGCGCCCGGCTTGCTTCCAGCGCGGCTTGCTTTTGGTAATCGGCGCTTTCCGCTTGCGGGCAAAAGCCCAGTTTGCCCGCCTGCCAAAGCGCGTCCTGGCCCAGGTTTCCGGTCATAACCACCACCGTATTGCGAAAGCTTACCTTGCAGCCGCAGCCGTCGGTCAGCTCTCCTTCCTCCAGCACCTGCAAAAGCAGGGTGGAAATATCCGGGTGGGCCTTTTCAATTTCGTCCAAAAGCACCACCGAATACGGCTTGCGGCGCACTGCGTCGGTCAGCTGGCCGCCTTCCTCGTGCCCCACATACCCCGGCGCCGAACCGATCAGCCGCGCGGCGTCCTGGCGCTCCATATATTCGCTCATATCAAACCGCAAAAGCGCGCCTTTGCCCCCAAACATCTCTTCCGCAAGCGCGCGGCACAGTTCGGTTTTGCCCACCCCCGAAGGGCCCAAAAACAAAAACGAAGCCAGCGGCCGGTTTTCGCTGCAAAGCCCGGTGCCCCAGCGGCCAAGCGCACGGCAAACACAGGCCACCGCTTCGCTTTGGCCAATAACCCGCGCCGACAGCCGGCCTGGCAGCTGCAAAAGCTTCTGCTGGCAGGTGCGGTCCAGTTCGCCCACCGGTATGCCGCTTGCGCGGCTGGCTGCGGCGGCCACATCCCGCCGGGTCACCAGGCGCTGGTTTGGCGCCGTTACCTGCACCCGCGCCGCTGCGTCGTCCAAAAGGTCGATGGCCTTATCCGGCAGGCGCCGTTCGGGAAAGCAGCGGGTGGAATAATCCACCGCCGCCTGCAAAGCGCCCTGCTCGATGCGCAGCCGGTGGTAGTTTTCATAGCGGGGAACAAGCCCCTTTAAAATGGCAATGCAGGCTTCGGGGGTGGGTTCGTCCACCTGCACCTTTGCAAACCGCCGCGCCAGGGCGGGGTCCTTGCCGATGGTTTGCTGGTATTCCTGCTGGGTGGTGGCCCCAATGAACCGCAGCTGGCCGCGGGCCAGGGCCGGTTTTAAAATGCTGGCCGCATCGATGGCGCCTTCCGCCGCGCCTGCGCCCACAATGTCGTGCACCTCGTCAATAAACAAAACGCAGCCGGTTTCGCTGGCGGCGTCGGCCAAAACGCCCTTGAACCGCTCCTCAAAATCGCCCCGGTATTTGGTACCGGCCACCAGGGCGGGCAAATCCAGGCAGATGAGCCGCCGGTTTGCTAAAGCCGGCGGAACCTTGTTTTGCGCCATGCGCAGAGCAAGCCCTTCCACCACCGCCGTTTTGCCCACCCCGGCTTCCCCCACCAGGCAGGGGTTGTTTTTTTGGCGCCGGCACAACACCTCCACCAGGCGGTCCAGCTCCTTTTCGCGCCCAATGCAGGGGTCCAGCGCGCCCTTGGCGGCGGCTAAGGTGAGGTCACGGCCGTACTTTTCCAAAGCGTGGCGCGCGGTTTTGCCGCCCGGCTGTATGGCCGGGTGGGGGGAAGTGAACCCCGCCGGGAAAATGCCGGTTTCGCAGGCAAGCAAAAGTTCCTCCCGGTCGGCGCCAAAACGCCCAATCCAGCGCGCGGCGGTACAGTCCGAACGGCGCATAAGCGCCGCAAGCAGCTGTTCGGGCCAGCAATGGCTTTCCCCCAGCGCTTCGCTGCGGGCTGCGGCGTCGGCCAAAATTTGGGCTGCGTTGGCGGTAAGGTCGGCCGCCGAAAGCCGCACCGGCACCCCGGTGCCCACCTTTTGGCGCAGAAGCTTCAGGTATTCGGCCCGGGTGACCTTGCGTTCGCACAAAAGCACCGCCGCGCGGCTGGTGCCTTCCTCCAGTATGCCGGCCAGAAGATGTTCGCTGCCCACATATAAATGCCCAAGCTTTCCCGCAAGCTCTACCGCTGCGGTGAGGCAAAGGTTTGTTTGTTCGCTGAAATTTTTGTAATAAAGCAATCGTCTCCCTCCCGGGCAGAGTATGGCCGCCATACGCCGGTTATAAGCAGCAAAATGCAAAGGAAAAAATGCCATAAAACGGCCGCTGCCCTTTGCCCCCAAAAAGCGCAAAAGGCTTTTTTTCGGCAAAACGGGCAAAACGGGAGGGGCGTTTGCACCTTTTTTGCTTTTTTGGCATAGCCTGCCCCACAAGACCAAAAAGGGGGAGTGGCGGCATGCAGACGATTAGCCTTTACAGCGGTGCGGGAAACCGGTTTGTGGTGTTGGACCGGCCGGACAAAATAAGCGAAGAACAGCTTGGCGCTTTAAGCAAAACCCTTTGCGGAAAGGCCCAGGGTTTTGGGGTGGACGGCGCGCTTTACCTTGTGCGGCAACAGTCCATTTGGCGCATGCTTTATTTTAACAAGGACGGCAGCCGGGCCGCCTTTTGCGGCAACGGGCTGCGCTGTTTTGCCAGCCATTTGTACCGCACCGGCCGGGTACACACAAAAACATTTTTGGTGCAGACCGACTGCGGGCTGCGCCGGGCTGTTATTTTGCACCATGATTTGGTGCAGGTGGAGATGGGAAACGCCCGGTTTTGCCCCTGCCCCAAACTGCCCCTGCCCGATTTTGTGCAAAAAGCAGTGCTGGTTGAGATGAATGTGCCGCACCTGGTTTTATTTACCAAAAAGCAGCCGGCGGATTTGGTGGAAAGGTGGGGGCCTGTTTTTGAGAAAAACCCGGCGTTTTTGCACCGGGTGAATGTAAACTTTGTGCAGAAAAATGGCGCAAAGCTTAAGATTGCCACCTTTGAGCGGGGGGCCGGGCACACGCTGGCCTGCGGCACCGGCTGCTGTGCGGCGGCCTTTGCGGCAGGGCTTAAGGCAGGGCAAAAGATGCTTATACGGGCCGAAGGTGGGCTGCTTTGGGCAGAAGAAAACGCCGAAGAAAGGCTGTATTTAACCGGCCCGGCCAGATGCACAGGGCAGCTGCGGGCCGTGTTTTAAACCGCGGCAAAAACAGGAATAATATGCAAAAAAACGGAAATGCTGGCCAAAAGAGTGCAAAACACACGAAAGGAGACAGGTTGCATGATTGAACAGGACACCATTAAACTTTTGCGGGAATGTGACGCGGGGATCAAAATGGGGGTGGATTCGATTGACGAGGTGATGGACCAGGTGGAAAGCGGCACCTTTCGCCAGTGCCTTGCCAGCTGCCGGGACAAACATATCCAGCTGCAAAAGGAGATCCAGGTGCTGCTGGAGGCATACCACGATGAGGGAAAGAAACCAAACCCCATAGCAAAAAGTATGTCCTGGATGAAAACAAACGCCAAGATGGCGCTGGACGGTTCGGACAAGACGATTGCCGATTTGATGACCGACGGCTGCAATATGGGGGTAAAGTCGCTGAACCGGTATTTGAACCAGTACCAGGCGGCTAGCGAACAGGCCAAAAACATTGCAAAGCGGCTGATTGACCTGGAAGAAGAGCTTGCCATTGAGGTGCGGCAGTTTTTGTAAAAAGCAAAAAAAGCCCTTTTGCGCTGTGCCGGTATTTGGCGCGGCAAAACGGGAAAAAGCCTAAAAAAGCCGCGCCTGCCACAAAGGGCCGCTTACAGGGCAAAAAGCGCAGGGCGTTTTGCCGCTTTTGCAGCAAGGCCCCCGCCGCCCTTTTACAAAAACCGGCCAGGCTTTGCGCCCTTCTGCAACGGTTCTTTTTTTGGCGGCAAAAGCCTTTGGCAGCGCTTTTTGCATATGGTTTTGCAGCCTGAAAAAGCAAAGGCCCCCCAAAGCGATAAAGCTTTGGAGGGCCTTTTTTATTTGCACGGCGGTTTGGGCTTTAGGGGGAAAGCCCTTTTCATAACCGAAAACCCGACAAGGGGATGCGCCCGGCCGTGCAGGGGAAAAGGTTTCATTTATGCGGCAGAGTCTTCCTCAAAGCTTGCAGCAAGGCTTTCAGAAGAGGCTGCATCAGAGCTTGCAGAGGAATCGGCCTGAGAACTGACAGAAGAGTCGGCAGAGGAGTCGGCCGCAGAGCTTGCAGAGGAGTCGGCAGAGGAATCGGCAGAGGAATCGGCCTCGTCACTATTCAGCGAAGCGAGCAGCTCATCGCTTGTGAGGGTGGTGAGCAGCTGGCCGTAGTCCGACGAGATGATATTCACCGAAGAAGAATCATCCAGCACAGCGTAATAGCCAGAGCCGTCCGCCGCAGCGCTGCCCACCTTGAGCACCATTTGGCTGCCATCGGTAAGGGTGACGGTGAGGGTGGCCGAGGAGGTTAAAATGCCGCAGGAGGTGAGGGTTTCTTCGCTGGCGTTATAGTCATGGCAGCCGGTAAAGTACAGATAATCCAGGCAGTTTACTAGCTGAGACAGGGGGCTTGTGTCGCCCGAAAGCAGCGCGTCGCCCAAAAGCCACTGGATGACCGGCTCGGTTTCGGCAGAAGAATCCGCGGTGGAATCCGAAGAAGAATCCGCAGAAGAATCCGCAGAAGAATCCGCGGTGGAGGAGCTTTTCTCCTGTTCGGTCATGTGCTGGTACAAAGTAAAGCTTCCGGCCGCGTTTTCCAGTGTAATGGTGCTGACCTTGTCTTCGGACATGTCGGGGAAGGTTTCCAGTTCCACCAGGTCCTCCAGGTTATTGGAAAGGTGGCCGATTAAGGTGGAGGAGATGGTGTAGATGGTTTCATCATCACCGGAAAGCTTTGCGTAGTAATAAGAGCCGGTCTGGCTGCCGATCTGGATGGTGACGGTTTCGCTTTCGGTAGTGGCGGTGACGGTCATAACCGGCTCTGAAAGCCCGTAGGACGAAAGCTCCTCCGAAGCGGTGAAGCTGCGCTGGGCAGAAAGGTCCGAAAGATCGGTTGCAATGGAATTTAAATGGCTGTCGTCCAGCGGAAATTCTGGGTCAGCGTCGTAGCTCCAGTCGCCGTCGGTACAGGTGAAGGAAAAGCTGCCATACTGGTTTTCATACGAAATGGCGCGGATATTTTCCAGCTGGCACAGCTTTACGGCGTTTTCGCTTTTCTGCTGGGTAAGCGCGCGGTTATAGGCCGAAAGTGCGGCCCACACCCCCAAAAGCACCGCCAGCAAAACGGCCATAATGGCCAGCTGCTTTTTTTGTTTGGTCATTACTGTTTCCTCCGTTTCATCCAGCGCACAAGACCAAAAAGCAAAAGCGCCACGGGAATAACAGCCACGAACACAATCCCCCAAAGCCCGCCTGCACGGATGGTATTATAGCTGACCGCCAGGCTTTTTGTGGGAATGGAAAGGTTGGAACCCTCTTTAATGCCGTCGGTGGCCGCGTTGGTAAAGACGGTAAGGTTTACCAGCGTGGAGTACTGGGTGGTGAGCGAATCATCAATCAGGGAGGAAGAACCGAACACCAAAAGCTTTGCGGTGCCGGCATCGGTCTCTTCACTGGCGCACGCGCCAAGCCAATAGGTGCCCTCGGTCTGCGAATCGCTTGTTACCGCGACGGCCGCGTCCGAACTGGTCATAAAGGGCGAAACGGTAATGGTGTCCCGGCTGGGGCTGCCCTGCTGGTAGCCGCGGGAATTATACACAAGCGCCAGGTCGTTTGAACCAAATTCTGCGGTGATGGAGTTGCCTGCATCCAGCACCGGGAAGATGGCATAGTAGCTGCCGCTTTGGGCAAAGAAGCGCTGCTGGTCGGCAATGTAGCCGTCTACCCGCTCAATGCCGTATTCGCGAAGCAGCGCTTCCCAGTTGGGAAGCGCTGCTTCCTGCTGGCCTTCCAAAAGCATAACATGCCCGCCGTTTGCAAGGTATTCGCGCACAAGCTCAAGTTCGGTCTGCTCTAAGTCCTGGGTGGGCGCATAGCTGATGAGCAGCGAGCAGTCTTCGGGGATGGAGCCCTGCAAAAGCAGGTTTAATTCCTCTGTGGCCATGTTGGAACGATCCAGCATTTTTTGGGCCTGGGTGGGGAAGGTTTCCTCGCCGTGGTTTGTCAGCAGGTAGGCTGTTGCCTGGCTGTCGCTGGTGACCTTTTCAATAGCGCCGGTAAGCTGGCCTTCACAGTCGAACGCGCTTTCGGTCACCTGGCCGGTATAATAGTAGGAGGAGTAGTCATAGGTGATCATATCGCTGAAGGGAATGGTCTCCTGCTTGCCGGTTGCACTGTTCTGCACCACCACGCAGCTGCCCGACACATTGTATTCGGTCAGGGCCGACGGGTTCATCACCGGGTCTATCCAGGTAAGGGTAATCTTGTCCGAAAGGGCAGCATAGCGGGTAATAAACTTTTCAATGCGCTGGTCCACACCGTCCTCTTCGGACAAAACCACAATTTCAATTTCATCCGTAAGGTTTGCAAGGTATTCCTTGGAAGTGTCCGAAATGCTGTACAGCTGGTTGGAACTGAGGTCAAATTCGGTAACATTGGAAGGCAACTGCCCCACCACCAGATTGACCGCCACCGCCAGCGCCACCGCCAGCACCGAAAGGCCGGCCAGGTAGCCGTTGCGCAAACTGCGGCGGGGAGCTTTGGAAGATTCGGTCTTCTTTTCGTTTTCCATTTGTTTTGGCCTCCTTTCAGCTCCAGCGCCGCTTTTGCAGCGTCTGCACCGTTAAAAACAAAAATACAAAAATCATGGAAAGCCACAGTACTACGCCCTTGCCGTCAAACACCTGGTAGAGGGCAAAGTTTTGAAAGCTTTCCTGAAAACTGAACGCCGCCAGCAGGTTTGACAGAAAGCTGGGCAGAAATTCGATCAGCCCCGACCACATATAAATGACGAACAGCGCCCCAAAGGTGCCTACCGCCGCAATGACCTGGCTTTCGGTCAGGCTGGAGATAAAAAGCCCCACCGCCAGGTACACGCACCCAATGAGGAAAAAGGCGAAGATGGAGGCGTAGTCGCTTTTTAAATAGGCGGCATTTTCCGCCGCAATGAGAATGGGGCAAAAGCAGCACAGCACCATGGGAATGGCAAATACCCCCACAAGCGCCAGGTATTTGCCCAAAACCACCTGCGAAAGAGAAACGGGGCTGGTCATTAAAAGCTGGTCGGTTTTGGTGCGCCGCTCTTCGGCCATGCTGCGCATGGTGAGAATGGGCACCGCAAACAAAAACACCGTTTGCATGTTTAACAGCGTGTAGGCAAACTGCGGGTAGCCCGAATACAGGTTGAACGCCATAAAATAAATGCCCACAAAGCAGATCATGATGGCCACGAAAATATAGCCGGTCATCGAGTTGAAGCTTGACTTAAACTCGCGCTTGGTGATGGCGATCATTTTGCTTCCTCCTTTTTAACAGTATGGTTTGCAGCGCCGGCTTCGGGGGCTGCCAAAGTGCCGGTTTCCGCTTGGGCGGTGGTTTCCGCCTGGGCGGTGGGTTCCAGTTCGGCGGTGGTTTCCGCCTCGGCGGTGGGTTCTGCCTCGGCGGTGGGTTCCACTTCGGCGGGGTTCGCTTCGGCGGTGAGTTCCGCCTCGGCGGCGGGGTTCGCTTCGGCGGCGGGTTCCACTTCGGCGGGGTTCGCTTTGGCGGCGGGTTCCACTTCGGCGGTGAGCTCCACTTCGGCGGTGGGTTCCAGTTCGGCGGGGTTCGCTTCGGCGGCGGGTTCCGCTTCGGCGGCGGGTGCAGGGGTTTGGTGCAAAACATCGGCTTCGGTTTCGCTGGGTTCGCCGCCGGCTTTCAAATCTGGCTGCAAAGCGTTTGCTTGGGCGCCGGCCTTTTCGGCTTTTGCCTGGGCCTTTTTTTGCTTTTTGGCCGCGCGGCGCAGCGCAAAGGGGATTTTTACCCGCTTTTCCTGGTTTTGGCTTTCGGCGATCAGGGTAAGGTAAATTTGCTCCAGGCCGGCCTTTTCGGTGTGCAGTTCCAAAATGGCGCAGCCTGCCTGCACGGCGGTGTTGAAAATGGCCTCTCGCAGGTCGGGCGCGGCGGGGGCTGCCTGTACCAAAAAGGCCGAGGTGCCCGGCTGGGCCTTGCCCGGCTTTACGGCTGTTACCCCGCTTATGGCGCAAAGCGCCTGGCTTAAGGCTTCCCGCTCCGGCTTTACCACCAGCTGGATTTGCTGGCCCTGGCTCATCTGCTGTTCCAGCTGGGCGGGGGTGCCCTGCGCCACTACCCGCCCGTGGTGGATGATGAGGATGGTGTCGCACACAGCCTGCACCTCGGACAGAATGTGGGAGGAAAGAATGATGGTGTGCTCCTTGGCTAAGCTTTGAATGAGGGAGCGGATCTCGATGATCTGTTCGGGGTCAAGCCCGACGGTGGGTTCATCCAAAATTAAAATTTGCGGAAAGCCCACCAGCGCCTGGCTAAGCCCCACCCGCTGGCGGTACCCTTTGGAAAGGTTTGCAATTAGGCGGTTTGCCATGTTGGTAATGCCGGTCAGCTGCATAATGCGGGCAAGCTGGGCCTCCTGTTCGGCTTTGGGCACCTTTTTAATCTGCATGCAGAACGAAAGGTACTCGGCCACGGTCATATCGGCGTATACCGGCGGCAGCTCGGGCAGGTAGCCGATCTGGCGCTTTACCAGTTCCGGCTCGTCGGCAATGGAGTGGCCGTCTACCAGAACCTGGCCGCTGGTGGCACCCAAATACCCGGTCATAATATTCATGGTGGTGGATTTGCCTGCCCCGTTTGGGCCGAGAAAACCGTAGATTTGACCTTTTTGTACGGTAAAGCTTAAATGGTCCACGGCAATGTGGTCGCCGTACTGCTTTACCAGGTCTTTTACTTCGATCAAACCAAAAACTCCTTTCCTTCCCCACACCGGGGCATGATGGCTTTGAGTATACCCCTTGGGAGTAGAAAAGAGGTGTCGAACCGGGAAAAATGCTGTGTACAAGCTGCGAAAAAATTGTGAAAGCTTGCTTGAAAGCCGCCTGGTATTTGGCAAAAACAGGGACAAACCGGTATGCCAATTGTGAAAATTTGATAAAAAAATATCACTGGCCTGCCGCCTTTTCTGCGTTTCGGCCTCTTGTTTGGGGGCGGGCGGGGCGTTTATAATATGGGTTGTCGATAGTTGTTGTTTAATGTCCGGATATGGCGGACAGTCTCTACACCGCACCGTAAAGGCGGTACAATGGCAACGGGCTTTCGGCGGCATTTATTTGTGCTTGCCGGCCGAAGGTGACCCAGCGTCCGGCAAGAGCTGTTGACACGAGTTCGCGCGTACAGCCTTTGCGGGCGTTTTTTTGTTGTGTTTGGCCGGCAAAGCGTGCGTATTACCTGTTACCTTGGGAGGAAAACATGGAAAAATTCTTCAAGCTCTCTGCCCATGGCACCGATGTGAAGACCGAGCTGATGGCCGGCCTGACCACATTTATGACCATGGCATATGTGCTGGCTGTGCAGCCTTCGGCTATTGTGGGCTTTGGCCCCGACCCCTACATCACCGATGTGAATGGTGTTGTGATCAGCAAGCAGGCCATCCTTATCATGTGCGCGTTGGTTTCCGGCGCCATTACCCTGCTGATGGGCCTGTATGCCAACTTCCCGTTCGCCCTTTCCACCGGCATGGGCACCAACTTCCTGCTGGGCGCCATGATCCAGAGCGGCAGCATGTCCTTTGGCAGCGCTATGGCCATCATCCTCATCAGCGGCGTGATCTTTGTGCTGCTGAGCGTATTTGGCATTCGCGATTTGATTGTGCGGATGATTCCCAAAAACATTAAGGTGGCCATTTCGGCCTGTATTGGCTTCTTTATTGCCTACCTGGGCTTTAAAAATACTGGTATCGGCACCTATGCAGACGGCATTTCCATGGGCGATTTCACTCAGCCCGCTGTGCTTTTGGCCATTCTGGGTCTGGTTATCATTGCCGTGCTCACTGCCTTTAAGGTGAAGGGCGCCATTTTGTACGGCATTGTTATCATCACCGTGCTGGGCATTCCCTTCGGCGTGACCACCCTGCCCGACCATGTGTTTGAGGTGCCCAGCTTCGACACCGTAAGCAATGTTTGCTTTAACTTCGACTTTAAGGGCCTTCTGAGCGGCAGCACTCTGGTGCTGATCTTCGTGGCCTTCTTCGGCGATTTCTTCTCCACCCTGGGCACCGTGCTGGGCGTGGCCGGCAAGGCCGGTATGCTGGATAAGGACGGCAACCTGCCCGGCATTCAAAAGCCCTTCCTGGTGGACGCCATTGGTACCTGCGTGGGCTCTTTTACCGGCAACACCACCATCACCACCTTTGTAGAGTCCTCCGCCGGCGTGGAGGCGGGCGGCCGCACCGGCCTGACCGCTGTGGTCACCTCGGTATTGTTCTTCCTGGCTACCTTCTTCAGCCCGCTGTTTGTTATCATCCCCAACGCGGCTACCGGCCCGGCCCTCATCTTCGTGGGCTTCTTGATGATCAGCGGCATTGCGCAGGTGGACTTCTCCAACTTCACCGAGGCTTTTGGCCCGTTTGTCATGATCATGTTCGGCACCTTCTGCGGCTCCATTGCCACCGGTATTGCCGCCGGCATTCTGGGCCATGTGCTCATTAAGGTGCTCACCGGCAAGGCCAAGGAAATTCATATGGGTATGTATGTGCTGTGCATTCCCCTGATTGCTTACTTTATTTTCGGCTAAGCAAAAGCCGAGAAAGTTGCTAAAAAAAGCAGGTACATTGCGCAAAAGCAGCGGTGCCTGCTTTTTTTATTACCCGGCAGAAAAACGTTGCAAACCGGCCGATAAAAAGCTTTGGCAGCCGGAAGGACCCAAAGGGGTTTGTTTACAAAGCTTTATAAGCAAAGGAAAAAAGCGTTTTGGCAAATGCCCGGTGCGGCAGATGCAAACCTGGCAAAGCAGCGCGCAGGCTTTGCCAGGCCATGCGGCAAAAAGCAAAAAGCGGGCGGCTGAGGTTTTAAAGGTTACAGGCAAAAGGACCTTTGCAAAGCCAAAAGGCAAGCAGGGCAGCGGTTTTGGCACAAGCCTTTTTGGGGACAAAGAAAAAAGCGGGGCCAAGGGCAGGGCACAGGCAAAAAGCTGGGAAAAAGCGCCCCCTTTTTTAAACGCCGCGCCGGTGGTATACTGAAAAAAAGGCCGGCAGCGTCGGCCAAAACCTTGTAAAAAACAAAGCAGCATAAGCCCCGTTTGGGGCAGAAAGGGTGTTTTCTTTTATGAAGATTCAGCCAAAGGACAAGCGCCAGCTTTTGGCGGCCGCCATGGGCAAAATAAACTGTGATTTGGCGGTAAAAAATGTAAAGTATGTAAACCTGTTTACCGGCGAAGTGTACCCGGCCACGGTGTTTGTGCACCAGGGGTTTGTGGTGCATGTGGAGGACCAGGACCTTTCGGCCGGGCTGGATAAGGCCGACAAGGTGGTGGACGGCGAAGGCCGGTACATCGTGCCGGGACTGATTGATTCCCATGTGCACATTGAAAGCAGCATGCTGACCCCGCGCCAGTTTGCCAGGGCGGTGGTGCCCCACGGGGTGCTGGCGGTGGTGACCGACCCGCACGAGATTGGCAATGTATTTGGCGAGGACGCGGTGCGGTATATGCACGACGCCGGCTGCGATTTGCCCATGCGGCAGTTTATTGATATACCCAGCTGCGTGCCGGCGGTGCCCGGGCTGGAGCAGGCCGGCGCCAGCTTTGAAGCTGCGGTGGTGGACCGGCTGGCCAAGCTGCCCAATGTGATAGGCCTGGCCGAGGTGATGGACTATTTGGGGGTTGTGAACGGTTCGGACCGGATGATGGAGTTTTTGGAAGCGGCCGACCGCAACGGGCTTTATATTCAAGGGCATATTCATGTGCCGGAAAATAACCGCCGGCTGCTTTCGGCCTATTTGGTGGGCGGGCCGCACAGCTGCCACGAAACCACCCAGGCCTTTGAGGCAAAGGCCAAGCTGCGGGGCGGCATGTATGTGGACGCGCGCGATTCTTCCATTTCCAAAAATGTGGCGGACATTTGGCAGGGCATAAAGGACCTGCCCTGGCGCGACCGGCTGTGCCTTTGCACCGACGACCGCGAGGTGGACGATATTTTGGAGACCGGCCAGCTGGACGATGTGCTGCGCCACGCCATAGCCCTTGGCATGAACCCCATAGAGGCCCTGAAGGCCTGCACGCTGAACCCGGCGCAGGAGGCCCATTTGGAGAACCTGGGCATGGTGGCCCCGGGCTTTACCGCCGATTTTCTGCTGGTGGACGACCTGGAAGGGTTTACCATTGATTCGGTATGGTTTGGCGGCAAGCAGGTGGCAAGCCGCGGCAAGCTTACCTGCGAAATTGCCGAAAAGCATTTTGAGCTGGAAGGCCGCAACAGCATGCAGGTGCCCGAGCTTTCGCCCGAGGACTTTAAGCTGAAGGCCCCGGCCGGCTGCACCGACCGGGTGCGGGTGAATGTACAGCACTACACCAGCCTGAAAAGCAGCCTGACCCGGCTTTCCTGCGAAGAGCTGCCGGTGAAGGACGGCTGTGTGGACCTTTCGCAGGATGAGGATTTGTTCTACGCCATGATTATTAACCGCTACGGCGCCGGCACCCGCAGCTTTGGCGTGGTGCGGGGCTTTGGCGCAAAGCGCGGCGCCGACGCCAGCACCGTCAGCCACGACTGCCACAACCTGTGCATTGTGTTTAAGGACGCCGAAAGCGGCTATGCGGCCTACCGGGAGCTGGTAAAATGCGGCGGCGGCATCTGCTGCGCGGTGGACGGCCAGGTGAAATGCACGCTGCCCTTACCCTGCGGCGGGCTGATGAGCAACGAGCCCTGCGAGGTGGCGGCGCGCCAGTCGCTGGCTATGAAGAAGGCTTTGAAGGAAGAGCTGGGTATGCCGCAGGAAAACCCGCTTTTGCGGATTGTGACCTTGGCTTTGCCGGTGGCGCCGGCGGTCAAGTTCAGCGATTTGGGGCTGGTGGATGTAATGGAACAGAAGTTTTTGCCCATTTTTCCGGACTTTGCCGATTAAAGCGGTGTAAAAAGGCAGAGCATAGGCCAGCCGGCCGGTAAAATAGCGGTACGGCCCTTTTGCCGCCGGGCAAGGCGCTTTGTGCCGGTTTTGCAAAAAGTCGGTGCGCTTTGCCCCCTTTGCAGGGCAGCGCGGCCGGTTTTGCCTTGCGGCAGATATGTGCCAAAGCAAAAAACAAATAAAAAGCCCCCGGGCCATAGCCGGGTGTCCATAAGACAGGGAATCCTCCATATGATCACACAGCGATCATATGGAGGATTTGTTTGTGTTTACCTGGCAAGTTACAAGGGATAGACGCGTAAGCGTCGCAAGGGAGTGCAGCTCCCTTGACAAAAAAAGCAACGCAGGACGCACAATATTTACGCCAGAAGCGTATAGAAGTGCGCCCTATTCTGAATGGTAT
>JALFTI010000021.1 GCA_022778585.1 Pygmaiobacter massiliensis | reverse complement strand
TTTGGGGCAACCGAAATCCCTGGCAGCTTATACCATGCCGGCGCTGCCGACATGGTATAATAACCGCAAAGCGGCTATTATATTTTTATCTTTATGCCGGTTTTCTCGCCCCTTTGGGGCAACCGAAAACCCTGGCAGCTTATACCATGCCGGCGCTGCCGACATGGTATAATACCCGCAAAGCAGTTATTATATTTTTTGTTTTTCGCCGCACACCCGGGCATTGCTTTTTGTAAAGTAAAACACCCTGCCGCTTTGGCCTGCGGCTAAAGCAGCGCAAACCTGTTTTTATCTTCACCAAAACCAAAAAGGGGAATATCCATGTCAATTGATCCAAACCGCATATTACAGGACATTAACGCGCTGGCGGCCTTTAACGCCACGCCCAATAATGGAGTAACCCGCTTTACCTACACCCCGCAGCACAAGGCGGCGCAGCAATGGCTGGTGCAGCGCATGCAACAGGCCGGCCTTACCGTGCAGATTGACCCTGTGGGGGTTGTGGTGGGGCGGCTTTCGGGCAAAGACCCCAGCCTTGCGGCGGTGGCCACCGGCAGCCATTACGACACGGTGGGCCATGGCGGCCGGTACGACGGCATTGCCGGGGTGGTGGCCGGGCTGGAGGTAGCGCGCGCCTTGCAGGAAGAGGGCTTTGTACCCCAAAGACCGGTGGAGTTTATAGCCACCGTGGCAGAGGAAGGCAGCCGGTTTGGCCACAGCCTGTTTTCCAGCCAGGCCATGGCCGGCCTGCTGCAAAAGCACGACCTTGCCGACTACCGGGACTCAAACGGCATTACCATTGAAGCCGCCATGGCACAGTTTGGGTTGGACCCCGCACAGTTTGCCAAGGCAAAACGCGCGCCGGGCAGCCTGCGCTGCTTTTTGGAGCTGCATATTGAACAGGGCCCCGTGCTGGACCACACCGGGGAGGATGTGGGCATTGTAGAGGCCATTGTGGGCATGAAGGAACTGACCGTCACCATTACCGGCAAGGCAAACCACGCTGGGGCCACCCCCATGTATCTGCGGTCGGACGCCCTTTTGGCGGCCTGCCGCATGGCCCTTGCGGCCGAAGAGGCCGCTATCCGGGAACAAAACGGCACGGTGGCCACGGTGGGCAGCCTGCAGGTGGAGCCCGGCGGATTTAACATTGTGCCAGGGCGGGCCGTTTTCACACTGGATATCCGCTCGGTCAGCGAGCAAAGCCTTGAACGGGTGAGCCAGACGCTTTTGGAAAGGTTAGCGCAAATTTGCCATGCCGAAAGCGGCCTTTCCTTTACCTGCGAAACCAAGGTGGATGTACCGCCGGTAAAGATGGACCCTTCCCTGCGCCAGCTTTTGACAGAGCAGGCCGCAAAGCTTGGTCTTTCGGCCCGGCAGATGCCCTCCGGTGCGGGGCATGACGCGCAGATGATGGCCACCTTTACCCCCACCGCCATGATTTTTGTGCCAAGCCAGGACGGCCGCAGCCACTGCCCGCAGGAGTATACCTCCCCTTTGCAGCTGGCAAACGGCACAAAGCTTTTGTACGCGGCCATTCAGCAGCTTTCCGGCCGGTAAAAAGCAGGTCAGGCAACATTTATGAATGGACGAAAAAGAGGCATTCTGGCATAATCAAACAGGCAGAAAACTCAGCGCCGCCGGCCTGGGGCATACAAAGTGCCGGCCGCGCTTATTTTGGTACAGAATGCCGCTTTGCGGCAGAAAAGGGGTTTTATATGGATTTAACCGCACTGTTTGAGGTGGTGGGCACCATTGCCTTTGCGTTTTCCGGGGCGTTTGTGGCCATTGAATGCCGGCTGGACATGTTTGGCATTTTGTGTGCCGCCGTGGTTACCGCCACCGGCGGCGGTATGACCCGGGACATTATTTTGGGCAATACCCCGCCACTTATGTTCCGGGACCCCACCTATGTTATTCTGGCAGCGGTAATTGCCTTTGTAACCGCCGTTTTGTATGTGCCGCTGGTGCGCTGGCATTTCCGCAAGTATGTGCTGGGCATTATTAATACCCTGGACGCCATCGGCCTTGCAGTTTTTACGGTGGTCAGCATGCAGATTGCCTTTAACTATGGGTTTGGCGAAAACGCCTTTCTGGTCTGCTTCGTAGGGGTGGTCAGCGCGGTGGGGGGCGGCGTTCTGCGGGACATTTTTGCCAGCCGCCAACCGGTTATTATGAAAAAAGAGGTATATGCCACCGCCTCGCTGGCCGGCAGCATTGTGTACTATTTTCTCGCTTTCCGGGTGCCGGACGCCTTGGCCAGCACCGTGTCGATGGCGCTTATTTTTGCCATTCGCATGTTTACCTTGTACTACCATGTAAACCTGCCCTTTGCCCGTACCGAACGCTAAAGCAAAACCGCTTTTTGCCAAACCAACTTTTCAGCCATATAAAAACGCCCGTTTTCCCGGCGGATAAACGGCGCCCTTGGAAAACAAAACCCCCAAAGCTTAGCGAAGCTTTGGGGGTTTTTTCAGGTATGTTTGGGCATCTGCACTTTTGCGCCCGTTTTGGGGCAGGCGCCGTTTTGGGTCCTTTGCCAAAAGCAGCCGGCGCCGGCCTTTTGGCTTTTCAGGCGTTTTCCAAAAAGTCGCACACCTCATCCACGCCGCGCCGGTCCAGGTTGCTTATATGGAAAATTTTTTGGCAGCCGGCAATCTCCAGCATCATGTGGGCCTTGTGGACAGCCGCCTCGTCCGCCGCGTCAATCTTGCTGACAAGCCCAATAACCGGGCGGTTGAACATGGAGGCAATGCCCGGCGCAAAGCTGGTGTCCGGGTCGGTGGCGGACTGGATGAGAATGATCAGATCGGCGTCGGCCGCGGTGACCACCAGCGCCCGGTAAAGGGTGCGGTTTTCCACATACTCGCCCGGGGTGTCAATGGCGTTGGGCATCACCTCGATGGCCTGGGTTTTTTTGTAGTGCAGTTGTTCGCCTTTCATGGCCTGGGTAAAGCTGGTTTTGCCGGCACTGGTCCGGCCTATCAGCATAATGCGTTTCAATCGAAGTTCCTCCCTAGCTTTTGGTAATGGGCGCAGGTGCAAAGGAAAGGGTTTCGTTCAGCACACGCACCACCGCTTCCAGCGCGGTCTGCACGCTCTGCACATCCCCAAAAACCACCACCGCGCCGGAAAACCGGTCCACAAAGGCCAGCGTTACATCCGCAGCCTTGGTGGCCACATCCGCTGCAATAATCGCCCCTTCGGTGGGGGTAATGGTCAAAATGCCCAAAGCGCCGGCATCCGGTTCCAAAACACCCAGTTTTTTGTATAGGTCGGCATCCGGGTGGGCAATTACATGGGCCAGGGTGACCTGTTTGCCGGGCACCGATTCCTGTATGACCCGCTTAAGCTTTTCGTGTTCCATGCCGCACCTCCTTTTTGCCGTTTAGGCAAAGCACCGGTCAAAAAGCCGGCGCTTTGCAGCTTATGCGCGCAGCGCGCCCTACGCGCAGGCCGGCAGGGCAATCCGCCCTGCCGGCCGTTTTTTCAGGTTTTGGTAATGGGGGCCGGTGCAAACTGCAAAGTGTTCTGCAGTACATCCATCACCGCCCTAAGCGAAGCTTCCACGCTTTCCACATCTCCCGAAATGACCACCGAACCGGAAAACCGGTCCACAAAGGCAATGGATACCCCCGCTGCCTTGGTGGCCACATCCGCAGCGATGATGGCGCCTTCGCTGGGGGTAATGGTAAGAATGCCGATTGCGCCGGCGTCCTCGTCCAAAATGCCCAGCTTTTTATACAAATCCTGCACCGGGCTTGCAATAACATGGGCCAGCGTGACCTGCTTGCCCGGTACAAATTCCTGTATAATGCGCTGTTTTTCTTCGCTCATCTCAATGGCTCCTTACACAAATTCCAGTCCTGCGCAAAAATCCTCAATACAGGCTTTTGAATACATCCGGGTGGGGGCTGGGAATGACCACGCGGCTTACCAGCATGCCCTGCTCTTCGGCCAAAGCGCAGCCTGCGCGGGTGGCCTCCTCCACGGCGGCCACCTCACCGGTCAGCACCACAAAGGACTTGCCGCCAATACCGGTGCCAAGGCGCACCTCCAGCAAGGTGACATCCGCAGCTTTTACCGCGGCATCGGCCCCCAAAATGGAAGCGGTCACGCTGAAGTATTCCATAACGCCCACCGCGTTGGGCCGCTCGGGCATGGTGGCCAGGTTAATGGCCTCAATCACCTGCGGGTGTACCCGGGCAATGACCAGCTGGTCGATTACATTGCCGCCGCCCACCTGGACGCCGGCATCGATGGAAGCCTGCACGGCCGCCACCTCGCCCGAAATGAGAATGTGGTATTTGCCGGGGCAGCTGGGCTTGGCGGTCAGCAAACGGACCTCTGCCGCCTTGACCATAATATCCGCGGCCTCAACGCCCTTGGCGATGCTGTTGAGTTCCAGAAAACCGATCGTAATCATGCTTTGTCCCCTCCACGGATCACAATTTCATTTTCGCAGACGGTCACCGTGCCGCTTATGCTGGCGCACAGGCTGGTGCCAAGGCCCCCTTCGGGGCTTTGGGCGATCAGCTGGCCGGCTTCGACCTGGTCGCCCGTCTTTACCACCGGCACGCATGCGGCGCCAATGTGCTGGCGCAAAGCCAGGTGAACCTCGGCGGGATTAAGCGTAGCGCAGTCGTCGATCTTGTAATCATAATACTGGGCAACCCCCAGCCGGGTGGCAATGCGCTTGGAAGGCGCACGCCGGTAGCTGCGCTCGGGGCGGGCATGGTACTCTTCGTCCTTCTTCTGGTAGCGCAGCTTGGCCTTGGCAAGTTCGCCCTTTACATACTGGTTCACCTGCCGGGGGGCAAGGCCCATGGGGCAGGCGTAGGTTTCGCACACGCCGCACTCGCTGCAAAGCTGCGCGTTCAAAATGCTTTCGTCCTGCAAAACCTCCTCTATGCCGTCGGCATAGGCCAGCTTGCGCATAATTTTATGCGGCTGCAGCGGGTGCCCCGAAAGGTACCGCGGGCACAGTTCGGTGCAGCGCTCGCACTGAATGCAGCTGGTTTTGGCCCGGCGCAGAATGGACCGCAGCGGCACCTCTTTTTCGGTAATGACCGGTGCGTCTTCGGGAATGGCCAAAATGCCCGAGGTGGTTTTTGTAACATACAAATCTTCCATCTGCTCCAGCGTATACTGCTTACCCATAAGCGGGCCGCCGGCAATAATGCGGCAGTCGGGCCGGGTAAGGCCGCCCGCCGCCTCAATGCACTGGGCAAACGGGGTGCCCAGCGGCACGCACAGCACGGTGGGGTGGGCCACCTCGCCGGTAACGGTCAGGTATTTCATGGTAAAGGGAATGCCCTTTGCCGCCTGGCCAATCTCGTACACGGTGGTCAGGTTGGAAACCACCGCCCCGGCGTCCCGCGGAATGCCGGCCGGGGGCACCGTTTTGCCGGTAATGTCGCAGGTAATCATCTGCTCGTCGCCGGCCGGGTAATAGTTTTTCATTTTATAAATTTCGGCGCTGCTTTTTGCCTTTTTAATGGCCGCTTCCAGCGAGGCAATCTCCTCGGTGTAGGTTTCCTTCAGGGCAAACACGCACCGCTTGGCGCCCACCTGCTTGGCGGCCAGCTTTGCGCCGGCCACCACCTCGTCCGCCTTGTGCTTCATCAGCCAGCGGTCGGTGCGCAAAAGCGGTTCGCATTCTGCCGCGTTAATTAAGTACCAGTCTGCCTTGCAGTCCAGCTTTACATGGGTGGGGAAACCCGCGCCGCCGCAGCCAACAATGCCGGCTGCCTTAATTTGTTCCAGCAGTCCCATAGTTTACGCCTCCACACTGTCTATGATGCCCACAATGGCCGCGTCCACCGGCGGTTCGTGCACACCCATGGCCCGGCGCGCGGTACTGCCGGAAACCACCAGCACCTGCTCGCCAATGCCCGCGCCCACAATGTCCGCCGCCACAAAGGTGGTGTCGGTGGGGCTGCCGTCCGGCTGCTGCTGGCGCACGACCATCAGCTTCATACCGGAAAGCGCCTGCTCCTTCTTTGTGGCCCAAACATGGCCAATGACCTCACAGATCAGCATTCGGCTTTCTCCCCTTTCAATTCATAGCTGACCTTGGCAGCACGGAAAATGTCCTTGGCCATCGGGGTCAAAAGGGCGTTTTCCGGCAGCACAACAGGCCCTGTTGCCTGTTTTACCAGCTCTTTTGCCAGCTGTTCGGTAATAAGCCGCTGGCTGCAGGTTGTTTTTTGCGCAATGGGGCTGCTCTGTTCGGCCTGCGCTACCTGCTGTTCGCAGGGGCAGCCGGCTGCGGCCACCACACTGCCGCTGCCGCCGATCAGGTAGGCCTTATCCCCTTTTGTAAAGGCGCAGGCGTTGGCCTCGTCAAAGTCAATGTGCATGGCCAGCGCAAATTTGTCGCTCACCCGGATCACCACATCGTCAAAGGTAACCGGGCGGCTGGTTGCCATGCGCACCTTCACCTTCTGGCCGTCGCACACGCCGTAGCGCGCAGCGTCGGCAGGGGTCATATGAATATGGTTTTGCGCCACAATGGCGGCGCTTTTGGCCTCCAGCATGGCGTTGCCGGCCAGCAAAAACACGCTGGCGGAATTTGCCACATCGCCCGACTGGCGCACCGGCGCATTGATGCCCAGGCTGCGCGCGTCGGTCAGGGACAATTCCACCTGGGTCTGTTTGCGCACCGGGCCCAGAATGGCTACATTTTTAAATTCGCCCTTGCCGGTCAGCACGGTAACCCGCTCTTCGCACAAAAACTGGCCCGGCTGGGACAAATCCCGCTTGGGGGTAAGCTGGTGGCCCTTGCCAAACAGCGTTTCCACATCCTGCTGGGTCAGGTGCACATGGCGGGCCGACACTTCGGCCGGAACCGGCTGCCCACCCGACGCGCCGGCCGCGCCGACGGCACTGGTGACCACCTGGGCTATGATGGTTCTCAGTTCTTCATTGGTCATTTCAGTCGTCCTTCCCTGGCTGGGCGGGCTCGTAGCGGCCGTCCAGTTCATAGAACATCATAATATAAAAGGCGCTGCTCATGCGGTTGAGCGAGCGGATCAGGTCGGTCCGCTCGCAGCTGCCGTCCGGCCTGAAAAAGGCGTCGGCCGCCGCAAGCTCCACCTCGCGGGCGTCGGCCCGCAAACTGTTTAAAGCCGCGCCCACCCAGCTTAACTGTACGGTGGGTAGAATATGCCCGCGCCCCAGCTCCTGCTGTGGGTTTTGGGACACCCTTCGCAATGCCGCCTCGTCCATGCCAAGCAGGGTGTTTTGGGCCATGGGGGCGTCCATTACCTCGGCGGTCAAAACCGCCCGGGCAAAGCCCAGCATTTCGTCCAGATCCCGCACAAGCTGACCGCGCCCTTCTTCCCGGGCGCGCACCGCCTGCTGAATAATCTTTGCTTCCAGCGAGTCCAGCTTTCCCCGCAGGCGAATAACCGGGTGGGTTTTGGGCACCAGCTGGGTACCGCGCAGATGGGTCATCTGTTCGGGCTTTTCGGCGTAGGCTTCGCCGGTTAAAGCGTTGGTAAACCGGGGGCTGCCAGCCTTGTGTTCAATGGGGCGAATTGCCCGGTTTACCGGCGGGGTTTGGGCTGCGGCGCCTGCCGCCTGCGCGGCCGCGTTCTGGCCCGACGGCTTTTTCTGGGTATCCGCTTCAATGAGGGTCATCCGCATGGCGCGGATATACTCCCGTGCTTCCTTCGTGATAAAGGCGCCTGGCTCGGCATAAATGGTCTTTTTGCCCTCTCTAAACCGCATCTGCCGCACCACGGCCTCTGTCAGAATTTGGTGCATGGGCCACTCCCCTCCTTTCGGTCACAAATCACGCGGCGTTTTTAGCCTTCCATGGTGGGCAGAATGCCTTCCACCTCGTCGTGCGGCCGGGGAATGACATGCACGCTGACCAGGTTGCCCACCCGCTCGGCGGCGGCAGCGCCGGCCTCGGTGGCGGACTTAACAGCCCCCACATCGCCGCGGACCATAACGGTTACCAGACCGCCGCCTACATGGACCTTGCCGATCAGGGTGACATTGGCCGCCTTGACCATTGCGTCGGCCGCTTCGATAGAGCCCACAAGACCTTTGGTTTCGATCATGCCCAGAGCCTGCATATTGACTGCCATAATAAGTTCCTCCTAAAAATAAAATAAAGGGAAATGTAATGGTTATACATGTGCGCCGCGCCGCAAACCGGCCGGCTGTGTGTTATGCCTGCGGTATTGCCGCAAACTGTGCTTTATTTCTGGGGCAATTCCATGTGGGGCAGAATGCCTTCCACTTCCGGGTGCGGCCGGGGAATGACATGCACGCTGACCAGTTCGCCTACCCGCTCGGCAGCGGCAGCGCCGGCCTCGGTGGCGGACTTGACAGCCCCCACATCGCCGCGGACCATAACGGTCACCAGACCGCCGCCCACATGTACCTTACCGATCAGGGTGACATTGGCCGCCTTGACCATTGCATCGGCCGCTTCCACCGAACCGACAAGACCCTTGGTTTCAACCATGCCCAAAGCCTGCATATTGACTGCCATAATAATTACCTCCGCAATTTTTTTCTTTTTAAATGTTTGTTTTGGAATGTTTTGCTATAAAAAACGGAAAACAGAAAAAATCCAAAATCACTTCTGCTTCTATCATAAGGGGCGCGGCCCCTTTTTACAAGGTGAATGCCCGGCTTTGTTAAATTTTGCCGGCCAGGCTTTTCAGCACCTCGCGGGTGATCCGCTCAATATCCGCAGCGGTCACATCGCAGCCGGCAGCGCCTTCGCTGCAGCTGCAGCTGCTGCCAACAGCGGGGGCTTGCGGTGCGTCGCCGCGCACTTCGGAAAGTTCCCGCATGCCAAACGCCACACGGCGAATGTTATACAGGTTTTCGGGGCCCACATTGTCGGAAGTGGCGCTGCCGCCCACCGCGCCGCAGCCCAGCGTAAGGGCCGGGGCCAGGTTGGTGGTGGCGCCCACGCCGCCCAAAGCGCCCGGGGTGTTTACCAGCAGGCGGGAAACCGGCTTTTTCAGCGCAAATTCGCGAATGACATTCTCGTTTTCGGAATGGATGGTCATGGTGTGGCCGGCGCCTTCGTTTTCCAGAATTTTAATGCAGGTCTCGCAGGCGTCCTCCCAGCCGGTCGCGGTGAAGAAGGCCAGAATGGGGCACAGCTTCTCGCGGGAATACGGGTGGGTCTTGCCGATCTCGGTCTGCTCGGAAACCAGCACCCGGGCGTCGGCCGGCACGGTAATGCCCGCCATTTTGGCAATGGCCTGCACGCTTTTGCCCACAATGGCCGGGTTCATGGTGTTGTTGGCCCGCATAATAAACTTTTCAACCTTTTTGGACTCTTCCTCGGTCATGAAGTAGCCGCCCTGGCGCTTTACCTCGGCCACAACCTCGTCCTTGATGCACTTTTCGGTTACAATGGACTGTTCCGAAGCGCAGATGGTGCCGTTGTCGAAGGTTTTGGAGTCCATAATGTGCTTGACCGCCATTTTAATGTTGGCCGACCGCTCAATGAAGGAGGGGCCGTTGCCGGGGCCCACGCCCAAAGCGGGGTTACCGGAGGAATAGGCGGCCTTCACCATGGCGCTGCCGCCGGTGGCCAGAATAATGCCGGTGTCGGGGTGCTTCATCAGCGCCTCGGTGGACTGCATGGTGGGGTTTTCAATGCAGCCGATCAGCCCGTCGGGAGCGCCGGCCTCCTTGGCAGCCAGCTGAATGGTGCGGGCGGTTTCCAGAATGCACTTTTTGGCGCCGGGGTGCGGGCTGATGATAATGGCGTTGCCCGACTTGAGGGAGATGAGGGTTTTATACATAACCGTGCTGGTGGGGTTTGTGGAGGGAATAATGGCCGCCACAATGCCCAGGGGCACCGCAATTTCAATAATGCCGTTGGCGCGGTCGTCCTTAATAATGCCAATGGTCTTTTTGTTCTTCATGCTTTCATAGACAATCTTGCTGCCCAGCATGTTTTTGACCACCTTGTCCTGCCAAATGCCAAAGCCGGTTTCCTCCACCGCCATTTTGGCCAAGGGCTCGGCCTTTGCCATGCAGGCTTCGCAGATGGCTTTGCACAGCGCGTCCACCTGTTCCTGGCTCCAGTTGGCATACTCCTTCTGGGCAACCTTTGCCTTGCGCATTAAATCGCGTACTTCCTGGATGGATTGCAAATCTTTATCCATGTTTGTACCTCCTGTTAATCTTCTCGGGGTGTATCTGCCACCTGGCATACCATCTGGGCGAAGGCGTCGCAGGCAGCCTGGCAGGCAGCCTGCTCACCGGTGAGCAAAGCGCCCGCAAAGTTTGTTTCGCTGGGCGGGCCGTAGAACACCGAAAGTTCCACATCCGCCATCTTCAAAGCGGCGTCCACGCCGCACATGGCCTCCACCGGGGGGGCTATCAGGTAGGCCATGCTGGTGCCTTCGGGCACCTTGGCCTGCTTGGAAAGATAAGAGCCGGTCCGGCTGATGCAGTGTGCAAAATACACAATGCTGTCATCGTCGTTTGCGCTGTAAAAGGCGGCGTCCTGCTGAATGTAGCGCACGGCAGCCTCCACGCCGCTTTTCACCTCTTCGGGGTTGGGGCCGGCCAAAATGCCGATAAATTCGCCCGCCAGCTTGGTGGAAGCGTTCGCCGCGCCGGCGTACATGGAGCGGGCGTAGGCCACCCGCACATCCGCCTTTTTGGTTGCTTCGTCCAAAGCAGCGTAGGAAACATCGTCACAGTCGGTGGTAATAATGCCCAGGCTGGTAATGGTTTTGGGCAGCTTCAGGCTTTTTACAAGCCCCGCGTCGGCGTTGGGGATATACCGCACGCTCAGCACGGTGGTCTGCATACGGGAACCTTTCATGCAAACACCCTCCTTACGCGCCCAAATCCACGCCGCTCACCTTGCGCTCCAAAATGGTCTTGATGAGCCCGGCAATGTGGGCGCCAGCCTCGGCGGCCGGAATGCCGCCGGAGTGAATGTTCGACACCACCGTGCGGTTGGATTCGGGCATGCCCACCTTTGCCCGGTAGGCAATGTAGGCCGACATGCTGTTGGCGGTGGCAAGGCCCGGTCTTTCGCCGATCAAAACGCAGGTCACCTCGGCGTTCAGCAGTTCGCTGATGGCGTCCATGGCCCCTACCCGGCCGTACTGCACAAAGAACGGGGTGCCCACCCCAATGCCAAGGTCCTGCAGCCCGTCGGTCAAAGCCGGCAGAATATCGGCGGCGTTGGCGTCGATGGCCTGGCTGGAAAGCCCGTCCGAAAGATAGATTTGCACCTGGGGGTTCAGCGTGCATTTTGCCTTAATTTCGCGGGCGGTCTCTTCGCTGAACCGTCTGCCCAGGTCCGGGCGGGTCAAATGCTCGTTGCGGTCCTGGCAGAGGGTTTTTACGGTAAAAAGCCCCAGCCCTTTAATCAGGCCCTCGTTCACATCCCGAAAAACCGAATCCCGCGCCTGGGCGTGGTCGGCCCGCAGCTTCAAAAGGGTTTCGGTGCGAAGGCGCGGCCCGGCGCGGCCCACGCCAATGCGGGCGGGGGTGCGCCGCTTCATCTGCTCCAGCGCGGCGGGGTTTTCCACCGGCAAAGGCGGGTGCTTTGCGCTAAGCTGGCTGTCCTGCCCACCCTTTTTTTCCAAAAGCTGGCGCACAACCTCTTCGGTAATGCGTTTTACCAGTTCTTCATGGGTCATATCACAGCCCTGCCTTTCCGGCAAATATGGTGGCGTCGCCGGCGTAGCTGGTCAGCTTGCCGTTTTCCATAATGCCCATTTTCTCCAGCCATTCTTCAAACGCCCGAATCGGCCGCAGCCCCAGCGTTTCCCGCACGGTGGCAATGTCGTGGTAAGCGTTGGACTGGTAGTTCAGCATCACATCGTCGCTGGCCGGCACGCCGATGACATAGTTGCAGCCCGCCGCGCCCAAAAGCATGGTCAGGTTTTCAATGTCGTTCTGGTCGGCCATCATGTGGTTGGTGTAGCAGCAGTCGCAGCCCATGGGAATACCGGTCAGTTTGGCCATAAAATGGTCTTCCAGCCCGGCGCGGGTCACCTGCTTGCTGTCGTACAGGTATTCCGGCCCAATAAAGCCCACCACCGTGTTTACAATAAACGGCTTAAACTGCTTGGCGTAGGCGTAGCAGCGGGCTTCCATGGTAACCTGGTCGGCGCCGTAGTGGGCGTTGGAGGAAAGCTCCGACCCCTGCCCGGTTTCGAAATACATCACATTTTCGCCCTTCGAGGTTCCCTTCTCCCGCAAAAGGGCAATGGCCTCCTTCACCGTTTCGGTGGTAAAGCCAAAGGCTTCGTTGCCCTTCTGGCTGCCGGCAATGCTCTGGAAGATCATATCCGCCGGGGCCCCGTTGCGAATGGCCTGCATTTGGGTGGTAATGTGGGCCAGCACACACTGCTGGGTGGGTATTTTCCAGCGGTTTTTCACCTCGTCAAACCGCTTTAAAACCTCGGCGCAGCTTGCGGCCGAATCGTTTACCGGGTTCAGGCCGATCAGGCAGTCGCCCACGCCGTAGGAAAGGCCCTCAAACAGCGACGCGGTAATGCCCTCCACATCGTCGGTGGGGTGGTTGGGCTGCAGCCGGGCCGAAAAGGTGCCCGGCAGGCCCAGTGTGGTGTTGCAGGTGCTCTGCACCCGCATTTTGGTGGCCGCATAGATCAGGTCCATGTTGCTCATCAGCTTGGCCACACCGGCCACCTGCTCGGCGGTCATTGCGCGGCGAATCCGCTTAATATCCTCCTCGGTGGTGCGGTGGTCCAAAAGGTACTCGCGAAACTCGCCCACCGTCATATTGGCAATGGTGGCGAATACCGCTTCGTCCACGCCGTCCTGGTCCATGCGGGTCACATCGTCCAGCTCGTAATCCACGGCCGGCGCGTTGCGCAGGTCCCGCATTAAAAGGTTTGCCAGCACCTGCTTTGCGGCAATTCGCTCGGTGTCGTTTTCCGCCGCAAGCCCCGCCAGCACATCGCCGGACTTTTGCTCGTTGGCCTTGGCCATGACCTGCTTGACCGAATCGAACTGATAGGTCCTGCCCAGCAGGGTTGTGGAAAGGTTCAAAGCGCTTCCTCCTTTTCTATCCGTTTAAAACCGCCCGCGAAAAGCCGCGGGGGGAAGGTTTCCTTCTTTTTTGCTGCCGCAGGCAGCGGGCCAATCGGCTCAGCCAAACAGCAGGGTTTTCACCACCACCGGAATGGCGGTGCCGCCCGCAATTGGCCTGCCCAGGTCCAAATAGTCTCCGGGCTCAATCTGCACCCCGTCAATGCAGATCACCTGGGTGTTTTCCCCTTTCAGCCGCCGCTTTATGGCCTGCCCCAGCACCTTGGCAAAATCCGCCCGGGTGGAAACCAGAACAGGCTGTCCCGGCAGCGCCTTTCGGTGGGCCGAAAGAATGCTTTCGGCCAAAAGGCCCACCTGGCGGTATGTGGGGTTTTGGGTGTGGGTCAGGCAGATCACCAGCTTTTGGGCGTCGCTTTCCCGGGCGGTCCAGGCCAAAAGCTCCAAAAGCGGGCCGCTGTCCCCCTCGCAGGCCGCCTGTTCCTGGCGGGCCGTGGGCAGCACGGTGGGCAGGTTCTGCATGGGGAAGGCACCTTCGTCCGAAAAGTCGATGGTGGAGCCGCTGATGGTGGTGGTGTAGCTGCCCGCCCCGATTACGGTGGCCCGGATGGTCTCCTTGGCCTTTTCCACCTGTACCCTGGAAAAGCCCTGTGCCTGCTGCAGGCTTTTGGCCAGCGCGGGGCCAATGTCCCCGTACTGGAACAGGTCGGCCGGCGGGTCGTAGTAGGCCGCTGCCACCCCGCCCGAAAAGGTCACCTTATCCAGGTGTTCCACCGCCGAAAGGTCCAGCGGGCTGCTGGTGCCGGTGCGGATGATTTCACACAGAGGGGTTTGGGGCAAAAGGCCCACCGCCTCGGCCAAAAGGGCGGCCATGCGGTCGGTCAGGCGGCAAAGGGCAGGCCCGTCCACCGGGCGGCCCAAAATAAGCTCAACCCCCACATCCTGCGCCACCGGCAAAAGCCGCTCGCTCACATAGGTCACGGCGCCGGCAGCGTCAAACCGCAAAAGCCGGCCGCCAATGTCCCAGCAGCCCTTGGCCAAAAGCTCGCCGCAGCGAAAAATGGCAATGTTGGAAGTGCCGCCGCCAATGTCAAAATTGGCTACCGTACAGCTTTCCTTGTCCGAAAGCTGCTGGGCCCCGGCCCCCTTCGCCGCAATGACCGACTCTAAGTCCGGCCCGGCGGTGGCCACCACAAACTCGCCGGCAATGCCGCTTAAGGTGCTGGTGACCAGCTGGGCGTTCTCCTTGCGGGAGGACTCGCCGGTAATGATAACCGCGCCGGTATCCACCTGGTCGGGGGTCAGGTTTGCCCTTTCATACTCGGTTTGCAGAATTTTCTGCAAAGCCTTCACATCCAAAAGCTCGCCCGAAAGCTGCGGGGTGGTATAAATCGGGCTGCGGTAGACAATCTGCTTTTCGGTAATGTCCAGGTGGGGCACCGTGAAACAGCCGGCGGTGTTTGCCACCGTCATCCGGCTCACCACCATGCTGGTGGTGGAGGTTCCAATATCAATCCCCACGCTCAGGATGGTATCCTTAGCCATGCGCAGCTCCTTTCCTTGCGTAAATAACCGCTGTGGCCGCGGTTTTTTGCAAAAAAACAAAAAAGGGCCAGGGCAATGGAAAAAGCCTTCCTTGCCCGGGCCCTTATGCCACAAACGCGCACCCTGTTGTGCCGCGCTACCTTTTGTTTTTTGTACAGTTTACCAAACTGCGGTTTTTAGTATATCAGCTTTCGGTGGAAAAGTCAAATGTGGCGGCGGTGCCGTTTTCGCCGGAGCTGACCCGCAGCTCTCCCCCCAGCTTATCCTTCACCGTTACATTCACAATGGAAAGGCCCAGGCTTTCCGGCCGCGCGCCGCTCAGCTCAAAGCCGGTGCCGTTGTCCTTTACGGTAACGGTGCAAAAGCCGCTGCCCGCCTGGGTAATAATATGCACCTCGCCCCCTTTTCCCGGGGCAAAGCCGTGTTTCAGCGAATTGGAAACCAGCTCGTTCACCACCAGCGCAATGTGGGTGGCCCGGTCCGGGTCCACCAGCACCCGGTCCCCTTCCACCAGAATGCGCACCGGGCTTGCCGCGTCGGACAGCGACTGCAGGTTTCTGGCAAGCTTTTCAAACAACTCGCCCAGCACCACCGGGGCATTGTCGGCCCGGGTCAAAAGGTCGTGAATGGCCGCAATGGAAAGCACCCGCGCGGTGTTCTCCCGAAAGGCGCGGCGCACCTCTTCGTTTTTGGTCTGCCGCGCCTGCAGGTTCATAATGCTGGCCACCATCTGCAGGTTGTTTTTCACCCGGTGGTGGATCTCCCGCAAGGCGGCATCCGGGGCTTTGGGGGCGGCGGCGGGGGCGTCCTCGGCGCGGCGCACCAGTTCCCGGTACTTTTTTTCCCGGCTTACATCCCGGCTTACATCCCGCTCGCTAATCAAAACCGCAATCACCGTGCCCGCTTCGTCCCGCAAAGGCAGCACATCCTGGCGCACGGTGCGGTTTTCCTGGGTGCGGGCCTTAAAGTCCCGCACCGGCACCCCTTTTTCCATGGCATGATAAACGGCCGGTTCGTCTTCGGGCAAAGCAAACTTGCCCACCGCGTTCTCCTCATAGGCCGAAAGGGTCAATTTGGGGGAAAACTGGCGGGCCACAAACATGCGGCCGCTCTCTTTTTCCCGGCAGTCAATAAAAATATCCGCACCAAACAGGTCCGCTGCAGCGCAAAGCCCCGCGCTGATCTGCTCCAGCCGGTCCAGCTGGGCAGCCAAAAGGCCGCTGCGGCCGGCAAGCTCGCTGCGCTTCACAGCTTTCCCCCCTTTGCAATCACGCTGCGGGCCAGCTCGGAAAGCTGCATTCCCCGCGCCTTGGCCTCGCCTGCCAGCAGCGTATAGGCCTCCTGCTCGGTCAGGCGGCGCTTTTCCATTAAAAGGGTTTTGGCCCGGCGCAAAAGCTCCCGGCCGTCCTGCTTTTCCAGTATGGCGCCGGCCAGCTGCGCCATGGAACAGCGCTTTTCCATGGCCAGCTTCTGCAGCTGGCGGTAGGCTTCGGCCTCGGTGCAGCCGTTTTGCGCAGCCAAAAAGGCCTTGGCCCTGTCGATCACCTTCATGGCGGCCAGGCGGTTGGCTGCCTCCTGGGCGGCCTTGCGGGCCTGGCGCAGCCGTTCGCTTTGGGCAAGAGCCACCTCAATGGTGGGCAAAAGCATGCGCTGTTCCACCGGCTTTACCAAATAGCCGGTCACCCCCGCCGCGCTGGCCCGCTCCAAAAAGGCGGCATCCGCAAAGGCGGTCACCACCACCACGCAGCCGGCCAGGTCCTCCGCCACAATCGTTTCGGCGGCGCTTAGGCCGTCAAACACCGGCATTTCCAGGTCCAAAAGCACCACATCCGGCCGGTTGGCCCGGCACAGCTCCACCGCGTCAAAGCCGTCCTGCGCGTTGGCCACCACATGAAAATCCAGCTCCTCCAGCATTTGGGAAAGGTCCATTCGTATAATCGGTTCATCGTCCACCACAATTGCTGTTCTTGGCATCTGCCGGCCCCCTTTCCCGCGTAGCTTCTTATCTTATATAGTTTACCACAACCGGCCGCCTGCCGCAACGAAAAGCCCCAAAAAGCAGCTGGGCGTTTTGCAAAAAGCGTTGCATTTTTGCACCGGCCCCATTTTTTAGCATGGCAAATGGGGGCGCGGCAAAACCCTGGTACAAAAAAACCAGCCCCCTGCCGGAGCTGGTTTTTTGTTTTGCCAAAAAAAACCCTGCGTTTTTTGCCTGCGCAGTCTGCGCTGCCTGACAGGCAGCCGGCAAACACGCGCCTTTCCAAATGCGCTTAGCGGGCAGCCTGCTGCACCAGGCGCTCAAACACCTTCTGCTGCAGCGGGGTGGTGTACATCATTTCCGGGTGCCACTGGGTAGCCAGCACCATCCGCTCGCCGGGCAGTTCAATCGATTCAATGGTGCCGTCCTCGGTTGCCACAGCGCCTGCCACAAGGCCCGGTGCCAGCTGCTTCACCGCCTGGTGGTGGTAGCTGTTTACCGCCAGCTCTTCGGCGCCGATAATGTCGGCCAAAAGGGTGTTTGGGGTAATTTTTACCTGGTGCACCGGGTGGGTTTGCGGGCTGCAGCCCACAAAATGGTCACAGTGGCCGGCCTTGCCCAGGTCTTGGAACAAGGTTCCGCCCAGCGCCACATTCAAAACCTGAATGCCGCGGCAGATGCACAAAAGCGGTTTTTGGGTATTCTCGACCACATACCGCGCCACGGCCAGGTCCTGCTCGTCCCGCTCGGGCTCCAGCTGGCCCACCTCTTTTTGGATAAACTCGCCGTAGCGGGTGGGGTCCACATCGTTGCCGCCGGTCAAAAGTACTCCGTCCACCCGGTCCAGCAAGGCCTTCACGGTCTCAAACGAGCCGCAAAGCGGAATCAATACCGGAATACCGCCGGCGTTTTCCACCGCCCGCACATAGTCGTCCGCCACCAGGTGGAACGCCTGGCTGGGCAGACCCATACTGGTTACGGTGCCGGCCTGGCCGGTTTTGTCAATGTTACAGGTAATTCCAATCATCGGTTTCATATGGTCTCTTCCTTTCCTGCAAGCTTGCGGCGCAGGGCTGCACGGCCCGGCGCTCTTTTTATCATAAGCATACCGTCAAAAGCTTGGTCTGTGTCAACCGTTTTTTTTGCCGCCAAAACGCCCTGTTTGCACACAATATACAAAAAACGGCAAAAACCTTCCAAAAACAGCAAAATGAAGAATACACTCCACAAGCCTCCAGCTGCGCTTTGCCTGAAAAAGCCGCCGTTTGGCCAAAAAGCCTTCGCCCGTTTTGGCATTTTGCAGCTGTATTTTTTGCCAACAGGCTTTCCCTTTACTTTTGGCTGCGGCAAAGCCGGGCGCCGGTGCGCCTTTTTTTGCAAAAAGGCACACCGGGCAAAACAAAAAAGCGGCGCAAATTTGCGCCGCTTTTTTACCGCTGGGCATAATAGCTTGCAATCTGCATCGGCTCGCCGTCCACATGGCAGGCAAACGAATAGCGGTCGGGCGTTTTCAGCACCGTACCCTCCCGTTTATAATCCAGCCGAAAGCCGTGCTTTGCATAGTCCTCCCGCAGCTTTGCTTCCGAAAAGCCCTGCAGATCGCCTTCAGGGTATTTTTGATGCAGCTTTGCCACCGTGCGCTGCCCGTCCGGGAAGGTGACCTGCGCTCCTAAAACCTGCGCGTTCGGTTTCAAAAAGTCCAGCACATCCGTTAAAAGGGAATTTTGCGCGTACAGCGAATGCTCTCCCGCCGCAAAAAAGTTTAAAAACAAGCTGACCGACCCGTGCATGAGCGGCAGGTCCATACCGGCATCGGCAATGAACAGAATGTTCAGATTCATGCCCAAAAGCTCCAAAAGCTCCTTGTACATGCGCACCGTTTCGGTATACTTGTCGCAGCAGACATACAGGCAGTCGTTTTTCAGGTATTTAAAGTGGTTGTACAAAAACGAATAGCCGTTTAGGTGGGTTTCCAGCACCAGCTTGCCCGTAAGGTCCATATTGTTCATGGTAGAGACAATCCGGTCACAGCAGGCGTTGAACGGGTGATAAAATTCGTTGGGCAGCCCCTTGTACAGGCCCCTTGCCAGGTCCGGGCTGTCGTAGGGGGCCGTATACCGGTTGCCGGTATCCACCACCCCGTCCTCAATCTGTGCACACCAGCCGCAGCTGCATTCCAGCCGGCCGCCAAACACATAGGGGTACAAAAACTCTCCCTCGGTTAGCTGCAGCGGGCTGTGGCATTGCGGGCACACCAGGTACCCCAGCGCCTGCACCGGCACGCCAAGCTTTGCCCGCACCTTTACCGGGGCGGTCATTTTGTTTTTTTCCTGCTGTATCAGCCGCAAAGCCTGCTCCAGGCCTTCCATCTCCTGGCTGATCTGCTTTTCCCGGTTTTCCAAAAAGCGCAGGTAGTCGCACACGGTTTCCGGCTCGTTCCAGTTGCTGGTGCGCCGCCACTGCATAATCTGCTGAATCTCTTTCAGGCTGAACTGCATGGTCTTCAGCTGCTGAATATAAAGAAGATCCTCTTCCTCCCGCTGGGTAAAGTCGTGCCCGGCGCCTTTTTGGCGAGGCAAAAGCAGGCCCAGTTTGGTGTAGTACTGCACCGTATCTTTGGGCAGGTTATACTTTTCCGCAAGCTGGCTAATCTTCATGCCAAATGCTCCTTTACGCCGCCACAAAACCGGCGGTGCCGGTTAAGCCGAGACGGTTTTTTCCTGTTGAGCCGGCGCCTCTTTTTGCATAGCGGGCTGTTTGCCCAAAAGCCTGGGTGCCAGCACCATTGCTACCAGTACAGCGGTAATGCCGCCCACCGCTTTGCTTATAATCACGGCGGTCACCATTTCGGGGGCCGTTTGGGCGGTATAGGCCAAATGGTCGCCAAAAATACAGGTAGCCGAAATCATAAAAGCAACATTCAGCATACGGCCTTTGTCGTCCATATCGTGCATCATGGCAAGGGTGGGCAGGCTGTTTGCCAGTGTCATAATCAGGCCAGTAAGACTTACTTTATTGATGCCAAGGCCGCGCCCCGCTGCCGCCAGGCCCCGCGCAAATACCCGGCGTACCACTGCCAAAAGCGGAAATGCCCCCGCCAAAAAAATAGCAATATTGCCCACAATTGGGAAAACGGTCTGCAGGGTGTCCATGCCGGGAATGAGGGTAATGCCCACCAGCTGCTGGACGGCGCCGCAGATAAACCCAAAAATGGAAAGGGCGGTAAGCGCCTTGCCAAGCCATGTAAAGGCCGGCACAATTTTTTCTCCCAGCCGCAGAAGCAAAATAAGCAATATGCCCGAAATTACAATAACCGGCAGCGAGTTAATGAGTACCAGCTTTGTGTCGAACCCAGCCGCAAAACCGCCCGCTAAAACGCCCAGTGGTACCGTCACCAAACCGGAAAGCAGCCCATAGATGGCCGAAGGCCGCTCTGCGCCCCGGGTATAGGTCATAGTAAGAGAAATGCCAAACATAATAGAGGTGCCCAATGTAGCCCCTACTATAAGTCCCGAAAAAAGCCCCGCCTGCTCGTTTTCAGCCAGTTCCATAGCCAGCGCGGCACCGCCCGAATCGTTTGCCAGCAAAATGCCAGCAAAGATGGACGGGTCTGCCCCAAATGAACGGAAAAACGGGGCCACCACCGGCCCCAGCCCGCGGGCAATCACCGGCGCCAGAACCATAAAACCGGTCATACACAAAAGCAGACGCCCAGTGGACATCACGCCGTTTTCGAATTCCAGCCCCAGGCCAAATTTGTTGCCCAGCACATAGTCTACCGCGCCAAGCACCAGAAAAAACAACATCACCCAGGTGATGATCTGCTGAAAACTCATATTTTAATCCCCTCTCGCGCTGTGCGATATAGGAAAATTTCTTTTGGTTTTTGCCTATTCTCTTCCAAGGTCAGCGACTTGTTCAGCCTCGGAAGACTGTCACTGCACTATCAAACCACAGCCGTACTCTCCGGCCGAACCACCTTTGTCTCATCTATTGGCTGTTTGCCCAAAAGCCTGGGTGCCAGCACCATCGCCACCAGTACAGCGGTAATACCGCCCACCGCTTTGCTTATAATCACGGCGGTCACCATTTCGGGGGCCGTTTGGGCGGTATAGGCCAAATGGTCGCCAAAAATACAGGTACCGGAGATCATAAACGCAACATTCAGCATACGGCCCTTGTCATCCATGTCGTGCATCATGGCAAGGGTGGGCAGGTTGTTTGCCATGGTCATAATCATACCGGTAACGCTTACCTTGTTTATGCCAAGGCCGCGCCCCGCCGCCACCAGGCCCCGCGCAAATACCCGGCGCACCACCGCCAAAAGCGGAAATGCCCCCGCCAAAAAAATAGCAATATTGCCCACAATCGGGAAAACGGTCTGTAGGGTGTCCATGCCGGGAATGAGGGTAATACCCACCAGCTGCTGGACGGCGCCGCAGATAAACCCAAAAATGGAAAGGGCGGTAAGTGCCTTGCCAAGCCATGTAAAGGCCGGCACAATTTTTTCTCCCAGCCGCAAAAGCAAAATAAGCAATATGCCCGAAATTACAATAACCGGCAGCGAGTTAATGAGTACCAGCTTTGTGTCGAACCCGGCCGCAAAGCCACCCGCCAAGGTGCCAAGCGGCACGGTCACCAAACCGGCCAGCATGCCGTAAATGGCCGAAGGCCGCTCCGACTGCTTGGTATAGGTCATGGTCAGCGAAATGGTAAACATAACCGTGGTACCAAGCGACGCGCCCACAATTAACCCCGAAAAAAGCCCCGCCTGCTCGTTTTCGGCCAGTTCCATAGCCAGCGCAGCGCCGCCCGAATCGTTTGCCAGCAAAATACCGGCAAAGATGGACGGGTCCGCCCCAAACGAACGGAAAAACGGGGCCACCATTGGCCCCAGCCCGCGGGCGATTACCGGCGCCAGCACCATAAAGCCGGTCATGCACAAAAGCAGGCGCCCGGCGGCCATTACGCCGTTTTCAAATTCCAGCCCCAGGCCAAATTTGTTGCCCAGCACATAGTCTACCGCGCCAAGCACCAGAAAAATCAACATCGCCCAGGTGATGATCTGCTGAAAACTCATACCGTTTTATCCTCTTCCTCTCCTCAATACGGAAAAAAGTACGCCCGCTTATTCGTCCTTTTCCCCATAACCCCAGCGGTCTTTTTGGGCCCGCGGCAGCCCCGGCGCCACAACACGCCAAACCTGCTGCGGCTTTGGTGCGCCGCCATGCACCCGCAAACGACAAAAGCCGCCGCCAAACGGCGGCGGTTTTCGCCATGCCTCTTTTAAACTTATAACATGCAGTATAAACTGCGTCAATACTTTATAGGACAAATTGCCCTCTCAAAGGGCTTTTTTTCCCTTTAGCCGTTACAACGCCTCACCGGTGGCCACAATGTTCACGCCGGTATTCAAAATATTTTCAATCAATACATCCTTGCGGTGAACCGGTGCGGTAAGGTGCAAAGCGTGAATCTCTTTCATGCAGTCAAACAGCAGCTCCTTGGGCAGCGGCTTATCCGACCGCACCGCCACCAGCGGCCCGCTGGCGCTGCCCTCCACCAGCGCGGTGGAGGTAAGAATGCGCACCGGGTGCACAAACTCATTGCGGGCGTACTGCTCGCCGCGGGGGCAGGTATACCCTTCCACCGAAACAATCTTCTCGCCTTCGCCCTTTACGGTAATGCGGCAGCCCATGGGGCAAACCGTGCAGGTAATCAGTTTTTCTTCCATCTTCAGCCCCTCTTTTCCACGCTAACGGTTACAGCGTCGCCCAAAAGCTTGCCGGTATTTACCTGGATATGCTCCATTTCGCCCGGGCTTACACGGGCCGCCGTTCTGTGGGCAACCTGCGCATTGGCACAGCTTGCGTCCATGGTAACAGCCCCGTCCGGGTTCAGCACCCTAAAGTACAAGGTTACATCCTCGGCATCGCCCCCCAGCGCAATCCGCTGCGGGCACAAATACCGCACATTGTTGCCGGGTACGCACTCTACCACCCTGGTAGTTTTGGGCAGCTTGCCCAACGCGTAGCGGGCGGCGGCACGGCCGGCTGTTTCGCTTTCACCCGACACATTGTCCACCAGGTCGTTTACATGCACCACATTGCCGCAGGCAAACACCGCAGGCAGGCTGGTTTGCATATACTGGTTCACCTTGGGGCCGTTGGTCACCGGGTCCATCTCCACCTGTGCCTGGCGGGTCAGCTCGTTTTCCGGAATCAGCCCCACCGACAAAAGCAGGGTATCGCATTCGAAGAACTCTTCGGTTTCCAAAATGGGCTTTTTGTCCGGGCCCACCTGGGCCACATATACCCCTTCCACCCGACGGTTGCCCACAATGCGGGTAACCGTGTGGGACAAAAGCAAAGGAATGCCAAAGTCCTCCAGGCACTGCACCCGGTTGCGGGTCAGCCCGGCCAGGTAGTCGTTCATCTCCACCACGGCCATGACCTTTGCGCCCTCCAGCGTCATGCGGCGGGCCATAATCATACCAATGTCGCCCGAACCCAAAATAACCACCTTTTTGCCCACCATCTCGTTCTGGCGGTTTACCAGCCGCTGGGCGGTGCCGGCCGTGTAAACGCCGGCCGGGCGGGTACCGGGAATTTGAATGGCGCCGCGGGTACGCTCGCGGCAGCCCATGGCCAGCACCACGCTTTTGGCCTTTACCTCGGTAATGCCGTGGGCGGCGTTGGTGCAGATTACGGTGGCGTCGGGCATAATTTCCAGCACCATGGTATCCAGCAAGGTTTCTACCCCGTCGGCCAGGGCCTTTTCCATAAAGCGGCCGGCATATTCGGGGCCGGTCAGCTCCTCCTTAAAGCGGGTCAGGCCAAAGCCCGGGTGCACGCACTGCTGCAAAATACCGCCCAACGCGGTATCCCGCTCAATAATCAGCACCTTTTCGGCGCCCTCCTGTTTTGCCGCATCGGCGGCGGCAAGCCCGGCGGGACCTCCGCCAATTACCGCCACATCACATTTTATCTGGTACATCTGCGCTTTCCTCCCCTCAGCGGACCTTGCCGGCAATCATATAAGAGCCCGGCTCGTTTTTGTTAATGGTTTCGGTGGGCACGCCCAGCTCTCGGGCCAAAATTTCCAATACCTTCGGCCCGCAGAAGCCGCCCTGGCAGCGGCCCATGCCGGCCCGCAGCCGCCGTTTAATGGCATCCACGCTGCGGGCGGGAATCGGCCGGTGGATGGCGTCCACAATTTCGCCTTCGGTAATGGTTTCGCACCGGCAGATCACCCGGCCATACAGCGGATTTTGGGCGATCAGTTCGTCCTGCTGGGCGCGGGTCAGTTCATGGAAGCGCACAATCCCCTTGCGGATCGGGTTAAAATGGGGGTTGAATGCGCAGGGCATGCCGATGGAGAGCAGGGTTTGGGCCACATATTTTCCCAGGCTTGCCGAAGCGGTCAGCCCGGTGGAGCGCACCCCGGAAAGATTGACATAGTTTTTCAGATCATCATAGGTGTCCACATGCAGCCCTTCGGGGTTGCGGTTTGCCCGCAGGCCGCAGTACTGGGTAATGGAATCGCGCAGGTTCACATTCGGCACCAGCCGCTTTACATCCGCCGCCACGCTGGCAAGCCCTTCGGCGGTGGTGGACTTTTCCTCCTTGTCGGTCAAATCCTCGGCGGTGGGGCCCACCAGCATATTGCCGTGAATGGTGGGGCACATCAGTTTGCCTTTTGTTTGCTTGGTGGGAATGGGCAGCACAATATGCTGCACCTTGCAGGAGGTATTTTTATCCAAAATATAAAACTGGCCCTTGCGGGGGTTCACGGTGTAGTCCGCCTTGCCCACCATGGCGGCAATCTCATCGCAGTGCAGCCCGGCAGCGTTTACCACCCATTTGCAGGCAATGTCGCCGGCGGTGGTTTTTACCACCGTCACCTTGCCCTCTTCGCAGGTCATGCCGGTCACCTCGGCCCCCAAAAGGAAGCTGGCGCCGTTCTGCTGGGCATTTTCCGCATAGGCAATGGTCAGCAAAAACGGGTCAATAATACTTTCGCGGGGAATGTACAAACCGGCCTTCACCTCGGGGTTCAGATTCGGTTCCATCCCAAGCAGCTCTTCGCCGGTCAGGTATTCCACATCGTATACCCGGTTGCGGAAAGCCTTTTCCTTCAGGGCGGGCAGCTGTTCAAACTGTTCTTCGGTAATGGCCGGCAAAATAGCGCCAATGCGGCTAAACGGCACATCCAGGTCCTTTGCCAGCTTGTCGTACATGGGGTTTGCGGCCACCACCAGTTCCGACTCCAGCGTGCCGGGCTTTGCGTCATAACCGGTATGGATAATGGCACTGTTGGATTTAGAAGCGTCGCCGCCCACATCCTCTTTTTTGTCCACCACCAATACCTGTACCTGGTATTTGGTCAGTTCCCGGGCGATCGCACAGCCGACCGCGCCGGCGCCGATCACAACGACATCTGTTTTCTGCATGAGTTTGGTTCCCCCTTTAGGTTGCAAATCGTTTGGTTTGGATGGTTTTAATGTTCCTGCCAGGCAAGCGAGCGTTCCACCGCCCGGTGCCAGTTGTAAAGCAGCGTTTGGCGCTGGTCCTCACCCATGGCGGGTTCATACCGGCGCTCGAGCTGCCAGTTGCCTTCAATTTCCGAGGTCTTTCCAAAATACCCGACCCCCAGTGCCGCCAGGTAGGCGGCCCCCAGCGCGCTTGTTTCCGAAATAATGGGCACATCCACCGGAATGCCCAGCACATCGGCCTGAAACTGCATTAAAAACGGGTTGGCTACCATGCCGCCGTCCACCCGCATAATCGGAATTTCCAGCCCGGAATCCGTCCGCATGGCGTCCAGATTATCCCGCACCTGGTAGGCAATGCTTTCCAGCGTGGCCCGCACCATATGTTCGCGGGTGGTATCGGCCGAAATACCCACCATGGTGCCCCGGGCATAGGGGTCCCAGTGGGGGGCGGCCAGCCCCACAAAGGCCGGCACAAAATACACTCCGCCGTTGTCCTTTACCGCACAGGCCATCTTCTGCGTGTCAGAAGCGGATTCGATCAGCTTCGCTTTATCCCGCAACCAGTTCACCGCCGAGCCGGCCGTGTATACCCCGCCGTCCAGCGCAAACACATCTCCGTTTCCCAGGTTCCAGCCCACGGTGGTCAAAAGCCCGCCGGTGGACAACACCGGGCGCTGGCCGGTGTTCATAAGCATAAAGCAGCCGGTGCCGTAGGTGGTTTTTACCATACCGTTTTTAAAGCAGCCCTGCCCAAACAGGGCGGCCTGCTGGTCCACCACCACCCCCGAAACCGGTACCCTAAGCCCTAAAAAGCAGTCCGGTTCGGTACAGCCATACAACTGGGCGCTGGTGCGTATGGCCGGCAGCATGGCTCGGGGCAGGTCCAAAAGAGCCAAAAGGTCATCGTCCCAGTCCCCGGTATGAATATTGTACAGCATGGTGCGGCTGGCGGTGGAAGGGTCCGTAATATGTACCCGCCCGCCGGTCATTTTGTAAACAAACCAGCTGTCCAGCGTACCGGCGCAAATTTCGCCATTCTGGGCCCGTTTTGCAAGCTGCGGATCATTTTCCAAAATCCACTTCCATTTGGTGGCGCTAAAATACGCATCTGCATGCAGGCCGGTCCGCTCCCTGATTAAAAAATTGCTGTTTGCCGCCAGCCGGTCGGCTGCTTGTGCGGTGCGCCGGTCTTGCCAGTTAATGGCCATGGAAAGCGGTTTTCCGGTTTTGCGGTCCCAAACCAGGCAGGTTTCGCCCTGGTGGTCCAGCCCAAGGCCCAAAATACGCCCTTCCAGCTGGCTGCGGCTAAGCCCCAGCTCTTCCAGCGCCGCTTTTGCGGCAAAAAGCAGGTCTTCCCACAAAACCTCCGGGTCCTGTTCCATCCAGCCCGAACGGGGGATATTCATCTGGTGGCGCCGGTAGCCCTTGCCCACCACCTGCCAGTTTTCGTCCAAAACCAGCACGGTTGTTCCGGTAGTACCGCCATCTATTCCCAAAAAGTATCCGCCCTTTGCCATCTGCTCACCTCTTTCCTGAGCAATTGTTTTTCACACATTTTGTGGCTTTTTGCAAACATTATGTGTATTTTTCTGGATTTATCATACCACGCACCGGTGCAAATTACAAGGCCCGGCAATGGAAAAGCTACACAAAAAAATGCCGTATTCACCGGTATTTTTGTACTGCAACCGCAGGCAAATTTTCATATTTTCCGCAGTTTATTATTTTAAGCCTGGCTGCATGAACTGTAAAAACCAAACAAAAAACAGGAAGAACAAAACCCAACCTACCACCAGCCCAAAAAAGTATTTCAAAAGGTAGCTTTTGAAATGGCAGGACAAAAGCAAACCAAAAAAGCGGCAGCGCACCCAAAGTAAGGCACGCCGCCGCTTTTGTTTTACACCTGCCGTCCAATAAACGCTAAGGTAAATGTTTTATAAAACAAACGGCCGAAAAGACCGGGGAAATTCCCACAATCTTTTCGACCGTTTGCATAGCTCAAATTTTAGTGTTCGCAAGCCGCGGTGTACAGCCTGCAGCACAAAACCTGTTTAAACTTTTTTAGGCCTTTGCCTCTTCGGGCATATTGTAGCCGCCGCGAGCATTCAGCGGATACTTCTTCGGAGTATACCAGATGCGCAGTACGAAGCAGGCAGCCACCATGGCAACCATCAAAGCAGCAGAGATGCCGACGAAGGTCCAGGCAGTAGCGCCACCCGCCAGCAACATGGTGGGACCAGCAGACCAGTAAGCAATCTCCACGAAGGAGCCGATCGGGGTCATAGCAGTATCTTCCACGGTCATGGAGCGGTTCTCAGGGTCAACAATGCGCAGCAGCACAAAGCCGATGGCGAACACGCCAGTGTTGTAGCCGTAAACGAAGATGCAGTGCTCGAACCAGCACTTCTTGTTCATCAGGAAGCCGAACGGGAAGATGCAGAGAATAACAATGATGATACCCACAACAGTCATGATGGCCAAGGGGCCGGCATAGCTAATCAACACGCTGGGGTTCACGGAAGCCACAGCAAAGGTGACCAGGTAGTCGGTGAACATGCCGGAAATGCGGGTATTAACGGTCTTGTCTACATACTTGTAGAGAGCAGTCTTTTTGAAAACCAGGAAGAAGATGAGGGCCAGGATGTACGATACAGTGAAGTCGGGAATACCGGACAACACATGCGGGGCCAGGACAAACTTATTCAGCATGTAGCCGCCGCCGCCCAGCAGCATAATGAGGGACATATGGAAAGCCATGGTGTCCAGAGAAACAGAGGAGATGGTCTCTTCACCCATGGAAGCGCGGTTGCCCGGCTGCACAAGACCGGTCTTCAGGTCCTTGCTCAGGTACTTAACATCCTTTACATAGCAGGTGTAGCCTTTGCGGGCAGCCATTTTGATCAGGAGCAGGCCGCCGAAAACGCCGACAAAGATACCGAAGGTAGCGAAGGTGATGGCCAGATCCAGGCCGTCAGTCCAACCCAGGGTCTCGCAGGTAGCGCCCACAGCGGCAGCCGTGCCGTGACCGCCGGTGAAGCCGGAAGCCAGCAGGATACCGAACATGGGGTTCAGATCCGGCCAAATCTTGACCAACAGCAACAGGGTGACAGCACCAGGGATAACAAACTGGATGAAGAAGCTGAACAGACGATACAGCTGGAAACCAACGATACGCTGGATTTCTTCCTTGCCGCCGCCGGCCTTGCCGAACTCGAAACCGTTGATGCCCACCACGGTGAACACGATGATGATGAAGCAGCCGGAGTAAGAGCCAAAATTTTCAGAGAAGGGCAGAATGTTCAGTACCCTCGGACCACCAATCAGGCCCAGAAGACCACCGATCAAGCTGGCCGGCACGAAGAACTCCTGGAAGAATTTCAGCTTGGAGCGCAGGAACTGACCAATCAGGATCAGCAACGAAGCGATCGCAAGGTCAGTCAACAATGAATAAATTGTCATAGTTACTATTAACCTCCTCGTAACTCAAGTTGGCACGCCAAGGCATGCCGCTTATGCACAAATACCGCGCCGCCAACTGCAACCTTCCAGCCTTTGTCCCGCCGGGCAAAGCACGCATCCCGCTTCGCACGCTTTGCTTTCGGGCAGGTACACACCGCAGACTTTACCGCTGCAGCTGCCGCAGTATTTATAGCCAAAAATGAAAACCACACCCGCAACCGGCAACCCGGTTGATATGTACTGTATGGTTCTATTAGCATTTTACAGATTCAAACCAGCCAAGTCAATGTTGATTTCAACCAATATCCCGCTAAATTATTGTAGAAATCGGCCAAAAAGCATTTTATAAACGCCCGGTTTTTTGCTTATTTTGTTCAGTTTTATTTGCAAAAACTTGTTTAATAAGCCATTTTTATTTGGTTTACAATTCATTCACAATTTTTTAATAAGTTTTATTTGGGCGGGGCTTGTAAGTACATTTTGGGCACATTTCCCAGTTTCGTGCACTTTCTTTTCACTTTTTTCCGGTAGAAACTGGCAGATAATAAAAAGTTTTTATTTTGATAATAAAAGTTTTGTTTTACTTTTTCATCTTCTTTTTTGTTTTTTCACATTTTGGCCGCAAAAAAGCCTGCAGTTTTCCCTTTTGTACCAAAATGTACGCTTTATTTTGTATGTATTGGTATTGTCTTTTGCTTGAAAACGCCCGCATTTACCTGTAATATAATAATATATGGAAAAATTGCGCTTGCACCCGGTAGTATCCGGCTGCCGCGCCAAAAGCGAAGGAGTTGTAGCTTTTATGTGGACCGAAGAACTGTTTGGGGTAAAAAAGCCCATTATCGCTCTTCTGCACCTGCGCGCCATGCCTGGCGACCCGCTTTACACAAAAGAGGACACCATGGAAAAGGTGGTAGAAACTGCCCGCTATGAGCTGAATGCCCTGCAGGACGGCGGTGTGGACGGTGTTTTGATCGCCAACGAATTCAGCCTGCCTTACCAAAAGCAGGTTTCCTATGTAACCGTGGGCGCTATGGGGCGCATTGTGGGCGAGCTGAAGCGGGATATCAAAATCCCATTCGGTGTAAATATCGTCTCCAATCCCATTGCCTCCATTGACCTGGCCGCCGCCACCGGGGCAAACTTCGTGCGCTCTACCTTTACTGGCGCTTACATGGGCGAAAGCGGCATTACCGACACCAACATTGCCGAAACACTGCGGCGCAAAAAGGCTTTGGGGCTGGACGATTTGAAGCTGCTTTATAAGGTAAACCCCGAGTCGGACGCTTACCTGGCCGAACGGCCGATGAAGAAGATTCTGCATTCGCTGATCTTCCACTGCTTCCCCGATGCCTTGTGCGTGTCCGGCACCAGCGCCGGCGAGGAGACCAACTCCAGCCTGATTGAAGAGGTGCGCGCCGCTTCGGAGGGTGTGCCTGTGTTCTGCAATACCGGCTGCACCGCTGCCAATGTAAAGGAAAAGCTTGCCATCAGCGACGGCGCCTGTGTGGGTACCGCTTTCAAGGTAGACGGCAAATTTGCAAACATTGTAGATCCCGAGCGGGTTAAGGTGTTCATGCAGCAGGTGTACGAGTACCGCGCCACCCTGTAAAAAAGCACCTTCTCTTACCTTATATATATTAATATATACCGGGGCTTTTCAGGAAAGAAGCGGCACATGACAGGGCCGCAGCAAAAAAGCCGCCTGCCGGCTTATGGAAGGAGTGGGCAGATTTTATGAAATACTTAATGGGCATTGATATTGGCACCAACGAAAGCAAAGGCGTCATTGTGGACCAGACCGGGCAGATTGTGGCAAGCGCAGCCACCCCCCATGGCATGGAAAACCCCAAGCCCAACTATTACGAGCACGACGCCGAGCAGGTGTGGTGGAAGGATTTTTGCATTCTCAGCCATACCCTTTTGGAAAAAAGTAAGCTTGCCGCCGACCAGATTGCAGCGGTGGGGGTTTCCACCCTGGGCACCTGCTGTTTGCCGGTGGATGAAAACTGCCGGCCGCTGCGCAAGGCCATTTTGTACGGCATTGACGCCCGCAGCCAGAAGGAAATTCAGTACCTGACCGAATACTACGGCGAAAAGCGGGTGCAGGAGCTGTTCGGCCGGCCGCTTTGCTCGGGCGATGTATGCGCCAAAATTTTGTGGATTCGCAACAACGAGCCGGAGGTTTACGAAAAAACCTATAAATTTTTGCCCGGCTCTTCCTACCTGGTGGCCAAGCTGACCGGCGAATATGTGGTGGACCGGTTTTTGGGTCTCGCCTCGCTGCGGCCCATGTATAACCCAGACGGCAGCATCCGGGCCGAAGAGTGCAGCTTGTTCTGCCGGCCCGACCAGCTGCCCGAAGGCCGCGTTTCCTGCGATGTGGCAGGCTATGTAACCGAGCAGGCCGCCGCCGAGACCGGCCTTGCGGTCGGCACCCCGGTCACGGTGGGCACCGGCGACTCCACTGCCGAATCCATCAGCACCGGCGTTTTGCACCCCGGCGATATGATGGTACAGTTTGGTTCCTCCATCTTCATCTACTGCTGCACCGACCACTTGGTCTACGACGACCGGGTGCGGGGCAACAACTTTACGGTGCCCGGCACCTTCAGCGTGGCGGCCGGCACCAACAACTGCGGCACCGTTACCAAATGGTTCCGGGACAACCTGTTCCCCGAAGCGCTAGAACAGCAAAAGGCGGGCGGCGCCAACGCGTTCCAGACCATGATGGAAGGGCTGGATGAGATTGCCCCCGGCAGCGACGGTTTGGTGATGCTTCCCTATATGACCAGCGGCGAGCGCACCCCCATCAACGACCCCAACGCAAAAGGAGTTATCTTCGGCCTGACCGACCGGCACACCAAGCGCCACCTGTACCGGGCCGCGCTGGAAAGCGTAGCCTATGCGGTGGGCCAGCATGTGGATATTTTAAAGGAAAACAATATTCCGCTGTCCCGCATTATGGCGGTGGGCGGCGGTACCCAAAACCCCTTGTGGATGCAGATTGTGGCAGATGTGATCGGCGAACCGCTGCAGCTTGCTGCGGTGACCATTGGCGCAAGCTACGGCGACGCGCTGATGGCCGGCATTGGCGCGGGGCTTTACCGGGACTTTGAGGCCCTGGGCCAGATTATTAAACCCGCCCGCACCTTCACCCCGGACCCCGAGCGCCACGAGCAGTACAAAAAGTACCGCAAGCTGTATGATGATTTGTACCTTGCCACCCGGGACCTGATGCACACCCTGTAAAAGGGCGGCGTGCTTGTTACGATAGGCCTATTTTTGAAAAGCTCTGCTGCGTGTGCAGCAGAAAAAACAGGAGGTTTTTTGTATGTCTCTTTCGATGAATCAACTTTCCGCCATGAACTGCCACTATGCCCGGTACAGCTTTGAATACTACCTGGACAAGGTGGCCGAAAACGGCCTGAAAAACTGCGAAATCTGGGCCGCCATGCCCCACATGCATGTGGAGGACTGCGACAACGCCCTGATTCAAAAATGCAAAAAGCAGCTGGCCGACCGCGGCTTAAAGGCGATCTGCTATACCCCGGAAACGGTGGTTTACCCGGTAAACATCGCCTCGCCCGACCAGCAGATCCGCCAGCGCAGCATGGCCTTTGAGGAGCGTGCCATTGAAATTGCCTCCGAAGTAGGCATTGAAAAAATGCTGGTCACCCCGGGCTGGGGCTGCCTGGACCAGCCGCGGGAGGAAGCGCTCAGCTGGTCGATGGACTCGCTTGCGAAGCTTGCCAAAAAGGCAGAAAGCTGCGGCGTTATTCTGGCGCTGGAGCACCTGTCCCCCATCAGCTCCAACCTGATGAACACCGCCGCCGACCTGAAAAAAGCGGTGGATGCCATTGCTTCGCCCAACTTTAAAGCCATGCTGGATACCTGCCAGGTGGGCCTGGTAAACGAGACCGTACAGGATTATATTGATACTTTGGGCGACGATTTGGTGCATGTGCATCTGGTGGACGGCACCCCGGGCGGCCATTTGGCCCTTGGCGACGGCAATCTGCCGCTGCAGCAGTGGGTCGGCATGCTGGACAAAGCCGGCTATCAGGGCTATTTGTCGATGGAGATTGCCGACCGGCGGTACTTCATGCACCCCGAAGAGGCAGACCGCCGCTCGATTGCCGCATTTAAATCCTGGATTGGCGCTTAAGGCAAAAAAGCCCCGTATTGCTTGTTTTTCATAAAAAAGCCGCCAAAACGGCGGCGCCGAACACAGCCTGGGTGCTGTGCTGGGCGCTGTCGTTTTGGCAGGCATAAAACCGGGCAAAGTAAAAAACACGGCGCCCGGCGGCGCCGTGTTTTTCTTTTCTTTTGCGGTGTGGGTATTTGCGGCAAAAGCAGGGCGTTTAAATGTAAAACTTAAACTTATCCCCCACCACCAGCTGCTGGCTGCGGTGGATAGGCCGTCCGGTCGAGTCGCAGCTGACCGAGGCAATGGAGATGAGCGGATAGCCCTGGCGAATGCCCAGGTACTTGGCGATCTCGTGAGTGGCGAAAGCCAGCTCAATCTCTTTGCTGCCCGGATAAAACACCACCGAATACTTTTCCTTTAATACCTTAATCAGGGAAGCATCGTTCATGTTTTCCTGCAAAAGGAAGGAAAATTGTTCGGGCATGCGGCTGCTTTCCACCGAAACCGGCACCCCGCTGGCGTAGCGGATGCGCTCCAATACAATGACCGAATCGCCCTCCTTCAGCTTCAAATCCCGGATATCCTCGGCGTTGGCGGGTTCGATCATACATTTCAGCACCCGGGCGCCCGGCTCCTTGCCGTTGGCGGCGCACACCTCGCTGAAGCTGGTATTAATGGCAATGTTGCGGTTAAATTTTTGGGTGGCCACAAAGGTCCCCTTGCCCTGCTTGCGGGTTACCAGTTTTTCCTGGGCCAGCTGATCCAGCGCGCTGCGCACGGTGGCGCGGCTTACCTTGTAAATTTTGCTCAGCGCCAGCTCGGTGGGAATTTTCTCTCCGCTGCGGTATTTGCCGTTTTGAATATCCGCCCGTAGCTGCACGGTAAGTTGCTGGTACAACGGGGATGCGTCGTTCTCATTCAGCATATACTTTCTACCTCTTTTCCTGCACCGTGCCATTGTTTGTTTATGTGGGCTGTTGGTATGGTATTTTACCGGTTCGCTGTCCGGTCTAATCGTTAGTTTTATTATACCGGCCCGGAGCGCTTATTTCAATAGCCACGCCGTTTTTTCTTCTGTTTACAAACCGCGGCGCAGTACCAGTCGTTTTAAAACGACCGTACCTTTTTTCCTTCGCCGCGCTTTGTGTTTTGCAATTTGTCTGTTTTTTATTTGTAAGGAGGTTCGATTCGTATGATGGAATACAAAATCTCCCGCGAAGAGATGCAAAAATGGTGCTCGATTCCCCGGGAAGAGCTGGCAAACCAGCCCGACCGGCGCGCCAATATTATCATTAAAGACTCCCGCGCGGAAGTAGCTGAACTCATCGGCAATATGATGGCCGACGAGATGATCGCCAACAACGCCGCCGGCAAGATTACCAAATGGGTTCTGCCCGCCGGCCCGGAAGACCAGTATAAAACCTTTATCCGCCGGGTAAATGAAGAGCGCATCAGCCTGAAAAATCTGTATGTGTTCCATATGGACGAGCTTTTGGACTGGGAATGCCGCCCCTTCCCGGTGGAAAACAACTTCCACAGCTGCGAAGGCCGTATGCTGGCCCGTTTCTATGCCAAAATTGATCCGGAACTGAATGTGCCGGAAGACCACCGCATCTTCCCGCGGGTAAGCGATTTGGATTACCCCGATGAGATGTGCAAAAAGCTGGGCGGCATTGACACCGTTTGGGCCGGCATTGGCTACAAGGGCCTGGTCGCCTGCAACGAATGCCCCGAATCCCCCTACGAAAACCGCATTACCGTGGACCAGTACGCCCATGGCAAAACCCGTGTAGTGCGCAAAAACCCGGACAATATCATTGCCAAAAGCGAGCGCAGCTTCGGCGGCTGCTACGATTTGTGCGACCACTACATGGTCACCATCGGTTTCGGCATTATGTGCTCGGCCAAGCGCTGCGTCGCCATGATCACCACCGGCAAGTGGAAACAGACGGTCATCCGGGTGCTGATGTTCAGCCAGCCCACGCTGGAATACCCCGCCACCCTGTTCACCCAGTACATTCCCGAAGTGACCATCTGCTGCGATAAGGTCACCGCCGACCACCCGCTGTCCCACGGGGAGATCATCCTCTCCAACGAGAACAGCAAAGGGGAGGGCTGAGCGTGGCACTGGATGTCATTGTGCTGAATAACCTGGGAGGCGGCATGTCGGTGCGGGTAGATAAGCTGCCCCGCCCCGGCGAGACGGTGCGCGGGCACGACTGGAAGGCCAACATCGACGCCGGCAAAGGCCCCAACTCCTGCATCTGCATGGGGCGGCTGGGCATTCGGCCCGCCTTTATTGGCAAGGCCGGCAAGGACGCCGCCGGCGACCGGGGCGAAAACTGGATGAAGGAAGCCGGTGTGGATACCTCTGGCCTTTTGCGCACCGACGAGGTGATGACCGGCCAGGGCATTCGGGTAATTGAGGACAGCGGCCAAAACCTGATCGTCACCGGCGAAAGCTCCAGCCGGGCGCTCACCCCCGAAGAGGTCTGCCGCGAACTGGAACGCCTGGCCCCGGCCCAGTTCTTCTCCACCGGCTTTGAGATCCGTGAGGAGCTCACGCTGGCCGGCCTTAAAAAAGCCAAAGAACTTGGCATGACCACCGTTTTAAACTACAGCCCCATTCCCAAAACGCCGCTGGCACCTTTGCCCTGTGTGGATTTTCTGGTAATCAACGAGGTAGAGGCCGCGCGCATTCTGGGCCTGGCGGATTGGCACGAGCTTCCGCTTGCCCAGTTGGTGGAAGAGGTAAAAAAGCTGTTCCAGTGCGCCAATGTCATTATGACCCTGGGCGCCGACGGCTGCTGCGGGCTTACCGCCGACGGCTTTTTCACCCGGCCGACCCAACCGGTTCAGGTGGTGGATACCACCGGCGCCGGCGACGCGTTTTTGTCGGCCATGATCGTTTGCCTGGTAAAAGGGCTTACCGTCCCGGACGCCTGCGCCTGGGCCAGCCGGTTTGCCAGCTATACCACCACCCGGTGGGGCACCATTCCTGCCTACCCCACCATGGATGAATTGGCTCAAGCGCTGGGTGACAGCGTGAGATTATAAATTCTTCAAGGAGGTTTATTATCATGAAAGAGATTATTACTTACCAGTACGAAGGCGAAGGCATCGACGAGGTATACAACAACGGTCTTTGGCTTTTGAGCATTAAAAACTGGCGCGAAGCCAACACCCCCGAAAAGGTGTACCGTCTGGAGATCCACCACACCACCGACCAGCAGTTCATGCTGATCGAAGGCGAAGCCTGCCTGCTGTCCTGCGACGGCTTCAACCCCGAAGACGAGATCCAGGTTACCAAGCTGGAGCGCGGCAAAATTTACAATGTGCCCCAGGGTTTGTGGTTCAACAACCTGCTTTCGAAGGACTGCAAGCTGATGTATGTGGAAAACTCCAACGCGGGCGATCCCCCCACCAACAGCGAGTACCGCAACATGACCGACGAGCAGAAGGCCGCCATGCAGAAAAAGGTACACGAGGTAATGGGCTGGTAACCGGCTTTCCTTTCTGCCAAATAAAAAGGGAGAGACCATCGGGTCTCTCCCTTTTTTGCGTTAAAACACAAACCAAACAGCGCTTTGGGCCAGTTTGCCCCAAATGCGCCCGGCAAAGCTTATTCTTTTGCCAGGGCTTTGGCAGCTTTTGCATCCCCAAATTTCCTCAGCGCTCGGGCGGGGCAGCCTGCAGCACCTCAAGTCCCTGGGCGCGGTAGTTTTCCGCCTCGCTTTCCGGCAGGCCCTGGTCGGTCACCAGAATGTTCACACTGGAAAGCGGGCACACCCGGTTCATGGCAACCACGCCAAACTTGCTGGCGTCCGCCACCAAAATAACCTGGTCAGCATGGGAAATCATCAGCCTTCGGGTGTTGGCTTCCGCCAGGTGGTAGTCGGTCACGCCATTTTCCACCGTAAGCCCGCCGGCCCCCACCAGCGCCTTGTTGGCGTAAAAGTTTTCCAGGCTGTTGTCGCACAAATATCCCGAAACCGAAAGGTCCCCCCGGCGGATTTCCCCGCCCAAAAGAATCACCCGGCTGAACGGGTTTTCCACCGCCGCCTGCGCCGCCAGGGTGGAATTGGTAATAACCGTCAGGTCCCGCTTGCCCTTCAGCTGGCGCACCGTCTCCAGCGTGGTGGTGCCCACATCCACAAAAATAGTGTCGCCATCCGCCACAAGCTCGGCCGCCCGGGCAGCAATGGCCTTTTTTTCCGCCTCGTGGGCAATTTCCCGCCGCTCGTAGGAGGGTTCCTGGGTATTCAGCCCCCGCAGCACCGCGCCGCCGTATACCCTTTTTAAATAATCGTGCTTTTCCAGGTATTCCAAATCTCGCCGAATGGTCTCGATCGATACGCCAAATTCCTCCATCAGCTCGCTGACCTTGACCACATTGTCCTGCTGGATTTTGTCAATAATCTTACTGCGCCGCTCCTGCAGCATAAAAAGGCCCCCTTTCTTTAGGCAAACGCCGCTGTTTGGGCTGCCCTTCCAAAACAGCCCGTTTTTTGGTCTCACCGCCCGGCCGCCCCGGCAAAGCATTCCGGCCCTTTCGTCCAAACGGCCCGGCCACTTTTTTGTTTTTCTCTGCCCCAAACCATTTTGGCAGCATAATGCCGTCAAAGTCAAACCGTTCTCTGCCAATATGGTACCACACCGGCGCTGCCGGCATGTATAATCTGCCAAAAGTTTCGGCTGCCCCAAAGGGGCGCCAGGCCCGGCACAAAAATAAAAATTATCAGGGTCACTGTGCGGTTATTATATCATATGGCTGCACAAAATTCCACAAAATACCAAACACTTTGCACCAACCTGCCCAAAAAACGCTGTACAGCACAAACGGCCCGTTTTTAAACCGCCTTTTGTTTTTTCCCTTGCCTGCCGGTTTTTGGCTACCCGGCAGATGAACGGGGCTTTTTTGCAAACGGCCTTTGCTTTCAAATGGATGCTTTGGGCTTTTGGCCGCTTTGGGCCTTTTTGTATGGCCAAGCCGGCAAAAGCTTTGTTTTTCCGTTTAGCAAGGGGGCTTTGGGGCAGGCGTTTTCCGCTGTTTTGCTTTCAATATATTTACAAACCAAAAAGCGGGGGCACCTTACGGTGCTCCCCGCTTTTTTCTGCCGGCTAAAGCCCGCACAGCCTTTTAAAGGTTATACAAAGCACAAACCGTCAATTGCCATGGTGCCGTATTCGGTCAGCGCACCGCCGCCGCCGTCCACCCGGCTGGTGCCTCCCGGGAAGAACTGGCCGTCTTCATACCGAATGCCGTTGGGCATAACCAAAAGCACGCCAAAATCTCCGGTCTGTTTCACCTGGTGGCCGCGCTGTTGCAAAAGCTTCACGGTGTCGGGCGAGAAGCCCTCCTCCAGTTCCAGCCCCTGACCCAGCGTCAGGCAGCACATATGCGGGTGCTTCACCGCCGAATCCATCATCATATTGTAATCAATGCTGTTGATAATCAGCTGTAGGGTGCTGGTAATAATGCGGGGGCCGCCGGCCGCGCCCACCGTCAAAAACGGCTTGCCGTCCTTCATAACCAGGCTGGGCGACATGCTGGACAAGGGGGTTTTACCCGGGCGGATGGCGTTGGCCATACCGTAGGCAAGGCCCTGGGTGGTGCGCACGCCGGCCTTTGCGCTGAAGTCGGCCATGGTGTTGTTCATCACAAAGCCGCGGCCGGGAATGGCCACCCCGCAGCCCCACCAGTTGCGGATGGTCTGGGTTTGCGAGAGCATATTGCCGTACTGGTCCATCACCGTAAAGTTTGCGGTGCAGCCGCGGTATTCCTTGGCCTCAATCCCTTCGGTGGGGGCATACTCCTGGGCTTTGTTCATATCAATTTTGGCGGCCAGCTGCTTTGCATACTCCTTGCTGGTCAACTTTTCCACATTTACATCCACAAAGTCCGGGTCGCCCATAGCCACCGAACGGTCGGCAAACATCATCTTCATGGTCTCGGCAATTACATGGGTGGCGTCGGCCGAATGGAAGCCCATCTTTGCCAGGTCAAAGTTTTCCAGAATGTTCAGCATCTGAATCACATGGGTGCCGCCGGAGGAGGGCGGGCTCATGGAGATAATGTCATATCCGCGGTAGGTTCCCTTCACCGGGGTGCGCTCCTTCGGGGCGCAGTTTACCAGGTCCTCTTTGCACAAAAGGCCTTTGTATTTGTTTACCTGCTTTACAATCTCGTCGGCCACCGGGCCATTGTAGAACCAATCCACCCCGTTTTTGGCCACCGCTTCCATGGTGTCGGCCAGATCCGGGTTCTTTACCAGTTCGCCAAATTGGCGGGGATTGCCGTTATTTAAGTACAGTTCGGCAAAGCCCTCATACTCGGCCTTGTTGTGCTCGGCTTCGGGCGTATTGCTAATGCGGGCATATGCAAACGAGCAGGGAAACCCTTCCCGAGCCAGCTTAATGGCCGGCGCCGAAACCTGCTCCCAAGTCATGGTGCCGTATTTTTTCAACAGGTTATCCATGGCCCGGTAAAGCGCCGGCACCGCCACCGAACGGCCCGAAAACTCGGTCAGGTTCAAATCCACCTCGCCGTTTTCATCCAGCATCATATCCTGGTAGGCGTTAATCGGCGCTACGCCGCGGGCGTCCACCGCATGGCAGGAATCGGACTTTTTGTCGTAAAACACATGGAAGCATCCACCGCCAATGCCGCTGTGGTAGGGTTCCACCACACCCAGCACCAGGCTGATGGCACAGGCAGCGTCAAACGCGTTGCCGCCGGCTGCAAGCATTTCCAGGCCGGCTTTTGCGGCCAGGGGGTTATTGGCGCTTACCGCGCCCTTGCTGCCGGAAACATGGGGTTTGTACATGGCAATTGTGTCGTCCACCGTGCGTCCCAAATAAGGTCTGTTGGGCATAATTTTTCACTCCTTCTGTGGTTTTGCTGCCTGCGCAAAGCAAAAGCGGCTGCGGTGGCCGCCTTGCTTTGTGCATTTGAGTTAAACCTATGCAAAATTTTAAGTATGGCAGTTTCTAATCCGGCGCTTAGTACTGTGCGCCCCGGGTTATGCCTTTTTCAGGCTTTTGCAGCCGTCAGGCCGCCTCTTTGCTTTTATTGGTGGCCAGCGATACAATAATACCGACCACATAGCAAATGATAATGGTGGGATACACCACATTGATTTTACCGTTAAGCCCTGCGGCAACCCAGCCCAGCGCCACCACAATACCGGCGATAATGCTGAAGAAGGAGCCTTTGGCGTTGGCCTTTTTCCAGAACAGGCCGGCCAGCACCGAGAAGCTGAACGGAGCGGTAACCACATAGTTAACGGTCAGGAACATGTTGGTCATCTGGGCAGAGGGGATAAAGAAGCCCAGCAGCAAAGACAAGTACGCAACCGCCACAGTGCCCCAGCGGGAAACTTTCAGCACAGCCTTGTCGTCGGCCTTGGGGTTTATCTGCTTTTTGTACACATTGGTCACAATGGTGCCGGTAGCCATCATCATGGTGGCCAGGGTTGCGGCAATAATCATGGTCATAACCGCGAAGATAATGCCCGCCATAACCGGCGAGGACATATCCTTAATAGCCCAGGCAAATGCGGTGGCGCCATCGCCCAGGTCGGGGGTTTTGGCGCGGGCCATCATACCAATAATAGCGGTGAGAATGCAGATGGGACCGGCAATTACATAGCCAAGCACGCAGCCCCAGGTGGCAGCCTTGTCACTCTTAGCGGCCAAAACCGGCTGCAAAGCCGACTGCAGCACAATCGAGGTCAAAATACCGCCAATCATCCAGGCAACAACCTGCTGGGTGGGCATAGCGCTCATCTGGTCATAGCCTTCCGGCAGCATGCTCACCAGGCCGGAATAACCGCCAAAATCGCCCAGGTTTGCAAAAATGAACCAGGCAAGCAGAATGTAGGTGGCCACGCAGACGACCCGGCCCACAATGGAAGCGCCCTTCATGCCTGCAAAAGCGGTATAAGCCACTGCAATGGTAACGCCAATGAACATGCACAGGTGGGTGTTCAGGCCGGGCAGCACAATCTGCAGAATGGAAGCCACAGTTTTCAGCTGAATGGGAATGTACATTAAACCGAAAACAATCCACACATACGACTGCAGCCGGGCAACCCGGGTGGAGTAGCGATTTTCCAAATAATCGGGCAGTGCGTCGCTGGGGAAGTTGCGGCGCATCTGTTTAGCCAGTATACCAATGGCCAGTATGTAAAGACCGTTGGCAATGGAATACCAGCTGCCGGCAATCCCCATAACATATCCGTTCTGTGCGGCGCCCACAATGCTCATGCCGCCGATCTGCCAGGCACCCAGCATGGCGCCTACCGCAAAAATGCCCATCGAACGGTCTGCACCGGACCACTGGCTGGCATTTGCAATTTTAGTACCGGCGTAAACGCCCAAGCCCACTATCAATACAAATGTAATAATCCAGGTCGCGATTAACATGAATGATTCCACCTTTCTATTGACTCGTTTTGAAAACTCCTCCAGTTCGGACAATTTTGCACACAATTGACTTTCCCACAACCTACCGCTTATAATAAAAGATAAAGTAAAAATTCCCTTTTTGATAATGTTTTGTCATCTTTTATTGTCGTTATGCCCAATTGTTTTGCACGAAATTGCACTTTTATGGAGGTTCTGTCCTTATTTTATGCTTTGTCCCTTATGAAAAATAGGAAAAACAGGAAACGAAGTTGGTAAATTTCAGAAGTAACATTGGTAAAATACGGAACACTCGTGTTGGAAAGGGGAATTTCTGTGGAACAAGTCAGCGAATTTGACCGAGTTTTATCGGTACAGCCCTTTTGGGACGCAGACAAGCTGGCCAAGCAACTTTTGGTGGATAAAGCAAGCGGTGCCCCCATTGCGGTGGCCTACGAGCTGCAGGCCGACCAGGATGTGCAGAGGCTTGACTGCGTGCCGGGCATTGGGCTGATCGGCATTTTGTTTTCGCTGGAGCCGGACCACCCTGGCGCTGTATGCTGCGGCGCACTGAACCAAAGCAAAATGGTTCCGCTGTTTGGCCGGCGCCATATTTTAAGCTGCCAGTTTTTCCCCGGCGAATTTACCCGCATTTTCGGCCTGCCCAGCAATGTTCTGGCCGATACCGAAATTCCGCTGGAGGACCTTTTGCAGCCAGGCACCACCCCAGAGCAGATCGCCTGCGCCACCTCTTTTGAAGAGCGCATTGAATTGACCCGCCAGTTTATCAGCCGGTGGGAAGCGCGCACCCGCCAGCGGGATGTGGGCAAACTGATCCAGCAGATGATGCTGGACATTCTGCGCAACCACGGGGATGTACGGGTGAACGAGCTGGCCGAACAAACCGGGTACAGCAGCCGCTACCTGCAAAAGGTTATGCTGGAACATGTGGGCTTAGCGCCTCAAACGGCGCTGGCTAACATTCGGTTTCAAAGCGCTTTGCAGCTTATGGTGGCAGAACCCGGCATATCGGTGGCAGAGGTGGCCCAGCGCACCGGCTATTATGACCAAAGCCATTTCACCAAGGTGTTTAAAGAGTACATGAAAATGACCCCCGCAGCCTTTCAGGAACAGCTGCGCAAAAGCTTTTTGCCAAACGGCCGCCCCGGCACCGCCCGCTGACCGCCCCGGTTTTGCTTTGTTGTATACCCAGTACTAAAAACGGCATTTAAGGGCGTTTTCGGTCGGGGTTATCATAAATATCAATTTGAAAAAGGAGGTCCTTGCCATGCGCCCGCACGAAAAATACCGCAATTTTTATTACCAAACCTGTGAAGAGTTTGCCCCCACCGTTTTGGACCCCGCCAAGACCGCGCTTTTGATTATTGATATGCAAAACGAGTTTATTCTGCGGGACGAAGGCGAAGCCGCCGTTTTTAAACAGCGGGGCGAATGGGAGCGGTGGATTCCGTTCCACGACCGGCTGGACGAGCTTGTCATTCCCAATAACAAACGCCTTTTGGACTACTTCCGCAAAAACAACCTAACCGTCACCTATGGCCGCATTGCCTGCCTGCGCCAGGACGGGCTGGACCGCTCGCCGGTGCAAAAATCTGCCGGGTGGAACGGTATGCTGCTGCCGGTAAACAGCCGCGGTGCCCAAATTATTGACGAATTGGCCCCGCTGCCCGACGAAATTGTGGTAAACAAAACCACCGACAGCGTCACTACCGGCACCAACTATCTCACCCTTCTGCGTTTTATGGGCATTGAAACGGTAGTGGTTACCGGCATTGTAACCGACCAGTGCGTGGCCTGCACGGTGCGCGGCCTGGCCGACGAGGGGCTGCATGTCATCTGTGTGGAGGACGCCTGTGCCGCCGGCAGTATGGAGCTGCACGAGGCAGAACTGAAAATTATGAGCGTGATCTACTGCGATGTTATGAGCACCGACGAGACCCTTGCACTTTTGGAAAGCTCTTTGAACCATTAACAGCATATCCTGTTTGGGCAAAGCTGCCTGCCCTGCCTTACCCCGCCGCTTAAAAAAGCGGCGGGGTTTTTGGTTATTATTCGTTTTCAAAGCCCCAAACAGCACTATTTTTTACTTACATAACCAAAATTTTTGTGCTATTATTTTTACAGAAAGCAAAATTACGCCTATGTTTTTAAGTGTATTTTCTTTTTTTGTTTTATAAAATTTATTTTTTCCTGTTTTGGTTTTTAAAAATATTGGCACAGCCAAATCAAGCAGAAAGGCGGCATTTTATGTACCAGGAAGGGGATCTCATTATATACCAAACCACCGGCGTGTGCCGGGTTATGGGGGTTTGTCAGCTGGACTTTTCCGGCAGTGGCACCCTGCAGCCCTACTATACTCTGAAACCGCTTTACCAAACAGGCACCATCTGCGCCCCGGTCCAAAATCCCCGGGTATTTATGCGCCCTATCCTCACCAGCCAGCAGGTCAACGTCCTGATCGACCAAATTCCATCCCTGCCCGCACAGCCCGACGATTCCAAAAGCATTCAGCAGCTTTGCGACCACTACACCCGGGCCATAAAGTCCCACGATTGCGCCGCTTTGCTGAGTATGGTCGTCTCCATCTGGAGGAAAAAGCAGGCCCTTGCCGGCTGCCACCGCAAATTTGGCCAGGTGGACAGCCATTTTATGAAACAGGCCGAAGACCTTTTGTACGGCGAATTTGCCGCCGCTTTGCAGATTCCCAAAAGCGAGGTATGCCAATACATTGCAGATAGGCTGCATTCCCATGCATAGCCTGCCCTGCTGCGCCAAACCGCACCTTTCAAACGCCGCGCCGGCAAAGCCGGGGCGGCGTTTTTGCGCCAATAGGCAGAAAAAACTGCCCTGGTCATAAAAAACTGCGTTCTTGCCGGGGCACAAGGCGCCCCTTATACTAAAATCAGCAAATGATTTTACGGGCAGCCTGGCGCACAGCTTCTGCGCGCCTTCTACCCCATCCTATGGCAGGAGGTATTGGAATATGTCGCGTTATCCACACCTGTTTTCCCCCATCGTCATCCGGGGGCAAATCTTCCGCAACCGCATTATCAGCGCGCCGCAGGGCGGCGGCCCCAACCTGCTTAGCCCAAACCCCAACGGCTATGATGAGTTTACCCCGGCGGCCGCCCACTACTATGGCAGCATTGCCCGAGGCGGCGCCGGGGCGGTGTGTACCGGAGAATGCGGGGTAGACCCCCGGTATTCCACCAGTACCAGCCATTTTAACTTTTTTACCGATTCCACCCTCACCGGCATGCATATGGTAAGCGATTCCATTCATGCCTTTGGCGCCAAAGCCGCCATTGAGCTGAGCCACCCGGGCCAGTTTGCCCCCCCGGGCAGATACGACCCGGTCGGCCCCACCGCCCGCACCCTGGTAAACACCTCGCATGTGGAGGAGATGGTGCGCCGGGACGGCGTGCGGGAAGAAACCCATGTGCAGGCACTGGACAAAGCCGGCATGGACCAAATTGCCCAGTATTTTGCCAGTGCTGCCCGCATGGCCCAGCGGGGCGGGTTTGATATGATTGTGCTACATGCCGGCCACGGCTGGCTGCTCAGCCAGTTTCTTTCCCCCCATACCAACCACCGCACCGACGAATACGGCCAAAGCCCCCAAAACCGGGTGCGCTTCCCCATCCAGGTGCTGAAAGCCATTCGGGCTGCGGTGGGCGACAGCATGGTGATCGAACTGCGTTACAGTGCCAACGAATTTGTATCCGACGGCTCCACCCTGGAAGAGATTATCCAGATGGCCCAGCTTCTGCAGCCTTATGTGGATATTCTGCAGTGTTCCGAGGGCATTCGTTCCGGGCTGCACTCGCTGGTCATCACCCACCCCACCTTCTTTTTAAAGGAAGCCTGCAACAGCTACCTGGCCCGCGAATTAAAGCGCCACCTTACCATTCCGGTGGACGCTATTGGCGGCATAGGCGACCCGGACGCTGCCGAGCAGCTTCTGCGGGAAGGCGCCTGCGATTTTGTTTCGCTGGTGCGCAGCCAAATTGCCGACCCGGACTGGTCCAACAAGGCCAAGGAAGGCCGAAAAGAGGACATTCGCCCCTGCATTCGCTGCCTGCGCTGCCTTTCCAAGCGCCCGCGCGGAGAAAGCAGATGTTCGGTAAACCCCACCCACGGCTGGGCTTTTTTGGAACAGCAGCTTGTCCGGCCGGCCGCGCACAGCAAAAAGGTGCTGGTGGTGGGCGGCGGCCCGGCCGGCATGCAGGCCGCTTTGCAGGCGGCTGCGCGCGGCCACCGGGTGGCGCTTTATGAACAAAGCGGCCGGCTGGGCGGTCAGCTTTGTCACGCCAGCCAAATTTCGTTTAAAGAACATCTCAACCGCTATCTGCGCTACTTAGTCTGCCAGGTGGAAAAGCAGCCCGACATTACCGTGCATTTGGGCCAGCGCGCCTGTCCCGAAACCGTAAAGGCCGAACAGGCCGACGCGGTAATTGTGGCGGTGGGCGCCGTGCCGGTGTGGCCGCCCATTCCCGGGCTGGAACGCAGCCTGGTGCTACCCGCAGTGGATGCGCTGGAACAGCCGGAAAAGGTGGGCCAGCGGGTGGTTATTTTGGGCGGCGGCTCGGTGGGCTGCGAAGCGGCGGTTCATTTTGCCGGGCTGGGCCGGCAGGTCACCATTGTGGAAGCAGCCGACCTTTTAATGGGCCACGACGCGGACCCTCACCTGCGCTACCATACCATGCTTTTTTTGGACCACGAGTACGACCGCGAAACCGCCCAGCTGGATAAAGCCCGGCCTTGCCCCAACAAGGTAACCGTCCTGCTTTCCACCCGCTGTGTGGAAATAACCGGCGACCACCTGCTTTTGCAAAACCAGGCCGGCGAAACCAGCACTCTTCCGGCCGACACGGTTATTTTGGCCGCCGGCATGAAAGCCAACCTGACCGAGCGGGACCGCTTTTGGGGCTGTGCCGACACGGTGGTGCCGGCGGGCGACTGCCTTGGCGCCGCAAACCTTGCCCAGGCAAGCCGCAGCGGGTATTTTGCCGCGCTGGAACTGTGACCGTTTTTTGCTTGCCGCCCAATCTGCTTGCATGGTATAATATTAGTATAATGGTTTTAAAATAGCGGTTATCCGCTTTTTCATGCCGGCTTTCGCCCATTTATGCCGGCCAAAAACCATGGCGGTCGGTCTCATACCATCCCTGCCGGCATGGCGTTACAGCCAAAAGGCGGCTGTGCGGTTTTGTTTTTGGCATGGCATTTTTCTTTTCGTTTTGCTTTTTGGGCAGCCAAATGTTTTGCTTTTGCATTTTGGCGCTGCCAAACGGCAAAAGCAAACAAAGCCACCCAAAAACCGCCCTGTGCTTTTCGCCTTTTTCAATATAAGCGCGGGCGGCAACATGTTCTGCAAACCATACACGCGGGGCGGCACAGGCCGCTCCGCGCTTTTTTACGCAGCAAGGAGGGTTTTACATGGCGGTTTCATCGGCCAATTCCCGGTATGACATCTGCCCGGTGGTATATAGCCTGGACCTTTTGGGCCGCAAATGGCGGCTTCCCATTCTGTGCGAACTGGACAAACACGGCGTTATGCGCTATAACGAGCTGAAACGGCGCATTTCGGGCATTACCAATATGATGCTGACCCAAACCCTGCGGGAACTGGAGGCCAATCATCTGCTTTCGCGCACCCAGTATAACGAAATACCGCCCCGGGTGGAATATGCCCTTACCGAAACCGCCCGCCAGCTTATGCCCGCCCTTTACCGGCTGGCCAGCTGGGGGGCCGGGCAGCTGGCCAGCGCCGGTGTGGAAAGCGGCTGCGGCGGTGCCTGCCGGCACAGTTTAGCCGCTTTGCCGGACCCTGTTATACCCCGCGACCCGCGCCTGGCAGACCCCTTGCACAGCTGGGACGAAGGGTACGAGGAAATTTGGCTAAAGCTGCATAATGACCCCCGCCTGCAGAGCATGAACGGCCTTGCGCTGATGCAGGAATTTTTCTGTCGGGCCATCACGGTGCTGACCTTGGACGATAAGGACTATACCCGCATGACCTATCTGATGATGTTCGGGCTCAACCGCATGCGTTTTGTGGAACAAGAACGCCCCTACTACCGCATTCTGCACGCGCTTTTGGCCCGCGCCCGCGCCGACGGTTCGGTGCGCTGCCCCCTGCCGGACGACGAAATTGTGCAGATGATTGCAAGCTTTTCCAGCGGGCTGATTATGAAATGGGAATTGGCGCAGGGCTGCTGGGAGCTGGTGGAGCGAAACCGCGCTGCCATTGACTGGTTTTTTGCACAGCTGGGCCGCAGCTAAGCAAAAAAAGTCTTCCCAAACCTCCCTGCCGCCATTTGCCAGCACCCTGGCCAGCGTGGTATAATAGCCGCAAAGCGGTTATTATAATTTTGTTTTTATGCTGGGTAAAGCGCCCTTTTCGGAAAGCCTCCCTTGGCAGCCACAATATTTTTCTGTGCTGGCTGCACGGTATAACAGCCGCGGTGCGGCTGTTATACCGTTTTCTTTTTTGCCGCTTTTTGCGCTTTGCAAACCAGCCCAAAGCCAAAACCATGAAACCTGCTTTCCGCCTGCGCCTGTTTGGGACGGCTATTTGGGGTTTTGGGCGGGTTGTCTTTTGTGTTTTATCGGTGCCGCCTTGTAAAGGCCATGCGGCACATTCTACTATTTTAAGTGAAAAGGGGGGTGGGGCTATTGGTTCAAAAAACCTGCCGTTTTCTTGCCGCTGCGCTTTTGTGCTGCGTTTTGGCCGGCTGCCAGTCGGCTGCGCAAAGCCAGTCCGCCGCGCAGCCGCAGCAGGGTTCGGGCAGCCGCGGCAGCGAACCGTTCGTACTTACCCCCACAGCGGACGGCGCGGTGGTCTACCAGAACGACCAGGTCATACTGGACGCATCCCATACCGACCAGGGGTACATTATGGTGCAGTATACCGGCCAAAACCCCAAGGTGAAGCTGCAGCTTTCCGGCCCCAACCAGGTTACCTATACCTATACATTGCACAGCGGGTGGGAGGTTTTTCCGCTTACTTCCGGCAGCGGCGAATACCAGTGCAATGTGTTTGAGCAGATTGCAGGCACCGAATATGCCTATGCCTTCAGCCAAACCTTTTCGGCCGCCATTTCGGACGAAACCCTGCCCTACCTTTACCCTAACCAATATGTAAACTTTTCTGCCGACAGTAAAACCGTGGCCGAAGGCGCAAAGCTTGCCGCCTATGCCGATACCGACCTGGATGTAGTGGCCGCCGTTTACGAGGAGATTGTGGGCAGCTTTACCTACGATTACGACAAGGCTGAAACGGTGGAAAGCGGCTACCTGCCAAATGTGGATGCCATTTTGGAAAGCCGAACCGGCATCTGTTTTGACTATGCCGCCGTTATGGCCACCATGCTGCGCACCCAGGGCATTCCCACCCGGCTGGATGTGGGCTGGGCCGGCGATATCTACCACGCCTGGGTGAGTGTTTATACCCCCGAAACGGGCTGGATTGAGGGGATTATTGAATTTGACGGCAAACAGTGGAAACGCATGGACCCCACCTTTGCCAGCAACGAAAACCAAAGCAGTAAAATTATGCAGTTTATTAACGACGATTCCAACTACACGGTAAAATATACCTATTAACCGGGCACCCCCGGCAAAACAAGGAGGGACCTTTTTATGCCGCACGCCACCGCTGTGCTTACCGACCGGGAGCTTGCCGCATTCTGCGCCCAGGCGGGCATGCTTTTGCAGGCAGGCATTCCGTTTTCCGACGGCCTTGCCATGATGCAGCAGGACACGCAGGACCTGCAGGGCAGGGAAATTTTGCAAAATCTGGCCCAGCACTGTGAAGACGGCCTTTCCTTTTCCCAGGCATTGGCCGAATCGGGCCTTTTCCCAGGCTACCTGGTGCGCATGGTGTCGGTGGGCGAAACCGCCGGCCGGCTGGACAAGGTGCTTGCAGCCCTTGCCCACTACTACGAACGCCAGCAGGCCGCCAAGCAGGAACTGTGGGCCGCTGTGCGCTACCCGCTGGTCATGATCGGGGTCATGGTGCTGGTGGTTGGGGTTTTGGTGGCCAAGGTACTGCCCATCTTCCAGCAGGTGTTTGCCCAGCTGGGCGTGCAGCTGACCGGCCCCGCGGCCGGGGCCATGCGGCTGGGCCAGGCATTTTCCTCTGCGGCGGCGGTTTTGGCGGTTTTGCTTGTGCTGGCAGCAGGGTTTGGGCTGTGGCTGTGGCGAACACGCGCCGGGCAAAAGGCAGCCCGCAGCCTGTGGCAGCACAGCATTTTTACCCGCCGCCTTTCCAAACAGCTTGCCACCGCACGGTTTTTCAGCGCTTTTGCGCTGGTTTTGGCCAGCGGTATGGAACCGGAACGCTGCCTGGAACTGGCCCTTCCGCTTGCCGACCACCCCGCTGTGGAAAAGCAGGTAACAAACTGCCAAAAGCGGCTGGAAGACGGCGAGGATCTGGCCGGCGCCTTGCAGGCCGAACAGCTTACCAGCGGCCTTTTTGCCCGTATGATGTCTATGGCATTTCGCACCGGCACAGCCGACAATACCATGCAGAAGCTGGCCGATGAATACGCCCAGCAGACCGAACAGCAGCTGCATGACCGTATTTTAATGGTAGAGCCTTTTCTGGTTGCCGTTTTTTCGGTGGTGGTTGGGGTTATTCTGCTGTCGGTCATGCTGCCTTTAACCGGCATTCTGGCCGCCATTGGCTGAAAGGAGGCTTTGCATGTCTCGTCAGCGTATCCGCTTTTCTGCCCCTTCGTCCAAGCACTGCTGGCTGGGCCGGCTTTTGCCCTTTGTGTTTGGCCTTATGCTGCTTTGCTGGTTTTGGTTTATCGCCGCTGCGTCGCTTTCTTCGGCCAAAACCCAGCAGCTGCAGCAGCTGGAACAGGCCGTGCGCCGCAGTGCGGTGCACTGTTACGCCTTTGAAGGGCGCTACCCCGCCACCCTGCAGGAACTGGAAGAACGGTATGCTTTGCAGTACGACCATTCGCAGTTTCGGGTGGATTACGAGGTATTTGCCAGTAACCTGATGCCGGTTATTACCGTAACCATGCGCTAGAAAGCGCTATAACCACACTGTTGGGAAGGAGGCAGAAAAAATGCGCGACAACCGGCACAAGGCCGCCGAGCTTTTGGGGCCGCTTTTGCTGTTTTTGCTGTTTGCCGCCGCAGCGCTTGCGGTGGTAAGCGCCGGGGCCGGCGCCTACCGTTCGGCCGCCGCCGGCCTGCAGGAAACCTTTTCGGTGCGCACCGCCCTTTCCTATGTAACCCAAAAGGTACGCTATGCCGACCAGTCCGGCCTTGTCCAGCTGGTTTCGCTGGAAGACTGCGCCGCCCTGCGGCTGGAAAACAGCGGCCAGCAGGCCGGCTACTGCACCTATTTATACTATTTTGACGGCGCTTTGCGGGAACTGACCTGTGCCGAAACGGCCGATGCACAGCTTTCTGCCGGCCAGGAAATTGCCCAGCTGGACAGCGCTTCCTTCCAGGCGCTGGGAGACGGACTGTACCGGTTCACTGTCGGGCTGGACGGAAAAACCCGGCAGGTGCTTTTTTGCCTGCACAGCCAGGAGGTGAGCCCATGAACCAAAACCGCTCCCGCAGCGGCCTGTTTTTGTTGGAATTTTTGGCTGCTGTTCTCATCTTTTCGCTGGCCAGCGCCATCTGTATTCAGCTGTTTGCTGCCGCAAAGCTAAAAAGCGACCGCACCCGGGCCACCAGCGCCGCCATGAGCCTTTCCCAAAGCGCCGCCGCATGCCTGCAAACCGCACAGGGAGATTTTGCAAAGGCGGCAGACTGGCTGGACGGTTTTGTAAAGGACGACGCGCTTTTAGGGTATTACGACCAAAACCTGCAGCCGACAGATGACCTGTCAAACGCGGTGTATCAGCTAACCGCAACGGTCACCGGCACCGAACAGGCGCAAATTCAGATTACCTGGCGCGGTGAAGAAATTTTTGCTATCAGCTGCGGCTGGCATGCGCCGCTTTTATTTGGGGAGGTGAGCGGATGACCTCTTCTCCCCGCCGCCCCGGCTTTGCCGTTGGGGCCATTACCGTCTTGGTCATTTTGGTGGTGGTCTGCCTTTCCACCCTGGCGGTCAGCAGTCTGGCCGGTGCCAACGCCGACAGCCTGTTGGGCCAGTCGGGCGCTCAATATTTAACCGAATACTACCAGGCAGAAACCTGCTGCTGGCAGCAGATTGCCCAGGCGGACCAGCTGCTTTGCAAAAAAGCGGATTTGCCCGACGAAAGCTGGGCCAAAACCACCGCCTCCGCGCTAACCGAAGAAGGCTGGCAGTGCCAGCTTACCCCAAGCGGCGACCTGCTTATAAGCCGCACCGAACCGTTTGGCGAGGACCAGGCCATTGTGGTGCAGCTTTTGGCCCTTCGCCCCAGCGCGCTTTCGGCCGGTGAAGGGTACTATACCACCCAAGGCTTTTATACCACAAACCTGGGCGACTGGCAGCCCGACGACACCCTTCCGGTGTACGGCACCAGCCAGCCCGCCCCCTGAAAGGAGGACCCATTATGGACCTGATTGCCCAACTGGAGCAGGTGGTGAAGCTGGGCGCTTCGGACCTGTATCTGGTGGCCGGCCGCCCTGCGGTATACAAGCTGGACGGCAAATTGTGTAACATTGGCCCCGAACCGCTGCGCCCGGCCGATACCCAGTCGCTTTTGGAACAGATCTATCAGCTGGCCAAACGGCCAATTGAGCCTTTTTTGTCCAATGGCGACGATGATTTTTCGTTTGCTTTGCCCGGCGTGTCCCGGTTCAGGGTGTCGGCCTACCGCCAGCGCAATTCTCTGGCCGCGGTGGTCCGCATTATCACCTTTGAACTGCCCGACCCCGCCGCACTGCGCATTCCTGCCAGTGTGCTTTCGCTGGCCGACCGCACCAAAGGGCTTATTCTGGTTACCGGCAGCGCCGGCAGCGGCAAATCCACTACCCTTGCCTGCCTGATCGACCGCATCAACTCCACCCGTTCGGGGCATATTATCACGCTGGAAGACCCGCTGGAATTTTTGCACCGGCATAAACAGTGTATTGTAAGCCAGCGGGAGATCAATACCGACACCGCAAGCTATGTGTCGGCATTGCGGGCGGCACTGCGCCAAAGCCCCGACACTATTTTGCTGGGCGAAATGCGGGACCACGAAACCATTACCACCGCCATGACCGCCGCCGAAACCGGGCATTTAATCTTTTCCAGCCTGCATACCATCGGCGCCGCCAATACCATCGACCGCATTCTGGACTCGTTCCCGCCGGCCCAGCAGCACCAAATTGCTGTGCAGCTTGCCATGGTGCTGCAGGCGGTGGTCAGCCAGCAGCTTCTGCCCAGCCTGGACGGAGGTCTGGTTCCCGCCTTTGAAATTATGGTGGCAACCCCCGCCATCCGCAACCTCATTCGGGAAAACAAGGTCCACCAGCTGGACACCATGATTGCTTCCGGCAGCCAGGAGGGTATGATTACCATGGATACCAGTATTCTGCAGCTGGTGCAAGCGGGCATTATTTCCGACAAAACCGCGCTGACCTATGCCGCAAACCCGGAACTTTTGGCAAAACGCCTGAACCGTTAACTTTGCAAAGGAGAAGCTATGGCACCTGTTTTTATGGCCTTATTTTTGGCCGGCCTTGTTGTTGTTTGGGCCGCGCTGCAAACCTATAACGAAAAAGAACGCCGCCGCACTGCCTCGCCGCCCGCCGCAGCGGACGAAATTTGCCGCGAAGTGACGGTGGTGCGCCTTTGGGCCAAGCCCCAGCCGGACGGCACCCCCTGCTATTACGGCGCCTTTGCCAGCCGGGGCGAAGGCCGCTACGAACTGCAGCTGCCCGCCGAAACCTACCATGCCATTGCCGCCGGCGACACCGGCGACCTGGTACTAAAAAACGGCAGTTTTGTGCGCTTTACCCAAACCTTTTAAAAAGCACATCCCGGGCGTTGCCCGGGGTGCTTTTTAAACCTGCTTTTTTCTTATAGCCTTTTATTTGCAAAAGGCCAGTATTTTGCCGGCACTTTAAAAGCTTGCCCAGCCGCAAAACAGCATTTTGCAGCATAAAAGCCTGCTTTTTGTTTTGTACCCATGCATTTTAAAAAAGAAAAGAAAAAAAGAAAGCGAGGCCTCCCCCGCTTTCTCTTTTTCATCAAACAACAGCCAGCACTGGCTGGGTAAATTCTTTTTAGCTGTTTTCCGACATAACCCCTGCCGGCGCAACAGCCTGTTCGGGCTGTTTTTTCTCATACGGAGAAGGCCACAACAGGCTGATGATATAGGACACCAGCACCCCTATACCGGTATCCAGAATGCGGGCGATGGTGTAGCTTAGGTATTGTTCCTTTGCAACGGTATACAACACCACAAAAAACACCACTGTGCCCGGCTGTATGGCCCCGTGCGCACCGCACACCGCACTGGTATACAGCACAATCCCAAGCCCTACCGCCAAAAGCGCCCAGTCCGGTACCGGCAGCTTTGTTAAATGAATCAGCCAATAAAAGAAAATGGCCACAACGCCGCCAATCAGGGTACCAATAAACCGATTGCCGCCGCTTACCAACCCGTTTTTGCGCACGCTTCCCATGCCGTACACCGCACCAATACAGGCAAAACAGGCGTTGCGGTCAATTAAACTGTACACAAACGCCACCAGCGTAGCAGCAAAAATTGTTTTCCACATGCGCGCGCCCATGGGCGGCAGCTTGGAAAGCCACCGTTTCATCTGCTCCCTCCTGTTCACCGGCACAGCATATTTTTACCAGCTTTTACCGGCACAGGCCCTTTGGCAAACCATCCAAACTCCCTGTACCTGTTCTTAGTGTAGCGGATAGGAACAAAATTGTCAAATCTTTACAGCATATTAACTATATTTTTATGTAAAATGCATGCACTTGGCGCTTTTTTGCTTGTTTTACCGTCTAAAAGCTGGGCGCAGAGTAAAGGTTATCCCTCCCAACCGGAAAGGTACAAGTTCAAATCCACATCCGGCCCAATGCCGGCCACTCGGCCGCGGGGGGTATACTGCCAAATATCAAAGGTGTAGGGAAAATCCGGCAGCTCGTTGAATTCGGCCGCCCAAAGCTTTACATCGGGCAGCTGGGTCAGGTCAAACCGGTCCAGCAGCATGCTGCGGGTAGAATACAGCATGGGCGTATAGCCGGCCTGTTTTACCTCTTCACAAAAGGCCTGCACCACAGCAGTGCGCTCTTCATTGGTCATCTGACCAGTGCGCACCTCTTCCTCCAGCACCTCTTCGTAGTCAATTACCACCGGCAGCTGGCAGGCGCGCCCATCCAGCGCCTGCAGCACCACCTGGGCTTCCTGCCTGGCTTCCTGTTCGTTTACCGCCTGGGAATAAAAATACACCCCTACCTTAAGCCCTGCGGCCTGTGCGCCGGTAAAATTGGCCTCAAACTGTTCGTCGTAATAAATCTCGCCGGTTTGGTAGCCGCGGCTGCCCACCCGCACAAATGCAAACTGAATACCATCCGAAGCCACCGCGTTCCAGTCAATGGTGCCCTGATGGCTGGAAACATCAATGCCGGCCGCAGCGCTTACCCCCTGGGCGTTTTGGTACACCTTGCGGCCATTTTCCTGCTGGGTAAGGCCAGACCAGTCGTAGCTGTGCTGCTCAAGCGCCTCGCTGGAGGATGACACCGCCGCGCCCGGCGCATGAAAGCCGGGCCCCAGCGCCAGTGCCGCCAGCACCGCCGCGCATACCAGCACCACAATAATCCCCATCGGCAACTTAAAGGATTGTTTTTTTCTTTTTCTGTTTTGGGTTTTGGTTGCCATGTCATCCTCCGCAACTGCTTTTCTTTATACAATACGACATTTTATGACAAATTGCTACCGTTTTCTATTGGAAAACAAAAAACGGCTCCGTTTGCGGCCGCAGCCCAAAAACAGGTACCAGTATGCCTGGCCTTTGCAAAATTGGAAGGCCCAAAAATTTTATCTGCCCATAAACGGTTTGCAGCCCGAACAATGTGTTCGTCAAGGCCGCATTTATTCCACACAAAAAACGGCGGGCATTTGGCCCGCCGTTTTTGTGTTATTGCAGCTTTTATGCTTTTGCATGCGCAGGCCGGTTCACCAGCAAAATGCCCGCACAAACCAACACCAGCGCGGCCAAATTACGGAAGGTGAAAGCCTGGCTGCCCTCTGCCAAAAGCAGCCCGGACAAAATAACCCCAAAAACCGGCCGCATAAAGCCAAAAATGGTAACCCGCGAAACCGGATTATACTTGAGCAGAATACCCCAAACAGAAAAAGCCAGCGAGGATATGAGCGAAAGGTAGAACAGCATGGCAATGCCTACAAGGCTTACCTGCATAAGCCTTCCGCCGGCCAGAAAACCGCATACTATCATAATGGCGCCGCCCACTATAAACTGCCACCCGCTTAAAACCACCGGGTCTTCCCGCTGGCTGTACCGGCCCACCAGCGAAGCCGCCACCGCGCTGCACAGCGAAGAAAGCAGAATAAAGCCTTCCCCCGTTAAGGTAAAGGAAAAGTCCAGCCCTTGGCCGGTTAAATTGACCGCCAGTACTCCCAAAAAGCCCACTGCACAGCCGGCCAGCTTATTGGCGGTAAGCGTTTCACTGCGAAACCAAAGCCCCGCCACCAAAAGCGAAAAAAACACCCCCATGCCATTTAAAATGGAGGATTTGACCCCCGTGGTGTTGGCAAGGCCAATGTAGAAGAACAAATACTGGCTGACCGTTTGCGCAAGGCAAAGGCGCACCACCAGCCCCCAGTTTTGGGGCTTTGGCACCATAAGCCGCCTTTGCAGCAGGCTGCGCAGGCCTACAGCCTGCAGGCCCGCCAGCAAAAACCGGCAGCCTGCAAATAAAATAAGCGAAGCGCTGCCTGCCGACTGGATGCCAAACAGTTCATAGCCGATCTTCACACAGGGAAACGCGCTGCCCCAAAGCCCGCAGCACAAAAGCGCCCCCGCCCAGACCACCGGCGTAGTTTGCAGCCATTGTTTTTTCATGGTTTGCCCCTTTCCAAAATAGCGCCGGGGGCAAAACGGTCCCCTGGCTTGTTTTTACACTGCTGCACCTGCACACAAACCCCTAGCCCGGGCACCGCTGCACAAGCCGCACAAAAAGCAGGCGCTCTTTTCGCGGGCTGCAAACCCTGGCACAAAGGCCCAAAGTGGTAAAGCCCAAGGCCCGCACAAAGTTCTTTTATGCAGCAGTTTATTTTTAAACGGCACTTTTGGCGCTTTAAACCATACTGCAAATACCAGCTTAAAAGGGCTACCGCGGTTTTGCCAGGGCAAGGTGTGAAAACCCAACATAAGGCAAAAACACAATACCTGCCCCAGGCGCTGTTAAACCATGCCCAAAATACCGGCTCAAATAAGCTGCCGCAGCTTTTGCCCGCTGTAAAGGGGCCCAAAACGGCATAAAACCAAACGCATAACAGCTGCATTATGTGCTATTATAACACATTCTGCCCGCCGGTTCGACCCCTTTCCCCTGCTGCCGGCCGGCTTTACAAAGCAAAAAGCAAAGCCTTGCCGGCAGTAAAACAGCGCAAAAAAGCGGGCAGCCGCATTGGAATGAGGCTGCCCGCTTGTGTGGCGTATTTCTTTTTAAAATCTTTTTGGCAAAGTCTTGCACGCCATTACCAAAGGTTCACCATTTCCTCGTACAGGCCAATGTAGCTTGCGGCAGAGCTGTTCCAGCTAAAGTCGCAGCCAAGCGCCCGGTTCACCAGTGTTTTCCAGCCGTCCGCATACTCGTAAGCGGCCTTTGCCCGCAGGCAGGCGTCCAGCATATCGTGGGCATTGTAGGTGGCAAAGGTAAAGCCGTTGCCTTTGCCATCGCCCGAATCGGTAATGGAGTCCTTCAGGCCGCCGGTCTCGCGCACAATGGGAATGGTGCCATACCGCAGCGCCACCATCTGGGCCAGGCCGCACGGTTCCGACTTGGAAGGCATTAAGAACAAATCCGCGCCGGCATAAACCTGGTGGGCCAGTTCGGGGTTAAAGCCAATGTACACCGCCACCCGGCCAGGGTACTTTTCGGCCAGGTCCCTAAAAAAGCTTTCGTACATATAGTCGCCATTGCCCACCAGCATAATCTGCATGCCCGAAAGCACAATATATTCGGCCACATGCCGCACCAGGTCCAGCCCTTTGTGCCCCACCAGCCGGGTTACCATACCCAAAAGGGGCTGGTCGTTTTCTTCCAGGCCAAACCGGCGGCGCAGCGCCTGTTTGCAGGCAGCCTTGCCCTGGGCCACATTGTCCGGGCCGTAGTTTGCGGCAAGGTAGGCGTCGGTTTCGGGGTTATACACCTCGGTATCAATACCATTTAAAATGCCGCAGGTCTTGTAGGCCTTATCCCGCAAAAGCGCGTCCAACCCGTGGGCATACCAGGGGTCCATAATCTCCTTGGCGTAGGTGGGCGAAACGGTGGTAATTTTATCTGCCGACTCAATGGCGCCCTTCATAAAGTTCACACAGCCGTCATATTCCAGGCAGCGCGCGCCCGCATCCCCCACATCCAATACATCGCCCAGCATATCCATACCGTATTTGCCCTGGTACTGAATATTGTGGATGGTAAAGGCCGTTTTTACCCGGCTGAGCTTGGGCTGGTGCCGGTAGCACAGGTTCAAATACACCGGCACCAGCGCGGTTTGCCAGTCGTTTGTATGCAGAATGTCCGGCTCAAAATCCACCGCCAAAAGCATTTCCAGAATGGCCCGGCTGAAAAACGCAAACCGCTCGCCATCGTCATAAAAACCATACAGACCCGAACGCTTAAAGTAATATTCATTGTCCAGCAGGTAGTAGGTCACCCCATCCGCCTGGCAGGTAAACACCCCGCAGTACTGGTTGCGCCAGCCCAGCTGTACCGTAAAGCTGGTCACAAGCTCCATTTTTTCCCGCAGCTCGGGCTTTATGGTGCCATAAAGCGGCAGCACCACCCGGCAGTCTATGCCGCGGCGCACCAGCGCCTTGGGCAGGCTGCCTGCCACATCTCCCAGGCCGCCGCTCATGGCAAAGGGCAGCGCCTCACTGGCACAATACAAAATTTTCATTTTTTTCTCCTTTTATGGCCCGCCTTTTATACAGTGGACCCCTTTTTCACAAATACCTGGAAGTTTTTGGTTCCGCCCAGGTACTGGCCTTCGGTAACGGTTACATCCTTATCGGTAATTACATAATCCATCCGCACGCCGGGCTGCACAATGGTATTCTGCATCAGAATGCAGTTTTTCACCACTGCGCCCTTGCCAATGCGGCAACCACGGAACAAAATGCAGTTTTGCACCTCGCCTTCAATAATGCACCCGTCGGCAACGGTGGCGTTTTTCACCTTGCTGCCAATGGCGTAGCGCACCGGCGCTTCGTCCCGCACCTTGGTGTAAACAGGCCGCCCTTCCGGGAACAGCCGGTTCAGGTTTTCCACATACAGCATCTGCATATTGGCCTCAAAATAGCTGGCCATATCCAGAATGCGGCTGCGGTAGCCCACATATTCAAAACCGCACACCTTAAAGGTATCCAGCTTTTTGGCCAATACCTCCTGCTCAAACCGCACCAGCCCGCGGGAATAACTGGTCTTTACAATCTCGCACAAAAGTTCGCGGTTTACCACCATAATGCCCAGCGACAAATTGCGCTTGCCCGAAGCGGTGTCGTTAATCAGCAGTTCCCGCACCCGGCCGGAAGGCGCCATCTGCAGCGAAACATTGTTTCGGCCCAGCGCTTCGGTCATGCGGTCCTTGGCATAGGCAATGGTCACATCGGCCCCGCTTTCGGCATGCTTTGCCACCAAAGCGGCATAGTCCAGCGTGCACACGGTATTGCAGTCGGCCAGCACCACATAGTCCTCCCGCGCGCTTTCTATGTAGGGCAAAATGGTATACAGCGCTTCAATGCGGCCATGGTATTCACTGCCGGCCCCCGCCGCGTTGGGCGGAAAAATAACAAGCCCGCCCCTTTTGCGGGACAAGTCCCACTCGCGGCCGTTGCCCAAATGGTCCATCAGGCTTTGGTAGTTCTTTTTAACAATAACGCCCACATTTTGAATGCCCGCCAGCGTCATGCCGGACAGAACAAAGTCGATCAGCCGATAGCGGCCGGCAAACGGCACGCTGGCCATGGTGCGGTACAGGGTCAATTCTTTCAGGGCGTTGTCGTGCATATTGGGAAAAATGATGCCCAGTGCGTTCAGGTTCACCATTTTACAGCACCTCCTTGACATCTTCGGTGATCATTGCCTTGGGACCTACCTTTGCGCCGGCGCCCACTGTAACGCCTTCGCCTATAACCGAAACGCCCCATTTCGAAATATCTTCCATATGTTCGGGCCGGGCACCCACAATGGCCCCCTTCTTCACCGTCACATTTTCTGCCACAATGGAATAATGCACCTGGGCGCCCTCTTCAATAACCGCGCCCGGCATAATAATGGAATCGCGCACCACCGCGCCAGCCGCTACCTTCACATTCGAAAACAGCACGCTGAATTCCACATGGCCGTCCACCTCGCAGCCTTCGGTAATCATGCTGTTTTCCACATGGGCCAGGTTTGAAATGTGGTGGGGCGGCTGGCCCGCCGTGCGGGAATAAATTTTCCAGCTTTCGTCCCACACATCCAGCGGTACATTGGGGTTCAGCAGGTCCATATTAGCCTCCCACAGGCTGTCAATGGTACCCACATCCTTCCAGTAACCCTCAAACGGGTAGGCGCACATTCTCTGCCCGTCGGCCAGCATGGTGGGAATAATGTTTTTGCCAAAATCGTTTTCGCTTTCGGGGTTTGCTTCGTCCCGCTCCAGGTATTCCCGCAGCTTGGACCAGGTGAAAATGTAAATGCCCATGGAAGCCAGGTTCGATTCGGGCTCTTTGGGTTTTTCCTCAAACTTTGTAATGCGCCCGTCCGGGTCGGCGGTCATAATGCCAAAGCGGGAAGCCTCCTCCCAGGGCACCTCCAGCACCGCAATGGTGCAGTCTGCCTGCTGGCGTTTATGGTAGTCCAGCATTTTGGAATAATCCATTTTATAAATATGGTCGCCCGAAAGAATGACCACATACTCCGGCTCGTACCGGTCAATAAAATTAATGTTTTGGTAAATGGCGTTGGCGGTACCCTTGTACCAATCGCTGCCGTTGGCCTTTTGGTAGGGGGGCAGCACATGCACCCCGCCGTACAGCCGGTCCAGGTCCCAGGGCTGGCCGTTGCCAATATATTCGTTCAGTACCAGCGGCTGGTACTGGGTGAGGATACCCACCGTATCAATACCCGAGTTCACACAGTTGGAAAGCGGGAAGTCGATAATCCGATACTTTCCGCCAAACGGAACAGCAGGCTTGGCCAGCTTATGGGTCAGGGCGTACAGCCGTGAACCCTGGCCGCCAGCCAGCAGCATAGCAATGCATTCTTTCATGTCTTTCTCCCCTTTTTTCAATCAGAACCTGCCCGCAAACGCCAAAAAAGCCGGCAGGCGGGTTCCTTTTTCATTTTTTGCGGCGGGCTTTTCTCCTTTTCTGCCAAAGCCTGCGGGGCAAAAAGCAGAAAAGGGCTGCCGCATGGTTATTTTTTTCATGCGCCCGCCCTTCTTTTTGTGTTCTTCTCCCCCTTATCATACCATATGTATACATTTTTTCAAGGGTTTTCTTGAGCAAAAACGCAACAAAACCCGGCTGTGGTTTTTGTGTTTTATGCAAATTATACAAAGTTTTTGCTTTTTCGATCGAAACCGCCATTCAGGCCAGTTCGTTTGGGCCAAAGCCGGCTTTTTTGCCGCTTTCCAGTGGTAAACCCGTGTTTTTTGTGCTATACTTATAATATCTATGCGGCAAGCTAGCCGCACTGGTTTAAAAACCGCCTGCGGCGGAAAGGTAAGAAGGTAGTCGATTGGAGATTTTAACCCCAAAAGCATACCCCGAGGTGGATGCCTTTGTGCGCAGCCACCCCAACGGCAGCTTTATGCAAAGCCCCAGCTGGGCCAAGGTAAAGCCCAACTGGAAGCACGAAATTGTTGCAGTGCGCGACGAGCAGGGAGCGCTTTGCGGCACCTTGAGTATTTTGATTATGCCTATGGGCCCCGGCGCGCTGATGTACGCCCCCCGCGGACCTGTTTGTGATTATAACGACCGGGCGGTGCTGGCCGAACTTTTGGAAGGCGCCGGCGAGGTTGCCAAAAAATACCACGCCCACATTTTAAAAATGGACCCTTACCTGTATGAAGGAGACCAGCAGCACATTGACCTTTTTTGCAGTTTAGGCTGCGAATTCACCCCCGACGCCGGGTTTAAGGATACCATTCAGCCCCGGTACAACTACATGCTGCCTTATATTAAAGGCTTAAGCGAACAGGAGCTTTTGGCCAAATTTGCCCGCGAAACCCGCTACTATATCCGCTACGCACCCAAGCAGGGGGTGGTGTGCCGCTGGGGCGATGACTGCCTGGATGATTTTTACAAGGTGTACAGCGAAACCGGCGAGCGGCAGGGCTTTTCCATCCGCCCAAAGGAATACCTGGCCGGTTTTCTTGCCGCTTTTCCGCAGGACGCGCGGCTTTATATGTGCTATGCGCCGGATGGCGCGCCCATCTGCGGCGGGCTCTCGGTAAACTATGCCGGCCGCTGCGCCCATGTGTACGGCTGTTCTTCCGACGACCACGCACTGCGCCGGCTGCGGGGCACCTATCTTCTGCAGTGGGAGATGATGAAGTGGGCCCTTTCCACCGGCTGCCATGTTTACGACATGCAGGGGGTGGCCATTCGGCCGGAGGACAGCCAGGCCCTTTACAATGTGCTGGCCTTTAAGCAGAACTTTACCGGCGAAATTGTGACCACGGTTGGGGAATTTAGGATTGTGTACAACCCTGCGGTAAACGCCGCGCTGGAGGCTGCTTTGAAGCTGCGTGCAAAACTGCACCACCACTAAAGCCCTGTTTTTTGTTTACAATACTTTTTGCGGCCCATTCGTCGCAGAAAGAAAGGAAGAGGAAAATGGACAAGAAAAAGTACTATATCACCACACCCATCTACTACCCTTCGGACAAGCTGCACATTGGCCACAGCTACACCACCGTGGCCTGCGACGCGCTGGCCCGGTACAAGCGCATGCAGGGGTACGATGTTCTGTTTTTGACCGGTACCGATGAGCACGGCCAAAAAATTGAGGACAAGGCCAAGGCAAAAGGGGTTACCCCCAAGCAGTATGTGGATGAAAGTGTGGCCACGGTAAAGGATTTGTGGAAGCTTTTGAACATTTCCAACGACCGCTTTATCCGCACCACCGTCGACTACCATGTACAAGCTGTACAGAAAATTTTTAAGCAGCTGTATGACCAGGGGGATATTTACAAGGGCGTTTACAAGGGCCACTACTGCAAGCCCTGCGAAAGCTTTTGGACCGCAAGCCAGCTGGTGGACGGCAAATGCCCCGACTGCGGGCGCGAGGTGTACGAGGCCGAGGAGGAAGCCTACTTCTTCAAGATCAGCAAATATTCCGACCGGCTTTTGCAGTACTACGAAGAAAATCCCCAGTTCATCCAGCCCGAAACCCGCAAAAACGAGATGATCAGCTTTATTGGTCAGGGCCTGCAGGACACCTGCGTGTCCCGCACCAGCGTAAAATGGGGCATTCCGGTCACCTTTGACCCCAACCACACCATCTATGTGTGGATCGACGCGCTGTCCAACTACATCACCGCTTTGGGCTACGGCAACAATACCTACCACGACTACGACAAATTCTGGCCCGCCGATATTCACATGGTGGGCAAGGAAATTCTGCGCTTCCACACCATCATCTGGCCCGCCATGCTTATGGCGCTGGACCTGCCGCTGCCCAAACGGGTATTCGGCCACGGCTGGCTTTTGATGGAAGGCGGCAAGATGAGCAAATCGGTAGGCAATGTGGTAGACCCCGTTGTGCTGTGCGAACGGTACGGGGTGGACGCCGTGCGCTACTTTTTGCTGCGGGAGATTCCGTTCGGCAACGACGGCAACTTCTCCAACGAAGCGCTGATCAACCGCATCAATTCGGACCTGGCAAACGACCTGGGCAACCTTTTGTCCCGCACGGTAGCCATGGTAAAGAAGTACTTTGCCGGCACCCTGCCCGCCCAGCGGGAAGCCCAGCCGCTGGATGAGGAGCTTTCCAGCCTGTGCGAAGCACTGCCCGCCGCCGTGACCGACTGCATGGACAAACTGCTTCTGCCCCAGGCCCTTATGGAGATCTTCAAGGCCATTCAGCGGGCCAACAAGTACATTGATGAAACCATGCCCTGGGCCCTTGCCAAGGACGAGGCGAAAAAGGCGCGGCTTGCCACCGTTTTGTACAACCTGTGCGAGGTATTGCGGTATGCCGCTGTGCTTTTAACCCCGTTTTTGCCCACCACCGGCCCGAAGATTGCTGCGCAGCTTGGCGTAAGCGACCCGGCGCTTTTAACGCTGGAAAGCCTTGGTCATTTTGGCGCATTGCCCATGGAGCAGACCGTAGTGGGCGGCGACGCCTTATTCCCGCGCATTGACCTTGCCAAGGAGATGGCCCAGCTTGCCGCCCACAAGGCCAGCCAGGAGGCAGCCGCCCCGAAGGCCGAAGTGCAGCCCCAAACAGCCCCGGCGCCCGCCGCAGCCGAGCCGATGGAGCATCTGCCCGAAATCAGTTTTGACGATTTCTGCAAGGTAGAAATGCGGGTAGCCCGGGTAATTGCCTGCGAGCGGATGAAGGAGAGCCGTAAGCTTTTGCACCTGACCGTGTTTGACGGCGAGCGCGAGCGCACCATTCTTTCCGGCATTGCCAAATGGTACGCGCCCGAAGACCTGATTGGCCGGAATGTGGCCATTGTGGCAAACCTTGCTGCGCGCCCCATGCTGAAGGGCGCTTACCTGAGCGAGGGCATGATCGTGGCGGCCGACACAGCCGACGGCGGCGCTTCGGTGGTTTTCTTCCCCGAAACGGTAGCTCCGGGCAGCGCCATTCACTAATTTTTGCGCGCTGTAAAAGCATGGCCCGTTAGGGCTAAAAGCTTTTGCGTTTGCCTTGTTTTTTGCACCCAAAGCGGGCGGTCCTTTTTAGGGCCGCCCGCTTTTTTGTCTCTTTGCGCCTGCTTGCGCCCGACCGCCTGGGGTGGTATGATAAACCGTGTACCAAAACACCTGCTGTATGCGCCGTTTTCGGGCAGCTTGCCGCACCTTTTTAAAGGAGGAAAACCGAATGTACAAAAACGCCTTAAAAAAACGCCTGCGGCTTGGCGGCGCAAGCTGCGCCATTGTGCTGGCCAGCTTTCTTATCATCCGCTGGCCGCTTTATTTTCTGCACCAAATGCAGGACTTTCCGGTTCTTACCGCCTGCCTGTGCCTTATTTGCGCGCTGGCGGGCAGCCTTTTGGGGGCGCGGGTGTTTGCGCTGGGGGTGTCGCTCAGCTACCCGGCAGGGTTTGCGGCCAGCCTGGTTTTTTCCTCTTCCGGGCAGGATGCAGGCGGCGGAGCCACCTCCAACGGGTGGATCATCTGGCTTTTGGTTATTGTGGCAGCATGCTTTTTAACCCTTTTGGCCGAGCTTTTTCTGGCCCAGCTGCGCACACTTTTGGATAACTTGAAACAAAGCGCCGCCCGCCGGGCTGCACCAAAGGAACATGCGGCCGACGATACCAATACCGGCGCAGCAAAAAAGGATGCGCGCGCACCGGCCCCGGCCAAAACCGCCCCCTCTGACCCCACCTTGCCCCAAAAGGAGAAAAACGCTTGAAACGCCAGCTGCCTTTTTTTCAAATTGAAGATTGTTATGGCGGCTGCCAGGACTGGTTTGTGGACCACTGGATGAAGATTGGCGGATGCGCCGCAGTGACGGCTTGCGACAGCTGTATTTACCTAAAGCGGTACAAAGGTCTTGCAAAGCTTTATCCGTTTAATCCGTACGCTCCGCTTAAGCTGGACTGGCTGCGGTTTGCCGCCGGCATGAAGCCGTTTTTGCGCCCCCGCTGGCATGGCATTAACCGGCTGGAGCTTTATATGGACGGCTTTGGGGAGTACCTGCGCCGGGTGGGGGAAACAAGCCTTACCATGCGCCCGCTGCCGGGAGATACCGCCGCGCCGCTTGCCGCAAAGGCGCTGATGGAACAGATTGATGCCGGGCTGCCGGTGCCCTGCCTGACCTTAAAGCACCAGGACCCCGACCTTGCCGACTATGTGTGGCACTGGTTTTTATTAACGGGCTATGAAGAAACCGAAACCGGCAGCCTTTTGGTAAAAGCGGTTACCTATGGCCGCGCCCGCTGGCTGAACTTTGCCCAGCTTTGGAATACCGGCTATTCGGAAAAGGGAGGGCTTGTGCTGTACCAGCTTTCCCAAAAATTGGCGCAGCCTGCAGCTTTTGCCACCAAATCCCTGGCAAAAACTGCCCGTTAAAAATAGCAAAACAAAAAGCGCAAAGGCTTTTGCCTTCGCGCTTTTTTATTGGAAAAGGCTGCAAAAATCGGCCTGCAGCGGTAAAATCAGCCTTCTTCGGCAAAGTTGCCGGTGTACAGCTGGTAATATTTGCCCTTTTCGGCAATCAGCTCGTCGTGGCTACCCCGCTCGATAATACGGCCGTTTTCCAGCACCATAATGCAGTCGGCATTCTGTACAGTGGAAAGCCGGTGCGCAATTACAAAGGTGGTGCGGCCCTTCATCAGCCGGTCCATTCCCTCCTGCACCAGGCGTTCGGTGCGGGTATCAATGGAGCTGGTGGCCTCATCCAAAATCAGCACAGGGGGGTCTGCCACCGCCGCGCGGGCAATGGCCAAAAGCTGCCGCTGGCCCTGGGAAAGGTTTGCACCGTCACCGGTCAAAAGGGTATTATAGCCATCCGGCAGCCGGCTGATAAAGCCGTCGGCACCGGCCAGGCGTGCAGCGGCCTCGCATTCCTCATCGGTTGCATCCAGCCGCCCGTAGCGAATGTTTTCCATTACCGTGCCGGTAAACAGGTGGGTGTCCTGCAGCACAATGCCCAGGCTGCGGCGCAGGTCCGCTTTTTTAATCTTGTTTACATTAATGCCGTCATACCGAATTTTACCGTCCTGAATATCATAAAACCGGTTGATCAGGTTGGTGATGGTGGTTTTGCCCGCGCCGGTGGAACCCACAAACGCAATCTTCTGGCCGGGAGTGGCGTACAGCTTAATATTGTGCAGCACAATGTGGTCCGGGTTATAGCCAAAGTCCACATCGTCAAACACAATGTCCCCTTCCAGCTTTTTGTAGGTTACGGCGCCGTCCGCCTTGTGGGGGTGGCGCCAGGCCCAAATGCCGGTTCTGCGCTCGGTGGGCTTCAGCTCGCCGTTTGGCCCTTCTTCGGCGTTCACCAATGTCACATAGCCTTCGTCGGTTTCGGGCTCTTCGTCCAAAAGCTTAAAAATGCGGTCCGCACCGGCCAGCGCCGAAATTACGCTGTTAAACTGCTGGCTTACCTGGCCAATGGGCTGGTTAAAGCTTTTGTTGAAGGTTAAAAACGAAACCAAGGTGCCCAGCGTAAGCCCCGTATAGCCCGAAAGTGCCAGCACAGCGCCCAGTACGGCGCACAGCACATAGCTCAGGTTACCCAGGTTCATCATAACCGGCATCATCATGTTGGCAATGCCGTTGGCGTTGCAGGAAGCGTCCCGCAGCGCTTCGTTGCGGCGGTAAAATTCCTTTAAGGTCTCCTCTTCATGGCAGAACACCTTAATAACCTTCTGGCCGTCCATCATCTCTTCAATATAGCCGTTCAGGCTGCCCAGGTCCTTCTGCTGCTGCACAAAATAGCTGCCCGAACGCCCGCCCAGCTTTTTTACCACATTCAGCATCAGCGCCACCATTACCAAAGAAAGCAGCGTCAGCGGAATGTCCAAAATAACCATACTGACCAGCACCGATACCACTGTGCAGGCACTGGAAAAAAACTGCGGCATACTTTGGCCGATCATCTGGCGCAGGGTGTCGGTATCGTTTGTGTAGATGGACATAATATCGCCATGGGCGTGGGTGTCGAAATAGCGAATGGGCAGGCTTTCCATTTTGTTAAAAAGCTTTACCCGAAAGCTGCGGATGGTGCCCTGTCCCACATTCACCATAATGCGGTTATAGGCATAGGTGCAAATAATACCCACCGCATAAAAACCCGCCACCCGAAAAAGCGCTGCGGCCAGCGGTGCAAAGTCCCGCGAACCGGTCAAAACCATCGGCTTAATATAGTCGTCGATCAGCTTTTGCATAAAAAGGGTGCCCTGTACATTGGCCAGGGTGGAACCTAAAATAAATACCACCACCAGCACACAGGCTAAACCGTAGTTTTTAAAAATTTCGCCCAAAAGGCGTTTCGCAATCCGGCCCGGGTTTTCTACCCGAACGCGAGGCCTGCCCATACGGGGGCCGCCAGGGCCGTGCATGGGCCGCGCCGCCTGAGTTGTCTGTGCCATTATGCCTCACCCTCCTGTTTGTCAAAGTCTCCGCTGCCCTTTATCTGGGACTGATATACTTCTTTGTAGATCTCGTTGGTTTCAAGCAGCTCTTCGTGGGTGCCAAACCCATTTACCCGGCCTTCGTCCAGCACCAAAATGCGGTCCGCTTCCTGTACGCTGGAAATGCGCTGGGCAATAATCAGCTTGGTAGTGCCGGGAATGGCCTTTTGGAACGCTTTGCGAATTTTGGCGTCGGTGGCGGTGTCCACCGCGCTGGTAGAATCGTCCAAAATCAACACCTTAGGCTTCTTTAAAAGGGCCCGCGCAATGCAAAGGCGCTGCTTTTGTCCGCCCGAAACATTGGTGCCGCCCTGTTCAATATAGGTATTGTAGCCGTCGGGGAATTTTTGAATAAACTCATCGGCGCAGGCCAAACGGCAGGCTTCGCGGCACTCTTCATCGGTGGCGTTTTTGTCGCCCCAGCGCAGGTTTTCCAAAATAGTGCCGGAAAACAGCACATTCTTCTGCAATACCACCGCAACCTGGTTGCGCAGCTGCTCTATGTCATACCGGCGCACATCCACACCGCCTACCTGTATGCTTCCTTCGGTTACATCATAAAGCCGGCTTATCAGGCTTACCAGGGTAGATTTGGCACTGCCGGTACCGCCGATGATGCCGATGGTTTCGCCCGAATGAATGTCCAGGTTAATATCCTGCAAAACCGGCCGGCCGGTGCCGTTTTTGTTGTAGGAAAAGCTCACATGGTCAAACCGAATGCTGCCGTCCGCCACCTGCATAACCGGCTGTTCGGGGTTTGTAATCTCCGGCTGTTCTGCCAGCACCTCGCAGATACGCTCGGCGCTGGCCTTGCTTATGGTAACCATGACAAACACCATCGAAAGCATCATCAGGCTCATCAATACGCTCATAATGTAGCTAAACAGGTTTGTCAGGTTGCCGGTGGTCAGGGTGCCGGCAACCACCATTTTGGCGCCCAGCCAGGACACCCCCAAAATACAGCTGTAAACCGCCAGCATCATAATGGGGGCGTTCAGCGCAATAATGCCCTCGGCCTTTACAAACAGCCGGTACACATTTTGGGCCGCGGTTTTAAATTTTTCCTTTTCAAACGGCTCCCGCACATAGGCCTTTACCACCCGAATAGCCGACACATTTTCCTGCACGCTGGCGTTCAACGCGTCGTACTTTTTAAACACCTGGTTAAACAGCTCTCCCACCATGGGCAGCAGAATCATTAAAAAGGTGCCCAAAAGAATAATAGCCGCCACAAACACCAGCGCCAGCCGCCCGCCTATTACAAAGCTCATAAACAAAGCACACACCAGCGTAACCGGTGCGCGCACGCACATACGCAGAATCATCTGGCTGGCGTTCTGCACATTGGTCACATCGGTGGTAAGCCGGGTTACCAGCCCCGCGGTGGAGTATTTGTCAATATTGGAAAAAGAAAAGGTCTGAATCCGCTCAAACATGGCACTGCGCAGGTTTGCCGCAAGGCCGGTAGACGCTTCGGCCCCATATTTTGCCCCCTGCGCGCCGCAAAACAGGCTGGCCATGGCAGCAATAAACATCAGCCCGCCATACAGCGCCACCTTTGAAAGGTCCCCTGCTTCAATGCCGTCGTCGATAATATGGGCCATAAGCACCGGCAGTGCCAGTTCCAGCACCACCTCCAGCACGGTAAACACCGGTGTTTTTATGGCAGCAGATTTATACTGTCCAAACTTGGACGAAATGGTCTTAATCATACTCTGCTCGTCTCCTCCTTTACTGCTGTCAAAAGACTGCAAGATCTGTCTTCCAGGTTTTTCTTCATCTGGTCAATCACCTTGAAAAAGATCTCCAGCTCCTGCGGGCCAATTCCTCGCGAAAGCTCTGCATCCAACTGCGGAATCTGCTGCACCGCCGTTTCATGCAGGCGGCAGGCCTGTTCGGTCAGGCACAGTTTTTTCAGCCTGGCGTCCCGTTCAACCGGCTGGCGGGTTACAAAGCCTCGCTTTTCCATCAGCTGCAAAATACTGGTGGCGGTGGAACGCCCAATGGAAAATTCATTCTCCAGGTCCCGCTGAAATACATCCTGCCCGCTGCGGTGGTACAGGTATCCAATAATCCATGCCTGCATGGTAGTCAGCCCCATGGCCTGCACCCTTCCTTCAATCTGCCGTACCATCAGATTATTCAAGGTGCGGATCTGGTATCCAATGCGGCTGCGGTGTTCTTCATCGCAGGGCTTTGCACAGTGGTCCGCCCGCATAACTGTCGCCCCCGTTTCCAACGCGTGTTTTTATTAATTGTTCGATAGCGAACAATTAAAATATAGCCACAAGTATTTTTATTGTCAAACACCCATTTAGACTGCTAATTTGCATGTTGAAACATTGGGGCGAGTAGTTTTTTGCAGTCAGCACAGCATTTTGTAACAAAAGGCTGCGCATATTTGCTTTTTTGCACAAAAATTTTTTGCATTTTTAGCAGTTGTGTTTGAAATGTAAAATTTTTAAGGACTTTATTTGTACAGGCAAGCGGATTTTCAGAAAAAAACATTTGGCTTTTTTAAGCACTTTTATACAGAAAGCGCAGGCAGGCTGTTTTTACAAGGCGCAAAAAGGCGGGCGCCTTAAAAGGCGCCCGCCCTGCAATCTTTCCAAAAGCGATTATTTGCCGAACACGGCCTCATAGTCTGCTTTAAATTTTTCAATGCCCGCATCGGTCAGCGGGTGAGCAATCATCTGTTTAATCACCTTGGCTGGCACGGTGGCAATGTGAGCACCCGCCATGGCACAATCGATTACATGAATGGGGTTGCGCACACTTGCTGCAATAATTTCGGTGGTAATGTCCGGGTCATTTTCAAAAATTTGAACAATGGAACCAATCAGGTCAATACCCGGTGTGGTAATATCGTCCAGCCGGCCCAAAAACGGCGAAACATAAGCTGCGCCGGCCTTTGCCGCCAAAAGCGCCTGGCCTGCTGTAAAAATTAAAGTAACATTGCAGCGAATCCCCTCGGCAGACAACACCTTGGTGGCCTTAAGCCCTTCGGCGGTCATGGGAATTTTCACCACCATATTGGGGTGAATGGCCGCAATAGCCCGCCCTTCGGCAATCATACCGGCGGCGTCGGTTGTGGTGGCCTTTACCTCGCCCGAGATGGGACCATCCACAATGGAGGCGATCTCGGCTACCGTCTGGGCAAAGTCGCGCCCTTCCTTGGCGATCAGCGAGGGATTGGTGGTAACGCCGCAGATGACCCCCAGGTCGTTTGCCCAGCGGATCTCTTCCAGATTGGCCGTATCCAAAAACAGCTTCATATGCTTTCGTCCTTTCCTTACTGTGCCTCACATTGGTATGCTAAGGTACTATTTTGTTCTATATGGTCCTTGCAAATTTATTATATCGCATTTTTGGCGGCTGTAAAGGGGGGGCACCTCCCGCTTTGGGCAAAATGCAAATCAAAACAGCTAAAAAGCCAGTACCGCTAAACAAAAATTTTAGTATTGGGGGCCAACATGTACAGCGCAAAGTGCCGGTATGCGGTTTTGCGCTGTGGCCCAGGCCCTCTTTTGCTGTACCTTTACAAAAGCCAAACCTTTTAAGGCAAAGCCGTCCATCTGCGTAAAATGCAAAAAAGGGCAAAGCCGGCCCTTGCGGCCTGCTTTGCCCTTTCAACCTGCTTGTGCGCCCAAAAACTGGGCCCAACTGCTATTTTTACACAATCGCTGTTTTTTGCACCAGCTTCATCTGCACAAAAAGCCAACGCAGCAGCATGCACCTTTTTCCGGCCCAAAAGCCGAAGCTAAAAGACCACAAATCGTTTTTTGGTGCCTTTTAAAACGGGTCAAAGCTGCTTTTTTTGGCAAATATCCGCCCAGGCACAGTCCGGGCATACCTGCACAAGCCGCCCGGGCCTTACAATTTTTTCCAGGCAAAGCTGCTCTAGCTGGCTCCAGGGCAGGGTATCCCCTTCCTGCAGCCCGCACAGGCAAAGCACCTGCCGGTCATACCGGGCCACCTTCTCCTGCGATTCGCAGCCGGAAGGCTGGTTATGGGGGCAGGGGCCGCAGATCAAATCCGCCCCCAGGGTCAGCGTAACCGGGCGGTCTTTTGCGGCCAGGCCATCCAGCATCAGGGCCAGGTGCTCGGTAAAGATATCGCTGTACCCTTTTCCCTCAAAAAACAGCGCGCACAGCGCATGGTGCGGGTGCATGGGAACCACAGCACACACTCTCCTTTCCAAATTGGGCCACATTGGACCACAGAGGCAAACGCCATATTTCATGCCGCTTTAAATGCTTTAAAAATCCTGCCCATACTGCCTGCACCACATTTGGGCCGGCTGGTATCCCCATTTTGCCGCTGCGCGGTAACAGGCTCTGGCAGCTTGCTGGTCTTTTGCTTCATAGTGCTGCCCCAGCCGGTACATGGCATAGGAATGGCCCAAATAGGCCGCCAGCTTATAGTAATAAACTGCCTGTTCCCTGGATTTTGGGTCCGAACTTTGGTTCAAAATTTCAGCGTAGCCGCAAAAGCCGTCTGCGTCGCCGAATGCGCCGGCCCGCAAAAAGCATTCGCCTGCCTCCCAGTTGCCCTGGGTATCAATTAAATGAGACTTCTCTCCGCTTGGCACAGACATCCGCTTGGGTTTTTTCCGAATTTCCATTGCCTGCAGCATGGCGTTGCTGGCGTCGGTGCAAAATGGTCTTACCCTGCTGGGCTGTTTACTGCGCAGCTGTGTAAGCCAATTTTCCAAACCTGCCTGGTAAACATTTTCGCACTGGGGCATTTTGCTAAGCTGGGCACACAGCTTAAACGGCAGCATTGTAACGGAACCTATCATCCGTGTGAACAAGGCCTGCAAAGCATCCCAGCTGCCGCGCAGAGCAGCTTCCTGCAAAAAGCGGCTGGCATTGGCATAATTTTGTGCAACCCCGTTTCCGTCCAGGTAGGCCATGCCAATTTGGTAAAGCGCCCCGGCATGTCCCGCTCTGGCAGCACTCTCCAAAAGCGGCAATGCCTGAAAATACTGCTTTTTTGGGTACAAAATAAAGCCGTCGGAATAATCTTTTTGCGCCGCCTGGGAAAGATCAATCTGCTGCCCCTTCTGCTGCCAAACAATCTTCTGCATCAAAATCCAGGCTTGCTGACGCAGCAGGTTCGGCTGGCGCACGGCCAGGCTGGCCAGGTTATAGGCCTGGTCCAGGTCCTGTTCCACCACCACGCCCTGGTAGTAAAACCGCGCCAAATGGCAATATGCCTGTATAACCCCCTGCTCGGCCGCCTGCTGCAGCAAAGCAAAAGCCTGGTGCGGATTATATTGAGGTTCCGTTGCTTCCAACTGGCACAGCGCCGCATAATAAAGCGACTGCACATTTCCCTGCTGGGCCTCGGCCAGCAAAACCGGCAGGGCCTGGGCACAGCGGCCTGCGCGGTAAAGCTGCAACCCGCGGTTTTCCGTATTGGCATTTGTTCGGTTTTGGGCTGTGCTTACCGGCGCCTTGTTCTGCGGCTTTGCCTGCGCTTTGCGCTGTTGCAAAATTTCTACAAGCCGTTTGGCGGCAGCCTGGTTTTCGTTTTCAACCTGTGCGGCCTTTTGCGCCCAGTATTCCGACTGTACAAAATTGTGTCCTATACCGTCACCGTTAAAGTACCGATACGCCATGGACAAAAAGGCCTTTTCAAAGCCCTATTCCGCTGCTTTTTTACACCATTGTGCGGCCTTTTGTCTGTCCAGCTCAGTTCCCGACCCTTTGACATAGCAGACGGAAAGCTCATACATGGCCTGTGCATCCCCCTGCTGGGCCTGCTGCTGCAGCTGAGCAAACTGCTGGGCCAGCTGCTGCGGCGTTTGTTGCGCGGGCTGTTCCTTCGCCACCGGCTGCTTTTTTGGCTGCAAAGCAGCCGCACAATGGCCAGCTGCCGGCTGCTGCGCTTGCTGTGCAGGCTGCTGGTCTTTCTGTACCGGCGGCTGCACCTCCTGTGTTGGCGTTGGCTGCTGCTCTTTTTGTGCTGTCTGCTGACGCAGCTGCTTTAAAAGCGCACAGGCATCTTCTTGTTTTCTCCTTCCACGCAGGCCGCTTTTTCAGCCCAGTACAAAGCTTTTTGCAGGTCCTGTTGGGCTGCGTCGGCATTCGCATACAGCCAGGCCAGTGGGTAATAGGCCAGCTGTTCCCCATTTTCGGCCGCACAGTTCAGCCACCGCATCGCTTCAATCGGATTTTGTTCGGTGCCGCAGCCTTCCTGATACCAGTAAGACAGCCAGTACATCGCCTCGGGGTTTTTAGCCTGCGCCAGCTTTTGGTAAATTTGAAAGGCCTCTGTCTGTTTTTCAGGCTGCTCTTCGCATTTAGCAGCATAGGTCATCCACAAATTATCCTCTGTGGTCTGCTGCAGTTTCTCTAACAGGGTGCAAGCATCCTGTGTGCTGGCATTTTCCAGGCAGGCTGCCTTCTGTGCCCAATAAATGGCTTTTTCCCGGTTGGGCTTTGTGCCATCGCTGATATAATAACGGTATGCCAGCGGGTAATAGGCATACGAAAGCCCGTTTTCAGCCGCCTGCTTCAGCCCAAAAAACGCTTTCTGGGCGTTTTCTTCCACGCCCACGCCCAGTTCGTAGCAAACAGAAAGCGCATTCATGGCCTGCACATTTTCCTGCTGGGTCTGGGCCAAATAAATTTCAAACGACTCCTCAAACCGGCCTTCGGAATCGTACTGGGCAGCTTTTTGCATAACATCGCCCGAAAACAGCTGGCGGCGAATCTGGCCAATCAGTTGACGGCCCTGCTGCTGCCATTCTCCCGGCTCGCTGGCTGCCGCCAGTGCCAAAAGGCAGCTTCCTCCAGGTCCTTGGGGGCATTTTCGCCGGTGTAATAAGCCTGTGCCAAATGGTACCAGGCCGCATAGCCTGCACTTGGGGCGCTTTCCCGCAGCTTTTGAATCGACTGAAATTCGGCCGGGTTTGTTTTTTGGTCCATCATATTCCTCACTGCCTCCTATTCAGCCATCCAAACAAGCGGCTCATTCCGTCGGCCAAGCCCTCGGCTGCGTTGCTTATGGTATCGTTTACCCGGTCGCTGGTGCTGGGCGCAACACTGCCAAAGGACGGCCCCCGTTCCGCTGCGGGCTGGGTATGGGAAACCGGCTGGGTATAAGCTGCCGTGCGCCCTGCTGCACTTGCTGCGAAGGCCAGGGCATTTCCTGTAATTCCTGTGTTGCAACGGCCCAGGGTACCGCGCCCGAAAGCGGCTCGCCCAGCGGGGCATGCAGCAGCTCCATCTTCCAAATTTTTTGGCACTTGGCCCGAATTCTTTCGTTCTGCAGCTTCAAATCGTCAAAGGGGCTAGCTGCCTCCGGCGCCAGCTGGCAAATCTCTTCCAGCAGCTTCTCCTGGTAGCGCTGCAGCGAAAAAGAAGGCTTGATTTTTTGAATCTTCTGCTCCAACTGGCGAAGCCAACGCTTTTCCTGCTTGCCGGAGTTGATCTCCTGCTGAGAAAAGCTGCTGTTCTCATCACAGTCGTCGTGGGTGGCATTATTGCGGATCTGGCGCACCCTTTCCAGCCCTGCTATCTGCTCGGCGTCCCAGTTGTAATACTGCGCAACCTCGTTGATCAAACCCTCCGGCAGCTTGCCGGCTTGCTGCTGGTCTTCCCCTTTTGGGGCGGCATTGCCGGGTTTGTCCTCATAGGGAAACAGCAAAAACAAAAGGGATGTCAGGTCCATAGCTTCTATGCTGGAAAGACCATCTTCCATTTTTTGCAAAACTTTTTATAGTACCGGTACCTCTGCATAACCTGCTTGCCGCGCTGTTCGTACCAGTCGGGCCCAATTTGTTTTTCCAGCGCTGTGCGCACCATCTGCTTTAAAAGCGGCTCTATCTCCTTATTTGTCGCTTCCACAACGGTCGATCTGTAAAGAAGCATCTTCATTTCTCCCGCATTTTTACCTGTCAAACGGTTGGGCGGCCCTGCAGTATGCCGCATCTGCCAAACTGCGCCGTTTTATTCGAAGGCCACTGAAACCGATATGCCGGCTAAAGCGTAACATTATTATATACTACAAGGTATTACAAAACGCAAGCTTTTTTTGCAGGGTTTTGCTGTTTTTTTCGCCGGCCCCTAACAGCACCACTGCACTTTCCCCTCTTCCAAAGCAAAAGGGCCGGCCTTTGCTTTACACAAAGGCCGGCCCTTTTTGTTTTTTCCTAAAACGAAGAATTATTCGCCCTGTTCCTTGGCGGCCTTGCGGGCAGCCAGGTCAGCCAAAGCGTCCTTGCGGGACAAATTCAGCCGGCCCTGCTGGTCATAGGGAATCACCTTGACCAGAATCTCGTCGCCCACAGCGACCACATCCTCCACCCGCTCCACACGGGTCTGGTCCAGCTTGGAGATATGCACAAGCCCTTCCTTGCCCGGAGCAATCTCCACAAAGGCGCCAAAGTTCATCAGCCGGGTAACACGGCCCTTATAGATGGCGCCCACTTCGGGGTCCTCCACAATCAGTTTCACAATGGAGGCGGCGCGGTTCAAATCGTCCCGGTCCACCGCGGTAATGCAAACCCGGCCGTTCTCCTCCACATCAATCTTGCAGTTGCACTTGGCGCAAATGTCCTGAATCACCTTGCCGCCCTTGCCGATCACATCGCGGATCTTGTCCACATCGATCATAAAGCTGATCATTTTGGGGGCATACTTGGACAGCTGCTTGCGCGGTTCGGGAATAACCGGCAGCATAATTTCATCCAGAATGTAAATGCGGGCCTTGCGGCACTTTTCAAACGCATCGGCAATAATTTCGCGGGTCAGGCCGTCCACCTTCATGTCCATCTGGATGGCGGTAATACCCTTGTGGGTGCCGCCCACCTTAAAGTCCATATCGCCGTGGAAGTCCTCTACCCCCTGAATATCCAGCATGGTCATCCAGCGGTCCCCTTCGGTGATAAGCCCGCAGGAGATGCCGGCAACCGGTGCTTTAATGGGAACACCAGCATCCATAAGCGCCAGAGTGGAACCGCAGATGGAAGCCTGGCTGGTGGAACCGTTGGAGGAAAGCACCTCCGACACCAGACGAATGGTATACGGGAACTCGTCCTCGCTGGGCAGTACCGGCAAAAGCGCACGCTCGGCCAGGGCACCGTGGCCAATCTCTCGACGGCCGGGGCTGCGCAGGCCGCGGGCCTCGCCCACCGAATAGGGCGGGAAGTTGTAGTGGTGCATGTACCGCTTGGTCTCTTCGGTGCTGATATCGTCAATAATCTGGGCGTCCCGGGTGTTGGAAAGGGTTGCCACCGTCAGCACCTGGGTCTGGCCGCGGGTGAACATACCGCTGCCATGGGCCCGGGGCAGAAGCCCCACTTCGGCGGCCAGCGGGCGAATTTCGTTAATGCCGCGGCCGTCCACACGCTTGCCTTCGTCCAAAAGCCAGCGGCGCACCACAAACTTCTGCATTTTGTACATCAGCTGTTCAATGGTGTCGGCGCCCCACTGCTCCAGGTAACGCTCTTCCAGCTTTTCGCGAATGGGCAAAAGCCGCTCGTCCCGCACATTCTTGTCGTCGGTATCCATGGCAGCTTTAAAGTCGTCCAAATAGTCCCGCTTCACCTCGGCGAGCAGCTCGGCATCCAGGTCCACGCTTTCAAACTGCTTTTTCGGCTTGCCAATCACTGCAACAATGCCGTCAATAAACTCAATCAGTTTGCGGCATTCCACATGGGCCACATCAATGGCCGAAAGCATGGTCTCCTCGTCCACCTCGTTGGCGCCGGCCTCAATCATAACAATCTTGTCCATGCTGGCGGCAACGGTCAGCTGCAGATCGCTCACCTCGCGCTGGGCCTGGGTGGGGTTCACCACCAGCTGGCCGTCCACAAGGCCCATAAACACGCCGGCAATGGGGCCCTTCCAGGGAATATCCGAAATGGACAAGGCGATGGAAGTACCAATAATGCCCGCAACCTCGGGGCTGCAGTCCTGGTCCACGCTCATAACCGTCATAACCACCGAAACATCGTTGCGCATGGTTTTGGGGAAGAGCGGACGGATGGGACGGTCCACCACGCGGCTGTTCAAAATGGCCTTTTCGCCGGGACGGCCCTCCCGGCGCATAAAGCTGCCGGGAATGCGGCCCACCGCGTAAAGCTTTTCTTCAAAATCCACCGAAAGTGGGAAAAAGTCAATGCCCTCCCGGGGCTTTTCGCTCATGGTTACATTGCACAGCACGGCAGTTTCGCCATACCGCACCAGGCAGCTGCCGTTTGCAAGGCCGCACATTTTGCCGGTTTCCACCACCAGCGGGCGGCCGGCCAGCTCGGTCTTCCATTCGCGGAAATTGGGGAAGGTTTCTCTGCGGGAAGTAAATTCTGCTACCATTAAAATGCCTCCTGATTTTTTGTGGGCATACCGGTTTTAGCAATAAATTCAGCGTTCGGCAAGAGCGCTCAATTTACCGCTAAAGGCCGGAACACCCCAACGCCGCCGAAAACGGGAACCAAACCGCCCCGCCGGCAAGCTTGCCGCCCAAGCCCGGGCGGATAATATTTGTTATTATACCATACCTATTTGAGTTTGTAAACGCGCCAAAAGGTGAAAAAATGGCTGACAAGCGGCCCTTTTGCGCATGCTTTTAACAGGAACAAAAAGCGTTTTTAGCAAAGTGCAGCACCGTACAGCCGGCGTTTGCCCGAAAAAGCGCGGTGTGGTACAATACACCAAAAAGCAAACGCCGCCCCCGGCTGGCAGAAAGGCAAGTGTAAACCTTATGGCTACTTTATATTACAACGGTCACGGCAGCCTGCGCATTACCACCCATAGCGGCACGGTATTGTATTTGGACCCCTATGCCGGTTCGGGGTACGAGCCGGCGGCCGATCTGGTGCTGATCACCCACGAGCATTACGACCACAACGCCCTGGACAAGCTGACCCTTGCCCCCAATGCCACCGTGCTGCGCGCAAGCGATATGCTGAAAAACGGCCAGTACCAGTGCAAAGAGGTTTTAGGTGTAAAAATTGAGGCCACCCCTGCGGCAAACCAAAACCACCCGGTTGACCAGTGTGTGGGGTTTCTGCTTACAGTAGATGGCAAAACCCTCTACGCAGCGGGGGATACTTCGTTTGTGCCCTATATGCAGCAGGTGCTGTCCCAGCGGCAGATCGACTGGGCTTTTCTGCCCTGCGACGGCGTATACAACATGGACCTCTGCGAGGCTTCGCGCTGCGCACAGCTGATTGGCGCTGTACACACGGTGCCCATTCACACCATGCCGGGAAGCCTTTATTCCGAACAGGTTGCCAGCCGTTTTTCGGCTAAGGGCCGGGTGCTTTTGCGCCCGGGCGAAAGCATTGAGCTGTAACCCCCCTACCGCCTGCACATGCTAAATGTGCAGCTGCTTTTTAGGCAAAAATGCCCGCTGCCCCGGCAAAGGGCGTTAACCATTGCTGCGCCTTTTGCTTTTGGGGCGTTTTGGGACATTTTAAAGTATATTGCCGTTTTGGGGGCACAAAGCACCATCTGCCGCTTTGCTTTCCATATTCTCCGGTACGCTTTAGTGCCGGCTTTCCTTGAGGGATGTGTACTTTTTCGTTTTTGCCCGACATGTTTCTGTCACACATTTCGTTTTATACTGTGGTATGATAACTTTTGTTTAAAAAGGTTCTGCAAAGCACTGGCCGGTATTTTTTGCCGCTTTATTGTTTTTGCCAGGGCCGGAAAGGAGGTTTTGCATGCAGCCGCGTCATCCCTACCGAGATTCGCAACCATTTCCTTACAGCGCAGACGAGGATATTTTTGAGCTTTTGGACGAGCCTTCTGCCCCAAAGTCTGCTTCCCCCTACCAGGCAAACGGCACACAAAAAGCGCCGGATACAAGCCGGCGCCCCCCGGAGGAAAACGAAGTCTCTCCCGCCGCCAAACGCAGAAAGCGCATTTTTTCGGCCAGCGGGGCCGAAGGGGCCGACAGCAGCCGGCAAAGGGGTATTTTTCGCAAAAAAAGGCGCCGTAAACGACGCAAACTGTGGCAGAACCTTGTGTGTGCAGCGGTCAGCCTGGTATTGGTTGGGGCCGCAGGGCTTGGCATTTACCTGGCCGCCGCCACAGCCCACGATGACCTTTGGCTGGATTTGGACCAAATTCCTTATAAAACCGAAACCATTTTATACTACCAAACGCAGGATGGCAGTTTTGCCGAATACTCTACCCTGCAATGTACCCAGAACAAGGTATATACCCCTTCCAGCGAGATTCCCGACCAGCTGCGACAGGCTTTTATAGCGGTGGAGGACCAGGACTTTTACCGCCACAACGGGGTAAACTGGAAGCGCACCCTGTTTGCCATTTTTAACGAGGGGGTGCATGCCATTACCGGCTGGTACCCGGGCGGGGTAAAACAGGGGGCCTCCACCATTGACCAGCAGCTGATCAAAAACCTCACACGGGAGGACGAGTCGACCGGGCTTTCCGGCTACCTGCGCAAGGTGACCGAAATTTACCGTGCCTGCCGACTGGACGCAAGCTCCGACAAGGATGTTATTCTGGACGCTTACCTGAACACCATCAGCTTTACCGGCAATACCGCCGGGGTGGGAGCCGCTGCCGAAAAAATTTTTGGCTGTTCGCCTGCCGAGCTTTCGCTGGCCCAGTGCGCCAGCCTGGCCGCCATAACCCGCAGCCCGGCCCGGTACGACCCGGAGACCCACCCCGAAGAGCACCTGGAACGGCGCAACTATGTGCTGGACCAAATGCTGGCGGAAGGCTATATTGACCAAACCGCACACGACGCCGCCGTGGCCGAACCGCTTGTGACCACCGGCAACAGCGACCCCGAGCGGGACGAAACCCCCACCGACTGGTTCACCGACCTGGTAATGGAAGAGGTTATCACCGACCTTTCCCAGCAGTATAACCTTTCCCGTTCGGAAGCTTCCCGCCTTTTGTATGACGGCGGACTGCGCATTTACACCACCGTGGTGCCCGAACTGCAAAGCGCCATGGAGCGCACCCTGCAGCAGGCCTGGATCTACCCGCAGCCGGGCAAGCAGATTACCGCCCAGCTGACTGACGAGGAGACCGGACAGCCGCTGACCGATGAGGAGGGCAACCCGGTAACCGGCCAGGTGACCGTTTACCCGCAGGCCGCCATGGTCAGCCTGGACTATGAAGGGCGCATCTGTGCGGTGGTGGGCGGCCTGGGCGAAAAGGACCACAGCCGCGCTTATAACCGCGCTACCCAGGCCACCCGGCAGGTGGGCAGCACCATGAAGCCCATCGGCGCATATGTGCTGGCGCTGGAAAAGGACCAGATCACCTGGTCTTCCAGCTTTTTGGACGAGCCGGTGCGCCAGATTGAGGACGAAGAAACCGGCGAACTGAAAGACTGGCCGGCAAACTTTTCCAAAACCTATTCCGGCGAAAACCTTTTGGTGGCGGACGCTTTGGCTCGCAGCATCAACACCATTGCGGTGCGGGTGGGCGAACAGGCAGGGGTCAGCGCCATCTACCGGTTTACCACCCAAAAGCTGGGCATTACCAGCTTTACCAGCCAGGACAAAGCCTCGGCCCCGATGATTTTGGGTGCTTCCACCTATGGGGTCAGCCCGCTGGAAATGGCCGCCGCCTATGCCATGTTTGGTTCGGGCGGGGTGTATACCACCCCCTACTGCTACAGCTCGGTACAGCGTGCCACCGGCAGCGAACTGCTTAGTCCCAAGGTGGAAAGCCGACAGGTTATTTCTGCCGATACCGCCTATATTATGAACCGGCTTTTGCGCCAGGTTATGGTGGGCGAAGGCACCGCCGCCGGTTACAGCGTGCCGGGCAGCATGGACTCGGTGGGCAAAACCGGCACCACTTCGGACAATAAGGACCACTGGTTTATTGGCCTGACCCCCTACTATGTAACCGCCAGCTGGTACGGGTACGACGAATCGCTGCCGCTTGCAGTGAATTACAATGCACACCCGCCCACGCTGGCCTGGCGCAATGTAATGGCCGCCGCACAGGCAAATTTGGAGCCGATTTCCTTCCCGGTGGACGACACGGTGACCCAGCAGCGCTACTGCACGGTTTCGGGCAGTTTGGCAGGGGATGGGTGCCCTTCTGCGGTGGGCTACTATAAAGCTGATGCCCTGCCCGAGGCTGTATGCCCGGTACACGGGGGCTGAGCGCCGCCAAAGCCAGGCTTTTAAAACAAAAGCTACTATCTGAAAAACACAAAAAAGGCCGGCAGGTATTCTGCCGGCCTTTTACAGCTTTTACAACACAGATCCCAGCCACCACAGCAAAAGCAGGTGAAGTGGGTAAAACCAGTAAAACCCCCACTGAACCAGGCGGCTTTTGCTGCCGTGCTGCCCATTGTAGTGCCACAAAAGTAAAAAGGCAAAAAACACACCAAACCGGCTGGCATAGTGCAGAGTGGTTCCATAAATAAACGGCTGCAGCAGGTATACAGCCGCCACCAGCAAAAAAGCGCGCAGTTGGCCTTGCTTATCCTGGTAAAAAACTCCCATACCCAGCACCCAAAGCACCGCAATATAGTTCCAGTCGGACGAATACGCCAGCATGCAGCAGCCGCACACTGCCAGCGCCTTTTGCCACAGGGCAAACCGTTCGCCTTTCCACACCGCCAGCGCAACCAGGCCAAATAGCAGGGCAAACATAACATCGGTCGCCTGCCAAAACCGCCAAAGGCTATACCCAAAACACAAATTGTGCGGAATATGCGCTGCCAGCCCCACTAACGGCAGCCGGCCCATATACCGCGGCAGGCTGCGGGTATGGTAATACCCCTGGGCCACAAAATAGCACATGATTGGCGCGGTCATTCTGCCTATCATCCGCAAAATCCAAACGGCCCAAAAATCATCCGGCACAAAAACAATGGTGCAGTGGTCAATTACCATTGCCACCACCGCAATCAGCTTTAGTTGGTTTGCGTTAAGCCCCTGCTGTGCTGTTTGCGGCAGCTGTAAAGTGGTCTGTCTGTTCATTTTTGCCTCTCTTGCCCACACGCCGCTTACAGCCTGCCTCAAGCCCAAGCTTTTGCAAAGTACAGCTATTGCACAGCGTTTTTATCCCCTCACACTTGTCATCTGCTTTATTGGCCACGGCAGTTTTATTTTGCCGGCTGGCTTTTTATACAAAAAAACGGCGGCTGCACCCACTGTCAACCGCCGCTTTTTCAGGCGTTTTACCATAAAAAAGAATACTACGCCTTTTTTTCGCTGTCTAATGCCTTTTTTGTATTGTTATAAATACTTTTGGGGCATAAAACATTTGTTTATCCGCCATGATTTTGCTTTGTTTACCACAGGTTTACAATCGGCCATGGGGCTTAAAACGGCGCTGCACGCCTTTGCCGCCACAGCTATGGCCGATACCCCTTCTAAACCGCATATGGCAATGCAGCCGCTGCTTTCCTGGCCATCATGCAAGCTTTTGCCTTTATATAAAACTATGCAAAAAACAGTAAGTACATGCCAAACAAATAAACCTTTGTATACTTGGTCCTTACCTGTCAGCCAAGCGCTCATTCAGCAGGGTAAAGCCCAATATCATGGCGCCGCCCAAAAGCTGGGCCGGCGAAAGCGGTTCGTGCAAAACCGCCACCGAAACCGCCACCGAAACCAACGGGTCAATATAGCTTAAAATAGCCAGCTCCTGCCCGGGCAGATGCTCCATAGCAGAAAAATATAAGCAGTAGATAAGCCCGGTATGCAAAAGCCCCACCACCAAAAGGGAAAGCCAGCCGGTACAGGAAAGCCCGGCCAGCGAAAGGCCGTCCTGCAGCGCCACATAAGGGGCCAGCACCACAATGGCAGCCAAAAACTGCACAAAGGTGCGCTGTATTCCCCCCACCTGCAAAATGGATTTGTTAAGCAGAATAACCCCCGCGTAAAATGCAGCCGCTGCCAGGCCAAAGGCCACCCCCAGCGCATTGGAGCTGCCGGTGCCAAAGCCATTTGCCCCCACAATGAAAAAAAGGCCGGCCGTGCTGGCCGCAAAACACCCCGCCTGCTTTACTGAGATCTTTTCTTTATACAGCGGAACCGACAATACCGTCACCAGCACCGGGGCAAAATAGTAGCTTAAGGTTGCAACCGCCACCGTGGTATACCGGTAGGCTTCAAACAGCAAAATCCAGTTAATGCCCATGGCAGCGCCTGATAAAAGCAGCGCGGGCAGCGCCTTGTATAGCGCACGCCAGTTGGGGGTACGGCGGCTTACCGCCAAATAGCCCCCCAAAAGCACCGCGGCCAAAACAGCCCGCCACAAGGCAAGCTGGGCAGAGCTCAATTCAATCTGCCGCACAAAGGGCGCCAGGGTGCCAAAGGTTGCCATACAGGCCGCCACTGTAATCCGCGCTTTTTGTTTTTGCCGCATAAAATTCCTCCCACAAATCCACAGGCCTGCCAAAGCGCACGCCTTTGCAGCGTTTTTTGTTGCTGCCTTTTTTAAACCTTTTACCAGTATACCAGACCTCGTCTATTTGCATAGTCCCCTTTTGTGTTTTCAAAGAAAAACACACCTGTTTTGCCGACTCAGAACACAAACATGCCAGCTAAGACTTTCTTTTTGGCTATGCAGCTTTAAAACGCCTTACATCCGGCAGGGGGCCTGCGTTTTCCCTGTGTGCCCATTAAAAGCCATTTTGTTTTTCCAAAAATCGCAGGGTAAAACGACAAAAACGGCGGGGCAATAGCCCCGCCGTTTTTTGCTTTATTCTCTTTTACTGTTAGCCAAACAAAAAGTCCAGCACATCCATCGCGCCGTCCTCCGGCTGACGGTACAGTTCGGTATAGCCGCATCGGGTACAGCTTACGGTAACAAAGCGCTTATTCTGTATATCGAAAAGCTTAGCAAAATTGCCGCCGGTAGCCTGCAGTTGGTCGGTCACATATGCTCCGTTGCCGCATTTTGGGCAGCAGTAAGGTTTATGTTCCATTTTTTCTCCTTTACTCCAGGTTCAGTTTGCGGTTCATCAGGTAATAGGTGCCAAAGTAGCTGGCAAAAAACAAGCCGCCCACCAATACCACCTCTATCAAAAGGGTCAGCGCCAACCCGGGCAATGGGTGGCGCATGGTAAGATAAGCCGCCCCCTCATACAGCCCGCTGATATTCAGCACCATATTGATAAGCTGCCATACCACCACAAACCCAATATAGCTTAAAAAAGCGCCCAGTACCTTGTGGCGTCCCATCTGCTGGCCCAGTGAAAGGAAAAAGTAGCAGGCCATGGAGCTTAATAGCACCGAAAAAACCAAAAGCGCCAAAAATTCCAAAAGTAAAATCACCAGCCAGAAACCGGACACTGGGTCTATGCCGCCGGGCAAAATATACCACAAAAGCTGCTGCCACAGTTCGCCCAGGGTCGGCCATAAATACCACAAAAAGTCCAGCACATCGGTACCCAAAAACAAAATCAGGGCCGTTAACAGAACCACTGCCAGCGAGGCAATTCCCCACACTGCGCTGGCCAGCGCCTTGCTCCAAATTTTTTGGGCGGTTGTTACCGGTAGGGTGTGCATTAAATACCCGCCCCCGCCGTACAAATTTTTGTAAAACCGGGTAAGCATAACCACAAACACCACCACAAAGGTGGCTACCAGCAATGTCCAATATACCATAAGGCCCAGCAGCTGCAGTTCGGAAACCACGCCCCCCAGCTGGCCAGAAGGCTTGCTTTCGGAAAACACACCGCTTAGCCGGCATACCAGTGCAAGCACGGCCAGCCCTAAGTAAAACGGCAGAATAATCCGCCCGGTGGCCTTCATTTCGTACCGGAACAGTTTGCCTAACATTTGTACACCTCCCGAAACAGCTCATCCACACTGCAGCCTTTTTCTTCGCGGATCTCCTGCACCGTAGCGCACAGTTCCACCAGCCCCTGCCGAATAAACACCACATCGTCCAGCACCTTTTCCACATCGGCAATCAGATGGGTGGAGATCAGCACCGTGGCGCCGGGGTCGTAATTGTTGATAATGGTGGAGAGGATATAGTCCCGGGCAGCCGGGTCCACCCCGCCGATCGGTTCATCCAGCAGGTACAGCGAGGCTCTGCGGCTCATGACCAGAATCAGCTGCACCTTCTCCTTGGTACCTTTGGAAAGGCTGCCAAACCGCATATCGGGCCGAATGTTCAGCCGGCTGAGCATATCCGCCGCACGGGCAGGGTCAAAGTCCTGATAAAACTCTTCAAAAAAGGTCAAAGCCTGCTGCACGGTCATCCAGTTTTCCAAATAGTTGCGGTCCGGCAGGTAGGACACCAACGCCTTGGTTGTAGCGTCGGGTGCCCGCCCCTTAATAAGCACCTGGCCCGATGTGGGGGTAAGCAGCCCGCAGGCCAACTTAATCAGGGTGGTTTTGCCGCTGCCATTGGGGCCCAAAAGCCCCACAATCCGCCCGGCGTACACCGAAAGGTTCAACCCCCGCAGCGCCGGCTTTCCCCGGTAGCTTTTATAAAGGTTCCGGCATTCCAAAATGGGTTCCATTCTATACCTCCTCACACTGCGCACCGGCAAATTTTGCAAAAAGCCAAATCGATTAACCGTCCGGGCGCGGATTTCTTCTGTAACGGATTTCTTCTGTAAAAGGGCGCCGGCCTTCTTTTGCCCGGCGTTCATCCCCTGCCGCAGTACCTGCGCCAGCACAGCTGCAGGCTTTTTCTTTTAGCATATTCCCATTACAACCATATAATAATTCAAACTCGCTGTCAACAAAGCGCTGTCCGTTTGCGGGCAAAGGCCTGCTGCAAAGGGTCTTTTCGGTCTATAAAACGACGCTTACCGCCCTTTGTCGTCATCTCCGCAAAAAACACGTTTACCGCCGCCTTTTCCAGAACATACGGCACAAAAACACGCGGGCTTTTGGGGCAAAGGCTTTTTCTGCAAAACCCAATCAGGCGCACCCGAACATTTTGCCAAAACCCCATACGCCTTCTGCAAACCGAAAAGCGCCAGCAAAAAACGCACACAGGGCAGCTTGCCTTGTGTGCGTTTGTGTTTTATTTTTTGTATTCTCTATATCTGCCATATACTAGGGTGTTTTGCCGTTTTGTAAACGGCTTACAGCCGGCAACGGCAGCAAAGGGCTGAAAGCAGCTGCAAAAGCCAAACCGTTAAACAAAACCTTCCCACACTGAAGGTGGGGGGTCCATAGCTGCGGGCCGTATTGTAATAGGTTTGGCCCTGGTTTTGCAGCTGGTCGAGCAGCTGGCGGTACTGGGCGTTATTGGGCTCTTTTTCCACCGCCGTGCGGGCATATTCCAACGCATTAATGCGGTTGCCCAGCCCGGCGCTTGCCAGGGCCGCATAATAATACCAGCGGGCAGTACGGGCGGTGGGATCCACCAGGTTCAGCGCATTCAGCGCTTCAGCATAGTGGCGGGCATTCAAATAACTGCGGGCGGCCTGCATTTCGTTGGATTCGTCCTGTTGGCCTGCGGTATACCGGCCAAACGGGTCCTGCTGGCGGTAGCTGCCCGGCTCATCGTCGCCAAAACCGAACCCCCAAAACGGCCCAGACGGTCCCCAGCCATAAAAGCCGCCCGGGCTGTTTGAGCCATAATACCCGCCGCTTGCACCGCCTGTCTGGCGCTGGCGCATCACCTCATCGTACGCGGCCTGCACCTGTTTAAATTTTTCTTCGGCCGCGCTGTCGCCGGGGTTTAGGTCCGGGTGATATTTTTTGCAAAGCGCCCGGTATGCTTTTTTCACATCGTCATCGCTGGCGGTGCGGGCCACCCCCAGAATATCGTAAGGATCTCTCATTCCTGCTCCTTCTTTTTCTTGCGGACCGTTTTCTGGCTCTGGATCTGGGCGTAGCGGGTCCACACGCCGGAATACAAAATATTGCGCAAAACCTGTGCATTGCGCAACACCGGCAGCCGTTCAAACGCGCCGGCACACTGGGCCATCAGCATGGTTAAAATTTCGTGTATTCGTTCTTCATAATCCGGCTGCTGGGAAAGCGCCAACAGCGGGTTATACCGTTTATGCTTTTTGTCCCGCTCCAGGTCGTCGTAAGCATCCATCAGATAGATAAACTTGCCCAGCGCATATCCCATCTCTCGTAAGGTTACGCTCCATTCATCCGACTTCATGACAAAAAGCGTGCTCATCATCAGGCCAAAACAGCCGGAAACCTCGTCAAGATCACTGCTTTGGGCTTCTTCGCAGCGCAAAAGCTGCTGCATACTGTGGCCAATGGCCGCAGCCTGGCGGGGCCAGCGCTCGCAAACCTGGCTGTACCGTTTAGCCAGCGCATTTTTCATGGCCAGCGCCGAATATTTGCGTTCGTCCCGCCAATCATCGTCACAGCGGTGGTAGGCCAGCGCCACGCTCATATCCGCCACATATTGCTCCACACTGGTGGAAACCCACGGGCAGGGACGGCCGGGGTGCAATGCACAGCGGCTTTCGCCGAACTCTTCTTCGGGCTCGTACAGGCCCGAAAGCAACATAGACAGAAAGGTCAGATCATAGGAAAGGGTCAGCCGGCCGCACAAGCCATGCCCGTCCCCCAGCGCCCGGCACAGCCCACAGTAGTATGCGTGGTACCGGTCTGCCTCCTCTTTGGGCAGGCTGTCCTCATTGATGATGATATATCCGTACATCCGATCAGCTCTTTTCCCTAAACTCGCAGCGGCATTTGGGACAGGTAATGTCAATCAGGCCGCGCCCTTTCGGTACCCGCACCATCTGCCCGCAGGAAGGACATTTAAAAAAGCAGTGGCTATTGTGGTCCCGCAGCCGGCCAAAGGCGGCTTTTATTCGCCCCACCGTGTTCTGGCGCACCATATAAAAGGCATAGTTTTCCCGAACCCGGGCGTTTGTATTGCGGGAAAAAATGCGAAAATAGCACAAAACCAGCAATATGCAGGCCATTACCGACAATGCCCGCGCCGCACCGCTTTGGCGCAGCAGAATAGCCGTCACCAAAAGCGCCAGCGAAAGCCGGCTTAAAAATTGGCCCAGGCTGTCCATACCATATCGGCCGGTCATAAATGCCCGCATTTTTTCTTTCATGTTTTTCTCTCCTTTTATGCAAAACCGCGCCGCCTTTTTCACCAGCACACGGGTTTTATGCTTTCACATTTATTATCCAAAATAATTATGGAATCTTTATGAAGAAACGCCTAACAAACTTTAAAGAAAGCGCTCTTACCCCCTTCGCGCTAAGCGCCATGCAGCTGCATTCCTGCCAGCAGTTTTTGCCACGCAGGCTTTGTAAAACAGCCGGCAGTCACCTTGAACAGCGCTTTGCCTTATAGACCCACTAAATATTTAGTATACCGCAGCTTATCTTTTACACACAAGTCTTTTTGCAAAAAAACGGTCTATTTTTGCCATTTTTTAAAAGCTTAAACTCTTTAGCCCATGTAACACAGCAAAAATGCCGGCCGGTTAAAACCCGGTTTTATTTTGTGGCACCAGCAAAGCCTGTTTAAAACCACCAACAGTACCTGCCGGACTTTCACCTTTCTGCCGCCAAAGCTGCGCCTTTGGGCTACAAAGCAGTTTGTTGCTATAAGTTTAAGGGGTGAGCATGTAAAAAGGGGGCAAAGCAAGCCTTTGAAGCTTGATTTGCCCCCTTAAACACTTGTGCGCAAAACTTTGCAGCGAAACCGGTATTTGGGGCACACCGGCTTTCCCGCACAGCTTATGGGTATTTTCCCAGGGGGTTACAGTCAGGTCTCTTCGCTTTGTGCCTGCTGGTCATCTTGCGGCTGAGAAGCATCCGGCTGGGCGGCACTTTGACTTTCGGGTTCACTTTCTCCCGTTTGGGCCTCGGTTTGTGTGCTGTCGCTTTGCATCTGCTGCGGAGTGCTTTCCGGCTGGGCCGGCTGTCCTGAGGGGGTATACTGCAAAAGCTTTGCCGAGCGAATGGAATTTTGCTGGTCGGCGGCCGCGTCCATCTCTACCCAGTCGCCTGTGTTCAAAATAACCGCCAGTTCATTGTCGGCCGCCCGCAGAGAGAAATAGCCTTCCTGCCCCTGCAGCTTCAGGTAGTAATAGGTGTCGCCCCCTATTACGGCCTCCCGCTTTTCTGTCACAACCCCTTCTACACGGCCGGTCACGGTGGGGGTTTGTTCAGTAATATCGTTCTGCAAAAGCAGCTTCTCGTACTCCGCCTGGCATTCGGCCACGGTGGAACCGGTTGCCACCACCTGGTACTGGCGCACATTTACCATGGCATACATCTTCACCAGCCCGGCGTTATCCTTCAGGGACATAAAATAGGTGGGCTCGCCCCCAATATTCAAAAGCAACGGGAAGGTGGACTTATATGCCAAATGCTGTACCACACCTTCGGCCGAAGAGCGGGCCGAATATTCGGTAGCGCCAGCCACCTGGTAATAGGTGGTCTGCTTGGTGCGCTGGTTTGTTAAAATAAAGCCCACATTCGACTGGTCGCCCCCCACCGAGGTGATGCCGGTGTACATATACACATCATCGTCCATGGCCATATAGTTATAGCCATCGGTGGTAACGGTTACCCCTTTTTGCCCAAAAATGGAGTTTAAAAACCCGTTGTGGTACTGGCCGTAATAGTCGTACTGCTCCACAATCAGGTCGGCGTTGTACACCCGGTCCACCCAGCTGGGCACATCCTCCGCGTCGTAGTAGGTGCTTTCGCCGGTAATGGCGTTTACCAGCACCGCGCCGTCAATGTCCCGCCCACCAAACAGGCCAATGGTCATAACCAGCCGCGGGCAGATCCAATACGGAGTCCCCTCTTCGTCAATTTCAAAGGTGGGTTCATCGAACATATAGGTGGGGTAAGAAAAACGCAGGTGACGGTACAAATTGCGGGAAAAATGTTCGGCCGGGGTATACTTCATCCCCTCTTCCAGCCGCACAACCTCCACATTCTGGGTTACCATGTCAATCAGCACATAGGCGGGCAGCCCTTCCGAGCGGTTGTTGAACCATTTAATCAAGTCGCCGTATACCAGTGGTGCAACCCGCACCGGCCGGTCCTGGTAATTGATTTGGGTATTGGTGTCCGACACTTCAAACTGGCTTACCATGTCCGAAAGCTCGCCCAGCTTACGGTCAGCCAGCTTGGAAGCGCTGTCCGCGTCCAGCATGGGAATTTGGTCGTAGGACACCTGGGTTACATCGGTAGAAAAGTCCCCGGTTTCAAAACTTAACAGTTTGCTGTAGCTGCCGGCCCGCAAAATAACACTGGAAAGCAGGCTGCCCAGCAGGAAAATAACCACCAATGCAGCGCAGATAATAAGCGGCAGCCGGCAGTTGTTTTTTACCGACCGGAAAAAGTCACCCTGCCCCTGCAACTTCCACAGGCCAGAGGTTAAAATGGAGCTGACGCACCACACCGCCGACAGCAAAAATACAAAAACATAAAATTCCTGGTCGTGCAGGTTCAGTGCCGGCAATTCCAGGTAAAAATACACAAGGCCAAACACCAGGGTAACCAGCAGGTTAATCAGTGTTTTTTTCACCGTGCCCCCTCCCTGGCCGGGCGTAGCGTCATAGGCAGAACTTTTGTTCATACTAGCTGTTTCCTTTCCTTTCTGTACGGCAAATTGCCAAGCCGCTGCCAGGCGGCCAATTCAGCAAATATTATACTGTATTTTCACCCACTTTACAAACTTTAGCCCTCACAAAAGTTTGGCCGGTTTGTAAACTTTTTATGGCTTATGGCCGCGGCAGCGTATAAAGCAAAGCGTTTTGCCTTTGTGAGCGCCTGGCTTTTGCTATGGCTTTATGCCATAAACCACCCCTGTGCCTTTGCTTTATGCCTTGGCGCAAAAAAGCGCGGAGCAGGCCGCCCCACGCTTTTTATTCTTTTAGGCTGCAGCCCTGGGCAAGCTGTCCCCTGTGCTTTCAAAGCTCAGCCCAGCGGCTTTTGGGCACCAGGGGTTGCATAGTTCCATCCACAGGCGTCCATTTTGTTAACCAGCTGCTCCAGATAATCCACCAAAGCGTCGGCCATCTTTTTCCCCTTTTCAGCGGTGCCCTTGGTGGCGTCGCCGGTTTGGGCGGTGTTGGTCAGTTCGCCAAAATCCCATTTAATGTTAATGCCATCCGGCAGCTGAGGCACAACACAGGTAGCCTGCTCCGGTTCACAATACTGCGGGAACATGTGGTAGGCAATGGAGGTTTCCCCTTCACCGGCGTGGCCCAGGCCGCCCCATACCTCAAACAGATCTGGCAAAAGCTTGCCGCCGGTCACCCACCACTCGTCCAGCACCAGCATGCGGGCGTCGGGCCAGGCTTCCTTCACCTTGCGGCAGGCAATTTCAATGGGGGCAATGTTGCCGTCGTGACCGTTGATAATTAAAATTTTGTTCACGCCGTTGGACAAAACCGAAGTGAGGATATCCTCTACCACATGAATGACCGTTTCATACTGCAAGGTTAAGGTAAACGGGAACGAATCGTAGTGGCCGCTGTACCCCACCGTAACCGGCGGCAATACCAGCATTCCCTTCACCCGGTCGGCTGTGCGGCGGGCCAGCTCGTAAGAAACAAAGGTGTCGCAGCCTTCCGCCAGGTGCTGGCCATGCGCTTCGCAGGAACCTACTGCCAGCACAACCTTGTCGTAACCGCCCTGTTTGACCGCATGGGCGGTCAGCTTCCAAAGTTCATTGGTCTTTTCCATCTTTTACCCCTTATCCAGCCCGGCCCTGCGGCAGGGTCTATTTTATAAGCAATGCGCAGCAGCTTACCCGCTACCGCTATTTAAAAAACAGTATAACACACAAAGCAGGCGCAGAAAAGACTATTTTTTTATCAAAACCAAAAAATCGCTTCAAAAGATAAAGTTTTAAAGCTTTCGATATTCTGCCTGTTTTCTGTGTGTTGGCATTTTTATGTAGTTTTAAGGAAAGCAGGCCTTTTTCAAAAGGCCGGGCGATGGCAAAAGGGCAGCGTTTTTATTGCCGCTTTATTTTGACCGCCCGCTCAGTGTGCTATGCCGCAGGGCACCGGCCGGGGAAAGGCGCAGCGAAAAAAATATGTATTTTTATTCATATTTTCTTGCATATTTAAAAAATCATGATATAATATTCACATCCATCGTATTTGACAAACCTGCATAGTAACAAATGCCCCTCTAACCATTCTTTCTGTTGTCCAATAACAAAAAAGCAATTACAATACCGACATTTAAAAACAGAGGTTCAAAGCATGAATAAGCATAAATTTACTTTAGACAAAGCCGAATGGCAGTAGAAAACAGCCTGCGAAGTATACAGCAAAGCCTTTCACAAACCAACCGAAGCCCTAACCCAACAGGACCATGCGGTCATTTGGGAGTATTGTGCCAACCACATAGCTGTTTTTTAACCTGGGTAATCGAGCAGGATTTTCTTAGCAAACTGCATGATGACAACCTGCAGGATGCGGCTGGTGTAAAGGAACGACGGATAACCGGTTTTGAATTTTTATCCAATCATTGTGATCTGGTGCTGTCAAGAGAAGATCTTTCCAGAAAAATTGTTAAATTCGTGGATCTGTTCTATGAAGATTATATTGAGCAGTACTGCGAATTTATGGAAAACAAGCTTCATAAAACCGTTTTGGGAACCACTTTTTCCTGGGAAGATTATGCTCTCATCAAAGCCAATATCATTGACCCCGAATATCACAAATACCTGAATAATCAGTCCTGCAAGTAAAGATACTGCAAACATTCTTCACAAGCATTTGACCCTCGAATGATGTTTCAAGGATATTTTTATAACTTTTGCCTGCCGCGCAAAGCGGCCCATTTTTACAAAGGAGCGACCTTTTATGCATACCGTAACCCTGCCCGCCTATACCGTTGGCGCCGGCGCCTGCAGCAAGCTTGGCGAAATTTGCGCGCTGTTTGGCAAAAAACTGTTTTTTATTGGCGGAGAAAAAGCCTACGCCGCGGCTTTTTGTCAACTTTCTGCTTCCGTTTTGGCCCATAAGCTTACACTGGCAGGCAAAGAGCTGTTTGGCGACGACTGCACCCAGCAAAATATTGATGCGCTGGCCCAAAAAGCGCAGGCAGCCGGGGCCGAGGTTATTGTGGGTGTAGGCGGCGGCAAGGCGCTGGATACCGCCAAAGGGGTTGCCTTTCAGGCTAAGCTGCCGGTGGTAACAGTCCCCACCATTGCCGCCACCTGCGCAGCGGTCACGGCGCTTTCGGTGGTATACCGGCCCGACGGCAGCTTCGAGCGGTTTTATTACTATGACCGTCCCGCCGACCATGCCATTATTGATACCAATATTATTGCAAAAGCGCCTTCCATCTACCTGCGGGCCGGCATGGGAGATACCCTTGCCAAATATTACGAACCCACCTTTTCGGCCCGCAACGATATGTCCGGGCTGGACCATTCCACCGCTCTGGCGCTGACCATTGCCAAAATGTGCATTGACCCCATTTTTACTTACGGTGAACAGGCCATGGCAGACTGTGCTGCAAAAACCGCCAGTTTTGCGCTGGAGCAGGCCGTGCTGGCAGTCATTGTGTCCACGGGGCTTGTTTCCATTCTGGTAAAGGACTGCTACAACTGTGCCATGGCTCATGCGCTGTTTTACGGGCTGGCGCTTTTGCCCCAATTTGAACAGAATAACCTGCACGGCGACGCGGTAGCCTACGGCATTTTGGTTCAGCTGATGGTGGACCAAAACCCCGCCGAGGCAAAACGCCTGCGCCAGCTGCTTTTAAACTTGGGCTGCCCCACCTGTTTGGCCGACCTGCAGCTTTGCTGTGACCGCAAATTGCTGGAACCCTGCCTGCAGGACGCCATAGCCGGACCGGATATGGAAACCCTGCCCTACCAGGTTAATACCGACCAGCTGTGGGCCGGTATACTGGCGGTGGAAAAGCTTGCCTTGAAACAGGAAGACTAACGGGTAAAAACGCTTTGCCTTGGGTGTTTTAAATTGCCGTTTGCTGTTATTTTTTGGAATAAGCTATGCCAAAAGCCGCAAATTTTGCGGCTTTTTTGCTGGAAAACAGCACATTTTATAACAGTGCCCTTTGCGGCTGCAAAATAAGCCAGACATTTTTGGCAAAACAGATATCTGTTTTGCGCCGTGCAGGCAGGCATTTATTTTATTTTGCGGCAAATTTCCCCTACCGCCTATATTTTTGTTTGCCAACAGGATATACTGTTACTATATTCTGTTGGCAGACAAATGGAAGGAAGCTTTATGTGCACCAGTCTTGCTTTTTCCCAGCACGGCCTTTTTGGCCGCAATCTGGATCTGGAATATTCTTTTGGGCAGTCGGTCGTGGTAACCGGGCGGCGCCATGCATTCCATTTTCACCACCGCAGTGCTTTACAGGAACACTATGCCATAATTGGCATGGCAAATGTGGCGCAAAACGAACCGCTTTACGCCGAAGCCTGCAACGAAAAGGGGCTTTACCTGGCCGGGCTGAATTTTCCAGGCAATGCCTTTTACTTTCCCACCCCTTCGCCCCAAAAGGAAAACCTTGCCCCGCATGAGCTGTTTTGGCTGATACTGGGCAGCTGCGAAAACCTTTCACAGGCCCGCGCACTGTTAGAACAGGTGCAGCTTGTAGCCGAGCCCTTTGCCGAAAACCTGCCGCTTGCGCCGCTGCACTGGCATATTGCAGATTCCACCGGTGCACTGGTAGCGGAACCCACCGCCCAGGGCCTGCAAATTTGGGAAGACCCAGTGGGAGTTTTAACCAATAATCCCCCGTTTTCCTACCAGCTTACCCGTCTGTGTGACTTTCAGGCCCTTTCTCCCTGCCAGCCCAAAAACCAGTTTGCCCCCGCAGTTACGCTGCACAGCTATGGCCAGGGTATGGGCGCTATGGGGCTGCCGGGCGACTGGTCCCCTTCCAGCCGCTTTGTGCGGGCCGCCTTTTTAAAGGCCCACGCTTCGTTCTGCCAGGACGAGCGAGACCTGAAGATCAGCCAGTTTTTCCATATTTTGGACGCCGTAGCCATGGTGCGCGGCGCGGTGGTAACCCCCGAAGGGCGAGAGGACGAAACCATCTATTCCAGCTGCCTGGACACCCAGCGCCTGCTTTACTGCTACAAAACCTACCACAACAGCGCGCTGCAGGCCGTCAGCCTGAAAAACACCCCTTTGGATACAAGCGAACTTTCTGTTTTTGCCTTAAAGGATAAACCCTGCATTCAGCTGGCAAATGCATAACAGCTGCCCGTAAAAAGGCCGGCATAAAAAGGCCGCGGCAGCTTTACAGGCTGGCCGCGGTTTTTCTTTGCCTATAAAAAAGGGCCCCTGCGCCGCAAAGGCCGCAGGGGCTTTTTGTGTAAGGGGGCATGGGGCTTTTGCGCCCGGTTTAAACCAATCTGTTCAAGGTTAGCAGTACCGCCAAAAGCCCCACATTGCACAGGGTAAACCAGCCTAAATAGCGTCCGCACAGGTGAGGGTACTCCTTCGCTATCACCTTATAAGAAATCAGGCTCGCCATGGATGCAATTAAGGTACCAAGCCCTCCCAAATTGCATCCCACAATCAGCTGAGGCCACTGGCTGGTAAAGCCGGACAAAAGCAGCGCTGCCGGCACATTGCTCATAACCTGGCTTGCAAGCACCGCCACCAGCGTTACATGCCCTTCCAGCGCAGCGGCAATAAACTGCCGAAACCAGCCAATCTGGCCAATATTGCCAATTAACACAAAAAAGGCAATAAAGGTGAAAAGCAGCGAATAGTCCAGCCCTGCCAGCAATTTGCGGTCTGCCAAAAGCAAAAACACCGCCACCACCAGTGCAATGGCAAGCGGCGCCAGCCATTTAAAAATGCCCAAAAGGCAAAGCGCAAACCCTGCGCCGCAGCACAAAAGCTGCCACGGGCGGCCAAGCTGCGCATTTACCCGCGCCGCCCGCACCGGCTTTGCGCCGCTAGGCCAGGCCAATACCACCAGGCATACGGCGGTACACAAACCATAGGGCACCATAAGGGCAAAAAGTTCGCCAAACTGCATACCGGACTTTGCATACAGGTACAAATTTTGCGGGTTGCCCATAGGGGTAAGCGCGCTGCCCAGGTTTGCCGCTATTGTCTGCAGCACCGCCATGGGTACCACCAGCTGCTCCTGGTCCGCCAGCCGCAGCACCGCAATGCCCAGCGGCACAAAGGTAATTAAGGCTACATCATTGGTGATAAGCATGCTGAGGAAAAAGGGCAGAAACACCAAAACTAAAAGCATTCTGCGGGCGGTGCTGGCCCTGCGCAAAAGGGCATTGCCCACCCACAAAAAAACCCCCGCCTGCTGCGCCGCTTTCACCACCGCCATCAGGCTGAATAAAAGCGCCAGCGTATTCCAGTCCACATAACCTATGTACGCTGCGCTGGGCGGCACAAAAAAGCAGGAAATAACCGCCAGCAGACAGGCTATTGCCAGTACTGCTTCCTTTTTACAAAACTTCCATGCTTGCCCCAAAACTGTTTTTGCCATTTAAAACCTGTTCTCCTTCCCAAACCCGCGCAGGGTACTTATGCCATTGCCGCCATGGCGTACCTTTTGGGGCTGCGGGGCATTTTAGGCCCTTATTTTTATCGCCCGTTCCCCTTTGCCTTTTGCCGGCACCGCCCCAAAAGCATTTTCTTTTGCAGCTAACCTTCGCCCGAAAGCGGTTCGGGCTGCAGCTGCAAGTTTTGCTGCCGGTTTAAAATTTCCCGCACCTGCGCAATGGTGTTGCCCTGCTGGCGCAACTTTTTAATATAGGCAATCCGTTCTACCGTCTCGCTGCGCAGATAGCGGCGGGTAAGGCGCTCGTCCGGCTGCCAAAAGGGCAAAAAGCCCTCCTGGGTATAAAATTTCAGGGTACTGTACCGGGTACCGGTCAGCCGCACCAATTCCCCAATGGTAACATATTCCGAGGTACTAATCGCCTCTATGCTTCTCTGTCTGGACATACGCCACCTTGCCTGTTCAGGTCACTGCCACAATAATTGCCGCCATTAAACTGTCAATATATTCCATGGCTTGGCATACCAACCGGTTTGTTTGGTCCTGCCGAAGCTCTTTCAGCCGGCTCTTCAGGGTTTTCTTTTCATAGGCGGAGAAAAAGCGCCCAAGCTCGCCGCTTTTGTCCAAAAGCGCTGCAAGAGCTGCCGTTTCCCGCGAAACCGGCCCTTCTTCCAAAAGCTGGGCCCTCATACCCTCAACCACCAGGTCCACTGCCTGCCGGGCTGGCAGATAGGCGGTTTTTTTGCCCAAAAAGCCATCCTGTTTTGGTACAGCGCAGCCTTTGTTTACAAGCTGCGTGCCAACGCCATCCAAAAGTTGGGTAAAATTGCGGTCGGTCAGGTTTAGCGAAAAATATTCCACCACCTTTTCCGGCTTTACCGGCTGCTTTTTTGCAATAAAATCATAAACCGGGCGCAGATATTCCTGCTCCTGCGGCAGGCTTGCCGGTGCGGAAAGCTTTTTTTCTTCCAGCACCACCGTTTCCTCCAACAGCAATTCCAGCACGGCTGCCATGGAAAGGCCTACTACCTTTTCCAGGCCCAGGGTGGGCAATCTGCCCTTTTGGTTCAGCACACATAACAGATATTGCTGGGTGAGCGTCAAGTTCCACATAAATACCCCTCCATTGCGAACCTTTTATTATTTTGTGCCTGTCACTTACCACTTACTACTTACTACTTACCACTTACTGTTTACAGTATACAATATATGGCTGCTAGGTCAACCGCCGCAAACAAAAAAATATATTGTTATAGCAGTTTTGGGGCACAAAAGGGCCGGTGCAAAGCACCCGGCAGTATACAAAAGGCCGTGGCAGCCAGTCAAAACGCCGGGCATGCGGCATTTAGGCTGGTTTTTGGGCAAAGCCGTTAGGGTGTTTTATGTTTTGCCGTACAAACCAAAAATCCGACATGCACAGCATGTCGGATTTTGGTTGGTGGAGGAGGATGGATTCGGACCATCGAAGCGATTACGCAACAGATTTACAGTCTGCCCCCTTTGGCCACTCGGGAACTCCTCCATATTCAATTAAAAAGTGGAGCTGGTGGACGGACTTGAACCCCCGACCTGCTGATTACAAATCAGCTGCTCTACCAACTGAGCTACACCAGCATGAAGATCAGCTTACCAGCCCTGCCCCGGTCACTTTACCTGGCCGAGAACGCTTTATTATAATACCAATTAACGGTGGGTTTGTCAAGCATTTTTTTGTATTCTGTTTGCCGGGCCAAAATTTTTTTAAAAAAGTGCTTTCTTTTTGCCGCAAACAGGCTAAAACAAAGCCAAAACGCAAACATATATAAGCCTTTTAAAATAACAGCAGCCTTTCACCACATAAAAAAGCCGGCGCGAAAATTTTTTTCGCGCCGGCTTTTGCCGTTTTATTTTCTAGGCAGCTGTGTTTTTACACCTTGCGCCCGCCTTTGGTGGCCTTCATCCGCAAATCATTTTTCAAAATCTGTTTGCGAATGCGGAAGTTCTTGGGTGTAACCTCCAAAAGCTCATCGGTATTCAAAAAGTCCAAAGCCTCTTCCAGGCTGAAAATGCGGGGCGGAATCAACCGCAGTGCGTCGTCCGAACCGGAAGCACGGGTATTGGTCAGGTGCTTGGTTTTGCACACATTCACCGCCATATCATCCCCCTTGGGGTTCATGCCAATCACCATGCCCTCGTACACTTCGGTACCTGCAGGAATAAACAGCACGCCGCGCTCTTGAGCGTTATACAGGCCATAGGTAACGGCGGTGCCGGTTTCAAAGCTGATGAGAGAACCGGTGGTGCGGGTGGGCAAATCGCCTTTATACTCGCCATAGCCGTCAAAAATGGTATTCATAATCCCCTCGCCGCGGGTAGCGGAAAGGAATTCACTGCGGTAACCGAACAGCCCACGGGATGGCATGCGGTATTCCAGCCGCATACGGGTGTCGCCCTGGGGATGCATCTCCACCAGCTCGCCCTTGCGGGAGGAAAGCTTTTCAATTACAGCGCCCTGGCACTCGGTGGGCACATCAATCACCACCAGCTCATAGGGCTCCTGCAGCTTGCCGTCTTCGCCCTCCTTCATCAGCACCTTCGGGGGCGAAACCTGGAACTCGTACCCTTCACGGCGCATGGTCTCGATCAGGATGGACAGGTGCATTTCACCGCGGCCCATCACCTTAAAGCTGTCGGAATTGGGCGAGTCCTCTACCTGCAGCGCCACATCCCGCAAAAGCTCCTTGTGCAGCCGGTCACGAATCTGGCGGCTGGTAACAAACTTGCCTTCGCGGCCTGCAAACGGCGAGTCGTTTACCGAGAAGGTCATCTCCACAGTGGGGTCGCTGATCTTTACAAAATTGATGGGGTTAGGCAGCCCCGCAGCGCAAACGGTATTACCGATGGTCACATCCTCAATGCCGGAAAAGACCACAATATCGCCCGCCGAAGCCGACTCCACCGCTTTTTTGCCAACCCCTTCAAAGGTATACAAGGCAGTAACCTTCGCGTTTTTGCACAGGTCCTTGTTGTGCCAGTCGCAAACCGTTACCTGCTGGCCCACCTTCATTTCGCCGGCATCAATGCGGCCAATGGCGGTGCGGCCCACAAAGTCGTTGTAATCAATGCAGGAAACCAGGCACTGCAGCGGCGCATTGGGCTGTACATCCGGCCCTTTTACATAGTTTACAATGGTTTCAAACAACGGCATAAAGTCGGTGCCTTCCACATCCGGCGAATAGCTGGCGGTACCAGCCCGGCCCGAACAGAAAATCATCGGCGAGTCCAGCTGTTCGTCGGTAGCACCCAGGTCCATCAACAGCAAAAGCACCTCGTCGATAACCTCTTTAATGCGCGCGTCCGGCCGGTCAATTTTATTGACCACCACAATGATGGACAGGTTCTGTTCCAGCGCCTTCTGCAGCACAAACCGGGTCTGGGGCATGGGGCCTTCAGCCGCGTCCACCAAAAGCAGCACGCCGTTGGCCATCTTCAAAACCCGTTCCACCTCGCCGCCAAAGTCCGCGTGGCCCGGCGTGTCAATGATATTAATCTTGACATCCTTATATACTGTGGACGCATTTTTGGACAAAATAGTAATACCGCGCTCCCGTTCAATGTCGCCCGAATCCATCACCCGCTCGGCCACTGCCTGGTTTTCCCGGAACACGCCGCTCTGGCGCAGCATCTGGTCCACCAGGGTGGTTTTGCCGTGGTCAACATGGGCAATAATGGCAACATTACGCAAATCTTTTCTTTCCATATACACACTCCTCTGCGCAACGGGCCCTGCCATGGGCCCTACATGAAAAAAGGGGCTACAACCTGCAGCCCCTTCATGTATGGTGGACGGTACAGGACTCGAACCTGTGACCCCCTGCACGTCAAGCAGGTGCTCTACCAGCTGAGCTAACCGTCCGCTGTTTGTGCCGAATTTCTTGCGGCTTACCCATTATATAATAGCTTTTTTAAAAAAGCAAGTATTTTTTTGCCTATTGGGGGTATTTTTCGGTTTTGATGTGCATTTTGCCCAAACCCACCTTTGGCCGGTTTATTTGACACGAACAGCGAACCCCCCATGGCATAAAAACAAAAATTCTCGCGAAGGCTCTGCTCTAAGCGTGCTAAAGGGCAAAGCCAGCTGCAAACCTTACTTTGCCTTTTTATCACCTTCTGCGGCCAAACTTTTGGGTAACCTCTTTTTCCAAAAAACGGGGTTTGCAGACATACCGTTAAAAATTCTTTATCCGCCTTTTTTTTGGGGGGGCAAGCATATTTTAGCCGGCAAAGCGGCAAAAGCTGGTATTTGGCGCCGTTTTTTAACAATTCCCGCTAAAAGCGCTTTTTTGTTTTTCCCTTTTTAACTAAAGTATACCCAATACCAAAAGGGCCCTGCAGATGCAGGGCCCTTTTGGTATTGGGTGCTTTGTTCCCAGCCCTTAAAACGGGCAGTATCGGGCGCCTTTTCAGCGGGACAGCGCGTCAAACACCTCAATGATCTCCTGAATTTTTTTCTGCTTTTCGGCCTCGTCGCCGGTCTCGAAGGCCTGCTTCACGCAGCCATCCAGGTGCGCTTTTAAAATTTCGCTGTTGGCCCGGCGCAGCACCGCCTCTGCCGCCAAAATCTGGCGGGAAATATCAATGCAGTACTGGTCCTCTTCCATCATCCGCAAAACGCCGTCAACCTGCCCGCGGGCCGTTTTCAGCAGCCGGACCAACTTTTGCCGGTCGGCCCGCATCAGTCTTTCTCAACGCCCGTAACCGAATAGCCGGCTTCGGTCACTGCGGCACAAATTGCGTCGTCGCTAGCAGCACCTTTTACGGTGGCCTGGCCTTTTTCCAGGTTCACTTCGGCCGCAAGGCCCAGCCCTTCCAGCGCCTTTTTTACATGGGCCTGGCAATGGGCGCACATCATGCCTTCAATTTTTACGGTTCTTGTTTCCATGGTATTGTCATCCTTTCCTGTATGGTATAACGCGGTTGGGGTTTGTTCCAAACCGCTCTTGGGCAAATTTTCGGCCGGGCTATCCGGCGCTTTTGCTAAGTTTTCGGCCAAGCCAGCCGTTTTTGGAAAACCAAGCTGCTGCTTTTCCAGCCTTTGGGGCTTAAAAAACCGCAGCCGCAGGGCGTTTGTCACCACGCAAAAGCTGGAAAGGCTCATGGCCGCCGCCCCAAACATGGGGGAAAGCCGCCAGCCCAGCGCCCCATAAAATACCCCAGCCGCCAGCGGAATGCCCACCGAATTATAGAAAAAGGCCCAGAACAGGTTTTCCTTAATATTGCGCAGCACTGCTTTGGAAAGCCGCACCGCATTCACCGCATCGGCCAAATCGCTCTTCATCAGCACCACATCGGCCGACTCTATCGCTATATCGGTACCGCTGCCAATGGCAATCCCCACATCGGCCCGGGCCAGGGCAGGTGCGTCGTTAATACCGTCCCCCACCATGGCCACGCGGCGGCCTTCCTTTTGCAAAAGCTGTACATTTTGTTCCTTATCCTGCGGCAGCACCTGCGCCACAACCCGCTTTATTTCCAGCTTTGCGGCCACCGCGCGGGCGGTGCGCTCGTTGTCGCCGGTCAGCAAAACCGGCTCAATGCCCAGCGCCTTAAAAGCCTCAATGGCCGCCTTACTGGTGGGGCGCAGAGGGTCAGCCAGGGCCACAAGGCCCAAAAACACTCCATCTTTGGAAAAGTACAGCGGGGTTTGGCCCAAATCTGCCAGCTTCTGCGCATCCGGTGCGCCGGTCAGGTCCACACCGGCCTCTTCCATCATCTGGCGGTTTCCTGCCAAAATCAGCTTTCCTTCCACCTTGGCGCTCACCCCGCGGCCCGCCTGGGCCACAAAATGCTCCGCCTGTGGAAGGTTGAGCCCCAGCTGCCCGGCCTTCGCCACAACCGCTCTGGCCAGCGGGTGTTCCGAAAGCTGTTCCACCGCGCCGGCCAGCTGCAAAAGCTGCTGCTGACTGCAGTTTACCGGGTAGATTCCTTCCACGGCAGGTTTGCCTTCGGTTACGGTGCCGGTTTTGTCCAGCACCACCGTATCCACCCTGCTTAAAAGCTCCAGGCTTTGTGCGGTGCGGAACAAAATGCCATTTTCCGCCCCTTTGCCGGTACCCACCATAATGGCAGTGGGGGTGGCAAGCCCCAGCGCACACGGACAGCTGATAACTAAAACCGCAATTGCGCAGGACAGCGCCTGGTCCAGCCCGGCCCCCAGCGCCAGCCATACCATGCCGGTAACAAGCGCAATAAGCATAACCGCCGGCACAAAAATGCCGCTTACCCGGTCGGCCAGCTTGGCAATAGGCGCTTTACCGGAATTTGCTTCCTCCACCAGCTGCACAATCTGAGAAAGGGTGGTGTCCTGCCCTACCCGGCTGGCGGTCATCTGCACGCTGCCGGCTTTTAAAATGGTGGCGCTCATAACCGAATCGCCCGGGCCCTTTTCCACCGGCAGGCTCTCGCCGGTGAGGGCAGACTCATCCAGAACCGCCTCGCCCTGGGTGAGCACTCCGTCCACCGGAATGCTGCTGCCCGGCCGCACAATCACCGTGTCGCCCACCTGCACCTCACTTACCGGAACTTCCATCTCCGTTTCGCCGCGCAGAACAAAGGCGGTTTTCGGCGCAAGGTCCAGCAAGCGGCGAATGGCGTCCCCCGTTTTGCCCTTACTGCGCGCTTCCAGAAATTTGCCCACCGTAATGAGGGTCAAAATGGTCCCGGCCGATTCAAAATACAAATCCATGTGGTACCGGTGCACCAGCTCCAAATCGCCATGGCCCATGCCCCAGCCAATGCGGTACAGTGCAAAAATACCGTAGGCCACCGCGGCCGTGGCCCCCACCGCCACCAGTGTGTCCATGTTGGGCGCCCGGTGTGCCAGGGCGGTAAAACCGGTTTGGAAAAATTTGCGGTTTAAATATAAAATGGGCAGGGTCAAAAGCAGCTGGGTCAGCGCATAGTTTGCAGCGTTCTCCCCGCCGGAAAGAAAACCCGGCAAAGGCAGACCCATCATCTCCCCCATGGACAGATACATCAGCGGTATTAAAAAGCATAGAGAATGAATAATCCGCTTTTTTACCGCGACAGATTCGTCCTGCACCTGCGCCGGTGCAGGCGCCGCTTTTTTTGTTTTTTGGCGCGGGGCAGCCCCGTAGCCGCCGCTTTCCACCGCCCGGACAATATCGCTTTCGGAAAGCAGGCTACGGTCATACTCTACCGCCATGCTGTTTTGTAGCAAATTTACACTGACCGTGTGTACCCCCTGCAGCTTTCGCACGCTTTTTTCCACATGGGCGCTGCAGGCAGAACAGCTCATGCCGGTCACATCAAACAATTGTTTCAAAATAATACCTCCGCTTGGCAAAAGCTTGCCCATGCAGGCAGGGCGGACGGCCTGCCTGCATCTAACACTACACCCCCCTGGGGTATCTATCCCAAGCATACTGCCATCTGGGCCGGTTGTCAAGTATTTTTGTTTTGCCGCCTGTGGCATACCGCCCGCGGTTTCTTTCTGCCAGCCAACACCGTTTATTGGCAGAAAGCCTTTTTGCTTTTGTACCAATCCCGAAACCTTTTACCGCACAAGCGAACCTTACTAGTTTGCGGCTTTGGCTTGTGCACGGCCTTGGGGTATTTTGCCACAGGGCTATTTTCAAGCGAAAAGCTTCCCCACTGTTTTGCAGATTGTGAAAACAATCAAACAGATTGCCTCACCTTATGAAACGGGTTATAATAAGCAAAAACATATGCGCTGGCGGAGGATATTATGGACGCAATTTTGGCTTTAAAACAAAAACTGGAAACCGAACGGCCGGCCCGTTACGAGCAATTGCCGGATATTGAGCTGTACAAGGATCAGCTTTTGACCTATATGACCCGACAGCTTGCGGGTGGCGGGCAGGCCGAGGAGCTGACCGGCGCCATGGTAAACAATTACATTAAAAACGGTCTTCTGCCCCGGCCGGCCGGCAAGCGGTATACCCGCTGCCATTTGGCCTGCCTTACTGCTATTTGCCAGCTGAAACAGGTGTTAAGCGTAAGCCAAACCCATGCACTGCTGAAGGCCCAGCCCGACCTGGAAAACCCACAAGAATTTTATAACCGGTATTTGGCTTCGCTGGACCGGGCAATGGACCTGACCGCCGGCTGCCTGCAGCCTGGGCTTTCCCGCCAGGAGATTGCAAAGCAAGCGCTGGATTTGTGCCTGAACGCCTACGCCCAGCAGCAGGCAGCGCTTTCGCTGCTTTCCATACTGGAACAAACATAAGCTTTTTACCCGTAGCCGTAATAGCTGCCCAGGTAAAATATGCCGTGGCGAACCGCCACCCAATTTTTCAGCTGGATGTCGGTAACCGGCTCGTACGGCGCCGGGCTCAGCAAAAAGCTTTGCCGGCCGGGTGATTGTTCTGACTTTTTTTGCCCAAGTACCCGCACGGTAAGTGCCTTAACCGGGTGCCCCGACACCAGCACCGCAAGCCGTACCGCACCGCTGGGGGTTAAAAACAGATATCCCACCAGGGAAGCAGCCACCAGCAATAGAGCTGCCAGCTGTTTTTTTGTTTTTGTTTCATTCGCCTTCCTCCCGCGTTTTATTGGGGCAGGCCGCTTTGCCGGCCGCCCTTACCCTGTAAAACGAAATGGGCCGGGCTGTATTTTCGCCCCAAAAGCAAACGGGTTATTGGCCGCAAAACGACCCTCCTTAAAGGCCAAAAAGGTAAAGCCGTGGCAGGCGCATTTTAGCAAAACAGATAAACCGCCCCAAAGTACCCGGCCGGGCCTTTGGGTCGGTTTTGTTTTTTTCTTTTGGGCATTTCGCATACAAACAAGCTGCAGCCGGTTTGCCCCATATTTTGCACATCTGCAAAAGCCCGCGTTTTGGGGTTACAAAGCAAAAATCCCCCGCCCGGCCACCTGGACCACTGACGGGGGATTTTTTGCCGGGCAAATGCTGCCCGGTTCGCATTTTAGGCTTTATGTTTTAAACTGTTTTCAGCCCACATTAAAACAGCGGAATTACCACGCCGGGATAGGCTTCGACAATAAAGTCCTTCACCGTATCGGACAGCAAAGCTTCCTTCAAAGCTACCAGCTCGGGCCGCTCCTCGTCGCCTTCCCGCACGCACAGCACATTGGGGTAGGTCTGGGCCGCTTCGCTGCTGGTATCCTCGCAGGCCAAAAGCTTATCGGTAATGCCGGCGCCCAGCGCATAGTTGCCGTTGATAACGGCAATGTCCAGGTCGGGCAGGCTGGCGGGCAGCTGGGCAGCCTCCAGCGCTTCAAACTTCAAGTTCTTGGGGTTTTTGGTCACATCCAGCTCGGTGGCGGAAAGGCCGGCTTCAGGGTCCAGCTCAATCAGTCCCTGGGCAGCCAAAAGCTGCAGCGCGCGGGCGCCGTTGGTATTATCGGAAGGAATGCCCACCACAGCGCCGTCGGAAAGCTCTTCCAGGCTGGTCACCTTGTCGGAATAAACGCCCAGCGCCTCGAAATGCACATCGGCAATGGAGACAATGTGGGTGCCGTTTTTCTCGTTAAAGTCATCCAGATAGGGCTGGTGCTGGAAAAAGTTTGCATCCAGGTCGCCTGCTTCCAGCGCAGTATTGGGCATGACATAGTCGTCAAATTCCACAATCTGCAGGTCAATGCCCTGTTCGGCCAGCAAGGGCTTCACCTGTTCCAGCATTTCAGCATGGGGCGAGGGAGAAGCCCCCACCTTCACAACGGTAAGCTCGCCGGAAGCAGCCTGCGACGCCTGCGAAGAAGCTTGCGAAGTGCTCTGCGGGGCGCTTGAGCCCTGCGAAGAAGAAGCCGTGCCAGAGCAGCCGGCCAAAAGCATTGCCGCAGCCAGCGCCGCAGCGGTCAGGGTACGAAATTTCATGTTATCAACCTCCTTTTCTCTATCTGTAAGCTTTGCTCTTTTACGGTACATCGCAAGGGAAAGCTTCATAAACCCTCTTTTTCTTTTTTTCAGCAATCCATATCAGCAGCGGTTGCGCTTGTCCGAACGCCGGGCCGCCAGGTTAAATACCGCCTGGATCAGGCAAACCAGCAAAATTAAAATAACCACGGTGGCATACATAACATCCTTTTCATACCGCTGGTAGCCAAACCGCATGGCCAGGTTGCCCAAACCGCCGGCGCCCAACGTACCAGTTATGGCGGTGTAGCCCAAAATGGTAATGGTGCTGATGGAAAGCCCCCGCAGCAAGCTGGGCACGCTTTCTACCAAAAGCACCCGTGTTACAATCTGCCAGTTGGTGGCGCCCATTACGCGGGCGGCTTCCACCACACCGCTATTCACTTCGGCCAGGCTTTGTTCCACCATGCGGGCCACAAACGGCGAAGCCGAAATAACCAGCGGTACCGTGGCTGCCACCGGCCCAATGCCGGTACCTACCAGCACCCGGGTAAACGGCATAATAAACACCATTAAAATTAAAAACGGAATGCTGCGCAGCGTATTCACCAGCCAGCCAAACACGGCGTTAAACCGCTCGTGCTCCCAAATGCCGCCTTTTTTGGTCAGAATTAAAAGCACCCCCATGGGCACCCCCAAAAGATACGCCAGCGCGGTGGCGGCAGCGGTCATAAACAGGGTCTCCAGCGTACCTTCCCACAAAAGAGCTCCCCGCAAAGCAAAAAATTCCATCATGCCTGTTCCTCCTCTTTGGGTTCGGCGCCGCCGTCCGCCTGGCTGAGCAGCCGGCGGGTCACATCGGTGCGCGGGGTTGCAAATACATCCCTTGTCAGCCCGCCTTCGGCATAGCGGGCCGCATCAATTACCGCAACCTTATTGCAGATGCGCCGCACCACATTCAGCGCATGGGTAATAATAACAATGGTAATGCCCAGCTTGCGGTTAATATCTACCAGCAAATCCAGCATCTGGCTGGTGGTCAGGCTGTCCAGCGCACTGGTGGGCTCGTCACACAAAAGTACCTTCGGGTCGCTGGCCAGCGCCCGGGCAATGGCCACCCGCTGCATCTGCCCGCCGGAAAGCTGCGCCGGGTAGTTGTCCGCCTTATCTGCAAGGCCCACCAGATCCAAAAGCTGGGCAACGCGGGGGGCAGTTTCGGCCTTTTTTTTGCCCGCAAGCCGCAGCGGAAACGCCACATTTTCCGCCACCGTCTTCTGCATCAGCAGGTTATATCCCTGAAATACCACTCCCGTTTTGCGGTGAGCCTCGATCAGGTTCTTGCCTTTCAGGGTAGAAATATCCACCCCGTCCTGCATAATTCGGCCACTGGTGGGCGTTTCCAACAGCGACAGGCAGCGCAAAAGGGTCGATTTACCCGCACCGCTCATGCCGATAATGCCAAAAATGTCCCCGTCTTCAATGGTAAAGGTCACATCCGAAAGGGCTACGCACTCGTTGGGCGTGCCCGCACTGAACACCTTGGTGAGATGGTCGATCTCGATCATACTGTTCTGGTCCCTCCTGTTTGAAAGCCGGACGCCTGCCGGCTGATAAAAAGAAAACCCGCCCTTGAAAAACTTCAAGGGCGGGACAAAACTTGTCACGCGGTACCACCTTGGTTTGCAAACTGCCTTGCGGCAGCTGCCTCGTTGGCTGCTCCGGCCCATGCCTTTTACAGCCCGCCGCTTTAACGGGCGAACCCGCTGTACACTAACGCTGCCGCTCGTGCACAGAACTCAGAGACCATCTTCAGCACCCTTTGCTTTACCCCCGTTTCAGCCGGGCGGGAGCTCTCTGAAAAAGCGCCTGGTGCTTACTCTTCTCGTCACAGTTTTTATGGTATTTGCTAAAAGCAGCCCAATAGCCGCCTACTTAGCCGTATATCTGTTATTATACGAACTGTGTGCTAACTTGTCAAGCCTTGGAGATTTTTTCTTAATTTGAGCCATTTTTGAAAGTTTGCTGTCTTTTCTTTTCAAACCGCTCCGGCGCAGCATGGCTGCTTTTAGTCAAAACCAAAAGCCTTTTGCACCGCCGTTTCGGCGCGCAAAAGCCCTGTGCAAACACAAAACCGGCATGGCACTTAAATTGGCATGCTGTAAAAAACAAGGCGAAAACAGGGCACGGGGAAACCCCCGCGCCCTGCGCACAAATCTTTGCCGCTTTTTATTTTTCTTCCCAAATGGGCTCTTTCAGTACCCAGCGGTCATATTCGTCCTTTTTGAACAGGTCCCGGTTATAGAACTTGTCCATAATGGCCCAAAATTCCGACTCGGTATAGCCGCAGAACCGGCAGAAATCTTCCACGCACTTCTGGTCCAGATGACCATCCCGCTCTTTAATAATGGGAATAGCCTCTTCCCTTGTCATAAGCCCGTAGCGAATATAGCGGGCGGTGTAATCGGTGGCCGCAGCGTGGCCAAATTTGGGATATTTCAGCCACGAATGCACCAGGTATGCACGGGAATCAATCTGGTCAAAATTCTCGGCATGGTGGGTGCGGTCCCACTCGTTGGAAAGGTCATGGAAACCATAACGCTTAGCGATCTGGTAATTTTTGTAGCTGTTCCAGGGCACAAAATAGCTCATATAGAACGGGTCCAGCTTCTTCAGCTCCTCGGCGTCCGGGGCCAGGGTAAGGGAAAGGTCCTTTTCGGTCACGCCGTCCCCTACCAGTTCCGACATATCCACCCCAACAGCCACGCCGTTGTTTACCTGGTCCATGGCAGAATAGGTTTCCACATCGCCCACGCCGCCGTATTCAAAGCTGACATTTTCGCCGTAGCACAGCATGGGGGTATTGAACTTGGCTGCCATATGCAGCGGGAAGGTGTAGATCAGCCGGTCCACATACCAGGTGGGCTTGCCGTACTTTTCAAAAAACTTGCGCATCAGCACCTTCTGCACCTTAATGTTGGGCTTGCAGCTAATGATGGTGCAGCCGAAGGCTTCGGAGATATTTTTCAGGTTATGCACGCCGGCCTCGGTCATGGGGAAATTGTCCTCCACCGAGAACAGGATAGGGTTCATGCCCATAACCTCTTTGAGCATATACACCTGGAAATGGCTGTCCTTGCCGCCCGAAACGGCCACCGCGCAGTCGTAGCCGCCGGGGCCGTTGCTGCCGCGGTATTTGTCGCACAAGGCCTTAAATTCTTCAAACCGTTTGTCCCAGTCCACCTGTTTGCGGTGCTCGTAATGCTGGCAGGCCGAGCAGATGCCCTCTTCATTGAAGCTGATGCCCGGACGGGTGTCCGGCATGGTGCAGCGCTTGCAGTATTTCATGGCTGTCACACTCCTTTTATTTTCTAAGCAATGCTGTTGTGGTATTTTTGCCTGTTTTGTCTTTGTAGTATACCATACCCACAGCCAAATGGAAAGACACCATTTGGCAAAATGGGCGCGGCAAAACGCCCGCCAACCCAAACGGGTGCTTTGCCTTCAGTTTTTATCTGCGGCTTTGGCCGCCTTCCGGCAGCCGGCCACCAAAAAGGCAAAAAGCACCGCCGCCTGGGCTGTCACACCCAAAAGGTTTGCCAGCGCCGTGCCGGTAAGGCCAAGCGGCCCGGTAAAAGCAAGGCTTGCTGCAATGCTTGCCGCAATGCCGCACACATTGCCTATAATTAAGCCTTTCATGCTGCGCATAATGGTAAGCAGGTGGCACAAAATGAGCGAAAACGATGTGACAATGGCGGCCCCCACCAGCGGGTAAAGCAAAAAGGTATAGTCTAAAATTTCCGGCCGGGTGTAATACAAAATGCCCAGCGCCCAGCGCCCCAAAAGCGCCACACCCGCCATGCCCAGCCAAAACAGGCCAAACAGCAGCGCGGCGCAAACCGCTACCCCCTTCAAAAAGCCGCGGATATCCTTTTTGTTCCACAGCTTGGCAAAGGTGGTAATAAACGGTACAAACAGGTAGGTGGCCCCCACCTGAATAATGGCCACGGGAGAAAAAATACTGTTAAAATAGCCCATCTGCACGGTGCCCAGCATCCGTTCGCAAAAATATTTGGGCACGCTGCCAATGGCGGTATTCAAAAAGCTGTATGCCGCCAGCGGCGCACATACCCAAAGCAGGCTGATGACCCCTTTGCTGCCCGCCTTCTGCCACTGGGCCCGCTTTGCACCCTGGGGCCGGTCGGCCAAAAGGGCATACAGCAGGTTTGCCGCCAGCATAACAAGCAATGTGGTCATCAGATCCTTGCACAAAACAAGCCCGCCCGCAAAGGTTATGATGCTTAAAAGCCCCCGGGCGCCAAAGCTTATTCCCACCAGGTCCATCCGCTCGTCCTTCTGCAAAAAGCCATGCCATACATCCACATAGGCTTCCACCAGGCGGCAGCCGGTGTACACCAAAATAATGGCCCGCTGCAAAGCAGAATAGCTGTTGGCCAGCGCAAACACAGCGCTTGCCAAAAGCGCCAGCACCAGCGTGATATACCGGCTTTGCAGATAGGTGCGGTCGGAATACACCCCTTCCAGGTCCGACACCTGGTAGGTGCGCATGCCGTAGCAGGCAAAGCTTAATGCCACATTTGCCACCGTCATGGCGGTGGCCAGGTAGCCTGCGTCCTCGTAGCCGCCCAGCCACACCACCAAAAGGCTTGTCAGGTACTGGCAGCCAAAAAACAAAAGGTTGCCGGCGGTATTAAACACCACATTTCTTCGCAGCTGCTCTGCTTTTGGCATACCCTCACCTCAATTCACAAACGGGCGAATCTTCGCCTCTAACCGCTCAATCTCCTTGGGCGAAATATAGGCCTTTTCCACATAGCCGTAAATTCTTTGGGCAAAGTCGGCCAAAGAACGGTTAAAGAAAAACACCTTTTTTGGGGGAAGCTTTAACGCAAAAAGCAGATGTACCCCAAAAAGCGCCACACATTTCAGCAGGTTAAAATGCGGGGTAAAGTCCTGGTCAAAGGGCGTGTCCCGCGCAGGCTCAAAAAGCACCTGCTCCAAAAGATCGCACATGCGCTGATAAGCAGGCTTTTGTCCGTTATCAAAATACCCTTCAATCCGCTGTTTATCCACCGGGAAGCTATCGCTTGGGTGCAAAAGCGCATTTTCAAACCCTTCGTAATCGGTCACATAACGCCCATGCGCATAAATCACCGGGTCAAATTCGTGGGGAATGGGCTCGGGGCGCAAAATAAGGCAGTTCTTTTTGGCAAAATACACCTCGGCAATGGCGGTGCTCATCCAGATAAAAATGTCGTCGGCCGCAACGATCCACTGCTTGACCGAATCGGCAAAAATAACATGAAAATTCGGGTGCTTTTGCGCCAGCTCGTTTAAGGCGGGGCTGTTCCATTCCGAAGGGTGGCGCCGGTAAACCAGCTCCACCTCCGGGTGGGCAGAAAGGTAGCGGTCAAACCAGCCCAGCGTTTCCGCCATCGACTGCCGGTTCACCCGGGCAAATTCGGTAAAGTCGGTGCCGGCCATTTTGGAAAGCTCCTCTACCTCCTTTTGGTCCATAGAGGCATAGCCAAAGCTGGAAATATAAAGCATCAGCCGCTTTTCGGGGTCAAGACCATACTTTTGGCAAAGGGTCTTTTTGTCCTCAAAATAGCCCGCAAATTCCGGCCGCAAAAAATCCATCATCACAGCACCCGTCACCGGCGCATTTTTTTTGGGGACCCCATGCTCCAAAAGCCGCTTTTGGGTCAGGCTGCCCCAGCAGGTCTGCACACACTTTTTGGCGTTATTGGCAAAATTAAACCAGGGCTCGGCCTCCTGTGTGTCGGAAAGCATCTGCTCCCAGTGCAGGTTCACCACCTTCTGGCAGCGGCCTACATTGTTGTATACATGGCTGTTCAGCCCTTCGTTGTCGTACAGGTTGCTGGCCACCAGCACCCTGGGCTTATGCCAGGTAAAATATTTGAGCTTTTTGCGGTCCAAAAGCTGGCGAATTTCCACCGTGTGGCCCCGCCGCTCCAGTTCCAGCTTCAAAAGCAAAAGGCTTTCGTACTCGCGCACCACATGTTCGTACAAAATCAAATAATCCAGCGCCATGGCGTTTTATTTCCTTCCCAAAGCCCGGCCAGGGCGGCCGGCGTATTTTTCAGCCAAACAAATCAGCCAAACAAAAGTTCGGTATATTCGGGCAGCCCCCGCACCACATCCAAATGAAAACCGTCGTAAAACTCATCTTCCGTAAAGGTGGCCTCCGGCTGGTACTCAAAGTCCCGTATGGCTGCCCCTGTTTGAGCCAGTGTTTGTTTCAGCTCTGCCAAATCGTCCTGTATGCCCAGCGGCTCAATCACCAGCTGGTGAATGCTCTCTTCCACCGGCGGAAACACAAAAATCAGCTCAATTTCGTTTTCTTGGCACACGCTGGCAATCTCCAGCACCTTTTCCAGGTTTTCCTGGTCCACCTGGTAGTTTTCGCACTGGGCATAGATGGTATCGGCGTATTCCATTAAATTTCTGCGAAACAAAAGCGGCTGGCCGTTTTCGTCCAGGTAGTCCTCTTCCGTCCAGTGTCCTTCGTCCCGGGTTGCGCCGGTGGGCACACCCTGCAGCCAGTACATCACCTGTTCCAGCATATCGGCCGTAAAGTTAAAATTGAACAGGTAGGCTACCGGGTTTTTCACCACCGTGCGGATCGCTTCGGTGCGGTTGCGCTCGTCCCCCTGGCGCAGGTTGTAAAAGCTTACCTCAAAATAGCAGGTAGAAAGGTTTGGGTTTTCCTCCAAAGCCAGCCAAAACAGATCCACCTGCTCGTTCAGGCTGGCTCCGCCAAACGCCAGGTTCGCGGTTTTTTCTCCCCGCAGCTCGCTCACGGTGTCCATATCAAAATGCGCCATACGGGAATCGCCCAGCAAAATGGCATCGGCCGGGTCTGAAAGGTAACTTTTCACCCTCGTCAGCATGGAATCTTCACTGACAGCCCCGCCTTTTAAGCCAAAATAGTCATAGGGCTCGAACACAAAAAAGAAAACAGCGTATAGCACAAAGGGCAGCGCCAAAAGCGAAAACCGGACCAATAGTTTTTTCACGGCAAAGCCCCCCTTAGAAGTTATTGTAAATAAAGCTTACGGCTGCGGTAAAATAACCGTTATTCAGCACATAGCCGCCAAAGGTGAGCCCGGCCAGCACATAGTACCAAACCCAGCGCAGCAAGGCAGGCCTGCGCTCCAAAAGCCAAAGTCCAATCTGGCCCTCCCTGCTTTGAAAGCGGGTGGCAGCGTCCAGCGCCACAGCCACCAAAAAGCTTACGGTCAAAAACGCCACAAAGCCCAGCGCCAAAATGGGCTTGGGGTTAAAGTCTGTCAGCAGAATGTTCCAAATATCCTGGCCGAAGGTTTGCAGCGAAAGCCCCAAAAACTGCCCGCGCAATACCCAAAGGGCCTGTTTAAAGGTACCGGCGCGGAAAAACACCCACAGCGCGTTTACCATAAAAAAGGTGCAAAGGCACTTTACGCAGCTTGCAAAGCGGCCGTCGGGGTTTATGCGCACCGCCCGCCAAAGGGCTTTGCGTACCGGCAAAAGCCATTCTCCCAGCACCTGCAAAAAGCCGTGCAAAAGTCCCCACACCAAAAAGCAAAGCCCCGCGCCATGCCACACGCCGCTCACTGCAAAGGTCAGCATTAAATTCAGCCATTTGCGCGCCTTGCCCTTGCGGTTTCCGCCCAGCGGAATATACACATAGTCCCGCAGCCAGCCCGAAAGAGACATATGCCAGCGGGTCCAAAACTCCTTAATAGAGCGGGAAAAATAGGGCGCGTTAAAGTTTTGCGGTACCGAAAAGCCCAAAAGCTCGGCCGAGCCTTTGGCCAAAAGCGAATAACCGGCAAAGTCGAAATACAGCTGGAAGGTGTAGCACAGGCTGCCAAAAAACAAGGTTAAGCCGGTGTAACGGTATACATCGGCATAAATGGCGTTGGCCAAAACGGCAAGCAGGTCGCTTACCGCCACCTTGTAAAAAAGCCCCAGCCCTATTTGGGAAAACGCGCGCATAGCCCCTTCCGGCTGAAAGCGCTTTGGGCTTGCAAGCTGCGGCAAAAACTGGTTTGCACGCAGAATGGGCCCCGACGAAACGGTGCCAAAAAAGCACAAAAACACCAAAAGGTCCAGCCCATTGTGCACCGCTTTGCACCTTTTTGCGGCTACATCGGCCAGGTAGCCAATGGCCATAAAGCTGTAAAAGCTAATGCCCAGCGGCATAGCCAATTGAAATTGGTCCGAAAGCCCCAGCCAGCCGGCAAAAAAGGTTGCATATTTAAATACCGCCAATACCCCCACCAAAAAGCCAATGGCGGCCGCGGTACCTGCCCGGCGGGCTGTGGTTTTGGGCTGTTTTTCAATAAAAATACCCGCCGCCCAGCAAAAAAGCCAGCCGGCCAGCATAACAAAAATAAGCCTTGCACTGGAAAGCCAGTAAAAACCCAGGCTTGCCACAAGCAAAATGCCCTTTTGAAAACGCCCCGGCAGCAGGTAGTAACCTGCCGCCACCACCAAAAGAAATGCCAGGTAACAAAGTGTGTTCAGGGCCATCTGCGCCCCTCCTTGCAGTTTTTGTTGAAAAGGCCGGCCGTTTGGCCAGCGCTGTGCCGCTTTAAAAGCGGCCGTTTTTGTTGTTTTTGGGGCAAACCGGTCGGTTTGTATACAAAGGTATTATACCGCCCACACCTTTGTTTGTAAATGTTAGCGGTGGTTTGGCTGTTTTCTTTGGGCAAACCGGAGCAAGATAAGGGTAGAAATCCGGCGTTTTTATTGAAAAAAGGGCCCGGGTATATTATACTGTTTTTGATAGAGCGGTGTTTTTTGCACAAAAAGCTTTGTTTTGTGTGCCCGGCAGGGTGTATACTCTGGCTGCGCTTTGCCCTTTTATTGGGCAAGGCCCTGCGCCCCGCTTTTTTACACAACGATTTTTAAGATAGGTGGTACTTTTATGGCACATACCGTTATGGTAACCGGCGCCGACGGCTTTATCGGCAGTCACCTCACCGAGGAACTGGTCCGCAAAGGCGAGCAGGTCAAGGCCTTCTGCTATTACAACTCCTTCGGCAGCTGCGGCTGGCTGGACAGCCTGCCCGCCGACATCCGCAGCGAGATCGAGATCTTTATGGGCGACATTCGCGACCCCAACGGGGTACGCACCGCCATGGCCGGGCAGGAGCGGGTCTATCATCTGGCCGCGCTGATCGCCATTCCGTTCAGCTACCATTCGCCGGACAGCTATGTGGACACCAACATCAAAGGCACCTTAAATGTGCTGCAGGCCGCCCGGGACATGGGCACCCAGCGGGTATTGGTCACCTCCACCAGCGAGGTATACGGCACCGCCCAGTATGTCCCCATCGACGAGCACCATCCGTTCCAGGGGCAAAGCCCTTATTCGGCCACCAAAATTGGTGCCGACCGCCTGGCCGAAAGCTTCTACCGCAGTTTTTCGGTGCCGGTAAGCATTGTGCGGCCGTTTAACACCTACGGCCCGCGCCAGTCGGCCCGTGCGGTTATTCCCACCATTATTACCCAGCTTTTGGCCGGCAAACAGGAAATTCACCTGGGCAGCCTGACCCCCACCCGCGACTTTAACTATGTGAAGGATACGGCGGCCGGTTTTATGGCCATTGCCGACTGTGAAGAGGCGGTAGGCCAGGAGATCAACATTGCCACCGGGCGCGAAATTTCGATTGGCGATTTGGCAAGTGAGCTGATTCGCCAGATTAACCCCGAAGCCAAAATTGTTTGCGAGCAAGAGCGGCTGCGCCCGGAAAAAAGCGAGGTACAGCGGCTTTTGGGCGACGCGTCCAAGCTGCGCAGCATGACCGGCTGGGCCCCCGCCTACACCTTTGAGCAGGGCCTTGCCAACACCATTGCCTGGCTGAAAGAGCATCTTTCCAGCTATAAAACCGACATTTACAACCTGTAACACCAAATATAAAAAGGTGTGCCGGCGGGGGCAAAAGCCGCCGGCCGGCCTTTTTGGGAGAAACGGCATGATACAAACAATCCGCACCGCTTTAAAAAGGCCCGCAGCCGCCTGGCTTGCCGGGTGGTTTTGTGTGCTTTTGTGCGGGGTGGGTCTTATTTATTATTGGCGGGTGGCGTACAGTTTTGCGGCCATCAGCGCAGGTATGGCCACCGCATTGGTTTGCGGCGGCTTTTCCGTTTTATACCTGCTTGTTTTCCTTACCGCCCACTTTATCCGGCAGGACTTTGCCTTAAAGGCTGCCATTTTGCTGTTTGTGGCGGGGCTTGGCTTTGTGTTTGCAAACCCGCCTTTGCAGGCGCCGGATGAGACCATGCACTTTCTGCGGGCCTACTCCATTGCCAGCGGCCACTTTTACTATGACCAAAACGAAGACTTTCCCACAGATGTGGACCTTTTGGTGGCGGACTTTCCGGGCAACTACAATTTTGCCTTTCCGCTGACCGAAGACACCAGCATTGCCGACGCCTTTGCCCGCTACCAGGACCACCTGGCAGAGGGCAATACCGAAGCGGAAAATGCAAGCACCCCGGTACAGCAGTTTTTGCCCTACCTGCCCCAGGCCGCAGGCATTGCACTGGGCAGGCTTTTTGGTGCAAATGCTTTGGTTTGCCTGTATTTATGCCGCATAACAAACCTTTTGTGCTATGCCCTACTGTGCTATTGGGGCATACGGTTTGCCGCACGGTTTCGCGCCATCTTTACAGCGCTGTGCTGCGTGCCCATTGGGCTTTTTATGGCCGCTTCGGCCAGTTCCGACGGCCTTTTGCTGGGGCTGCAGTGGCTTTTTATCGGCATCTGCCTGACAGACCGGCTCGATACCCGCAAAGCTGTTTTGCTGGCGGTGAGCTTTGGCATTCTGTTTAACGCCAAATACAATTACCTGGCCCTTGCGCCGCTTGTGTTTTTGCCAAACTGCGGCGAGATTTCGCTAAGAAAACACAAGCTTACAGGTAAAAAGGTGCTGGCAGCCTTGTTTTTGGCCTGCGCCGGCGTGGCGGCTGCGGCCTGGCTTTTGCAAACCGCCCACACCACCTGGTTCAGCAACTACGAACCCCTCGCCTACTACGACCCGTCGGTACGCCCGGCAGACCAGCTGCGGTTCATCCTGTCAAACCCGCTGCGGTATTTAGCTGTTTTTGTATATTCCATCTATTTAAACAAGGGCGAGCTGTTTTCCATAGGGGTGTTTGGCTGGCGGGATATGCCAGTACCGTTTGTCAGTTATTTTGCGCCGCTTGTGCTTTTGCTGGCGGCGGCCTTTTCGGCATACGAGGCCGCTTTGGAGCCCCGGCGTACCGGTTTTTTGTTTTTTCTTTCCTCGGCGCTTTTATACGGCTTTACCTACACCGGCATGTACCTGACCAGTACCCCCTACACCTTTGTGCAGATTACCGGCGTGCAGACCCGCTACCTGCTTGCAGCCTTTTTTGGGGGCATGGTACTGGCGGCAGGACTTATTGGCAAAAGCCTGCAGCTGCAGTACACCCAGCGCACCCGTTTGCAAAAAACCCCGCCCGAATGGCGCATGGTGCATATTGCGTTTGTGTTCGCGGTAGGCAGCGCTGTTTTGCTGTTTCAGTCCTATTACATCGGCGCGTAAAGCGCCGCGGGGCTTTTGGCCCAAACCAAAAGGGAGGCTTTGGTTTTGACCGCTTTTCTGGAATTTTTTATTACCTTCGCCGCACTGTGCATCATTATGGCGGCCATTGGGCTGCGCTTTCGCATTCCGGCCGGGCTGTGCCCGCTGGCCGGGAGCTGCTTTACCATTTTGTGGTTTACGCTGTGGGGCTTTTTCGACCTTTTGGCGGTGGCCGGCTGGGGCTTCTTTTTGCTGGCCGGCGCAGCTTTGGGCTGGATGATCTGGCAACGGGGCAGCCTGCGGCGGGAATGGGGGCGTTTTCTCACCCCGTCGGCTTTGTTCTTTTTGGCAGCCAGCGTCCTTGTTATCGTTTACTTTGCAGTGCGCCAGCCCATTCCCATGGAGTGGGATGAATTTTCCTTCTGGAGCATTGCCCCCAAGGTGGTAAAAACCACCGGCCATATGTATACGGTGGAACCGGGCAACCTGCGGGTTACCAGTTATGTGCCGGGGCTTGTTATGCTGGACTACGCGTTCCAGTTTTTGGGCACGCAGTTTGTGCCCTGGAAGGTATTCGCCTGCTACGATATTCTGCTGTTTGCCGTTTTTGCGGCGGTACTGTGCCCGGCCGACAAAAAGCATTGGGCCGCTGCCGCGCCGGCAGGGGTGCTTTGCCTGCTGACCCCGTTTCTTTTCACGGTATACCTGCGCATTATCTATGTATCCACCGTCTATATGTCCTCCTATGCGGATATTCCCATGGGCATTTTGTTCGGCGGTGCAGTGGTACTGTACCTGTGCGCTGAAAAAAAGACCCCCGCGCTGCTTTTGGCGGTGGCCTTTGCGGTAACGGCCGAGTCGCTTACCAAGGATGTGGGCTTTGCTTTGGCACTGATTGCCGCCGCGCTGGTCTGCTTTGACCTTTTGTTTGTGGAAAAGGGCGAGGTGCGGCTGTTTGGGCTGAAAAAATGGCCCGCCCGCATTGGCTGGTGCGTCATATTAATGGGCATGCCGGTGGCAGCCTTTGTGGGCTGGGCGCTGCACATGAGTTATTTTTTGCATGTGTCCCGGTTCGAAATTGGCGGCGCGCAAAGCATGGGTATGGCCCAAATGGTGCTAACCGGCCTGGCCGAGCTTTGCGGCATTGGCCGGACCGAACACTTTACCACTGTAATGGGTAAAATGTTCACGGCCTTTTATTCGGACAAGCTGTCCATGTGGAGCATTACGCTGGGCGGCGAAAGCTCTGTTTTCTCCAAGCTTTTAAACGGCAGCGGCCTTACGGTGGTGCTTGTTATTTTTGCCGTGTTTGCCATGGCGCTTATTGCGGCGGACCGGGCAGGCCGGGTACGGGGCGCCTTTTTGTGGCTGTGGTCCAGTTTGGGGTTTGTGGCCTATTATATCTTCATTGGCTTCACCTATGTGTATGTGTTTCACGACTGGCAGTCGGAAGGGCTCGTGTCCTACAACCGGTATATTTACCCTTACTACCTGGGGTGGTTTTTGCTGGCCCTCACCCTGCTTTTGCAGGCGCTTTGCAAGCGGGGGCCGGCTCATCTGGGCAGGCTGTTTCTTCTGGCACTGTGCGCGGTGGCCCTGTGGCGTTTTTGCGGCTATGTGCGCCCGCAGCTTTGTGTCATCGATTACCCGGACAGCTACTTTTCCGGCATGAAGCGGGACCTTTCGGCCGCAGACCAGGCAAGCGGCTACCTCACCGAGGACGACCGCATCTTCTTTGTAAGCCAGGGGGACGACGGCAAGGCCTGGTTTGTGTACTACTATGCGTTTTACCCCATTTTGACCGATTACAGCCTGGGCGGGGGCACCCTTTCGCCCGAAGCCGAGCTGACCAAGCTGGCGCTGCCCTCCTTCTTTACCAGCGAGCAGCGGGAAACCTTTACCGGCATGAAGATGACGGCAGAAAACCTGTGCTTGTACCTTGAGGCTACCGGATGTACCGCCATTTATATCGACACGCTGGATTTAACCTTTATTGACACCTATGGGCACCTGTTCACCGATCAGCTGGCCGAATGCCGGGCAGGAAACACCAACCTGTACCGCATTACCACCCTTGCAGACGGCCAGCTGCAGTTTGAACCGGTAACTATGGCAGAAGGAAAGGTGGTATACGAATGAAAGACAAGCTTTCCTTCTTTTTTTCTTCCGGGCGCAGGCTTTTAGCCGGCTGTTATGCGGCATTTTTGGCGGTAAGCCTTGTTTGGGCCGCGTTTAACCTTTGCCAGGACCGCTACCTGCGCGCCACCGGCCAGCTGACCGAGCAGCAGCTTTCGGCCAGCGCGTTCGAGCTTGTTAACCTGCAGCTGGAAGAAGACGGCGTGTATACCAGCACCACCGACGACCCGCGCATGGTGCTGACCGACTGCCCTGAGCGGGTAAGCCGGGTGGATATGGAAGTGACCTTTTTAAATATGGACCCGGGCGAATTTACGCTGTTTTATAAGCCCCGGGACGGCATGGAAGACTTTGACGCAAACTTCAGGGTTTGGGGAAACGAGCAGTCGAAAAGTCATTACTCGTTCTCTGTTTCCTGTGCACGCTGCTATGGCCTGCGCATTGACCCCGGCATGTATGCCGGCATGCAGTTTACCATTCAGTCCATTACCCTCAACGCAAAGCAGCCTGCCCTTTCCTTTTTTGTACCTTCCAATTTCTGGTTGGTTTCGTTTATCGTGGCCCCGGCGCTCATTGCCAGTGTCATACAGTATATCATCGCCTGCCGCCGTTTTGTTATAAGCCGGCGCAGTGCAAGCTTCAAGGAGGGAACATAACCATGGAACCAAAATTCATTCCGCTTTCGGTCCCCAATTTTAAGGGCAACGAAAAAAAGTATGTGAACGACGCGGTGGTGAGCGAATGGGTCTCCACCGGCGGCAGCCTGGTGGGCGAATTTGAAAAGAAGATTGCCGCCTATGTGGGCATGCCCGACGCGGTAGCCTGCAACAGCGGCTCTTCCGGGCTGCACCTGGCCTGCATGGTGGCGGGCGTACAGCCCGGCGATGAGGTTTTGGTGCCCACTTTGACCTTTATTGCCACCGTAAACCCGGTGCGCTACTGCTTTGCCCAGCCGGTTTTCATTGGCTGTGACGACACTTTGTGCATGGACCCCGACGCTGCCGAAGCCTTTTTGGCAGACCATTGCGAGATGCGAAACGGCAAATGCTACAACAAAAAAACCGGCGCTCATGTAGCAGCCATCATGCCGGTGCATGTGTTCGGCAACATGGCCGCGCTGGAGCGGTTTGTGCCCATGGCCCGCCAGTACGGCCTGGTGCTGATTGAGGACTCCGCCGAGGCAATTGGCACCCGGTACACCGAAGGGGAATTTGCCGGCCGCATGGCAGGCACCATTGGCGATGTGGGTGTTTACAGCTTTAACGGCAACAAAATTATGACCTCGGGCGCCGGCGGCATGGTGGTTTCGAACCACCCCGACTGGGTAAAACGGGCACGGTATCTTTCCACCCAGGCAAAGGATGACGAGCTGCAGTTTGTTCACGGCGAAGTGGGCTATAACTACCGGCTGACCAATGTACAGGCCGCCATGGGCCTGGCCCAGCTGGAACAGCTGGAAGGGTTTATTGACCATAAAATAGAGCTTTATAACCTCTACTGCGAGCTGCTGGACGGCAAAAACGGCTATCGCATTCTGCCCTTCAGAAGCGACATTCGCTCAAACCACTGGTTCTTCTGTTTGTATTTGGAGGACCCCCGCCACGACCGGGACAGCCTGATGCGCGCTTTGTCCCAGCAGAAGATTCAAACCCGGCCGATCTGGGCGCTGATCAACGAGCAAAAGCCCTACGCCGACTGCGAGGCCTACTGCCTGGAAAAGGCCCAGGACTACCGCGCCCGGGTAATCAATCTGCCCTGCTCCACAAACCTCTCGCTGGAGGACGCCCGCAGGGTTGCCCAGGCGCTGCTGGCCCTGTAATATTGGCCCTGCAAAAAGGCCTGCCAATCTGGCTTTTGCCGCTTTTTGCAGGCTGGGGTCTTACAAAGGCCTTTTCAAAGTGCGGCGGCTTTTGGCCGGGTTTTGCCCGGCCCAAAGGCATGCCTTTCGCGCCTTGGCCAAAAACTTTTATCTTTTCCGGCGCCTTATGCAGCGCCGCCACCTTCACCTTTATTTAAAGCGAGGCTTTTCATGCAACTGGACGAACTGCTTATTGATGAGGACAAAACCGTACTGGAGGCCATGCGCCGGCTGGACGAAACCGGCCACCGCATTCTGTTTATTGCCCCGCAGGGCAAGCTGAAAGCCGTGGTGACCGATTCGGATGTGCGCCGGCATATTCTGCGGGGCGGCCAGCTGGACGAAGCGGTCAGCAAAGCCGCAAATTACAGCCCCAAATGGGTGGCGGCCGACCAGCGCGGCACCGCCCGCAGTATGCTTTTGCGCTATTCCATTGACGCGCTGCCGGTTTTGGACAAGCGCGGCAAAATTTTGGATGTCATTTTTGAAGGGGACCTGGATGTGGACACCCACAAAAATGCCGGGCTGCCGGTGGTTATGATGGCCGGCGGCCTTGGTACCAGACTTTACCCTTACACTAAAATTTTGCCCAAGCCCCTGATTCCCATCGGCGAACTGCCCATTGCCGAACACATTATCAACCGGTTCCGCCGGTTTGGCTGCCAAACATTTTACATGGTGGTCAACTACAAAAAAAGCATGATTAAAAGCTACTTCAATGACCTGGAACGGGACTACGAGGTGGCCTATGTGGACGAGGACAAACCGCTGGGCACCGGCGGCGGCCTTTCCCTTTTGAAAGGGCAGATCAAGGGCAGCTTTTTCCTCACCAACTGCGATGTGCTCATTGATGCCGATTACGGCGACATTTATGAATTTCACAAAAAAAACGGCAACCTGATCACTGTGGTCTGCGCCTTTAAGCACATCACCATCCCCTACGGGGTTATTGAGCTGGGCCAGGCCGGCGAAATTAAAAATGTGACCGAAAAACCCCAAATGAACTTTTTAACCAACACCGGCATGTACCTGGTGGACAGCCGGGTGATTGACGAGCTGGAGGAAGACACCTGCATTGGCTTTCCGGATATTATGGAGCGCTACCGGCTGGCCGGCGAAAAGGTAGGGGTGTACCCGGTAAGCGAAAGCAGCTGGATGGATATGGGCCAGATGGAAGAGCTGGAACAGATGCGCCGGCGGCTGGAAAACCAGTGAGGGGGAAGTGGGATGAAAACGCTTATTATTGCCGAAGCAGGTGTAAACCACAACGGCAGCCTGCAGCTTGCCAAAAAAATGGCACTTGCGGCAAAACAGGCCGGCGCCGATATTGTAAAATACCAAACGGCCGTGCCGGAACTGGTGATCAGCCGGTTTGCCCAAAAGGCCGACTACCAGAAGGCCGCCACCGGCGACGGCGAAAGCCAGCTGGATATGGTGCGCCGGCTGCACTTTGGGTTCGACGCCCACCGCGAATTGAAGAAATACTGCGATTCGATCGGCATTCAATACCTTTCGGCCGCTTTCGACCTGCCCAGCGTGGAATTTTTGGCCAGTTTGGACCTGCCGCTTATCAAGGTGCCCTCGGGCGAAATTACCAACCTACCCTACCTGGAGGCGGTGGCACGCCAGCATAAGCCGGTTTTGCTTTCCACCGGCATGTGCGAGCTGGGCGAAATTGCCGCGGCGCTGGGCATCTTAAACCGGGGCGGTTCGGGTGAAGTGACCCTGCTACACTGCAACACCGAATACCCCACCCCCGATACCGACGCAAACCTCAGGGCCATTTTGGAACTGCGGGACAACTTTAACTGCCCGGTGGGCTATTCGGACCACACCCGCGGCACCGAGGCGGATGTGGCCGCCGTAGCGCTGGGCGCCCGCGTGATTGAAAAGCATTTTACGCTGGATAAGCAGATGGAGGGCCCCGACCACAAAGCAAGCTTGGACTTTGACGAGCTTTGCGAAATGGTAAGCGCAGTGCGCCGTACCGAACGCCTTTTGGGCAGCGGGCACAAGCATGTTTCCGCTTCGGAACGGCCCAATATTGCGGTGGCCCGCAAATCGATTGTGGCAAAGCGGGCCATTCGGGCCGGCGAAGTGTTCAGCGCCGAAAACCTCACCGTTAAGCGCCCCGGGGACGGCATAAGCCCCATGCACTGGTACGAGGTACTGGGCCGCACAGCCGTGCGCGATTTTGCAGAGGACGAAAAGATTACCCTGTAACCTTTCCTCTGCCGGCTGCCCGCCAAACAATACCCTGCTTTGGGCGCCTGTTACCCCCCTGCCACTTTGGTCCGGGTGCGGCAAATTTATTCCCATTTGTATTATTTTGTTTAAATAATACATAAAATGTCAAATTTTGCAAAAACGGTTTCCCCCCGCGCGCCTTGGCCCACAGGACGGTATACAAAAGCAGCTATTGGCTTTGGGCTGTTTGGAATACTTTTTGCTTATTCGGCCTGTGCTTTTCTGCCACTTTTGTGCGGGGCCAATTGGCAGGTTGAAACAGCTTACCGGCTGGCACCTTTGCCGTTTGTTTTGTGTTTTTGCCAATTTGCCAAAATTCGTCCATAGCCCCTCATATTGGTACTATTTTTACAAAATTCTACAAATAGTAATTTGCAAGGTTATCTCGTTTCTTGGCCCCGGCGCTGTTTTTTGTGTGCTTCAAAACGCCCTTTCTTCTGCAAAGGGCGTTTTGGGCCATTTTATACACCTTTGTTTTGGCACTGCACACCCTGCGGCACAAAACAGGGCTTTTTACATGGTCTCGGCATAAATCCGTTCATTTTGGGGCTATGCGTCCCAAACTGCTGTTTTTTAACAGGCTGTACCGGCACCGCTTTTGCGGCAAGCTTTATGAAAACAAGGCCTCAAAACTGCCTTTGTTCCAAACCCTGCCCTTATTTAAAAGGCATGCCGCTGTTGTGGTTGCTGCCGGCGGCGTTTGCCGGTAACCCGCGGCTTTTCTTCCTTTTAACGGCGCATAAACCAAAGCACAGGCACAGCCCCTTACAGCAAACCCCAAAGTTTGCCCAAAGTGCAATTTCGCTTGCTTATTTTAGGCTAATTACGGATTTATTTTGTGGGCTTTTTTGAGTGTGCTGCGGTTTGATTTTCCGGTTTGTTTGCTTTTTTTCGGCATTTTTCGTTCCATTTTGTATTATTTTTATAAAATAATACAAAATAATCAAGTTTTTCATCTTGTTTTGGCTGCCATCCATTTGGCTGCCATAAAAAGGAGGCCTTCCATGAAAACCATCTGCGTGGTGACCGGTACCCGCGCCGAATATGGGCTTTTGCGCCCGGTCATCCAAAAAATTTGGCACAGCGACCAGCTGCGGCTGCAGCTTCTGGTAACGGGGGCCCACCTTTCGGAAACATACGGCCTAACAGTGCGGGAAATTGAACAGGATGGCGTGCCCATCCACCGGCGCATTCCCATTCTGCACTATCCTTCCACCCCGCTGGGCACCGCCAAAACCACGGGGGAAGCCATCTCGCTTTATGCCGATTACTGGAACGAATGCCGCCCCGACCTGGTGCTTGTGCTGGGCGACCGGTACGAAATTTTTGCGGCGGGGGCGGCGGCTGCCATGCTGCGCATCCCGCTGGCACATATCAGCGGCGGGGATGTGACACTGGGTGCGGCGGACGAATTTTTCCGCCACAGCCTAACCAAAATGGCCAGCCTGCACTTTCCCTCCTGCGCTGCCTATGCCAACCGGCTGGTTGCCATGGGGGAAGAGCCCCAGCGCATCTGCTGCGTGGGCGGGCTGGGGGATGAAAACATCCGTACCCTGCCTTTAAAGTCCAAACAGCAGCTTGCGCAGGAGATTGGCTTTGACCTGGACAAGCCTTATATCCTGTTTACCTACCACCCCGAAACGGCCGGCGCCGTCGACACGGCGGCCGAAATTCGCGAGGTGCTCTCGGGGCTGGATCAATTTGGTCCGCTGCGCATCATTTTTACCCGCGCCAATGCGGATGCCGGCGGCAGTATAATCAATGCGGCGCTGGATGAATACGCCCTTCGCCGCCCAAACGACACGGTGGTCTTCAGCTCCATGGGGGTTATAAACTACCTTTCGGCCATGGCCGGCTGCAGCGCCGTGGTGGGCAATTCTTCCTCCGGCGTGGTGGAAGCCCCCAGCCTGCAGGTGCCCACCGTAAACATTGGCGACCGGCAGAAGGGCCGGCTGCGCTGCGGCTCTATCATTGACTGCCCGGTTGAGTGCACCGCCATTGCAGCGGCGCTAGACAAGGCGCTTAGCCCCAATTTTGCGCAGGCCTGCCGGCAGAGCAAAAGCCCCTACCGGGGTGAAGACACCAGTGGCCAGATTGTGGCAAAGCTTTCCAGCTTTTTGGAAAGCGAGCTTTGCAAAAAGCCCAAGGCTTTTTTTGATATTCCGCAAAAAAAGCCCTTTTTTTAACCGCATGGGCTGGTATGCAGGCCTTTTAAAAACACGGCGCGCCGTTTGTGCCAGCGCGCGGAAAGGACCCTTTTATGCAAATTTTAATTGTAGGGCTCGGCAGCATGGGCAAACGCCGCGCCCGGCTTATCCGGAACATTAAACCCGAAGCGGTCATCTGCGGTGTAGACCAAACCCCCGACCGCCGCGCCCAAGCTGAAGAGCTTGGCATCCGCGCCTTTTCTTCCATTAGCCAGGCGGTGGAAAGCTGCCGCTTTGACGCCGCTTTTGTCTGTACCTCCCCCCGCTCTCACGCAACCGTTATTGGCCAGCTTTTGGACGCAAACCTTTCGGTTTTTACCGAGCTGAACCTGATCAGCGACGGTTATGAAGAGAACATGCGCAAGGCTAAGGAAAAGAACCTGACTTTGTTTTTGAGCAGTACCATGCTCTACCGGGGCGAAACCCAGTACATTGCCAAGCAGGTGGCGCAGTTTGGCCGGCCGGTCAGCTATTTGTACCATGTGGGGCAGTACCTGCCCGATTGGCACCCCTGGGAAAACTACCAAAACTTTTTTGTGGGTGACAAGCGCACCGGCGGTTGCCGGGAAATTTTTGGCATAGAACTGCCCTGGCTTTTAAATGCCTTTGGCCCGGTGCGGCAGGTGTGGGCGGTGAAGGATACCCTTTCTGCCCTGAAGATTGACTACCCCGACCGGTACCTGGTGACCCTGACCCATGAAAACGGCACTCGCGGACAGCTGGCAGTGGATGTGGTAAGCCCCAAAGCAGTTCGTCATTTTGAAGTGTTCGGCGAAGGGCTGCACCTGTTTTGGGAAGGAAATCCCAAGCAGCTGTTCCGGTTTGACCATGCCCTGGGCCAGCAATTGCCGGTAGAAACCTACCAAACCTTTGAACATGACCCCCGTTACAGCGACAATATTGTAGAAAACGCCTATGTAGATGAAATTGCAAACTTTTTTGGGGTACTGGAAGGCAGCGAAAAACCCCGTTACACCTTCCAGCAGGACCTTGCCACCCTCGCCGTAATCGACCAGATTGAAGCGTAAAGCGCCCATTTGTGTTTTCTCCATTTTTTTGCAGCCGGTAGGTTTCACGGTTTTTCTGTTTACAAAAGGAGTATCCTATGAAAGTACTGTTTGTGGGGCTTGGATCCATTGGCACCCGCCATTTAAAAAACCTCACCGCGCTGTGCCAGGCGCGCGGCATCAGCCTTTCAGCGTTTGCGCTGCGTTCCGGCTCCCGCCCTCTTCCGCCGGAAACCCGCGCTCTTTTAAGCGGAGAGCTTTTTGGCCCCATCACCGACCATTACGATGCCATTTTCATTACAAATCCCACCAAGCTTCACTATGACACGCTTTGCACCCTTAGCGCCAATGCCGATGCCTTTTTTATTGAAAAACCCATTTTTGAAGATGGCTTGCGGGACCTTGCAGACTGCGGTGTAGAGCACAAGCGCTGCTATGTGGCCGCGCCCATGCGCTGGTGCGGTACCTTTTTGGCTTTGAAAAAGGCGCTTATAGGCCAGCGGGTCTATTCGGCGCGGGTTATCTGTTCCAGCTACCTGCCCGACTGGCGCCCCGGCGTGGACTACCGCACCGTCTATTCGGCCATTCGGGCACTGGGCGGCGGGGTCACCATTGACCTGATCCACGAGTGGGACTATCTGGTGGACCTTTTGGGCTTTCCTTTGGAATGCTATAACCTGAAAGGCACCTACTCCGATTTGGAGATCGATTCGGACGACCTTTCGGTATATATTGCCCGGTACAAAGACCTTTTGGCAGAGGTGCATTTGGATTATTTTGGCCGCACCTACCGGCGCAGCGCCGAATTTTTTACCAAAAACGGCACCCTTACCGCCGACTTTGGCGCAGGAACCCTCACTTTTCCGGACGGACATACAGAACAGTACGAAGAACCGGTAAACCGCCGCTACGAGCGGGAAATGGCCTATTTTGTGGACTTTGCGTCGGGCAATGCCCCGGCAGTGAACCCGCCGGAAATGGCACTGCGGGTATTGCGGCTGACGCTGGGAGAATAAAAGCGCTTACAGAGCGGGGCAGATGCCCCGGAAAGGATGATTAGAATGCAGAAGGTACTGATAACCGTGTGCGGCCGGGCAGGCAGCAAGGGGTTTAAAAACAAAAATTTAAAAATTTTCTGTGGCCAGCCCCTGGTTTACTATACGCTGGCAGCCGCCAAGCTGTTTGCGGCGCAGCGGCCAGACCTTGCGGTAGACATTGCTTTAAATACCGACTCCCCTATTCTGGTGGATGTGGTGAGCAAAAAATATCCCGAAATTCGCCATGTGTCCCGCCCAGAGGAATTGTGCGGCGACACTGTGCCCAAGATGGCAGTTTTCCAGCAGACCTTGTCCGCCATGGAAAAGCTGAAAGGCGAAACCTACGACTATCTGATCGACCTGGATATTACAAGCCCCTTGCGCCGCCAGCAGGATGTGGCCGGCGCCTTTTCGGTAAAAGAAGCGCGAGCTGACCTGGATTTGGTTTTCAGTGTAGCCCCTTCCCGCCGCAACCCCTGGTTTAATATGGTAAAGCAGGCCGGCGACCATGTGGAAAAGGTCATAGAAAGCCCCTATACTGCCCGCCAGCAGGCCCCCGCTTGTTACGATTTGAACGCCAGCATCTATGTATTTCGCCGTGACTTTTTGGCACAAAATACCACCGGCATTCTGTGGGACGGCCGCTGCGGCATTTACGAAATGTTCGACACCGGCATTTTGGATATCGACAGCGAGGAAGACTACCTGCTGATGGAGGTCATCGGCGGGCATTTATACCAGCAAAATCCCGATTTTAAAGCTGTGCGGGACCATATTCGACGCTAAAAAACAAACCGTGAATTTTTTCACAGTTTCTGAAGTTCTTTTTTCGTTGCAGTCGTACCATAAATGGGATATAATAATCGTTGCGGCCTAATAGGGTTTGCACGCTGACACTTTTTGTATAACGCGGTGTTTTCCGCTTAAGATAGATTACAGGAGATGATACCTTGTCCACCTACCGTGAATTTCGCGCCCAGTCATACCGGCGCCGGCGCCGGCGCAAACTGCAGCGGTTTGGGCTTATTCTGCTCATTGCGCTTTTGCTGTGTGCGCTTGCCTGGTTTATTGTGCGCATTATAGAAGGTCCAGCCGAGGCGGACAGTTCTTCCTCTGAAACCTCTCTTAGCCAGCCCGCTTCCGACAGTACCCAAAGCAGTTCGCAGCCTTCTTCTCAGCCGGAATCTTCCTCCCAGCAAACTCCGTCTATCAGTCAGTCTGAGCTGTGGAGCACGGTGGAAAATCCCGAACAGACCATCAACACCGCAGGTATTATTAGTGCCAGTGCAAAAATGCTGAGCCTGCCCGAAAACGGTAAGGTTTCGCTTTCGTATTTTGACGACGCCGTATTCTTTGGCGATTCCATTACAACCGGCTGGCGAAGCTATACCTCCGACACCGGCCTGCCCAATGCAAAGGTCGTCGCCGAAATCAGCGTTTCGCCGCCGGCCAACGGTGAGGTCTGGCAGACCAGCAAGGACACCGAACCCTACGATCCTATTGTTCAGGTTTATTCCTACCGGCCCAAGAAAATTTATATGATGTTCGGCACCAATGTGCTGGTGAACGAAACTGCCGCTGCGGAAGACAAGCTGGTTTCGGACTATGCTGCCGTTATCGATCTGCTGCGCGAGCGGCTGCCGGATGTGGAAATTTATGTACAGTCCATCCTTTACCCCACAGCCAAAGGGGTAGAAAGCCGCCCGGGCCTGAACCCGGAGCGGATTAGCCGGGTAAACGACCGACTGGCCGCCATGGCGGTACAGAAGGGCTGCTATTACCTGGATCTGGCCAGTTATTTGTGCCGAGACAATGTGCTAAACTACGACATTGCCCAGCCGGACGGTATTCATGTTGTACCGGACGGTTACCGTGCCTGGGTGGATTACCTGCAGCGCCATACCGTTTACCGCAACGATTCGGAGTTTATTGAAACGGCTACCCAAGGCCAGGAAAGCGCTATTCCTGCCAAAAACCCCGACACCCGTTGGGATGAAGAAGCCCAGCGCCAGGCCGAATGGGAAGCTGCCGAATCTGCCGCTGCGCAACCACCCGCAGCTTCCTCTGCACCAGCCGCTTCGCAGGCTGCTTCCACACCAGCTGCCTAAAACTGCCTTTTGTAAAAAAGCCCCGGCCCTGTTTTTAACAAGGCCGGGGCTTTTTGTTTTTACCAATTGCCTGCCGGATTTTACCGCTTGCTGCTTGTGGCAATAAAAATTTTTGTTTGCAACAAGTAAAATTCTGCTATATGCCCAAATAATTTTTATGTTTTTTGGTCACGCTGTTCTTGCCCACTGTGCTATAATGACGGTAAAGAAAGTGCTAAGATTCCGTTAAGGAATTGACGATTTGGAAAAGGGGATGACGGTATGGTAGGGTTACAGAACAGACAGGAATTATTCACCACCACCTCCGCTGAACATCAGGCAAGGCTGCGGGATCTTTTAGAGGCTCATGAAATTGAATATGTGGTGCGGCTGGACCTGCCTATTGCCACTTTGCCGCAGCAGGGTGGGCGCAAATACCGCATTTTTGTCACCCCGAAAGAGGTTGAACAGGCGCGCGCGCTTTTGGCCCGCCTGCAGCCTGCAATTTAAGCTTTCTCCTTCCTCACAACAAATACCGCCCACCCTTTAAAAGGGTGGGCGGTATTTGTTTTTACTTTCGCAAAGCCCAGTCCATTTACACTGCCAGGCTGCCTATTTTTCAGTTTCGGCTTTGGGTATAAAGCGTCATATTTTTACGCCCAATAAACAATGGGGTTACCGTTCCAAAAGGCCGGCCTTTTCCAATGCGGGACGCACAGCCAAATACAAAGCAACCGCGCAGGCGGTGGAAAGCAGGCTATTCACCAATGTCACCCCGCCGGCCACCTTAACAAGCGCCTGTGCAATGGTGTAGGGCTGCCCAAAAATATATACATTTCTAAAATAGCCCAAAATAGGGTCGGTAAATACATTTAAAATAAGCCCCGCCGCGGCGGACACTGTCACCTTAAACAGGTATCCCCCCTGCTTTTGAGCCGCCAGCTTTTTTAAATGGAAAACTCGGTGGGCTACCGCACCGCTTGTAAGCCCTATAATAAACTTTAAAATAAAGGTGGTAACGGCGTACCCCGGGTCGCCTGCCAAAACATCCGCCAAAGAAAGGCCAATGGCTCCGGCCAGCCCGCCCGAAACACCGTCCAGCAGCAAAGCCGCCAGCACAGTAAAGGTGTTTCCTAAATGAAACGAAGAACCGCCGTAGAACGGCACCCGGAAAAACAGATAAGCAATCAGGCTCAGCGCCGCCATAATGCCAATCAGTGAAAGCTCTTTTACCGTAAAACGGCGCTTATACAAAGCGCTTAGCAAGATAACCGCCGCTGCTACCACTGCCAAAAGCAGCCACATACCCGTTTGTGACATGGTTTTAAATCCCCCTTCACGCAGATCATTCCAATATGCGTTTTTTCTTTGTCCATTCGGCCACAGATTTCACCTTGCCGCAAAGGCCGGCCGAAGCTTTGCCGCTTGACAATCTGGTTGGGATGGAATATCCTCATTGTAGCGAATAATTGGCACCTTTAAAACTGCCAATTTTTATTTTTTTAATGGGGCCAGTTTCCATTTTACAGGAGGTTTATCCATGGATTATATTCCGGTGGTATTTGATCCTCAAAGCACCAAACCACTTTATTACCAAATTTACGCCTGCCTAGCCGAGCAAATAGCCTCCGGCCAGCTTACCGCCGGGCAGCGGCTGCCTGCCCGGCGCAGCGCGGCAGCCAACTTGGGGGTGTCGCGTAACACAGTGGAAACCGCTTATGCCATGCTGGAGGAAGAAGGTTATATTGAAACAAAACCCCGCAGCGGCTACTTTGTGGCGGATATTGCACCGCTTTTTCCTTTCCAGCCACAAGGTTCTACCGCCGCACTGCCCGCCTTTGAACCCCAGGAAAGTACTTTTCGGGTGCAATTTTCCACCCGCGGCATGGACGCCGGGCTTTTTCCTGCAAAAACCTGGGCGCGAATTGAACGCGGGCAGCTGGCCCGCCTGGAAACTCTTTTACAGCCCGGTCAGGCCCAGGGAGATTTGCAGCTGCGGCAGGCTATTGCCGCCTATCTAAGCCAGTACCGCGCGGTGCGCTGCACGCCGGATCAGATTATAGTGGGCGCCGGTATTGAATACCTTTTGGGCCTTTTGGCACAGCTGCTTCGAGAAAAAAAGGTGGCGGTAGAGGACCCCGGCTATCAGAAAACAGGCGTTATTCTGCAGAACAGCCAGGTGGTCACTGTGCCGGTTCCAGTGGACGCCGGCGGCATACAGCTGGACAAGCTGTACGAAAGCGGCGCGCAGGTGGCCTATGTTACCCCCTCCCACCAGTTTCCAACCGGCGCATTTATGCCAATGGGCCGGCGGTCCGCTTTGCTGTCCTGGGCTGCTGCCGACCTCGACCGGCTGATCGTAGAGGATGACTACGACTCGGAATTTCGGTTTTCCGGCCGCGCAACTCCTTCCCTGCAGGGGCTTTGCAGTACCGGACAGGTGGTCTACCTTGGCACCTTCAGCCAAAGCCTTGCCCCTAGCATTCGCATTGGCTATATGGTACTGCCGCCCCATATTCTTGCCGCCTGGCGCCAGCGCTTTGCCGGGTATGCTTCCACCGTCTCCCGGTTTGAACAGCAAACCCTGGCCGAACTTTTATCCGGCGGCCATTTTGCCCGGCATTTGAACCGGGCACGCGGGGTATACCGCCGCCGGCGGGACGCACTGGTAAGCGCATTGCAGCACGCCTTTGGCAGCCAGGTGGAATTTGGCGGCCTGCACACCGGGCTTTTTCTCACCGCAACACTTAAGCTTGGGCTAAGCGAAAGCCAGCTGTGCCAGCGGGCAGAAAATGCCGGTGTTTTGGTAACCGGCCTTTCCCGCTACCAGCGCCTTGCAGCTTCACCCAATTTTCCCGTTCTGGTTTTGGGGTACGGCGCGCTGGAAACACAGCAGATCACCCACGCGGTTGGGCTGCTTAAAAAGGCCTGGCTAAACCCGGGGTAACCTGCTTTTGCACCCCTTTTATAAAGCTTTTAACCTTTCGGTGCGTCTTAAAACAGCTGAAAAGGTACATCCATACTCTTTTTGCCCTCATTTAAAAGAAAGGCGTTTTCAGCACGCGGATACCGCCTGCCGGTTATACCGTGCGCCAAATGCATTTTTTTCGTTTGTTTTTTGCAGCCTGCGCCAGCCATTTGGTCTTTGTGGTTTTGCATAAATTTTGCTGCCGTCGCAGCTTGCTAAATAAAAAGCCGCGCTTTTCAAAGCGCGGCTTTTTTTATAAAAAATGTGCGGGGCGGAGGTTTTTTCGTCAGCGGGAAGACGAAGGTATTTCCCCGCACAACTCATTTTCAGCAAATTACAAAATCGTTTACGGTACAAGCCGTGCGCTCACACAACCGGTTCTTTTTGCACCTCATGTTCCGGCCTAGATTCACTTTGGGTTGTCTCCGGCTCAACGGCAGCGTCCTTCCAGGGGCCTGCCCGGTAAAAAATCTGGGTTAAAACAAACGCGCTGCTCCAGCCAATGGGCCAGGCGCTCCAAATGCCAACCGGCCCAAACACCTGCGCCAGAATAACCGCCAACACCACCCGCAAAATCAGGTCGGTAAAGGTGGCTATCATAAACCGGTTCATCAAGCCGGCACCGCGCAGAATACCGTCCGCCACCAGCTTAACCGAAATAACAAAGTAAAACGGCGCCAAAATACGCAAAAACTGCATGCCAACTTCAATAACCGCACCATTGGGGTCACTGGCGAACAGGTACAAAAGATACCTGCCTGCAAAGAAGTACGCTGCAAACAGCGGCAAGCTTAATGTCCATACCATTTTTACGCCGGCCCGGTAGCCCTGTTTAATGCGCCCCAGCTTACCCGCACCGATGTTCTGGGCCGTGTAGTTGGAAATACCGTTGCCCAGCGTGGTAAAGCTGGTAATTACCAGGTTATTTAACTTAACCGCAGCCGAATAGCCGGCAATTACACTGGGGCCAAACCCGTTAATAACTCCCTGAATAATAATGTTGCCCACCGAAATAAAGCTTTGCTGCAGGGTACTGGGAATAGCAATGGTAGCAATTTCCCGCAGAAGAGGCCAGGAAAAACGGGCACATTTTTCTCCCTTGGCAAAGCCGGACAGCCGGCGCAGTACTACCAGCACCGCCAGCACACAGCTGACCCCCTGGCACAGGAAGGTGGCCCAGGCCACACCGTCTACTCCCATGCCAAAACCGGCTACAAACAGAATATCCACCGCAATGTTGGAGGTGGAGGAAATGGCCAGGAAGATAAACGGAGTGCGCGAATCGCCCAGCGCCGAAAAAATGCCGGTGGAAATATTGTAAAAGAACAAAAACGGTAGGCCCAGAACATAAATGTCCAGGTACAATTCAGAATCTGCCAAAATTTCCTGCGGGGTTTGGATCAGCCGCAGCAAGAAAGGCGACGCCGGCAGCGCAATGGCCATTAAAGCCGCACACAAAATAGCACTGGCAATGGCGGCCGTGCTTACCGCGCTTTTCATTTGGTTATACTGCTTGGCACCAAACAGCCGCGAAACTACTACCGAACAGCCAATGTTGCAGCCAAACGCAAAGGCTATAAAAATTAAGGTAACCTCGTAGCTGTTACCCACGGCTGCCAGCGCGTTTTCGCCAATAAACTTGCCGGCCACCAGGCTGTCGGCAATGTTGTACAGCTGTTGGAAAATAATGCTGCCAAACAAAGGAAGGCAGAACTGCCACAGTACCGGCTCCGGTCTGCCCACGGTCAGGTCTTTTGTCATGTTTTCCCCCTCTTTCGCGGCGGTTGACCGCCTGCCGCTTTTGATAGTATAATACCGTCAAAGCCCCATGTAAAATATATAGTATATATTATTATTATATCATTTTTATATAGAAGGAGCCGCCATGTATATTAGCTATGACGCTTATCGGGTGTTCTACTATGTGGCCCGCTGCGGCAGTTTTTCCCAAGCGGCTGATCAGCTTTATGCCAGCCAGCCAAATTTGACCCGCACAATAAAAAAGCTGGAACAAACACTGGGCTGCAGCCTGTTTACCCGTTCCAGCCGGGGGGTTGAGCTAACGCCGGAAGGCCATATTTTATATGCCCGGGTTAGCGCCGCAGTAAGCCAGCTGCAGGCCGGCGAAGCGGAACTTGCCCGCGAATTACAGCTGGAAGTCGGTACCGTGGCCATTGCCGCCAGCGAAATTGCACTAAAAGGCCTGCTTTTGCCGGTGTTGCAGCAGTTTGGGGAAAGCTGGCCGGGCATTCGGCTGCGGGTACTGGACCACACCACCCCGCAGGCGGTGGCTGCTTTGCAAAAACGCACGGTGGACCTTGCGGTGGTCACCAGCCCTATACAGGCAGCGGAAGGGCTGCAGTGCACCGTTTTGACCCGGTTTCAAAATGTGGCGGTATGCAGCCCGGCGCAGGCGGCGCATATCAAACAGCCCCTCACCCCGCGCCAGCTGGCCCGGCTGCCGCTGGTATGCCAGGGTGCGGGTACCGGCACCCACACCCTGTACCGGGAATGGTATGCCCGCTACCAGCTGCCTTTTGAGCCAGAGGTTGAGACCTCTACCTCTGACCAGGTTTTACCCCTGGTGGAAGCAGGGCTTGGAATTGGGCTGGTACCCGATTTTTACGCCCGGGAAGGGCTTAGCCAGGGTAGGCTGGTACAGCTTTCGCTTACCAGTTTTTTGCCCCAACGGCAGATCTGCCTTGTGCAGGAAAAAAATCGCCGCCTTGGTACTGCTGCCCGCCGGCTGGAAGAAATTTTGCTGCAGCAGGCTTTGCAGCAAAAAAGCCCGGCAGCCGCCCTGTAGCCCCAACCCGGTGTTTGCGCCGGCAGGACCGTTTGCAGTATAATAAACAAAAAGGCCAACCGGCCTGCACAAAACACCCTAAACCAGCACCGCAAAGGAGGTATTTGCATGGAAAAAACGCTGCGCCAGCTAATCGAAGCGAGCAATCGCATTGTATTTTTCGGCGGGGCCGGGGTTTCCACCGAAAGCGGTATTCCGGACTTTCGCAGTGTGGATGGGCTGTACCACCAAACCTATGATTTTCCGCCCGAAACCATTTTAAGCCACAGCTTTTTTTGCAGCCATACCGAGGAATTTTACAAATTTTACCGGGATAAAATGCTGGTTTTAAACGCAAAGCCCAACTCTGCCCACCTTACACTGGCCCGGCTGGAACAGGAAGGAAAGCTTTTGGCGGTTATTACCCAGAATATTGACGGGCTGCACCAGGCCGCCGGCAGCCAAAATGTGCTGGAGCTGCACGGCAGCGTGCTGCGCAACTACTGTACCAGCTGCGGCAAACAGTACGATGCCCGGTACATAAAAGACAGTTCTGGCATTCCCCGCTGCAGCTGCGGCGGCATTATTAAGCCGGATGTGGTTTTATACGAAGAAGGGTTGGACACCGTAACCCTTACCCGTGCAATCAACGCCATTGCCCGGGCAGATCTTTTGATTGTGGGCGGCACATCGCTGGCGGTGTACCCGGCGGCCGGGTTAATCGACTACTACCATGGCAACAAACTGGTGGTTATCAATAAAACCTCCACCCCTGCCGACCGGCGGGCGGACTATGTATTCCACGGCCCGATTGGCGAAATTTTAGGAGGCCAGTAACCAGGCTTTGCATTTTTTGCAGCACACCAAAACAGGGAGGACTTTATATGAAGGTTTTAATGCTGAACGGCAGCCCCCATTCTGCAGGCTGCACCTACACCGCTTTGCGGCATATGGCCGACCGGTTTGAACAAAACGAGGTAGAATGCGAAATTTTCCAGCTGGGTGCAAAGCCGGTGGCCGGCTGCACCGGGTGCGGGGCCTGTGTAAAGCTTGGCCGGTGCGTCCAGCAGGACCTTGTGGCCGAACTTTCCGACAAGCTTGCCGCAGCAGACGGCTTTGTGGTGGGCAGCCCTGTTTACTTTGCTTCGGCAAACGGTTCGCTTATTGCTGCGCTGGACCGGCTGTTTTACTGTAGGCGGGAGCGTTTTGCCCATAAGCCCGCGGCCGCCGTGGTAAGCGCCCGCCGGGCCGGCACCACCGTTACCATGGATGAGCTGAATAAGTATTTTTCCATCAGCCGCATGCCCATTGTTTCGTCCCAGTATTGGAACATGGTGCATGGAAATACCCCCGCCGAGGTTTTGCAGGACAAGGAGGGGCTGCAGATTCTGCGCACGCTGGCCGACGAAATGACCTGGCTGATGCGTTTAATAGAAGCAGGCCGCAGCGCCCATATTCTTCCGCCCGAGCCGGAAGCAAAAATTTCCACCAATTTTATTCGCTGATAAACCGCTGCCAAATAGGGCCTTTTGCACACCGTTTTAAAAGGAGTTTTTTCTATGACAGAACGGGAAAAAATGCTTGCTGGCCTGCCTTACGACTGTTCCGACCCAGAGCTTTTGGCGCGCTGGCACCTTGCCAAGGACCTGGTGCGCACTTATAACCAAATCCCTTCGGCTGATTTGGCCGAAAAAGAACGCATTTTGGACCTGCTTTGAGGCAAGCACGGTGCAAACCTTTGGATCACGCCACCCTTTTATGTGGATTACGGCGATAATATCCAGTTTGGCAACAACCGCGAAGTAAACATGAACTGTACCTTTCTGGACGATAACCGCATTATCATTGGCGACAATGCGCTCATTACCCCCCAATGTGCAGATCTATACCTCCTACCACCCGCTGAACCCAGCCCAGCGTTTTTCCCACCCTTTGCCGGAAGGCGGCTTTGCCTTTTGTGAAACCATCACCGCGCCGGTAACCATTGGCAACAATGTGTGGATTGGCGGAGGGGCTATTTTGCTGCCCGGCGTCACCATCGGGGACAATACCGTTATTGGTGCGGGCAGTGTAGTCACCCATTCCATTCCCAGCCAGGTGGTAGCCTGCGGCAACCCCTGCCGGGTACTGCGCCAAAATCTTTAACTTTTGCCGCTGGCATATTTTGCAGCATTTTTGCCTGCACGCAGGTAAACTGTTTTGCTTTGCGTGCATTTAACCACACATTTTACATACCCCCTTATACGAAAGGATTTGTGCATGAAACAAGCAAGAGCCTACCCGCAGGTTACCGTTACCCCCAAAGCACAGCGCAGCCTTGCCGCCGGCCACCCGTGGGTGTACGAAGGCGAGGTTCTTTCGGTGCTGCCCGCACCTCCTGCCGAAAACGGCGGCCTGGTGGATGTGGTAACCGAAAAGGGCCGCTATATCGGCACCGGCTTTTACAGTGCCGAAAGCCGCATTCGGGTGCGCCTTTTCTCCCGCAATGCCAACGACCGGTTTGACCAGGCCTTTTGGAAAAGGCGGCTGCAGTATGCGTGGGACTACCGCAAGGCTGTGCTGCGCCCGGAAGAGCTTAGCTGCTGCCGCATTGTTTTTGGCGAGGCAGACTTTTTGCCCGGCCTTACAGTGGACCGTTTTGAAGAGGTACTGGTAACCCAAACCTTATCGGTTGGAATAGAGCGCCTTAAGCCCATGCTTTTTGCCGCGCTTTTGGAAATTTTGCAGGCGGACGGGATAAAAATTGCGGGCATTTTTGAGCGCAACGATGTGGCGCTGCGGCTGCGGGAAGGCCTGAGCGAGGGCAAAGGCTGGTTTCCCATTGCCGGCCAGATGCCCCCCAGCAAAACCGTAACCGAAATTTGCGAAAACGGCGTGCGCTATTTGGTGGATTTTGAAAACGGCCAGAAAACCGGTTTTTTCCTGGACCAAAAATATAACCGGCAGGCGGTGGCACAGCTTGCCCGCGGCAAGCGGGTGCTGGACTGTTTTACTCATACCGGTTCCTTCGCGCTGAATGCCGCAAAGGGCGGCGCCGAGCATGTTACGGCAGTAGATGTATCTCAGGCGGCGGTGGAATTGGCCCGCCAAAACGCGCTGCGCAACGGCCTTGCCGACCGAATGGATTTTTTGGCCGAAAATGTGTTCGACCTGCTGCCCCGTTTGGAAGCCGGCGGCGGACACCCGTATGACTTTATTATTTTGGACCCGCCCGCTTTTACCAAATCCCGCAAAACCATTGACAGCGCACTGCGCGGCTATAAGGAAATTAACCTGCGGGCCATGAAGCTTCTGCCCCGGGGTGGGTATTTGGCCACCTGCTCCTGCTCCCATTTTGCAAGCGAGGCACTTTTTTGCCGCATGCTGCAAAGCGCCGCGGCCGACGCCGGTGTGCAGCTGCGCCAGCTGGAAGCCCGCCAGCAGGCCCCTGACCACCCCATTTTGTGGAATGTGGAGGAGACAAACTACTTAAAATTCTACCTGTTCCAGGTGGTGTAACACGATTTTGGGCTGCGTTTTGCGCCGCCTTGCTTTAAAATAGCCGCTCGGCAAAGGCAAAAGGCTTTTGGCCCTTTGCCTTGCCGGCGGCTTTTTTATGCGCCCTGCTGCTTATGCGCTTTTTTAATGGCGGGCTTTGGCAGCGCCAAAACCTGCCATTTTGGCTGCAGGCCTTTCAACAGCGGGCAAAACCGAATAAAACCTTTCTTTGCCGGGCAGCGGCCGGTTTTGCTTTTGCTGTTTATGCCAAGGTTTTGGGGCAACGGTTGCTTTTGTGTTTTACATACCACGGCCACCCTTTCTTTCCGGCAAAAGCGTTTTGCATTCGGCCTTTTTATGCCGACCTGAAAGTGAAAAAAATTCATTGACATTTGTAACTCAATATGGTATCCTCTTTTCAGCGACAAATGTAGCTGAATGTTTTGTCTTTTGAAAGGAGCCTGGTTATGACACACCCCATTACTCTGCCCGAGTCGGAGCTGGAGGTCATGCTGTGCCTGTGGCGCCACACCCAGCCTGTGCGCACCGCACAGCTGTGGCAGGAGGTCAGCGCCCAAAAGCAGTGGACCCTTTCCACCTTAAAGGTCCTTTTAAGCCGGCTGGAACAGAAAGGTTTTGTGGAATGCAGCCGGGAAGGCCGGTTTACGCTGTACCGGGCGTTGGTTTCCCAGGCAGAATATCGCCGCAAGGAAACCAGCAGCCTGCTCAGCCGGTACTACCAAAATTCTGCCAAGCAGATGGTAGCTTCGCTGGTGGAATGCGGCCAGCTGACCGACCAGGACCTGGCCGAAATTGCCCAAATGATTCAAAAGGCGGGTGAAAACCATGTTACTTGACCGGTTTTACACACTGCTTTCCATTCTGCTTTGGGTATCGGTGCTGATTATGCTGCTTTTATGGCTGCGCCAGCGTTTACCGGTTATCTCGGCCCGGTTTTTCCGCGGCTGCTGGATTGTTTTGGCGCTGCGCTGCGTGCTGCCGTTTCAGGCGCCGGTGCTGGCCGCGCTGCCAGGCTTACCCTTTGCCGCATCCAGCATGCCGCTTGTCACAGCCGGCACCCCCAATCCTGCAGCAGGCATATTGCCCCAGCAGGCAGCCGCGCAGGTTAGTGGCGCCCCCGCCGCTGCCGCCGCCGGGCAGGCCTTGTATACCGGCATAAACTTGGGGCATCTTTGGCAGCTTGCAGCTTTCGTGTGGGCTGGGGTTGCAGCAGCTTTATTTTTTGGTCGGGTTTTCTTTTGGCTTTTATTCAGCCGCAAGCTTACAGCCCAGCGCCAGCCGGTTTTGCAGCCTTCCATCACCGCACAGGTCAAGGCAGCCTTTGGCCGGCAGCTGCCGGTTTACACAACTCCCCTCCTGGCAAGTCCTGCCCTGGCGGGGTTGTGGCGTCCTGCCCTTTATTTTGGCTTAAATACGCCGCTTTCTGAAAATTTGGATTTAATTTTGGCCCATGAAGCCACCCATTACCGCCACAGAGACCTGGCCTGCAAATGGCTGTTTTGGGCCGCCTGTTCCATCTGTTGGTTTAACCCGCTTGTGTGGCTGATGTATAAAGCTGCTTTGCAGGATTTGGAGATTGCCTGCGACGAGAGGGTGCTGGACGGGCAGCCCCTTTACCGCCGGCAGGCCTACGGCATGACCCTTTTGCAAACAGTGGCTGCAAATGGGCAGGCCAATGGATTCCTTACCGGTTTTTCAGGCGGTGCAAAACCGCTTAAAAAACGCATAAGTGCCGTTTTGGACCAGCGCCCTCGGCACAGAATGCGGCCTTTACTTGCTGTTTTGGCCATTTTGGTATTGCTGGCCGGCAGCCTGGTCGCCTGTTCCTGGGACCATAAAAAAACACCCAATGAATCGTCTCAGCTGCCCTCTTCTTCTGCAGACCAAAGCAACGACAGCCTGCCTGCCTCCTCGCAGGCAGCCGCAAAGCCCAGCTCGGAAGCTGACCCTTCTTCCCCTTCGGCCAGCCAGCCGCAAAGTGCAGATGCCGAACTGGAAAGCGAAACTGCCGCCTCTTCCCCCGCCCTTCTCCCTGCAAACGACAGTGCCGGCGAATCGCTCTATCTGCAGTTTCCGCTTTTGGAAGAGGACTTTACCCGTATCAGCCGCACTTTTGGGGAAGATCACCCCGGCATTGACCTTGTCGCCGCCGTGGGCAGCCCCATCTATTCCGCCTGCGATGGAGTAGTAAGCCAAACCAACTACGGCAGTACCGGTTATGGTATCTGGTGCCAGGTGGACCATGCAGACGGCAGCCAAGCCCTTTACACCCATTGCTCCTCCCTGGTGGTAGAAGAGGGAGACGAGGTCCGCGCCGGGCAGCTGATCGGTTATGTAGGTTCGACCGGAAATTCCACCGGGCCGCATCTGTGTTTGATTCTGCTGCAAGACGGCCAGGCGGTGGACCCCACTTCTTATGCCGACGAGGCGTTTTTGCAACAGCTTGCACAAGAATACCAAAAAAGCTGAGGTCACAAAAATGTTTTCTCAAAACTTTTCTCTGCTGCGCAGTTTGTTTTGCTAAGGTTTCTTTAACCTTAATATTGATTTACCTTCAAGCCTGTCTTTTGGGGTTCAAAAAGCAAAGCCTGCCGGCGCTTGCAAATTTTACCTAACGCTATCTTTTATCATAAAGCGATGGTTTTAGGCCACGGCTTTTTCGTACACAAACTATAAATAGAAAAAGGCAAAGCAAACCGCTACGGCTTGCTTTGTCTTTTTTATTTTTTGTATTCCACATTTTAAAAACAGCTTTACACCCAAAAGGCCCGGTTTTTATAGCAGTACAAAAAACTGCAGGCTTCTTTGACGGTTATTTAAAGGCTTACCGCCGCAAAGAGCTCACACAAGGTAAAAACCGGTGCTTTTTTGCCGTGCAGCCTAAAAGGAAGAAACTTTTCTTTTACAAACAAAGTACCAAAGCACTTTTTCTTGCTGTGGCTTTTCATCCGTCCAGCCGTTCCTGCAGGCCACACACAAAACGGCACAGGTGAAAGCCGTCACACACTGCATGGTGTACCTGAATTGCCAGCGGCAGTAGGGTTTTATCCCCCTCTTCAAAGTATTTTCCCATGGTGAAGATGGGCAGCAAATAATCATACCCTTTTTGCAGGTTCAGGTTAAAGCCTTCAAAACTGGCCCACGGAAACATAGAAACCGGAAAGGTATTGGGTGGCAGGTTCGGCTTGGCCTCTAGCCCTAAATTTGGGCCATATTGGGCCATATCCTTACGGTATGCTTCGCAAAAGGCCTCGTAATTTGGCGTGTATTCGGTCCAAAGGTTTGAAAATGTGCTATTTTCCTTATGGAAGATGGTGTAACACGGGTGTATCTGGTCATAGACCCCCAATCTTCCTTCGCTGTCCAGCGCCGTTCGAAACTCCTCCTGGCTGTTTACCTGGGCGGCAATATGGTACAGCATGGTTGGGTACAGCTTTTGCCCCTGCTTTTTTAGGTTGGTAAGGTTTAGCCGAAACACCGCACTGTATGTACAGGGAACCTGGGAAAAATAGTGGTCAAAATATTCCTTCCGGGCCCAGTGCTCCCGGTCAATCTGCCGAAACGCCATTTTTGCACCGCTCCTTTACTTGGTTTATAACCTTTTCGTAAGGGCTTATGATATACCGGTTCATCTGCCCCTTCATCTTTTTTTGTACGGATGGCACCAAAAGCAGCGCGCCTGCCAGTTTCATCTGCCAAATGCGCTTTTTCTGTTTTTGCAAAAAATCATAAATTCCGTGCTGTTTATAAAACTGGTGGTCCGCCTTCATTATTCCCTGCATGGTGTAAATAAGGTCGCGGAAAATTTTCATGCCGCCCACACCGTAAAAATTGGCCGGCCGGGACAGCTTGTTCTGCAAAGCAAATACCAGGCTATCCGCCAGGTTCTGAATATCGGCCGCCGGGTTTATTTCGTCAGTTGCAACGCCGCATAAATAGTTGCCGCCCACCTCGCTGCGCCCTTCCAAAATCATCCGCAGGTTGCTTTCGTACCGGTAGTCACCACTGATCAGGTAGGCAATGGGTGTTCCGTGTGTAACCGTGCGGTGGCCATTGCAGAATTGCCGGTCATCATAACATTTAAAACTGGAATGGGTGTAATGGTCACAAATGGTAAAAGCATACACAAAGGCATCGGCCGTTTGAATCTTCGTACGCAGGAATTCATCAAAGCCGTCCTGATAAACGCATTTTCCGGTGACTGCGCAGCCAAAGCAGCCCAGGCATCCCCCTGCAAACGGAAAATCCCGCAGGTTTACCACCCTGCTTTCAAAAGGCAGGGCTGCGCGAAAATCCGCAATCATATTCTGCAAATTTTCATCATCGGGGGCTTAGTTGGTAACAATAACCACATCTTTTTCTTTGCTTTTGGGCACCGTGGGCAGCACCGGCCGGTAAACTGCCCGCTCTTTTTTAGGCACCCTGGGCAAAGGCGCCTCAAAAAAACCATGCTCGCAGCAGAATATCAGCTGCTTAAAAAAGTTTTCGGCTTCTTTTTGGCCCTGTGCGGTCAACAGGTCGTCCATATCTGCCGAAAGCCCCCGCACCACCTTCAGCCCCAGGTCCAAACAGTTTTCCTCCACATAGCGGTGGGCTGTCACATCATAAAAGTGTTTGGATGTGGTAATCTGCGAAGCAAATTTTCCACAAAGGTCCACACCGTCTGCCTTAATCAGCTCAATCAGCCGGTGCAGCTGGTAGGGTGCAATAAAGGTGTATACCGGATAGCAGAACAAAATAAGCTCGGCCTGCAAAAGCTCTTTTCGCAGCGAAGCAAAGTCTTTTTCATACTGTTTGATCCGCTGACCCACCGGTATAAAGGTAAAGGTATGCTCCGGATGCAGCGCCTGCAGGTATAGCGCGGTGTGCACGGTGGTGGAGTAGTTGCCCTTGGGGCTGGCGTTTAAAACCAAAATATTCATGGCTGTTCCTCCAATTTTTTAAGCAACTGGCGGTACCAGCTTATCTCAAATTCGGCAGCTGCAATACCGTACTGAAGGGTATATCCCTGAAAGCGCAGCACCTGCGCCCAGTCGGTATCCGGCGGCGGCGTTTTCCAATCCAGCGCGTTCCAGTTGTCCTGTATGGCGCAAAGCACCAACCGGGTTTCTTCCATTTGGGAAAGATAATTTTGAATGGCGGCAATGCGCTGCTGCGGCTGTGCCAGCCCGGCAAAGAACAGGCGGGCCAGTTCCATATTTTTTACCCTGCCTGCATAGGGCTTGCCACCCACACCGAAAAAGCATTGCGGCCAGCATCGGTAATGGTAAACACTTTTTTGCGCCGCTTATCCTGTGCGGCTGTTTGTGCGGCTATTTTCCCCTCTTTCTCCAGCTTGGAAAGGGCCGTTTGTACACTTCCCGCACTGTGCGAACAGATAAGTGCAAGATTTTTTTTAATAAACTGCTGCAGCTGATACCCTATCATCGGCGAAAGAATCAGCAGGCCTAAAATTAGGTACTCCATACCGGCCTCCAACATATCTAATAGAGATATTTTGTCCTGCAAGCCGCATTTTGTCAACGCGTGCCGTTTTTTGTAAAACGGCAGCAAAAAAATAGCCGCCCGCTTCTGCTTTTATGCAGACAAATGCGGGCGGCTAACCGGTTGTGCCGTGTTATTTTACGGCCAACTGTTACCTGTTTTGTTTTTTTAAAATAGCAGCAATCTCCTGGGGTTTTAAAACTTTTCCCACTACTGATGTCTTCCCGTCCACCACTAAGGCGGGAAGCTGCATAACACCATACTGTGCAATTTTGCCCATATCGGTCACATATTCCACCGTTGCTTCAAGCCCTATCTGCGCCACAGCCTTTTTGGTGTTTTCCAGCAGGGCATGGCAGGCGGCGCAGCCTGTGCCCAAAACCCGAATATTCCATGCACCGCCACAGCAGTCCTTTTCCTTTTGCTCCTGCCGGCAAGCATCTTTCTGCGCTGTGCAGCCGCCGCACTGGCAGGCGGCTGGCAGTCCCTCTTCCTTTTGCTTTTTGCCAAAACCAAACAATGCCATTATAAATACCTCCCTGTATTTTTATCATAAACCTGCCGTCAGAAGGTACAATCTGCCTGGCTATATTGATTTTTACAAAACCCTTGCTGCCCGTTTTTTTACAGTGCAGCCCTTTTTCAAGATGCGCCGCATGCAAAACACAGCGGCCATTTTCCGTTTTTAGCACTTTTTCAAACAAGCCAAAACTGGATGGCGTTGAACAGATACCCCACCAGAATAATGCCCACGGTACAAATTCCAATAAAAACAGCCAGCAGCCTTGGTTTTACTGCTTTTTTCAACATAATAATGGAAGGCAGGCTCAGGGTGGTAACAGCCATCATAAAGGACAAAACCGTGCCCAGGCCTGCACCCTTGTAAAGCAGACTTTCTGCCACCGGAATGGTGCCAAAAATATCGGCATACATGGGTATGCCCACAAATGCAGCCAAAATAACCGCAAAAGGATTATTGCTGCCCAGAATGGTTTCCACCCACTGCTGGGGTACCAGATTGTGAATAAACGCGCCGATGCCTACCCCAACCAAAATATAAACCGCAACCTTTCGGATGGTGGCCAAAAGCTGTTCTTTGGCAAACTGCACCCGGTCTTTTTGCGTCAGGGTTTGGCCTTCTGTTTCCATATGGGGCGCATTTTTAATAAAGTCTTCCACATCCTGGTCCATGTGCATTTTTTCCAGCAGGGTACCGCCGATAACGGCAATAACCAAACCAAAAAACACATACACAACGGCAACCTTCATGCCAAATATGCTCATTAAAAGCACCAGTGAACCCAAATCCACCATGGGGGAGGAAATTAAAAAGGAAAAGGTTACGCCTATCGGCAGGCCTGCACTGGTAAACCCCATGAAGATGGGAATGGAAGAGCAGGAACAAAAGGGGGTTACCGTACCCAGCAAAGCCGCTATGATGTTAGCCCCTATTCCATGAAACCGACCCAGAATTTTCCTGGTGCGCTCGGGCGGAAAATAGCTTTGGATATAGGAAATACCAAAAATCAGCACCGAAAGCAGAAGGAAAATTTTAAGGGTGTCGTAGATAAAAAACTGCAGCGCACCGCCAAATGTGCCCTCCAGCTGCCCCCCACAGCGGTCAGTATATCTCCTATTAAAACATTCAGCCACTTCATTCCCAAAACCTGATCTTCCACAAATAGCCAAAACATCCGAATTGCTTGCATACCATGTTCTCCTTACACCCAATATATAGTTCTAATTTTTTCGATTTGACATTCTTTAAAAAGGCCATCGCTCCACCGATGGCTTTTTGAGGGCAGCCTAAACAAACCGTTTACCCCTTATCCATTTTTTTCGGTTAAAACACGCAGCAGCTCCTGGGCATATGCACTGCCCTGGCTGCTAATCTGGTAATAGGTCCATTTGCCTTCTGCACGGCCTACCACAACGCCGGAATCGCACAAAATTTTCATATGGTAAGATAAGGTGGACTGGCTGATCTGCAGCTTTTCCAGCAGCACACAAGCGCATTTTTCGCCGCTGCGAAGCTGTTCCAGAATTTGCAGACGGTTTCCATCACAAAATGCTTTAAAAACCTTTGCATCCGCAGCATGGTCACGCATTGTTTCACCTCATTCAAATTTATTTTTTCGATTTATTGGCAGTATACACCTCAAATCGAAAAAAGCCAATACATCAGTTTACTTTTTTATAAGCCCATTTACCGGACAAACCGTCCTTTTATGCAAATCATCGGGTGCATTTGCAACCATAACAGAGCCGATCAGCCATGATAAAAAATGGGTAACCGAATATTCCTTCGCCGCCATTGCGCGATAAAAAAGCTTATTGTGCAGCATTTTTCATGAACCGTATTTAGAAAACGGGCCAAAACCCTGGCATGGGGAGCAGCCTGTTCCCACAAAACATTTATTCCGCAAAGGCAAAGGCAAAGCCACCCGGCAGGTGCGCCTAAAAAGAAAAGGTCATCCTTACGGATGACCTTTTCTTTTGGAGCAGATAGCGGGAATCGAACCCGCATAACCAGCTTGGAAGGCTGGGGTTTTACCACTAAACTATATCTGCAGAACTGTCGCCCTGTGTTCCAGGGCGACTATTATTATACCCAATTGTATAACGATTTGTCAAGTCACAAAGCGCGCACCACAGTTTTCCCGTCCTCGGCGTCCACCACAAATTCCCGCTCGGGGTCGTTTGCCACAATTTTTGCGGCAATTACATCTTCCACCTGCTTGCGAATAACCCTGCGCAGGTCCCGGGCGCCATATTTGCCGCCGGCAGCTGCCTGGCACAGGGCCTGCAGCCCGGCCGGGGTATACCGCAGCGTACAGCCCTGGGCTGCAAGCGGCTGCACATATTCGTCCAAAGTAAGCGCGGCAATCTTTTTTAGCTGTTCCTCGCCAAGCGGTTCAAAACAAACCACTTCGTCCACACGGGCAATAAATTCCGGGCGCAAAAATTCCGAAAGGGCCCGGGTCATTTTTTCCCGGTTCAGCTGCGACACCGTTTTGCCAAACCCGGTTTGGCCCACCCGGTCACTGGAACCCGCATTGCTGGTCATACAGATAACTGTGTTTTCAAAGTTCACGGTGCGGCCCTGGGCGTCGTTAATTTTGCCCTCGTCCAGAATCTGTAAAAGGATATTCATCACATCGGGGTGTGCTTTTTCAATCTCGTCAAACAGCACCACGCTGTACGGCCGGCGGCGCACCTTTTCGGTCAGCTGGCCGGCTTCGTCGTACCCCACATAGCCCGGGGGCGAGCCAATCAGCCTGGAAACCGTATGCTTTTCCATAAATTCCGACATATCCAGCCGAATAAGCGGTTCCACCGTGTCGAACAGCTGGCTGGCCAGCTGCTTCACCAGTTCGGTTTTGCCCACGCCGGTGGGGCCCACAAAAATAAAGCTGGCCGGCCGGCGGCGGCCGGAAATGTTGGCCCGGCTGCGCTTGATGGCCTTTGCCACCAGCTCCACCGCCTCGTCCTGGCCGATAATCTTCTTTTTCAGCTCCTGCTCCAGCGAGTTGATCTTCATAAAATCCGACTGCTGGATTTTTGCGGCCGGAATACCGGTCCAAAGCTCCACCACCTTGGCCACATCCGACGGCTCCACCTGAATTTCCCGGACCTGCTGTTCCAGCTGACCGCGCTCTTCTTCCAGGCGAATCTGCTCGCTTTTCAGTTCGGCCAGCTTTTCATAATCGGCGTCCGATTTTTCCTCCTTGGCGGAAAGCTCCTGTTCTTCCTCCGAAAGCGCTTTCAGGCGATTGGCCAGTTTCATATACTGGGTAATTTCCGGGTGGCGCAGGCTGCAGCAAGCAGCCGACTCATCCAACAGGTCAATCGCCTTATCGGGCAGAAAACGGTCGGTAATATACCGCTCGCTCATCCGCACTGCCTGCTCCACAATTTGGGGCGAAAGCTTTACATGGTGGTGGTTTTCATAATATTCCTTAATGCCCAAAAGCACCTGCACCGTATCGCTGATGGAGGGCTCCTCCACCTTGACCGGCTGGAACCGGCGCTCCAGCGCCTGATCTTTTTCGATATATTTGCGGTACTCGGCAAAGGTGGTTGCACCAATCACCTGAATTTCCCCGCGGGAGAGGGCGGGCTTTAAAATATTGTCGGCGTTCATGGCGCCTTCGGAATCGCCCGCGCCGGTAATGTTGTGAATTTCGTCAATAAACAAAATAACATTGCCGGCCGCCTTTACCTCGCTGACAAGGCCCTTTACCCGGCTTTCAAACTGGCCGCGGAACTGGGTGCCTGCCACCAGCGCGGTCAGGTCCAAAAGATAGATCTCCTTATCCTGCAGAAGGCCCGGCACCTTTCCTTCGGCAATGCGCAGCGCAATGCCTTCGGCAATGGCGGTTTTGCCCACGCCGGCTTCGCCGATCAGGCAGGGGTTATTTTTCTGGCGCCGGCACAAAATCTGCACGGTGCGGTAAATTTCCTTATCTCTGCCAATAATGCGGTCCAGCCGGCCGTCGCGGGCCTTTTCGGTGAGGTTTTCGCAGTATTTGTCCAAAAACTGGCGCTTTTTGCCCTTTTCTTTGGCGCGGGGGTCCTTCTTTTGGTCCTGCCCGGCCGTTTTGTCCCCATCCAGCGGGGTATATTCCGCGTCCTGCGGGTTCATTTTGGCCATGTTCTGGAAAATTTTAAACGGGAAGGTGGCGTTTCCACCTGGGGTGAAATCGCTCTCCTCCCCTTCATCCTGCCCGTCCAGTTCCATCCCTTCCGCGTCCCCCGACTGCATCAGGTTCATCATCTGGTTTTCCATGTTTTCCAGGTCCTCCCCGGAAATGCCAAACTGCTTCATTAAATCATCCACCGGCTTGATCCCAAGGTCCTTGGCACAGGTCATGCAGTACCCTTCGCTTTTGGCCTCGCCGCCTTCCATCCGCTGCACAAACACCACTGCCGGGCGTTTTTTGCATCTGACACATAACATCAGGTCTCATCATCCTTTCCGGAAATGCCGCAAAACGGGGTTTGCGGTCAGATAAACGGGTCAAACCCCGCAAACAGGCTATAGAAAAAGCTGGTTTCCAGCAAATTGGTGTCTGAAGCGAGCACCACCTGCACAGCCCACACCACGCAAAGGGCCAGCATAATGCGCATCGCCCCCAGCACAAGCCCCAGCACAAGCCCAAAGGCCCGGTTTGCACCGCCCACCAGCGGCACCCGGTTCAGGTTGGCAAAAGCCGCCCGGGCCAGCCGCACCAAAAGGTTGCACAAAGCAAATGTTACAAAGAACACTACCACCGAAATCAGCGGCAAAATAAGCGGCATAATAACCGTTTGCACCACCTGTTCGGCCATATTGGGCGCGTTGGCATTTACCAGCTGGTCCAGCTGGGCGCTGGCGTTGCCCAATAACTGGTCGGCCAGGCTTTTGGGCAAAAACGATGCAATCCCTTCCAGCATGGTTTGCACAGTGCCCTGCTCGCCGTTCACCAATACCTCGTGGGTTTTGGCGATCAGCCCGCTTTTGAAAAACTGTTCAAACAGCTGTGGGGTAAGCTTATTTACCGCCAAATAGGACACTGCCAGCGAAACCACCGTTCCGCCCAGTTCAATTAAGGTGCTGACAAACCCCTGTTTCCAGGCGAACAAAGCCGACAAAATTAAAATACCCAACAGCAGAATGTCCAATATCAGCGCAGGTGTCAATAACATAGGCCCCCCATTTTCTGCGCGCAGGTTCTGCGCGGTCAGTTAATTAGTATACCACCAAAATATGGCATTTTAATAAGACAATTGTAAAATTTCTTTGGCTGTAACGCAGTAGGTCTTTTTGCCGCGCACCAAAAACTCGCCCTCATCATCCAGCGCCAATGTGCCGGTATTTACGCCGGTCAGGTCGTACTGACGCACCTCGTCGCGCCCTAAAATTTCCAAATGGGCGCTGGTAAGCAGAATATCTCGCACTGCATACCCCAGGTCAAACTGCGCCAAAAGCTGCATGTTTTGGTCCACCACAACCGCGCGGGATACCGAATGACGGCTTTCGTCTCCAAAGCACAAAGCCAGATTGCCCCGGTAGCTGTCGGCATACAAAAGGCTTTCGCCGCCATAGCTGTAGCGGGCGGTTTCGGCGCCATCTGCGGTATTGTACACCGCAGCAAAGCTGTCGGTCACCACCAAAAGGCTTGCATCCGACAGCCAGATCATCTGCAGCGGCAGTGCATCTACCCGGAACACTGCCCCCGCTTCGGTGGAGTGGGTATCATACAGGTGAATGCGGGAGCCAAATGAGCCGCCCTCCACATCCATGCAGGCCGCGGCCAGATACCGGCTGTTGTCGGAAAAGGACAAAAGCATGGGAATATCCTGCGCCAGATAGCAAAAATAAATCTCGTTAAAGGAAGGATCGTAGATGGTGATCTGGGCGGTATACCGCTCGGCCCGGGTTGCCACCGCGAAGCTACCGTTATCCGAACAGCCGGCCGTCAAAATGGCATAGTCGGTCTGGCGGGTCAGCAAAGTACGGGGGCGGGACTCCACCCGCAGGTCGGTGCCGCCCCGGTCGTACAAAACCGCCCGGGCGCCGCCCACCGCCACCGCCGGCGAAGCATACCCATGCGGAATGCGCCGCAGCTGGCGGCCGGTGGAAGAATACATCACCAAATCGCTGTTATCCAGAAGGGCAAGCCCTCCCGAAAGGCTGTAAGCGTCGGCAAGGCTGTCCGGCTCAATCTTCTGCGGCCAGCCCTCGCCGGGGCTCAGCGCAATGCGGGCCGAATCCAAAAGGTTTGAAAAAAAGTTGATGGAGGGAGCCAAAAGTCCGCCCAGATAAGCCAAAATGGCTGCCAGCACCAAAACCAGCACAGCAGCTGCCCGCAGCCTTTTTTCCCGTTTTTTCCGGCGAATCTGCTCAATGCGGGGCATATCGCTTTTGGGCGCACGCCGGCGCTTTTCTTCGCCTTGCCCGCGCTTAGGGTCCTGTTCCATTCTGCTCACCTCCCCACCGGCAGCCTTAAAAGGTTCTGCCTTCTATTCAGTATTCTACCCCAAACAAAAATAATCCTCCGGCCGGCGCCGTGGGGCCAGCCAGGCTGCGCTGCGCCTGATCCAGCGCTGCCTGCACGCCGGCGGCATCCATCTTGCCGGTGCCCACCTGGGCCAGTGTTCCGGCCATAATGCGCACCATATTATATAAATACCCGTTGGCCGTTACAAAAAAACGCAGCTCGCTGCCCGCACGCTCTACCCTTGCACGGTACACATGGCGCCGGGTACTGCCGCCGGAAAGTGCAATGGCGCTGCCCGCCGACATAAAGCCTGCAAAGTCATGCTCGCCCTCAAACAGGCGGCAGGCATGGTCCATGGCCGCATGGTCCAGCGGCGCATTGACCCGCCAGGCATACCGCTCCTGCTCAAAGGCGCTTGCCACGGGGCTGTTCCAGTACCGGTACAGGTAGGTTTTGCTTTTGGCCTGGTAGCGGGGATGAAAATTCTCCTCCACCTGCTCGGCCGAAAGCACCCGAATATCCGCCGGCAGATGCGCGTTCAGCGCCAACGGAAGCTTTTGGCAGGCGATGGCGCTTTCGGTAAAAAAGCTGGCGGCATACCGCAAAGCATGTACCCCTGCGTCGGTGCGGCTGCAGCCTTTCAGCGCCTCGCGCCGGCCGCACACCGCTTCAATGGCATCCTGCACCGTTTGCGACACGGTCACCCCGTTTGCCTGCACCTGCCAGCCATGGTAGGCCGTGCCGTCAAACTGCAGCCACAGGCGAATATGCCGGCTCATACCGGCAAAAAGGCCAGCAGCGTGGCCGAAACGCAGATAAGCGCAAAGTAAACCGTGCAGAACACGCACACGCCCACATCCTGGCCGCCCACCCGCAGCACGGTCAGCCGGGTGCGTCCTTCACCGCCGTGGTAGCAGCGGCATTCCATGGCCATGGCAAGCTCGTCGGCGCGGCGAAAAGCCGAAATAAAAAGCGGAATAAGCACCGGCACCAAAGCCCGCAGCCGCTGGCTTAGGCTTCCAGTATCCAGTTCGGCCCCGCGGGCCTTCTGGGCCGACATAATTTTGTCGGTCTCTTCAATCAGGGTGGGAATAAACCGCAGCGCAATGGTCATCATCATGGCCAATTCGTGCACCGGCAGGTGCAGTTTGGCAAACGGGCGCAAAAGCTGCTCCAGCGCGTCGGTCAGCAGAATGGGGCTGGTGGTATAGGTCAAAAGGCTGGTGCCCGCAATCAGGCAGATAATGCGCACCACCAATATGGCTACATTGTAGACCCCTTCCCGGGTAATGGTGAAAACCCACAGCCGAAAAAGCACCTCGCCCTGCACAAAAAACAGGTTTAAAAGCGCGGTGAACAGCACAATGGGCAAAATGGGCTTTAAGCTTTTGGTAATAAGCTTAAACGGAATTTGCGAAACCCGGTAGGCCAGCACCAAAAAAGCAGCCGACAGGAAGAGCCCCAACGGATTGGACCCTACAAACAAAACCACAATATAGGCCAAAGTTAAAATAAGCTTCACCCGCGGGTCCATGCGGTGCACAATGGAATTGCCCGGAAAGTGTTGGCCAATGGTGATATCTCTCAGCATTGCCCTGCCCCCTTTCCGGCGGCCAAAGCTTCCAAAATGCGTTCCTTGGCGTATTTCACCGTATACACATCGGCCGGCACATTGACGCCCAGCTGCCGCATTTTTAAGAAAATTTTCGTCACCTGCGGCACCGAAAGCCCCAGCTGGACCAGTTCATCCGCGCGGGCAAAAACCCGCTCGGTGGTGTCGTACATGGCCACCTTGCCGGCCTGCAAAACCAGCACCCGGTCGGCGTATTTGGCAATATCCTCCATGGAATGGGAAACCAGCACCACCGTGGTGTGGGTCTCTTTATGGAATTTCTTAATCTGGCTTAAAATCATCTCCCGGCCTTCCGGGTCCAGCCCGGCGGCGGGCTCGTCCAGCACCAGCACCTTCGGGCGCATGGCCAGAATGCCCGCAATGGCCACCCGGCGCTTCTGCCCGCCCGAAAGCTCAAACGGCGAGCGCTTCATGGTTTCGGGGGCAAGGCCAACAAAGGCTGCGGCCTGCATAACCCTCTCTTCCACCTCGGCGGCAGAAAGGCCCATATTACGCGGCCCGTAGGCAATATCCTTTTCCACCGTTTCCTCGAACAGCTGGTATTCCGGGTACTGGAACACCAGCCCCACCAAAAACCGGTACTGGCGGATGGCTTCGGGCTTTGCCCAAATATCGGTGCCGTCGATGAAAATTTTGCCCTCGGTGGGGCGGTTTAAGCCGTTAAAATGGGTAATAAGGGTGGATTTTCCGCACCCGGTAGGGCCGATGACCCCCACAAATTCGCCCTGTTCAATGGAAAGGTCAATGCCGTCCAGCGCAACGGTGGCGCCGGGCAGGCCCGCGCCGTATACATAGCGCAGGTTTTCTGTTTTGATGATTGCAGACATGCTATTCCTCCCGCGGCTCGGCGGCAAAAGCTCGCCGTCCGCCTGTATTGTCACACTTTTGCACCCAAAAGCCGGGCCAAAGCCTCGGCGCACTCGTCGGTGTCGATCAGGTCGGCGGGCAGATCAATTCCCTCCTGGCGCAAAGCGTCGCACAGCTCTTTGGCCTGGGGCACATCCAGCTTATAGCCGCGAATGCGCTCGGCGTCGGCAAACACCTGCTTGGGGGTGCCTTCCAGCACCACATGGCCGCCGTTCATTACCAGCACCCGGTCGGCCAGCACGGCCTCTTCCATATAATGGGTAATCATAACCACGGTAATGCCAAACTCCCGGTTCAGCTTCTGCACGGTCCGCATCACCTTGTCCCGGCCAATGGGGTCCAGCATTGCGGTGGACTCGTCCAGAATAATACAGTCGGGCCGCATGGCAATAACCCCTGCAATGGCTACCCGCTGCTTTTGGCCGCCGGAAAGCTTGTGGGGGGCTTTGTCCCGGTGTTTGTAAATACCGGCCATCTGCATGGCCTCGTCCACCCGCTGGCGCATTTCCGGCTGGGGTACCCCCAGGTTTTCCAGCGCAAAGGCCACATCCTCCTCCACAATGGTGGCGACGATCTGATTGTCGGGGTTTTGGAACACCATGCCCACCTTCTGGCGAATGTCGAACAGGTGTTCCTCCTGGCGGGTGTCCATCTCCTCCACCCAAACGGTGCCGGCTTCGGGCAGCAAAATGGCGTTAAAGTGCTTGGCCAGTGTGGATTTGCCACACCCGTTTGCACCCAAAACGGCCACAAACTCTCCCTTTTCCACCCCAATGCTCACCTGGTCCAGCGCAGGGGCGGCGTTTTGACCATACCGAAAGGTAATCTGGTCCGCCTCGATCATTTTGTGCTTCATCTTCTGCTTGCTCCCTTTCTGCATGGCGCCCGGGTTTTGCCGGTGTGCCTGCAGCCTGCGGTTTTCTTTCGCGGCAATCCGCGGGGTATATTAAAGCGTTTGGGGCAGTTTTTCCAGCCAAAGGCTGGTGGCCCCGGCCGGCAGCGCCCCGCCGGTGGCCGAAACCGGCAGCCCGATCTCGTCGCTGGTGGTATAACCGCCGTATTTGGGGCAAAGCCCCGTTTTCAGCATATATTCCATAACCGCCGGCGAAAGGCCGGTGGTGTAGCTGTTCACCGCTACAAAAAGCGGCCGGTCGCTCAAAATGGAAAAGCAGGCCTCCATCAGGCCAAATATGCTCTCCTCCAGCTTCCACACCTCGCCCCCCGGGCCCCGGCCGTAGCTGGGCGGGTCCATAATAATGGCGTCGTAAAAGCTTGCGCGGCGCTGTTCCCTTGCCACAAATTTGGTGCAGTCGTCCACAATCCAGCGGATCGGCCGGTCGGCAAGGCGGGACAGGCTGGCATTTTCCCGCGCCCAGGCCACCATGCCCTTGGAGGCGTCCACATGGCAGACACTTGCCCCCGCCAGCGCGCAGGCCAGGCTCGCCCCGCCGGTATAGCCAAACAAATTCAGCACCCGAACCGGGCGCCCGGCCGCTGCAATCAGGGTGCGGTACAGGTCCCAGTTGACCGCCTGTTCGGGAAAAATGCCGGTGTGCTTAAAGCCGGTGGGCGACACCTTCAAGGTCAGTTCGCCGTACTGCAGCTTCCATTCGTCGGCCATTTTCCGGCGTTTTTCCCATCTGCCCCCGCCCTGGGCGGAACGGTGGTAAACAGCGTCGGCCTTCTGCCACAATGCGCTTTTTTGCGCAAACTTCCACACCACCTGGGGGTCCGGGCGAACCAGAATGGTTTCGCCCCAACGCTCCAGCCGGTTGCCGCAGGTGGCGTCGATCAGTTCATATTCCTTCCAGCCATCTGCCAGCCGCATTAAATCCGCTCCTTGATCATATCGGCGATCCTGCCGGCCGCCGCGGTGATTGCTTCCATATCCCGGCCTTCCACCATAACCCGAATCTTCGGTTCGGTGCCGGAGACCCGCACCAGCACCCGGCCGGCCCCCATCAGGCTTTGCTGTTCGCTTTCCACAAAGCCGGCGATATATTCATCCTCTTTATATTTGGCCTTCTGGGCGGGGTTTGCCGCAATGTTTAAAATAACCTGCGGGAACTTTTCGTAAACACCCGAAAGGTCGCTCATCTTCCCGCCGCTTTTTGCCAGAATGGACAAAAGGTATCCTGCGGTCAGCTCGCCGTCGCCGGTGGTGGAATGCTCCAGCAAAATTACATGCCCGGACTGCTCGCCGCCAATGGCGTAGCCCTTGGCCCGCATCTCCTCCAGCACATACCGGTCCCCCACTGCGGTGGTTGCAATGGAAAGGCCCAGCTGCTTTTTCATGTACTCCATAAAGCCCAGGTTCGACATAACGGTTACCACCGCGGTATCGGCCGGCAGTTTATCCTGCGCTTTCAAATGCTTTGCCAAAATGGCAATAATTTTATCGCCGTCAATCTCTCTGCCCTGCTCATCCACGCCCAGACAGCGGTCGGCGTCCCCGTCAAAGGCCATGCCGCAATCCAGCTTGTTTTTCACCACATATTCGGCCAGCCGTTCCAGGTGGGTGGAGCCGCAGTCCTTATTGATATTGGTGCCGTCTGGTTCGGTGCCGATGAAATGGCACTGCGCCCCCAGCCGGCCAAACAACAGCGGGGCCGTTTTGGCCGAAGCGCCGTTGGCGCAGTCCAGCGCCACCTTAAGCCCGGACAGATCGGTCCCGGCAAGGCAGTCGGCCAAATAATCCACATAGTCCTCCACCGCTTTATCCCGGTGCAGAACACGGCCCACCTCAGCGCCGGTGGCAAGCGGCACCTCGGCCTTATTGCGCACCAGGTGTTCAATTTCGTCCTCCACCGCATCGGGCAGCTTGTAGCCGTCGCCGTTGAAGATTTTAATACCGTTAAACTCCATTGGGTTATGGGAGGCCGAAATTACAATGCCGGCGTCCGCTTTGTATTTGCGCACCAGGTAAGCCACCGCCGGGGTGGGCACTACCCCCAAAAGCTCCACATCCGCACCCACGCTGCAAAGCCCGGCGGTCAGGGCTGCTTCCAGCATATCGCCCGAAATGCGGGTATCCTTGCCGATCAAAATGCGGGGACGGCGTTTGGTCTGCCGGGTCAGCACAATGGCCGCGCCGCGGCCGATAAGCATGGCCATGCCGGTGGTCAGGTCCTCGCCCGCCACGCCGCGTACGCCGTCGGTGCCAAATAATCTTGCCATTTCATCGATCTCCTTTTGTATCTTGTCTTGCCCCGTGCCGCACAGGCAGCGAGGTGTTCTTTACCAAACAATGGGAAAGGCGCCGTTATTCAAAATCTTCCAGCGTCTGCTGCACAACCCCCGCCGGCTGGTCGGTACGGGCGGGCGGGGTAAGCCCCAGCTGCCGGTAGGCCGCATCGGTCACGCAGCGGCCGCGCGGGGTGCGGGTCAAAAGCCCCATCTGCATCAGGTAGGGTTCGCACACATCCTCCAGCGTCACCGCTTCTTCGCCCAGGGCGGCAGCCAGCGTTTCCAGCCCCACCGGACCGCCGGCATACAGCTCAATAATCGCCCGCAGCAGGCTGCGGTCCAAATCGTCCAGGCCCAGTTCGTCGATCCCCATCCGGCGCAGCGCCTGGCGGGCGGTATCGGCATCCACCACTCCGCCGCCAATTACCTCGGCAAAATCCCGCACCCGCTTAAGCAGCCGGTTTGCCACACGGGGGGTTCCCCTGCTGCACTGGGCCAGGGCCAGGGCACCGTCCGGCTGGCAGGCCACCCCCAAAAGCCCCGCCGACCGGCGGATAATGCCGGCCAGCTCGTCGGGAGAATACAATTCCAGCTTCAAAAGCACCCCAAACCGGTCCCGCAGCGGGCTGGAAAGCTGGCCCGCGCGGGTGGTGGCCCCAATCAGGGTAAAGCGTGGCAGATTGATCCGGATCGACTGGGCGGACGGGCCCTTGCCGATCATGATATCCAGCGCGTAGTCCTCCAGCGCCGGGTATAAAACCTCCTCCACCTGGCGGGAAAGCCGGTGAATTTCGTCGATAAACAGGATGTCCCCTTCCTGCAGGTTGGTCAAAAGGGCCGCCAAATCGCCCGGCTTTTCAATGGCCGGGCCGCTGGTAATGCGGATCTGCACCCCCATTTCATGGGCTACAATGCAGGCCAGCGTGGTTTTGCCCAGCCCCGGCGGCCCATACAGCAGCAGGTGGTCCAGCGGCTCGCTGCGCCGCCTGGCCGCTTCCAGGTATACCTTCAGGTTGCTTTTAATCTTGTCCTGGCCCACATACTCATCCAGGGTTTTGGGCCGCAGGGTAAACTCGCTGTCATAGTCGCCCGCTTCAGCAGCGGGGCTGATCAGCCGCTCATCTGTCACTTCCATCAATCAGCGCACCTTTCCGGCCATTTGACGCAGGGCCTGTCGAATCAGTTCTTCGGTGGGCAGGCTGGCATCCAGCTGGTTCAGGGCTGCAGCCGCTTCCGACTGGGTGTAGCCCAGCGCCGCAAGGGCTGCCATGGCCTGCGCCATACCGGCAGCCGGCACTGCGGCCGGCACCGCCAAATCGCCCAGCTCCACAGTGCCAACCAGCCCTTTGCCCACCTTATCTTTCAGTTCCAGCACAATCCGCTGGGCCAGCTTTGGCCCCACCCCCGAAGCGGCGGTGAACGCCTTGTGGTCCGCCGCGGAAATGGCCAGCACGATCCGCTTGGGAGATAAAACCGACAAAATGGCCAGCCCCACCTTGGGCCCCACGCCGGACACGCCGGTCAGCAGCAAAAAAATCTTCCGGCTTTCCGGGTCGGGAAAGCCAAACAGGCTAATATCGTTTTCGCTTACATTCAGGCAGGTGTAAACGGTGGCCTCGCCCCCCACAGGAGCCAGCGCACCGGCCACGCCGGCGGGCAGGTTCACCTCGTAACCCACCCCGGCGCAGCTAAGCACAACCCGGTCCAGCGTTTTTTCCAGCACCTTGCCGGTCAAAGAATAGATCATTTTTTGTACTCCTTTAGCTGCGCGCCGCGCAGATTATAAACATTAACGCTGCCGGTTCTGCCAAACAGCTGGCTGCGGCAGGAATTGGCATGGCAGATGGCCATGGCCAGCGCATCGGCGGTATCGTCGGGCTTTGGAATCTGGGGCAGGGCCAAAATACGGCGGGTCATCTCCTGCACCTGCTTTTTTACCGCTTTGCCATAACCCGCCACTGCCTGCTTTACCTGCATGGGCGAATACTCGTAAACCGGAATGCCCCGCTGGGTTGCCGAAAGCAGTATAACCCCCCGCGCCTGTGCCACATAAATGGCGGTGGTGCGGTTTGTGGTAAAAAACAAAGTTTCAATGGCCACAGCCTGCGGCCGGGTGCGGTCCAAAAGCTCAACCATCTGGTCATACACCGAAACCAGCCGGCTTTCAAACAGGGTGTGTGCATCGGTGGTAATAGCGCCGTACTCCAGTGCCTGCATGCGGCCTTGCTCGGCCTGTATAACCCCCCAGCCCACAATAGCATAGCCCGGGTCAATCCCCAGAATGCGCAAGCGCCCTCCCCCTTCCAAACCGGCAAAACCTGTTTTGGCCAAGCCGTCTGCCAGCTGCCATGGCATATCATATCAGCTTATTATACCACAAAACCCTGTCGCAGTCACCCGCAAACAGAGGGGAAAAATTGAAAATTCGGTGCAAATGTTTGCCCCCTTCCATCTTTTGGCAGCCTGCGTCCCTTTCCTTGCAAAGACCCAGGCTGCTACGCTTTCGCCCTGCATTTTAAGGCAGCGCGGGCTGCAACTTTTTTATCTGGCAGGCTTTGGGCAAAAGCGCTTTGGGTGCGTTTGGGCCTTTTTAGCCCGCCGCGCAAAACCTTGCCCCAAACGCAAAAAGCCCCCGCCTAAAGCGGGGGCTTTTTTAAAACACAGCCAATACCGAATTACTTCGCAGCCTTAACAGCCTTGAACTCTTCGATCAGCATGGGAACTACCTTGAACAGGTCGCCCTCAATGCCGTAGTCTGCCACCTCGAAGATGGGGGCAGTGCCGTTCTTGTTCACCGCGATGATGCACTCGGAATCCTGCATGCCAGCCTTGTGCTGGATAGCGCCGGAGATACCCAGGGCAATGTAGATCTTCGGGTGAACGGTCTTGCCGGTCTGGCCAACCTGGTGGTCGGCAGACAGCCAGCCGGAGTCAACAGTGGCACGAGAGCCGCCCACAACGCCGCCCAGAACATCAGCCAGTTCCTGAGCCAGGGCGATGCCCTTCTGTACATCCTTGCTGATGCCGCGGCCAACGGAAACCACCACATCGGCGCCGGTCAGGTCAACCAGCTCGCGGGTAGCCTTTACGATCTCCAGCACCTTGGTGTGGCAATCGGCCTCGGTCAGGCTGAAAGCGGGCTTTTCGATCACGCAGGCGTCAGCCTTGGCCTGGTCGAACGGAGCCTTCTTCATAACGCCCGGACGCACGGTGGACATGCAGGGACGGAAGCGGGGGCAGATGATGGTAGCCATCAGGTGGCCGCCGAAAGCCGGACGGGTCATCTTCAGGTTACGGTCTTCCATGTTGAACTTCTGAGCGGACAGATCCAGGGTGGAGCTCTCCTTCAAAAATTCGATGTACTTGTTCACATCCACATCCAGGTGGGTGCAGTCAGCGGTCAGGCCGGTGTGCAGCCGGGCAGCGCAGCGGGGGCCCAGGTCGCGGCCAATGTTGGTAGCGCCAATCAGGAAGATCTCGGGCTTCTTGTCCATGATCACATCGCAGATGACCTTGGCATAAGCGTCGGTGGTGTAGTCCTTCAGCAGCGGAGACTCGCAGACCAGCACCTTGTCAGCGCCATAGCCGCCCAGCTCCTTGGCAATGCCTTCCACATTGTCGCCCAAAAGCAGGCCGCACAGCTCAACGCCCAGCTCGTCGGCCAGCTTGCGGCCTTCGGAGATCAGTTCAAAATCGGTGGGCATCAGTTTGCCCGCACGCTGTTCGCAGAAGACCCATACGCCTTTGAAGTCTTCCAGCTTGGTGTTCTCAAAAGTAGCCATTCTATTCGTCCTCCTTCTTTTAGATAATGTGCTTGGCAGCCAGAATGCCGGCCAGCTTTTCGCAGGTCGCCTTGTCGGCGCCTTCCATCATCATACCAACGCCCTTCTGAGGAGGAGTGAAGGATTTGAAGATGTTGGTGGGAGAGCCCTTCAGGCCGATGGTGTCCGCCTCGATCAGCGGGTCGTCCTTCAGCGCATTGTAATCGTACACTTCCAGCGGCTTGTCGTAGCATTCCATAATGCCGGAAACGGTCATGTACCGCGGGGTGTTCATCTCTTTCAGGCAGGTCAGCAGGCAGGGGGTCTGGGTTTCCACCATCATATAGCCGTCTTCCAGCTCGCGGCGGCAAACCAGGGTGTTGCCCTTCTTTTCCAGGCCGGCCACATAGGAGATCTGGGGAATTTCCAGCTTCTCAGCGATCTGCGGGCCAACCTGGGCGGTGTCGCCGTCGATAGCCTGACGGCCGCAGAAGATCACATCGTCGTCGTCCAGGCCAATCTTCTTGATGCCGGCGGCAATGATCTGGCTGGTGGCGAAGGTGTCGGAACCGCCAAACTCACGGCCGGAAATCAGCACAGCGCGGTCAGCGCCCATGGCCATCAGCTCACGCAGCATGCCTTCTGCCGGCGGGGGACCCATGGTCACTACCACAACTTCGCAGCCAGTGGCGTCCTTCAGGGTCAGGGCGGCTTCCAGCGCGCTCTTGTCGTCCGGGTTGATAATCGCAGCCATAGAGGCGCGGTTCAGGGTGCCGTCCGGATTTACGGCAACCTTGCCGGAGGTATCCGGAACCTGCTTTACACAAACAATTGCTTTCATAATGCTCGTATCCTCCCTTTCCTTACTTCACGCCCAGGTGAGACGAGATAACCATCCGCTGCACTTCGCTGGTGCCCTCATAGATCTCGGTGATCTTAGCGTCACGCATCATGCGCTCCACCGGGTACTCACGGGTGTAGCCGTAGCCGCCGAACAGCTGAACCGCACGACGGGTTACATCGCTGGCGGCTTCGGCCGCAAACAGCTTAGCCATGGCAGCGTCCATGCTGTAAGGCTCGTGGTTCTGCTTCTTCATGGCAGCGGCGTACACCAGGTACTGGGCAGCCTGCATTTTGGTGTGCATATCAGCCAGCTGGAACTGGGTGTTCTGGAAAGCGGAGATGCGCTTGCCGAACTGAACACGCTCTTTGGTGTAAGCGATGGCTTCGTTGATGGCGCCTTCGCCCAGGCCCAAAGCCTGAGAAGCAATGCCGATACGGCCGCCGTCCAGGGTCATCATGGCAATCTTGAAGCCTTTGCCTTCCTGGCCCAGCAGGTTCTCCTTGGGCACAATGCAGTCTTCCATGATCAGTTCGCAGGTGGAAGAACCCTTAATGCCCATCTTCTTCTCGTGTTTGCCCACCGAGAAGCCGGGGAAGTTGCGCTCCACAATAAAGGCGGAAATGCCATGGTTGCCGGCCTTCGGGTCGGTCATGGCGAACACCACAAACACATCGGCATAGCCGGCGTTGGTGATGAAGATCTTGTTGCCGTTCAGCACATAGTGGTCGCCTTCCAGCACAGCGGTGGTCTGCTGGCCGGAAGCGTCGGTGCCGGCGTTGGGCTCGGTCAGGCCGAAAGCACCAATCCATTCGCCGGAGCACAGCTTGGGCAGATATTTCATCTTCTGCTCTTCGGTGCCGTGCTCATAAATGGGTGCGCAGCACAGAGAGGTGTGGGCCGAAACGATAACACCGGTGGTGCCGCAGACCTTGGACAGCTCTTCCACGCACATGGCATAGGTCAGCACATCGGCGCCGGCGCCGCCGTACTTTTTGGGGAAGTAAATGCCCATCATGCCGAGCTTGCCCATCTTTTTGACAGTTTCTTCAGGGAAGCGTTCGGTTTCGTCGACTTCCTCGGCGAGAGGCTTCACTTCGTTTTCGGCAAAGTCTCTAAACAGAGCGCGTGCCATTTTCTGTTCTTTGCTCAATACAAAGTCCATCAGTTTTTCCCTCCAGTTTTTTATTGGATGCAAATATGAAAAAAGCGCGGTGAAAGCGGGTGCAGCCGCCTTCCGGGGCTTTTATCAACTGGTTTTGCACAGGGTTTCCCCTGCGCGCTGCAGCCCGGAACCTGGGCCCGCGGGCAAGCTGATTTGTTATTTTATTAACAAACAAAAGACCAGAAAGGCGTGGCCCCAGCCCGCCGCTTTTTGCAGAAGGCTGAGGAGCCACGGTCTTTCCTTTTCATATTCTTTATATCTGCAATGTCATTTGGCCTTTGCCATCCACGCAGCAGCGGAAGCAGCCGGCCAAATTACTTGGAATAATCGTAGAAGCCCTTGCCGGTCTTGCGGCCCAGCTTGCCGGCCCGCACCATCTTGCGCAGCAATGGAGCGGGGCGGTATTTCGGGTCGCCGGTTTCGCTCTGCAGTACTTCCATAATGGCCAGCACCACATCCAGGCCAACCAGGTCGCCCAGTGCCAGGGGGCCCATCGGGTGGTTTGCACCCAGCTGCATGGCAGTATCAATGCCTTCCACCGAAGCAACCCCTTCGGAATAAATGTAAATGGCTTCGTTGATCATCGGGATCAGGATGCGGTTTACCACAAAGCCGGCAGCCTCGTTCACCTGCACGGGGGTTTTGCCAATCTGTTCGGAGATCTCAACAATCTTGTTCACAATCTCCGCCGGGGTATTTTCGCCGGCAATAACCTCCACCAGCTTCATAACAGGCGCGGGGTTAAAGAAGTGCATACCCACCACCGGGTGCACCAGCCCATTGCCGATCTCGGTGACCGACAAAGAGGAAGTGTTGGTGGCCAAAATGCACTCGGGCTTGCAGATGGTGTCCAGAGCCTTGAACAGCTCCTTCTTCAGGTCCATCCGTTCAATGGCAGCTTCCACCACCAAATCGCAATCGCCGCAGATATCCCGCAGGCCGGTGGTAATCCGGCCGGTGATGGCGTCCGCGTCGGCCTGGGTCATTTTGCCCTTGGCTACACGGCCGGCCAGCGCTTTTTCAATCTTGGCCTTGCCGCCGGCGGCAAATTCCTCTTTAATGTCGCACAAAAGAACTTCGCAGCCAGCCTGAGCAAATGCCTGCGCAATGCCGGAACCCATGGTGCCGGCACCAATAATACCAACCTTCATGATAATACCTCCCAAATTATAGCATCTTTTCGCTAATAAGCAAAATTTGAAGTTACACAAATTTCGGCAAAATATTTTATCATTATTATACAAATATCAAGCCAAAAAATCCCATTTATCCGCCTAACCAATCTTTCCGGCAGCGCGGCGACAGCCCGGCCGCCTTGCGGGGCCGGGCTGAACCGTGTTGTCAATTATTGGTAAAGTCCTCGTGCTGGCGGTGCTCCAAAAAGGCCTTCATACCCTCCATCTGGTCCTGCGTTTCAAAGCAGTTGCCAAAATAGTGGGCCTCAATGGTCAGGGCCGAATCAATATCCACCTGCTTGCCTTCGTTCACCGCGCACTTGGTGTTCTGCACCGCAATGGGGGCGTTGGCCGCAATGGTGGCTGCCAGCTTCTCGGCAGCGGGCATCAGTTCGTCCGAAGAGTAAACATTATTTACCAACAGCAGCCGGTGCGCTTCGTGGGCGTCAATGGTGCGGCCGGTATACAGCATCTCTTTGGCCTTGCCGGTGCCAATAATCCGGGCCAGGCGCTGGGTTCCGCCAAAGCCGGGGGTAATGCCCAGCGTTACTTCGGGCTGGCCAAAACGGGCATTTTCCGAAGCAATGCGAATGTCGCAGCACAAGCTCAGCTCACAGCCGCCGCCCAGGGCGTAGCCGTTCACCGCAGCAATAACCGGAATGGGCAGCCGCGCAATTTTGCGGAAAACTGCGCTGCCCTTGCGGCCGAACTGCTCGCCGGTGCGCTGGGTCAGGTTCGCCATCTCGGCAATGTCCGCGCCTGCCACAAAGCTTTTATTGCCGGCACCGGTAATAATCAGGCAGCGGATATCCATCAGATCGATCGCGTCAATGACCGTGTCGATCTCCTCCAGCACCTGGCTGTTCAGCGCATTCAGCGCTTTGGGCCGATCGATAGTAAGAATGGCATAATGTTCTTTTGTCTCGTATTTGACAAAATCCATGAAAAGCTCCTTTCCAGGGCGGTACGCCGGCGGGCGGTGTAACCGCTCCGCGAACAGGCTGCCTTTTTACTTTACATTCTCCACAATGGCGGTAACGCCCATGCCACCGCCCACGCACAGGGTGGCCAGGCCGTATTTGCCTTCGCGCTTTTTCAATTCGTGCAGCAGGGTTACCAGAATACGGCAGCCGGAAGCGCCTACCGGGTGACCAATGGCAATGGCGCCACCGTTCACATTCACCTTTTCGGCATCCCAGCCCAGCAGCTTGCCCACAGCCAGGCTCTGGGCGGCAAAGGCTTCGTTGGCCTCAATCAGGTCCATCTGGTGAATATTCAAGCCGGTCTGCTCAAAAGCCTTCTTGGTGGAAGTAGCGGGGCCCACACCCATAATGCGGGGATCCACACCGCCGGAAGCGCCGCCAACCCACTTGGCCATCGGCTTTACGCCCAGTTCCTTGGCCTTTTCAGCGCTCATCACAATCACGCAGGCCGCACCGTCGTTAATGCCCGAAGCATTGCCGGCGGTCACGGTGCCACCCTCCTTGCGGAAAGCGGGTTTCAGCTTGGCCAGGCTCTCGGCGGTCACGCCGTCGCGGGGACCTTCATCGGTATCCACCACAATGTCGCCCTTTTTGCCTTTGATAACCACCGGAACGATCTCGTCCTTAAAGCGGCCAGCCTTGCGGGCAGCTTCGCACTTCTGCTGGCTCCAAGCAGCAAAGGCGTCCTGCTCCTCGCGGGAAATGTCGTATTCTTCGGCCACATTTTCAGCAGTAATGCCCATGTGGTAGTTGTTGAAAGCATCCCACAGACCATCGCGGATCATGGTGTCCACCAAAACGCCGTCGTTCATGCGGTAGCCGAACCGGCCGTTGGGAATGGCATAGGGTGCGCGGGACATGCTCTCCATGCCGCCGGCAACAACCACATCCGCCTGGCCGGCCTGAATCATGGCAGCAGCCACATTCACGCTCTTCAAGCCAGAGCCGCACACATTGCCCAGCGTAAAAGCGGGAGCACTATAAGGAATACCAGCCTTAACGGCAGCCTGGCGGGCCGGGTTCTGGCCCAGCGCAGCGGTCAGCACATTACCGAACACAACCTCGTCCACATCCTCCGGAGAGATACCGGCACGCTTCATGGCCTCAGAGATCACCAGCGCACCCAGGTCCACGGCGGGAACGGAAGACAGCGCGCCCCCCATTTTGCCAACAGCAGTACGGCAAGCGCCTACAAGTACGATTTCTTTCAACATAATCCATATCCTCCAATCAAATATAAAACCGAATGGATTCCCCCGCCTTGGGGGCGAGGATGAGCACCCCGGCCCAAATCCCGAACACAAAACAAAAAGCCTTGGCTTTTGTTTTCACCTTTACTATACCATGAGAAAACGGCAGCGGCAAGAGGAGTTTGTTATTTTTTTATCAAACTTTTTCTTCCATTGTGAAATTGTCCGTTTTCCACCGCAAACAGGCGGCTTATTTGGTTATTTTTCTGGGCTTTTGGACCATTTGCTTCTCCGCCTTTTATGATAGCACATTTCTGGTAAAAAGCCAGTGTTTTTGCAAAAAAATTTCGTATTATGGATAACATTTCGTATTGTGGAATTTTTATCAAAGTTTTGGCGCTGTTTTCCAACGCTTCTGGAAACACCAGCTGCAATAAAACGGTTGTGTACAACCCCTTTTGTACTGTTCCATAAAAAACCATTTTCCCCTGCGAGCCCCTGGCAGAACATACATTTATATATGCATCTTTTTTCCAAAAGCCAGGCGCAAAAAAAGCAGCCGAGGCTCTTTATTCCGCCTTAAACCGTTTTTATATGGGCGCGCCGCTTTTGCGCAGCGAATTTCTCCTGGAAGGGCCTTCATTGGGAAAACGAATCTCTGCGCGAAACATCTTCATCAATTCTTAAGGCGTTCCCTTCTTTTTCTTTTGCCCTGCCGGGCGGTATAATAATGGCAGGAGGCGAAGGATGTGTACAATATTTTAATCTGTGATGATGAAGCCGATATTTTAAATGCCCTCAAAATCTACCTGGCCGACCCCACCTATACCCTGTACGAGGCATCGAACGGTGCACAGGCAGTGGCCTGCGTGGAAAATCATCCCATCCATCTGGTGCTTTTGGATATTATGATGCCGGTAATGGACGGCATTGAAGCCATGTCCCGCATTCGGCAAAAAAGTAATGTACCGGTTATTCTGCTAACCGCCAAAGGCGAAGAGAGCGACAAGGTGCTGGGGCTGAATGTGGGTGCAGATGACTATATTACCAAACCCTTCAGCCCGGTTGAAGTGGCCGCCCGGGTAAAAAGCCAGCTGCGGCGTTACCTGCACCTGGGCGGGGGCGAAACCGCCCCCAGCCTGCTGCGCTGCGGCAGCATTGAGCTGGATGACCGCGCCAAACAGGTTTCGCGGGATGGCGAGGTTGTGGCGCTGACCCCCACTGAGTATGAAATTTTAAAACTGCTGATGACCCACCCCGGCCAGGTTTTTTCCCCGCAGGAAATTTACCGTCGGGTTTGGAAGGACGCCCCCTATGGCAGTGAGAACACAGTGGCCGTGCATATCCGCCATTTGCGGGAAAAATTGGAAATAGACCCCGCCCGGCCCCGCTGGCTGAAGGTGCTGTGGGGGCAGGGCTACAAAATGGAACCCGAGAGAGGAACCCACCCATGACAAAACCCGACACCCGTTATTCCTTCAGCCGCAAGGTTGCGGCATTTTTCGCACTGGGGCTGTGCTTTTGGGTCAGCTTATTATCGGTGATTGGCATTATAACCGAGTTTGAAGCCCAGTGCTACACCCGCACACAGGACCAGGTGCGCCAGGACATTTTCGAAAGTGATGCGCTGTTTCACGCACATCAGGTGCTTTTTTCCGTCCTGGTAAATCCCGCAGACAAACCCGAGGACTGCAGCCTTGTCTGCCGCATTACCGACCAAGAGGGCAACATTATTTTGGAGGAAAATGCGGTTGGACCTTCTGTTTTGGTTTTCAGCGGGGTATACGGGGTCGAGGACGGCGTCACCTATTATGGTTCTTCCATGCAAGGCGTCTCGAACGGCTATTTGGTGGAAGTTTCGCTGGACAAAGGGTATGCCTCCCCGGACCAATATATCTGGCTGGGCAGACTTGTCGACCTGTTTTATGGCGTGCGCTACTGGTTGTTTGTGCTTTTGGTTTTAAACCTGGGCATCTGCCTGTTCTGTTTCATCTACCTGCTGCGGGCGGTTGGCCACCGACCCGGGCAGGTTTCGGTCTCTCCCTGCTGGTCCAATTCCATTCCGCTGGAACTGATGGCCCTGGCCCTTTTTTTCATTCTGCGGGTAGTTTTTTGGGGCGTTGTTTCCGGCATACCGTATTTTTTCGGTTCGGGCATTTTTTCATTTGTAATGCAGATGGCACTGCTCTCCGCTTGTGCCAGCGCACTTGGCATGGTACTCATGCTGTTTTTGTGCGACCTGGTGCTTCGGTTTAAACTGGGCGGCTGGTGGCGCGGCTTTTTGTGCTGGCAGATTCTGCATGCTGTCTGCCGTGGGCTGCGTGCGCTGTTTGTAAACCTGCCGCTGTTATGGCAAACGCTGCTGTTTTTGGTGTTTTTTGCCGGGATAGATTTTTTCGCCTTTCTGTTTGCCTTTGCGAGAGATTCGCTGTTTTTCTGGTTTTTGGCCTGGGTGGTTCGTTCGGCATTGCTTTCTATTTTGCTGCTTTACTTTGTACTTTGCCTGCGCAGGCTGCAAAAAGCCGGGCAGGACATGGCCCAGGGGGACCTTGGCTGCCAGGTGGACACCACCGGTATGCCCGCAAGCTTTGCGCAGCACGGCCGCAACCTGAACAGCATTGCCCGCAGCACCAACCTGGCGGTGGAACAGCGGCTGAAAAGCGAACGGCTGAAAACAGAACTGATCACCAATGTCTCCCACGATATTAAAACCCCGCTCACCTCTCTGATTAACTATTCCGACCTGATCTGCAAGGAGCCGGCCGGCAGTGAAAAAATTGGAGAATATGCCAAGGTGCTGCACCGGCAGGCTGGCAGACTGCACCGGCTGCTGGAAGACCTTTTGGAAGCTTCCAAAGCCAGCACCGGCAGCCTGGAGGTACACCTTGCCCCCTGTCATGCCGAGGTGCTTTTGGCCCAGGCCGCAGGGGAATACAGCCAGCGGCTGCAGGAGTGCGGGCTGAAACTGGTTATAAAAAAGCCGTCCTTGCGGCTGGAAATTTTGGCCGACGGCCGGCATATGGCCCGCATTTTTGATAATCTTTTAGGAAATGTATGCAAGTACGCCCAGCCCGGCACACGGGTCTACCTAACCCTTACACAGGAAGAAGCCTGGGCGGTATTTACCCTGAAAAACACCTCCCGCTATCCGCTGGATCTTTCGGCCGATGAGCTGATGGAACGGTTTGTGCGGGGAGATTCCTCCCGCAGTACCGAAGGCAGCGGGCTGGGCCTTTCCATTGCACAAAGCCTGGCCGAACTACAGGGCGGCAAGCTTTCTCTTTCGGTGGATGGGGACCTGTTTAAAGCTGTGCTGCGCATGCCTCTAAAGGCAATCGCCAAAGAGGAGACTGTACCCGCCGAAGATACCTTTGCCGAAGAAGCATCTGTTGAAGATGCTGCCGCCAAGCTGCAAAAGGAAGAAATTTTGCCTACCGGCGAACCTGTCGCCGCTGCCGGTACCATAACAAGCGATAAGGACGGCGCTCCGCTTTTGCCCATGCTTTCCGCCGAAGAAGGGCAAGATGCCGAAAGTGACAAGACGCCTGCCGACAGTGGGTATAAGGAACTTTTCCCCGGCCATACCGCCCACGAAGAGGAGCAAACCGCCAAGAGCGACGAAGTACCTGCCAATAACAGGTATGAGGAACTTTTCCCCGGCCATACCGCCCACGAAGAGGAGCAAACCGCCGGTAGCGACGAAGTACCTGCCAATAACGAGTATGAGGAGCTTTTCCCCGACCACACCGCCCACGAAGAGGAGCAAACCGCCGGTAGCGACGAAGTGCCTGCCAATAACGGGTACGAAGAGCTTTTCCCCGACCATACTCCTCTTGAAGAGGAACAACCCGCCCGAAACCCCAAAACACCTTTTGACAAAAACTGACAGATTATGTCACTTAACCGCAAGGCACAAAGCTCTTTTCTCCTTTAATCGGTTTTTTCCAAGACACAGACCGTTTGGAATAAAACCGTTTTCATAAAAAGCAGATAAAACATGTGTTTGGTTTGCTTGTTTTTCCTTCTTGCAGCCCGGGCGCAGCGTATCTTTCGCTGCGCCCGGGCTGTTTTTTGCCATAGCAAAGGCAAACCCTAACTTTTTTGCACTGTGTACCGGCCGGTTTTGCCGCATGCTTGCTAAAGCAGCCATCTTTTTTCATTTTCCCAGCCGCTTTGCACCATTTTTCTTTCCTTGCCAAAAAACGCAAAAAAGAAAGGCTGCTTTTGCGCAGCCTTTCTTTTTTCTTCTTTTATAATGTATGGCAATTTTACGCCTTGGCAGCTTCCGCTTTGGCAGATTCGGTGTTCTGCTGGCTCGCCTTCTTTTCAGCCATAGACGCCATCAGGTTTGCCACAATGGAACCCGAGATATTGTGCCAAACACTGAACAGCGCGCCGGGCACAGTGGCCAAAGCCAGGTCGGGGAAGACGGTGCCGGCCAGGCTGGTGGCAAGGCCGCTGTTCTGCATGCCAACCTCAATGGAAAGTGCATTGCACTTGGCGTCGCTCAGTCCCATCAGCTTGCCTACACCATAACCGCAAGCATAACCCATCAGGTTGTGCAGCACCACCACGCCCAAAATAAGCAGGCCGTTTGTAAAAAGCTTAGCCTGGTTGCCGGAAACCACAGCCCCTACAATGGTAACAATGGCTGCCACGCTTACCAGCGGCAGAACCTCGACAGCCGCCTGGGTAAATTTGCCGAACAGTTTATTGACCACAAAGCCCAGCGCAATGGGTACCACTACCACCCGCACAATGCTGACAAACATGCTCATGGCATCCACAGCCACCGTTTCGCGCAGGTACAGGTAGGTAAGGGCCGGGGTCATAATGGGGGCCAGCAGGGTAGTGCAGGAGGTCATGCCAACGCTCAGCGCCACATCGCCTTTCGCCAGGAAGGTCATAACATTGGAAGAGGTGCCGCCGGGGCAGGTGCCCACCAGCATAACGCCCACTGCCAGCTCGGCCGGAAGGTTAAACACCTTAATCAGCACAAAGGCCAAAAACGGCATAACCGCAAACTGGGCCACAACACCCACCAAAACATCCTTGGGGCGGGTAAATACCACCTTAAAGTCCTCCAGCTTTAAGGTAAGGCCCATGCCAAACATAACCACCATCAGCAGGTTATTCACCGTAACCAGCCGGGTTACCGGGTTATAGTCCTTCCCCACCCACAAAAAGCTTTCGGGCACAAAAAAGGCCAGTGCGGCCACCGCCACCACAATAAAAGCCATGTAACGGCCTACAAATTTGCTTACCTTTTTCAAAGTTTCCATGATTGTTCCTCCTGTTTCCCCTTTTCCTGATTGATTATGTGAACAGCTGCGCTGTTTGTTACTTCAGCACTGCGCCGGTATTGGCACTGCTTACCAGCCGCGCATAGCGCCCCAGCCATCCGCCGGTCACCTTGGCGGACGGCGCTTTCCACTGGGCACGGCGCTGGTCAAGTTCCTCTTCGCTTACCAAAAGCTCCACCTTTCCGGCGGGAATGTCAATCGAAATCCGGTCTCCTTCCCGCACTAAGGCAATTTCGCCGCCCTGGGCCGCTTCCGGGCTTACATGCCCAATGGAAGCCCCGCGGGAAGCGCCCGAGAACCGGCCGTCGGTAATCAGCGCAACGGTTTTGTCCAGCTTCATGCCGGCCAATGCGCTGGTGGGGTTCAGCATTTCCCGCATGCCCGGGCCGCCCTTGGGTCCCTCGTAGCGAATCACCACCACATCGTTGGGATGAATATTTCCCGCGTAAATAGCGCTGATCGCTTCGTCTTCGCTATCAAACACCCGCGCCGGACCTTCATGCACCAGCATTTCGGGAGCCACTGCGCTGCGTTTCACTACACAGCCGTCCTTTGCAATATTGCCCCACAATACTGCAATGCCGCCTGTGGTGCTGTAGGGGTTATCCATGGGACGAATGGCGGTGGGGTCTTTATTTTCGGCGCCGGCCAGGTTTTCGGCCAGCGTTTTGCCGGTTACGGTGGGCAGGTCGGTATGCAAAAGCCCCGCGTCGGCCAGCTGCTTCATTACCGCCTGCACGCCTCCCGCCGCGTACAAATCTTCAATATGGGTGGGGCCGGCCGGTGCCAGGTGGCACAGGTTCGGCACCTTGGCGCTCACCGCGTTAATGGTGGAAAGGTCCATGGGAACATCTGCCTCGTTGGCAATGGCCAAAAGATGAAGCACGCTGTTGGTGCTGCAGCCCAGGGCCATGTCGGTGGCCAGCGCATTTTCGAAAGCCTTGGGGGTCAAAATATCCCGCGGGCGAATGTTTTTGCGCACAAGCTCCATAACCTGCATACCGGCATGCTTTGCCAGCTGGGTGCGGGCCGCATACACGGCCGGAATGGTTCCGTTTCCGGGCAGCGCCATGCCAATGGCCTCGCTCAGGCAGTTCATGCTGTTGGCGGTATACATACCCGCGCAGCTGCCGCAGCCGGGGCAGGTATTTTTGGTGTAGTCGTCCAGCGTCTCGTCGTTAATCAGCCCCGCTTTGTAGCTTCCCACCGCCTCGAACATTTGGGAAAGGCTGACCTTCCGCTGGCCCTGGTGGCCGGCCAGCATGGGCCCGCCGCTCACCACAATGGCCGGAATATTCAGCCGCGCCGCCGCCATTAGCATGCCCGGCACAATCTTGTCGCAGTTTGGCACCAAAACCAGCCCGTCAAAGCAGTGGGCCTGGGCCATCGTCTCAATGGAATCGGCAATCAATTCCCGGCTGGGCAGCGAGTATTTCATGCCCAAATGCCCCATGGCAATGCCGTCGCACACGCCAATGGCCGGCACCAGAATGGGGGTGCCGCCCGCCATGCGCACACCATCCTTTGCGGCCTGGGCCAGTTTGTCCAGGTGGGCGTGCCCCGGTACAATTTCACTGAAAGCGCTTACCACACCAATCAGCGGCCGTTCCAGCTCCTCGTCAGTATAGCCCAACGCATAAAATAAACTGCGGTTTGGGGTGCGTTCGGCCCCCTTTTTTACATTGTCGCTGCGCATTACACAAAAACCTCCTCATTGCAGCAAAAAAGCCTTTGTCGCTCACATTCGAATTTTCGAATGCAAGAGACAAAGGCTTTAAAAGCTCTCTGCGGTACCACTCTTGTTGCCCCGCCACAGGCGGAGCCGCTCTGCCCCAGACTCTCAGGCCAAAAAGCCCAATTCAACCGGGTGGCAGGATAACGGCCGCCGGCCGGCCACGCTTACTGCACCGCTTGGGGCGTTTCAGGTGGCTGCTCAGAGGTGATTTTCCGCTACTGTCCAACGCACTGCCTCGCACCAACCGGCAGTTCTCTTGGCGTGACCTACAGCCTACTTTTCCTCTTCATAGCGTTTGTCGGGTAAATTGTTGTTGGGTTCATTATAGCATGCAGGTCTTCTTTGTCAAGAAAAATTTTTTCTTTCTTTTCCGCTTTTTGAAACCGGCACCCTTTAGCCCGCTGTTTTTTTGCCTGCCCCTGCCAGCCAAAAACTTCTGTTTTTACGGCACTTTTAAAAAAACCGGCGCCAGGGCTGGCGCCGGTTTTCGGGCAATTTATGCAGGCAAAGCGCTAGAACGCGCCGGACAGGCAAAGCCAAAAAGCCCTGCCCTCCCTACGCCTTATCGATTGCCTTCGGTCAGGCGGCCGCGCTTATATTCCAAAAATTCGTCGTAGTTGCCCACCCGGTCAATACAGCCGCCGCCCTCGGCTGCTGTGCGCAGCTCAATAATGCGGGTGGCCACGGTATCAATAAACTGGTGGTCGTGGCTGGAAAAGAACACTACCCCGGCAAAATCCGCCAGGCCATTATTCACCGCCGTAATCGACTCCAGGTCCAGGTGGTTGGTGGGCTGGTCCAAAAGCAGCACATTGGCACTGCCCAGCATCATGCGGGAAAGCATGCAGCGCACCTTCTCACCGCCGGAAAGCACCTTCACAGGCTTATATACCTCGTCGCCGGAGAACAGCATGCGGCCCAAAAAGCCCCGCAGGTAGGTTTCGGTGGTGTCGGAAGAATACTGGCGCAGCCATTCCACCAAATTCAGGTCACAGTCGTTAAAAAAGGCCGAGTTATCCTTGGGGAAGTAGCTGCGGCTGGTGGAAACACCCCATTTGAAGCTGCCCTCGTCCGGCTCTGTTTCACCGGCCAAAATTTCAAACAAAGCGGTTTGGCCGGCTTCGTTGTCCCCCACAAACGCAATTTTCTCGCCGCGGGTCACGCTGAAGGAAACATTGTCCAAAACCTTTACCCCATCCACCGTTTTGGAAAGCCCTTCCACAAACAGAATGTCCTTGCCCAGCTCCCGCTCCATGGAAAAGCCCACAAACGGGTATTTGCGGCTGGAAGCAGGCAGTTCTTCCAGCTGCAGCGAATCGAGAATTTTTTTGCGGCTGGTGGCCTGGCGGGACTTGGACTTATTGGCCGAAAAACGCTGGATAAAGTTTTGCAGATCGCGGATCTTCTCCTCCCGCTTTTTGTTCTGGTTGCGGATGAGCTGCTGCATCAGCCGGGAAGATTCGTACCAGAAATCATAGTTGCCGGCATACATTTTCACCTGGTTGTAGTCAATATCCACCGTATGGGTGCAAACCGCATTCAAGAAATGCCGGTCGTGGCTGACCACCAGCACCGTGTAGGGGTAATCAATCAAAAATTCTTCCAGCCATTCAATCGAATCAATGTCCAGATAGTTGGTGGGCTCGTCCAAAAGCACAATATTGGGCTGGCCAAACAAAGCCTGGGCCAAAAGCGCCTTCACCTTGCCGCGGCCGTCCAGGCTGGACATCTGGTCGTAGTGCTGCTCGGTGGGAATACCCAGCCCGCACAAAAGCTGGGCTGCTTCGGTCTCGGCCTCCCAGCCGCCCAGCTCGGCAAACTCGGCCTCCAGCTGGCCGGCCCGTTCGCCGTCGGCTTCCGAAAAGTCCTCCTTGGCATACAAGGCGTCCTTTTCACAGCGCACCTGGTACAGCCGGCGGTTGCCCATAATTACGGTGTCCATTACCGTGTATTCGTCGTACTTAAAGTGGTCCTGCTCCAACACGCTCATGCGGGTGCCGGGGGTCATGGAAACACTGCCGCTTGACGGCTCCAGCTGGCCGGAAAGAATGCGCAGCAGGGTAGACTTGCCCGCGCCATTGGCGCCGATAATGCCATAGCAGTTGCCATCGGTAAATTTTAAATCCACATGCTTGAACAGGTCGGTGCCGTCAAACTGCAAACTCACATCGCTGACTGTTAACAAAGCGGTTCCTCCGTATCGGGCCATGCCCGTTTTTCTTTTCTAAAAACTTTTCGCCGCACTAAATTTTTGGCAGGCATACAGCATTGACTATACCAGAAAAGCCCTGCCGGCGCAAGCGGCGGTCCCATAAATCGGCTTTCTGCCCAAACCGCCCGGCCCTTGGGCCGTTTTGGGGTAATACTCTGCCCGGTTTTCCCAAAAAAGCAGTATTGTTTTGGCAAAACGGGTGTGCTATTCTTAAAATCAGAAGCCCGGCAAATTCAGGGGGCCGGGCAAGCGGTGCGCACCGAAAGGCGCGGCGCACCGCAGTACCATATGCCGCTTTTGCGGTCAATTTAAAAGAGGTGCTAGTAAAAATGAGCAAGCAAACTTCCATGCTGTACCTGAGCGAGCCGGAGATGATCAAGGCCGGCGTGCTGGATTCCGCCGCCTGCACCGATGTGCTGGACGAGGTATTCCGGCTGATGGGACAGGGCGATTACCTGATGGGCGGCTACAACCACAATGAACACGGCCACCCCATTGTGTTCCCCAAAACAAGCCCGTTCCCCAACATGCCCGTCGCCGGGCCAGACCGCCGCTTTATGGCTATGGTGGCCTATCTGGGCGGCCGTTTTAACATTACCGGCGAAAAATGGTACGGTTCCAACGCGGCCAACCCCGCCCGCGGGCTGCCCCGCTCCATTCACCTGCTGGTACTTAACGACCCCGACACCTGCGAGCCGGTGGCCATTATGAGCGCAAACCTCATCAGCGCGGTGCGCACCGGCTGCGTACCCGCCCTTTCCACCCGTTACCTGGCCCGCAAGGACTCGGCCACCTTATCCATCATCGGCGCCGGGCCGATCGGCCGTTCCTGCGCACAGGCCATTGTCACCCAGCAAAAGCAGCTGAAAGAGCTGGTGGTGTACGACCTGTTTGGCGAAAAGAGCGCTTCGTTTGCCAAATGGGCCAATGAAGAGCTGGGCCTTGCGGCCCGCGCGGCCAGTTCGCTGGAAGAATGCGTTTCCTGCGGCGACATTGTAGTGGCTGCCGCCAGTGCCCTGAAGCCGGTTTATATTGAGGATAAATGGATTAAAAAAGGCGCGGTGGTTATTTTAAGCGGCGGCGCCCGCTTCAACGACGAAGCTCTTTTGAACTGCACCCCCGTTTATGATAACCCCATGATGCAGCAGGCTTATTATGAAGAGCACCGGCATTTTGCCAGCATGGAAGAATTTTACGCCACCGAAAAGGGCGGGCAGTTCTTCCGTATGACCGACGAAGGCAAGCTGCCCCCGCTGGACAAAACCCCTTCGCTGTGCCGCATGGCGAACGGTGAAGAGCCGGGCCGCCAGAATAACGAGGAGCGTTTTATCTTCCTGACCGCCGGCATGTCGGTGTTTGATGTTGCCTGGGGCTACGAGTGTCTGCAGAAGGCCAAGGCCGAAAAGCTGGGAATCGAACTGCCCTTGTGGGACGGCGCCTACTGGCTGTAATGTTTTGGGAGGCACCCCACAGACCCGGCCCATAAACCCAGTCTGAAAAGGAGGCGTTTTATGCTGGTTTTTAAAGGGGCTACCCTGTTTCCCATCGAAAGCGCCCCATTCGTGGGGGACCTTGCGGTGGAAAACGGCAAAATTGCCGCGCTTGGCCCTTCCCTTTCCATTCCCGGCGCACAGGTTGTTCCCATGGAAGGGCGGTATATTCTGCCCGGCCTGGTGGACGCCCACAGCCACATTGGCCTGCAGCAAACCGGCACGCGGGAGGTTGACCACAACGAAAAGGGCGATCCCATTACCCCGCAGATGCGCGCCATTGACGCCATTCACCCGCAGGACGCGGCTTTTGCCGACTGCCGGCGGCTGGGCATTACCACCGTGGTAACCGGCCCGGGCAGCATCAATTTATTGGGCGGCAGTTTTGCAGCCGTTAAGCCGGTGGGCGAAACGGCGGACCAAATGCTTTTGCGGGACAATATCGCCATGAAGATGGCCCTTGGGGAAAACCCTATCTTCCGCTATACCGAACTGGGCAAAAACCCCCGCACCCGCATGGGAGCGGCCGCCCTAATCCGCCAGGCGCTGACCGATGCAAAAAGCTATCTTGCGCGCAAAACAGCAGGCCAGATTGACCGGCCAAACCTTGCCATGGAGGCCCTTTTTCCGGTACTTGCAGGGCGCATGCCCATGAAGATTCACTGCCACCGGGCCGACGACATCGCCACCGCCATTCGCATCATGGACGAGTTTGGGCTGCGGTATACGCTGGACCACTGCACCGAAGGATATTTAGTGGCCGACACTTTACACCGTGCGTTGGAAAGCGGCCGGTGTGAGGGCATTATTATTGGGCCGCTTTTGTGCTTTTTCCGCAAGCTGGAATGCCGCAACAAGCAAGGGTGCGAATATGGCAGCGAACTGTACCGCCTTAAACTGCCGTTTGCCATCTGCACCGATTTTCCCGACACTACTTTGGAATGCCTGCTTTTGCAGGCAGCCCGCAGCGTGGCCTATGGCCTGCCCGAACAGGAGGCTTTGGCCGCCATTACCCTGCAGCCTGCCAAAATATTGGGTCTTGCAGACCGGGTGGGCAGCCTTGCAGTGGGAAAGGACGCGGACCTGGCCATTTTTACCGGCCACCCGTTTGACTATAAAAGCCTTTGCTGCGAAACTTATATTGACGGGCGCAAGGTTTGGCAGCTGCGCTAAACTTTACCTGCGTGCCCTGCCGCGCTTTTAAGCGGCCTTTGTCCCAAAATGCTTATATGGCCTTTTGCCGCCCTGCCCCTGTGGCAGGGCGGCATTTTTTCATGCTTTCTTACCGGCGCACTTTCTCCTTTTTCTGCACAGCCCGCATTCTGGCAGCAGCTGTCTCTTATTTTTATAAAAAATGCTTGACAACCGCTTTGCCTTCTGGTAAACTAAACGCAAGTTAGTTATAGCTAACTTATTTCTTTCAAACCACCTTCTGGGGGCTATATTTTCGGCTGCGGTCCCAAGGCCAACCCTTTCTGGCACGGCTTTGCTGTTTGCCGCAATAATGCTTTTATGTGTAATTTATTTTGTCATATCCTGTGCCAATACTGCGCACCCGCTATGGCAGGCATTAAACCGGCCTGCATTGTTACGCTGGGGCGGCAAAACAACCTGTGCTGTCGGCAAAACCTGGCCGAATGCTGCCGTGCCCTTTACCCTTACGGGCGCCGCTGCCGGCTTTTATGCAGCCGAAAAGAAGGGCTTGTATGGATGGTATACGACCCCAAGCTGCTTATTTTAGCCTTAAACCAACCCCAAAGCCGCCGGCTGCTTTGCCAGGAGGGCTACGCCGAACCCACCTTTGAAAACCTGCCGGCGCTGCTGGGGCTTTTGGCAAAACGCATGCAGCAGGGCAGCTTTCCGCATGAAATCGGGCTGTTTTTAGGTTACCCGCCCGAAGATGTGGACGGCTTTATCCGCCATGGCGGGCGCCGCTACCGGCTGGCCGGCCCATGGAAGGTGTACGGCAGCGTAGCGCGGGCCAAAAAACTTTTTGGCGCTTATGACGCCTGCCGCGCCACCTACCTGGCAAGGTGCTGCTCCCTTAACAGTTTGGCCGAGGTACTGGCGGCCGGGCAGTAATGCCAAGTGGTCTTTTTTCTTTTTGCTGTTCCAAAGCGTTTTGCTGCACGCGGCGCTTTTTGGGAATAGATGTCATTTTTGTCCTTGCACAAGGCTTAGTGCAAGCTGGACTCCTCCTCCCAAAAACAGGGGCGCCCATTTGGGGCGCCCCTGTTTTTTTACGGCTTTTTAGCACAGATGGTACAATTTTACATAAATTTTACGAAAAATGCGTCTGAAAGTTTACGCCAAATCCGTTATACTAAAAATACAGTAAAGCAATCGAAAAGAAAAAGAAAAGACGGCCATGTTTTGGCCGCAAAGGGGAAAGTATATGGATGTGTTTGGTATTTTTTCCTTGCTGGGCGGGCTTGCGCTCTTTCTGTTCGGCATGGATGTCATGGGAAAATCCCTGGAAAAGCAGGCCGGCGGCAGTTTGCAGAAGCTTTTAAGCCGCATGACCGGCAGCCCCCTGCGGGGTTTCCTTTTGGGCCTTGCGGTGACCGCTGTCATTCAAAGTTCCAGTGCCACCACAGTTATGGTGGTGGGCTTTGTGAACTCCGGCATTATGCAGCTGCACCAGGCGGTGGGCGTTATTTTGGGCTCCAATGTAGGTACCACCGTCACCGCGTGGCTGCTCAGCCTTTCCGGCTTACAGGGCGACAGTTTGTTTATCCGGCTGTTAAAGCCCACCAGCTTCAGCCCGGTTTTGGCTTTTATTGGCATTTTGCTGCGCATGACCGGCCGTTCGGAAAAGCGCAAAGGGGCAGGCACCATTTTACTGGGGTTTGCCGTTTTAATGACCGGCATGAGCGCCATGTCGGACGCAGTGGCCCCCTTGCAGGATGCTCCTTGGTTCACCAACCTGTTTATTAAATTTTCCAACCCCATTTTGGGTCTTTTGGTGGGCGCCATTCTCACCGCCATCATTCAAAGCTCCAGTGCCAGCGTTGGTATCCTGCAGGCCTTCGCCGCAACCGGTGCCATCACCTATTCCAGCGCCATCCCCATCATTCTGGGACAGAATATCGGCACCTGTGTTACGGCGCTGTTGTCGGCAGTGGGTGCAAACCGCAACGCCAAACGGGCCGCCATGGTCCATTTGTATTTCAATATCATCGGTTCGTTGCTGTTTATGACCATTTTTTACAGCCTGAACGCAGTGATCCATTTTTCCATTATGGGCGAGTCGATCAATGCCATGGGCATTGCGGTCATTCACACCTCGTTTAACCTGGCCGCCACCGCCGTTATGCTGCCGTTCAGCCGCTTTTTGGAAAAGCTGGCCATCCGCACCATTCCGGACGACAAGGCCCCCGAACAGTTCCAGCTGCTGGACCCTCGCCTGTTGGCCACCCCGGCTGCCGCGGTGGAACGCACCTTCCTGGTAGCTTGCGACATGGCCCTGATCAGCCAGGAAAGTCTGGACGGCGCCATGAAGCTGCGCAGCGGCTGGGACGCCAAGCTGTCCGACTCGGTACGCCGGCAGGAGGAAGCTACCGACCGCTACGAGGACTCGATTGGCAGTTACCTGGTGCAGCTTTCCTCCAAAAATCTCACCCAAAAGGACAGCCGGCTGGTTAGCATGCTGCTGCACACCTTAAGCGATTTTGAGCGCCTGGGTGACCATGCACTGAACATGGCCAAAACTGCCCAGGAAATCCACGAAAAAAAGATTATCTTTTCCGCCGCCGCAAGGCAGGAACTTTCGGTGCTGGAACGGGCCATTCATGACATTGTCAAGCTGACGGTAGATGTGTTTACCGCCAAAGACCCCGAAACCGCCCGCCGGGTGGAACCCATGCAGCAGGTGGTAAGCGACCTGGTGCGGCAGATTAAAGCTCACCATATAGACCGGCTGGCCTCCGGCAGCTGTTCCATCTCCTACGGGTTTGTGCTGGAAGATCTTTTAACCGCCAGCGAGCGGGTGGCAGACCACTGCTCCAATATTGCTGTGGCTTTGATCGAAATGCCGCAGGGCAGTTACGACAGCCATGAGTATCTGTCCTCTGTTAAGCGCAACAGCGATGAATTTGAACTGTATTACGCCGGTTATCGCAGCCGCTATCTGCTGGGTGAAGATACTTCTAACAGCGCAAATTAACTGTATGGTCTACCCAAAAAGCTTCGCGTTAAAACGCGAAGCTTTTTGTTTTCTGTTGGCTTTGCAGCTTTGTTTTCGCCGCAGCACATGGTATAATAGCCGCAAAGCGGCTATTATAGTTTTGTCTTTATGCCGGTTTTCTCGCCCCGTTGGGGCAGGCGAAAACCATGGTATACCAACTGCAAAACGGCCCATTTTTTGTTTTGCGGGCACATTTTTGCAGCTTTAAAGGCGTGGCTATTTTTACCAGCAGAAGGCTGCCGCCGGGCAAACACGCACACAGCCGCTAAGGAGTATTTTATGCAGCAGATCAAACTCATCTGTGTGGATATGGACGGCACGCTGCTTTCCCCCGACCACCGTACCATTTCACAGGAAAACCGCGATGCCATTTTTTTGGCCCAAAGCCGCGGGGTACTGGTGGTGCCAAGCACTGGACGAATCAGCTCCCGGCTTTCTGCCCAGGTAGCTGAACTTCCGTTTTTGCAGTGGGCCATCGTATCCAATGGGGGCGAGGTGGTAAACCTGCAAACCGGGCAGGTACTGGGCGGGCGTTACCTTTCTGCCCAAACCACCCTGCAGCTTTTACAGTATTTTGAAGCCGAAGGCCTCGCTGCCATGGTATACCAAGGCGAAAAAATGCTTATCACCCCAAAAGACCTGGCCGCTTTGCAGAAGGTTCCCGACGAAGCGGCTCACCTTGCACAGTTAATTGAAATGCAGACCACCGTTTTGGATATGGCCGAGCATTTTGCCCATTTTCCCGACCGCATTCAAAAGATTAACCTTCCCTATGTGACACCGGAGGCACGCCGCCAAAAGCTGCTTAGCCAGTACGCCAAGCTGGGGCTTGCACAGGTAACCTGCTCCATGCCCCATAATATTGAGTGCAATGCTTTGGGCGCCACTAAGGCCGAAGGGCTGCGCATTTTGTGCCGCCACCTGAACCTTTCCCCCTGCCAGACCGCCGCAATTGGTGACGGCGCAAACGACCTTGCGCTGTTTGACGCTGTTGGGCTTTCCATCGCCATGGAAAACGCTGCACCCGCTGTTCAGGCGGCGGCAGACTGGGTCACCTGTTCCAACCAGCACAGTGGTGTGGCCCACGCCATTTTGCGCATTTTGGACCAAAACTGCCGCTGAGCAAAAAGAGAGGAGCCTTTTTATGTGCGCGAAAAACGGTTTGGCAGAGCCCTGTGGTACACAAGCCGGGCTTTGCTGCATAAACCTTGCCGAAGACGGCCAGCTTCATTTATCTCAGCTGACCCGGGGCCTTGGCGCGTTTTTCAATCTTCAGGCCAGCGGGCAGAAGCTGGAACAGCTGTTTTTGGCCAAAGATGTAGACGCCCTGCGCCAGTCTGCCCAGTCGCCTGGCGAGGTTAGGCTGCAGCTGCGGCTTTTAAGCCGAACCGAAACCAGCCCCAGTGCCATAGAGCTTTTAGGCTGCTGGCAAAAACAAACATTTTGGGCGGCCTGTACCCCTTGCGGCGAGGGCGCAGCCGAGCGCCAGAGCCAGCTTTGGGACTGGTATGCGGGCTTTAGGGACCTTTTGCAAAGCTCTAACCAGCAGGCCTACGAATGGGACCTTGCTACCGGCGCGCTGACCGAAGCGGGGTACCAGTCCCGCTTTTGGGAGGAGCTGATGCGCATAAACCCCGTGACCCGGCTGGAAGCAGACGGGCTGCCTTCGGCAGAAAATGTTTACCCGGGCGATGTGCATGCTTTTCGGCAGCTTCATGCCAGTGTGCTTGCAGGGGGGGCTGGCGGCACTTTGGAACTGCGCATGCGCACCGGCTACGGCATATACCGGTGGTGCCGCCTTACCCTGCGCACCCTTTACGACCCCAGCGGCACCCCGCGGCGGGCGGTAGGGCTTTTGGCCGATATTGAGTATGAAAAGCGCGAACAGCTGGCGCTATTGCGCAAGGTCAGCCGGGATGGATTAACCGGGCTTTACAATAACGAAACCTTCAGCGAAAACCTGAGTGCTGCACTTTTGCAGTACGCAGACCGCAGCTGTACCCTTTTATTGATTACGGTAGACCGCTACAACCAGCTTGCTGACCAGCTGGGCTACACCGAATGCCGGGCCCTTTTGGTACACACCGCAAACCAGCTGGTGCGCCTTTGCGGCAAAAATGCGCTGTGCGGGCGCATTTTGCGCGACACTTTTGGGGTATTTTTGCCCGGCGCCGGCCAGCGCAGCGGAGAAAAGCTGGCCCAAAAGCTGTGCGACGAGCTGCGCCAGACCCCCCGCAGCGGACTGCAAAGCCTGACTGTTACCGTAAGCGTGGGTATGAGCTTTGCCGCCAAAGGCGAAGCCAAGCGGGCCGAACTGATTGACCAGGCGGACCGTGCCCTTGCCTTTGCCCGCAAAAGCGGAGGCTGCGCGATATGCTATACCGCTGCCCTTGCCCAGCAGGAGGGCACTGGTGTACAGATTGGCGGGCACGCCGCCGAGGATGACCGCTTTGACAACGACCTGCTTTACACCTTTTTTGACCGACTTTACAACGGTGATGACAGCGATACCGCCATTCGCGGTGTGCTGCAGTTGGCGGCCGAACACTACCACCTGGACCGGGCCTATATTTGGCGGACCGATGAGGAGGATTCCAGCCGGTGTCAACTGGCGGCCGAATGGCACACCGACCGGGTGCACAGCCTGCAGGACTATTCCGCCCTGGCAGACCTTTCGGTGGTGCGGGGCCCCGGGCAGGACGCTTTATTCTGCTGCGAAGAAATCGGCGCGCTTTCGGGCGACTACCAGCGCTTTTTGAGGCGCCGCGGGGTGCATGCTGTGCTGCAGCTTTCCCTGCTGGAGGGAGATGTCTGCCGGGCGGTGGTAGGCTTTCATGTATGCCGGGCCGGCAAGCTTTGGACCGAGGAGGAAAAAAGCACACTAACCTTAACCGCAAAGCTTTTGGGCGGCTTTTTGCTGCGGGTTTCCATGCCCGAACGCCTGGAGGGGTGCGATCCGCTAACCGGCCTGCAGCTTTGGCCCCAGTTTCGGGAAAAAGCTGCACGAAGGCTGGCCGAACCGGGCGGCAGCTGGCAGCTGGCCGTTTTGGAGGTTCACCGCTTTCGGGATATTAACCAGCTATTTGGCACCGCGGTGGGTGATCGACTGCTTGCCCGTTTTGCCCGGCTGGTGCGCAGCCGGCTGCAGGAAAAGGAATTAGCCTGCCGGCTTACAGCCGCCAGCTGTGCTTTGCTTTTGCGCGCGCGGCCAAACGAGCCGGCTGCGCAGCGTCTTTCCGAACTGTTGCGCGCCTTTGAACCGGTTTGCCGCGCACTGATCGGCACCCACGGTTTTCGGGTAGCGGCGGGTGTGGCGCCTGCAGATGGGCAGTCGGTGGATGTTTTGCTGGAGCAGGCCAAACTTGCCTGCCGCGACGCAAAGGAAAAAGGCATTCCCCGGGCGTTTTTCACCCCCCAGCTGCGCCAGCAGTTCCAGCTGCGCCAGGCCATTACTGCCGGGCAGGCAAACGCGCTGAAAAACCGGGAATTTTCCCTTTATATTCAGCCCAAATACAGCCTTTCGGACCACACCCTCACCGGGGCGGGAGCCTGGGTGCGCTGGAATAACCCCATAGCGGGCCAGCTGGTCAATTCACAATTTTTGCCTGTTTTTCGCGAAACCGGCTTTGTTTTAGACCTGGATTATGAGGTACTGAGCCAGATAGCCGCTGCCCTGGCCAGCTGGCCGGCCAACCGGCGGGTTCCTGTTTCGGTGCGGATTGACCGGCTGCATTTTACCATGGCCGATTTTATTCCCAGGCTTTTGCAAATTTTGGAAAAGCACGCGGTCGAGCCGCGCTTTATCTGCCTGGAGGTGCAGGAAGACGCCTTTACCGGCGACCATTTCACCCAGCTGGACTGTCTGCGCCAGCTTAAGCGCCAGGGCTTTGGGCTTATGCTGTCGGGCTTTGGCCGGGGCTGGTCCTCGTTGGATGTGCTGACCGAAGGGCCATTTGATGTACTGCGGCTGGACCCCAGCTTTTTTGCAGCCCAAGCCGGCAGCAAACGCCTGGTGGCCCAAACCGTTTGCCAGATGGCCCATCAATTGGGCATGCGGGTAACTGCCGAAAAGGTGGACACGGTTCAGCAGGAAACCTTCCTGCGACAGGTGGGGGTGGACGAGCTGCAGGGCGACCTGTTTGTGCCCACCCTTTCAGCCGAGCAGTTTGCCCAGCTGCTTTCTGCGCCCGACACCCGCGTTGCCATGCAGGAAAAGTAAAACACCAGCTGCGAAAACACCCCGCCTGTCTCGTTTGGGTAAAACTGCACCCGGCTAAACTGGTACTGCACAGGCTACTGGGCCGGTGTGCCGGCGGATTCAAAAAACGAAACTGCGTACTGCCGGTTGCCGTAAATATTACAGTCGCCGCCCGAAATGTCGGCCTTTTGCGCCTGCTGCAAAGCTGCAGCCTCACTAAGCTCCTGCCGGCTTGCACAGGTGGCAAACTGATGCCATCGGGCAAAGCCGCGGCCCAAATTTGGGGGCGGTCTGTTCCATTGCCCGCTCGTCCCGGGCCAGGTACAAATCCACAATCTGCTCATCTTCCAAACCGGTTGCTCCTTTCCTGTGTTTTGGAGGCCTTCACCCGGGTAAGCGCTGTTTTGGGGCAGCAGGTTACATCGTTTTTATACTTTTTGACACTTTTTCTTTCCCCTACCACATTTACCGGCTATTTCACACAAAAAACAGGCAGCGGACCAAAACCGCTGCCTGTTTTTTGTGTATTACCTTCGTTACGCCATAACCGGCCGCTCCTGCCAGCCCTGGGCTGTTAAATCCCACACGGTGCGAAAACCCAGCCGGGCAAGCCCTGCTTCGGCCTCGGCGGCGCCGGCGGTAAGGGTTTGGGCCGAATGGGCGTCGGTGGTAATGGTCACCTTCCCGTTTTTTTCCAGAATGCGCCGCAGCAAAAACTCATCCGGGTAGGGGGTGCGGCGCAGTTTTTTTGCCACAGCGCCGGTGTTTACCTCAAACACCAGCCCCAAATCCAGCACAAGGTCCAGCGCTTCCAGCGCCGCGGTTTGGTAAACGGGGTCGGTTTCGTCAAAATAGCGTGCGCCGGCGTTCAGCTTGCGCACAAGGTCAAAGTGCCCCACCACATCCGGCCGCAAATAGGCCAGAAAAGCTGCGAACTGTTCGTAATACGCTTTGGCAAGCTGTATGCCCTGCCCGCCAAACTGGCACCGGATCCCCTCTTCCAGCTGGGCGGGAGTATTATCCACCATCACCCAGCTGCCGTCGGCCCCTTTTACCCCATGGGCCGAGCCTATGATATAGTCAAACCCTGAACAGTCGGTAGGAGGGGCCATTTCGTCCAGCTCCAAACCGCACAGCACCGTAAGGGAACCGTTCCATTCCAGCGCTGTCTGCCGCACCGCTGTCTGGTATTCGGCCAGCCGCTCGGGCGGTATGCCAAACTGTTCGGCCGCAATAAAGCTGTGGCCGGAAAAGCCCAGCGTTTCAATGCCCGCCGCCACGGCCGCTTTGGCCATGCAGCGCGGGGTGTCGGCCCCGTCGCAGAATATGGTGTGGGTGTGTATACAGGACTTCAAGCTTCTCTCCCTTTCCTGCAAAAGCGTTCGGTCTTTTGCCTATTTTGCCAAACCTATCCGCCCCAACGGCGTTTTGGGGCAAAAGCACCCCCTGGGCGTTTTATGCCGGTTTTACTGCATGCGCTCCTGCTTAACCTTGTGGTCCACCACATGGCGCTTTTCCAATTCCCGCGTTACATCCTCCAGCGAAATGTCCGCGTTCACCATCAGCACCATGCAGTGGTAGATTAGGTCAGCCAGTTCAAAAATGGTTTCCTCTTTATCCTGCTTTGCGCCGGCAATCAAAACCTCGGTGCACTCTTCGCCCACCTTTTTTAAAATTTTGTCCACCCCTTTTTCAAACAGGTAGGTGGTATAGCTGCCTTCCTTGGGGTTGGTTTTGCGGCCCTTAATCAGCTGGTAAAGCCCTTCATAGGCAAAGGGTTTTAATTCGTCGCTGAGATAGACCGGCTCAAAAAAGCAGCTTTCTGCGCCGGTATGGCAGGCCGGGCCGTCCTTTACCACCTCCACCACCAGCGCGTCGGCGTCACAATCTGCGGTAATGGATACAATGTGCTGGCGGTTGCCGCTAGTTTCCCCCTTGCGCCACAGGCACTGGCGGCTGCGGCTGTAAAAACAGGTACATTTTTCTGCAATGCTGATGGCCAGGCTTTCGGCGTTCATATAGGCCAGCGTGAGCACCTGCTTAGTGTAGTGGTCCTGCACAATGGCCGGAATCAGGCCTTTTTCGTCAAACTTCAGTTCCATGTTCTGCTCCTCAAATTCGCATTTCAATTCCTTCGCCGCGCAAATATTCCTTCAGCGCCCGAATATCCACCTCGCCCCGGTGGAAAATGCTGGCCGCAAGGCCCGCGTCCACCTTGGGGTTTGCCTCAAACAGGGCCTTAAAATCTTCCATTTTGCCGGCCCCGCCCGAAGCGATGATCGGTACATCCACCCTTTCGGCCACGGCGTCCAGCAAAGCAAGGTCAAAACCGCCCTTTACGCCGTCGGTGTCAATGCTGTTGATTACCAGCTCTCCCGCGCCGTTTTTTACCCCCTGCTCAATCCAGGAAAGCGCCTCAATGCCGGTGTCCTGGCTGCCGCCGCGGGTGAAGATATGCCACTGGCCCCCCACCCGCTTTACATCGGTGGAAAAAACCACGCACTGGTCCCCATACCGCTGGGCTGCCTGCCGGATCAGGTCCGGGTTTTTCAAAACGCCGCTGTTCACACTTACCTTGTCAGCGCCGCATTTCAGCACCCGGTCAAAGTCTTCCAGCGTGTTGATGCCGCCGCCCACCGTAAGCGGGATGAAAATTTCCGAAGCGACCTTCTTTAGAATATCGGTAAAGATGCCGCGCCCTTCCACGCTGGCGGTAATGTCGTAAAACACCAGTTCGTCGGCGCCGGCTTCGTTATAGCGGCGGGCCAGTTCTACCGGGTCGGCCACATCCTGTACCCCTTCAAAGTTCACTCCCTTTACCACCCGGCCGTTCTTTACATCCAGGCAGGGAATAATCCGTTTGGTAATCATGCCGTTCCTCCTTCCTCCAGGCAGGCAACAGCGTCTTCCAGCCGCAACGCGCCCGCATACAGTGCCTTACCCAGAATGGCGGCATCCACCCCCATCTGTTTCAGGGCCAAAAGCTCAGTTGTGGTGGTTATGCCACCCGAAGCGGTAATGTTAAGCCCCTGAATGGTCACCAGTTTTTGGTAGGCCGCAAGGTTTGTGCCCGAAAGGCCGCCGTCCTTTGCAATGTCGGTATAAATGACCGTTTTGACCCCCATCTGGCAGAGCGTTTCGCAAAAGGCAAAGCTCTCCTGAGCGCTCACCTGCTTCCAGCCGTCGGTGGCCACATAGCCGTTTTTGGCGTCCACCCCAACGGCAATAGCTTCGCCGTACCGGGCTACCATGCGGGCCAAAAAGTCCGGGTCCTTCAAAGCGGCGGTGCCCAAAATCACCCGCTTTGCGCCCAGGTCCAGGTAGGCTTTCACCCGCTCTTCGGTGCGAATACCGCCCCCCACCTCGCAGTACATGCCGGTGGCCTTTATAATGGCGCGAATGGTCTCGAAATTTTCGCACTCGCCCGCCCGGGCGCCGTCCAGATCCACCAGGTGCAGATACTTTGCCCCCTTTTGTGCAAAGCTGCAGGCCACCTGCACCGGGTCGGGGCTGTATACGGTCACCTTGTTGTAATCGCCCTGCAAAAGCCGTACTGCCTGGGCACCCAAAAGGTCAATGGCCGGGAACAGTTTCATTCTTTTTCGCCTCCTGCAAGCTCGCTGAACGCCTTTAAGATGGAAAGGCCCACCGGGCCGCTTTTTTCCGGGTGGAACTGGCAGCCCCACACATTTTTATTGCGCACCACTCCCGGCACCGCCACATGGTATTCGCTTTGTGCCAGCACCGAAGGGGCACAGTTTTTGGCATAGTAGCTGTGCACATAGTACACATACTCCCCGCCCGAAAGGTAACGCAAAAGCGGGTCTTTTTTACAGATATCCAGCCGGTTCCAGCCAATATGCGGTACCTTGAGCGAGGCGGGAATATCCTCCTTCAGCGGGGCCACCACGCCGGGGATCAGCCCAAGGCCTTCGTGCTCGCCGTACTCGTAGCTTTTTTCAAACAGCATCTGCATACCAAGGCAGATGCCCAAAAGCGGCTTGCCCGACCGCACTTGCTCGTAAAGGGGCTCTACCAGCGCGCTTTGGCGCAGCTTTTGGGCGGCGTCGGCAAAGGCGCCCACCCCGGGCAGAATAATCTGGTCGGCGCAGTTTAAATCCTCGGCGTTTTTGGTTACAACCGTTTCCAGCCCCAGATGGGCCAGGCTGGATGAAAGACTGAACAAGTTGCCCACCCCATAGTCGATGATGGCGATCATGCGCATTTCCTCCTTTTTACAGCACCCCTTTGGTGCTGGGAATTTCGTCGGCGTATGCAGGGTCAATGGCAACGGCCTGTTTCATGGCGCGGCCAAAGCCCTTAAAGGCGGCTTCGATAATATGGTGGGTATTTTTGCCCGAAAACTGGTGCAGGTGCAGGGTAACGGCACCGGTGCGGCAAAAGGCCGCAAAAAATTCTTCGGCAAGCTCGGTATCAAAATCCCCCACCTTTTGGCTGGGCAGCGAAAGCCCATATTCCAGACATCCCCGCCCGGACAGATCCACCGCGCACAGCACCAGCGCTTCGTCCATGGGCAGAAGAAAGCTGCCGTACCGCACAATGCCGCGCCCGTCGCCCAGTGCCTGGCGAAATGCCTGCCCCAGCGCAATGCCAATGTCCTCCACCGTGTGGTGGTAGTCCACCTGAATATCCCCCTTGCAGTGCACCGTCAAATCAAACCGGCCATGCCGGCTGGCCAGGGTAAGCATATGGTCCAAAAAACCGCAGCCGGTATCAATATTGTACACCCCGCGGCCGTCCAGCTTCAGTTCCAGCTGGATATCGGTCTCGGCGGTTTTGCGCAATACTTTGCTTTCTCTCATCCTTTTGCCTCCTGTAAAATGGTGCAAGTCACCGCAAGCAGGGTCTGCATCTCCTCGTCGGTGCCAATGGTAATGCGCACATAATCGGCAATGCGCGGGTTGGTAAAATGGCGCACCAGAATGCCATTTTGGCGAAGCTTTGCGCAGTATTCTTCCCCCGAAAGCTGCGGCGTGCGGGCAAACACAAAGTTTGCCAGACTTTCCAGCACCTCAAACCCCAGCTGGCGCAGCCCCTTGGTGGTGGCGGCTCGGGTATTTATAATTTTTTGGCGGCATTCGCAAAACCAGGCGTCCTCCCTGACAGACAAGGTGCCCGCCAGGCTGGTAAGCCGGTTTACATTGTAGGGGTTAAAGCTGAACTTCAGCCGGTTCAAATCCTCTATCAGCTGGGGCGAAGCAATGGCGTACCCAAGCCTTGCGCCGGCCATCTGCCGGCTTTTGGAAAAGGTGCGCACCACCACCAGGTTTTCGCATTCGTCCAAAAGCCGCAGGGCGCTTTCGGCCCCAAAGTCCACATAGGCTTCGTCCACCAGCACCACATGGTCCGGGTTGGAACAGGCAATTTTGCGAATTTCGTCCACCCCAATGGCAAAGCCGGTGGGGGCGTTGGGGTTTGCAAACACCACCATCCGTCCCAGGCCCATATAATCTTTGGGGTCTAAGGTAAAGTCCGGCTTAAGCGCAATGGGAAGGGCATCTATGCCATAGTACTGGGCAAACACCGGGTAAAACCCATAGCTGATATCCGGAAAAGCCACCCCGTCCTGACTGCCCCAGGCCAAAAAGGCAAAGGTGAGCGCCTCGTCGCTGCCGTTTGAGCAGAACACCTGGCTGGGCAGAACACCGTGGTACTCTGCAATCGCCGCGGTCAGCTCCCGCAGGTCCGGGTCGGAATAAAGCCGCAGCCGTTCGGCCTCTTCGCTGTTCAGCGCCGCGCACACAGCCGGCGCGGGCGGGTAGGGGGACTCGTTGGTGTTCAGCTTGATAAAGCTGCGCCCCTGGGGCTGTTCGCCCGGAGTATACGGCTCAATACTGCTAAGCCTTTTTGCCAAAAAACGACTCACCTTTTACACTCCCTTTCCAAATTACTCCTTTTCAAACCGAATGGCCACGCTTTGCCCATGGGCAAAAAGGCCTTCCCGGCCGGCAAACTCCACAATCTGGTCCTTAACCTGGCAAAGCGCCTCGCCGGAATAGTACAAAAAGCTGGAACGCTTGACAAAGTCGTCCACACCCAGCGGGCTTGCAAACCGGGCGGTACCGCTGGTGGGCAGGGTGTGGTTCGGGCCGGCCAGATAATCGCCCAAAGCTTCCGGCACATGGCGGCCCATAAACACGCTGCCCGCATTTTTAATTTGGGGCAGCAGCGCAAACGGGTCTTCCACACACAGTTCCAAATGTTCCGGAGCATAGGCGTTGGCAAGCTCCACGCTCTCTTTTCGGCTTTGGGTCACAATAATGCGGCCGTTTTTATCAATGCTTTCGCGGGCAATGGCCGCACGGGGCAAAAGCGGAATCTGCCTCTCCAGCTCGTCCGACACCTTTTTTGCCAAATCGTTCGATTCGGTCACTAAAATGGCCGAAGCCAGCTTGTCGTGCTCCGCCTGGCTGAGCAGGTCTGCCGCAACCCAGGAGGGGTTGCATTTTTCGTCGGCCAAAACCAAAATTTCGCTGGGTCCGGCCACCATATCAATGGCTACCTGGCCAAACACCATCTGCTTGGCAGTGGCTACAAACACATTGCCCGGCCCCACAATTTTATCCACCCGTGGAACCGACTGGGTGCCGTAAGCCAATGCCGCCACCGCGCCGGCCCCGCCTATTTTAAAAATGCGGTCCACACCGGCAAGCTTTGCCGCGGCCAAAATTTCCGGCATAATGCTGCCGTCCTGGTTGGGCGGAGTCACCATAATAATCTCGCCCACACCGGCTATTTTGGCCGGCACGGCGTCCATCAGCACCGTGCTGGGGTAGCTGGCGGTGCCGCCCGGCACATAAATGCCAACCCGCTCCAGCGGCAAAATGCGCTGGCCCAAAAGCACGCCGGGCTGGTCGGTAACGGCAAAATCGGTGCGCTTTTGCCGGCTGTGGAAGGCGGCAATGTTTTTTTGCGCCAGCTGCAAAGTTGCCATAAACGAGGCATCCACCCTGGCCACCCCGGCTTCCCATTCTTCGCTTGTTACCTCCAGCGCAGTAAGCTTTGCGTTATCAAACCGGCGGGCATATGCAAACAGGGCCGCGTCCCCTTGCTCTCGCACCGTTTGGATAATTTCCCGCACCGCCGCGTCCACCGAAGCGGTTTGGGGCAAGGTGCGCTGCAAAAGCTCCTCGCGGGTGTTTTCCCTGCTGTCCAAAATCCGAATCATGTTAAAGCTGCTCCTTTCACCTGTTCACACAGGTTCAAAATGCTGTCCTTTTTAAACTGGTAGGCCGAGCGGTTGGCAATAAGCCGGGCCGATATGGGCATGAACTCCTCCAAAATGACCAGGTCGTTTTCTTTTAAGGTGTTGCCGCTCTCCACAATATCCACAATCACATCCGAAAGCCCCATAATGGGCGCCAGCTCAATGCTGCCATGCAGCGGAATAATATCAATGCTGCGCCCCTTTTGGGCATAATAAGCCCGGGCAATATTTACAAACTTGGTGGCCACCCGCAGCGTACGGTCGGGGTTTTCCTGAAATCCCCTCGGCGCCGCCACCGCCATGCGGCAGCGGCCAAACCCCAAGTCCAAAAGCTCGTACACCGCCGCGCCCGACTCGGTCAGTACATCCTTGCCGGCAATGCCCACATCGGCGGCGCCGCGCTCCACATACACCGGCACATCGGTGGGCTTTACCTGCAGATACCGCACCCCGGCTGCCGGGTTTTCAAACACCAGCTTGCGGCTTTCCTCCCGCATTTCGGGGCAGTCGTACCCAATTTGGGCCAAAAGCTCAAACACCCGGTCCCCCAGCCGCCCCTTGGGCAGCGCCACGGTCAGCATTGTGACCCCTCCTTTGCACCGTTTTCATCAAACCATACCTGCCGCGCGGCCAAAAGGGCAGCGGGCGGGCATTCCTTTGCCCCGCAGGCATACACCCGCCGGCCGGCCGCGTTTTCCCTGCGCACATAGCTGCACAGCGCCGAAAGGTCGGCCTGTTCGGTATAGCGCACCAGCGTGTCACAGCTTTGGGGCACCGGTTCGAACAAAAGCTCCAGGTCGCTTAAATACAGCGCAAACCCAATGGCGCCGCCGCGTTTTCCCATGCGGGCCAAAAGCTGGTCGTACTGGCCGCCGGACAAAACCTTGTCTGGCAAACCGCTGATATACCCGCCAAACACAATGCCGTTGTAGTAATCGGTTTCGCCCAAAAGCGAAAGGTCCAGCTGGACCGGGCAGCTGCAGCCCTGCTCGCGCAGGGCCAGTTCCAGCCGCTTTAACTGGTCGGCGGCCTGGGTCATCTGCGGGCAGATGCAAAGCGACTGCACCTGGGAAAGCACCTTGCCAAACTCGCCGGAAAGCTGGGCAATGCAGGCTAAGCGGTTGGTGTTTTCCTCGCTAAGCTTTTCTTTTTGGGCCAAACAGAACAGCTCGTGAATATTTTTTTGTTCCACACAGCGCAAAAACGCGCCCTGGCGCGGGGCCGCCACGCCGGCTGCCGATAAAAACCCCGGCACAAAACCCATATGGCTTACCGACAAAATGCTTTCGGGCGAAACCGCCGAAAGGCTTTGGGCCGCCAGGAAAACGGCTTCGCCAATGGCAAACTCATCAATCGCCCCAATATGCTCCAGCCCCATCTGGCTGATCTCCCGAAAGCTGCGCTGAGAGCGGCCGGGCCGGTATACGCTTTCCAGATAATATACCTTTTCGCTTTGCCCTTCGCAGGCCTGCTTTGCAATGGAAAGGGTTACATCCGGCTTTAAGGCCATCAGCCGGCCGTCCAGGTCGGTAAAGGTAAGCACCGCTTCGCTGGCCAAAAAGTTTTTGTTTTCCATATAAAGGCGGTACTCTTCAAACTGGCTCATTTTATATTTTTTATAGCCGCGGCTTTCGTAAAGCCCCCGCAGCGCCAGGGTCAGCCGTTCTTCCGGCCGCAGCACGCTTTGTGTATAGTCCAAGGTTCTGCCTCCTTATACTCTGCTAAAGTAGAGTGATAAATGACTGAAGTAATTATAGCACAGCTTTTGGCTGCTGGCAACTGTCAGTGTGGCGGCTTTTGGCATATGTCAGCCCCTTTTTTCGTCAAAAATACGAAAAAAGGCGGCAGGCATTGGGCACACAAGCGGCGCACCATTCCCAAAACACCCACACAGAATGCCGGATTTTTTATACACTATATGATATGGGCGGTTTTGGCTGCATAAAAGAGAAAAGCGCTGGCTTTTGGTCTATTTTTGCCATTTGGCCTGCAAAACCTTTGCAAAACGCAAAAAACGCCCGGCAGAAAACTGCCGGGCGCAAAGCCGAAACCAAATGCTGCGATTTTATTCATTTACCGCGCTTTTCAGCACTTTGCCTGCCTTAAAGGTGGGACATTTGCAGGCGGGGATCATCATCCGCTCCTTGGTGCGGGGGTTTACGCCCTCGCGGCTGTGGCGGCTTTGTACTTCAAAGCAGCCAAAACCGGCCAGCTGTACCCGCTCACCGGCAGCCAGCTGTTCTTCAATCAACCGCAAGGTGGTTTCTACCATTTTCTTGCAGTCTCTCTTATCCAGCTCGGTCTCCTTCGCAAGCGCTTCGATCAATCCTGCTTTGTTCATCTTCTCGCTCCTTTACTTTGCGCCGCTTTGGCGCTGTACCTTCCGCTCTGGGCGGGCTCTGAGTTTTTGCATCATCCACCGGCCGCAGCGCGCCTTGCAGCCCGACAGCTGCAAACCTGCCCTGCAGCCGTCCCCTGCCTGCTTTCCGCTGTCGCCTACTGCGGACCGCCACCCGCTTTGAATGACAGCTGCCGCCGGCTTAAACGCCTTTACACGCCTGCGGCAGGCTCGGTTTTCCCACCCTGGCATGTAAAAAGCATTTTTATTTTACCATACCCAATGCAAGTTGTGTAGAGGGCAGTTTACCAAAATCGGGCACAGTTTTGTTAAAAAATTATAAAGAAGCAAGAAAATTCTCACCATATTTTCACCTTTGGGAAAAATTTTCTCTAAAACCGCCTGGCAGGCCGGTTTACAGCCTTTGGGCCAAACGGTAAGTTTGCGCACAGCACAAAGGGCACGGGCAAAAAAACGCCCGCGCCCTTTTGTTCGTTTAAACGCACTCTTTTTGTTTTAAATCAGGTGGTCGCACCAAACGCAGCGGTACACCCCCGGGCGGCCCGGCACCGGCGCTGCCAAATGGGGCAGTCCCTGTTCGGTCTGGCTAATGCAATGGGCATTGCTGCACTGGGCTTCTACACAGCCTTCGGGCAGCTTGCCCTGGGCGGCTGCCCGCTCGCTTTTGGCAAAACCGGCGCCGCCGGCAAGGCCAAGCAGGGTCAAAATCAGCGCCATGCGCATAATTTTACCATTATACACCTCTTTAAAATAGCACGCGCGCGGGTCGGCGTCCACCTGGGGGTCAATTTCGTTCACCCGCGGCAGCGGATGCAGCACAATACAGTCGTGCTTTGCCAGCTTCATTTTGGCTAAATCCAGCACATAGCTGTCCTTCAAAGCTTCATACTGGCTAAGGTCATCAAACCGCTCCCGCTGCACTCGGGTCATATACAGCACATCCAGCTCTGGCAGGGCCTTCTCCAGCGAGTCGGTCTGGGTGTAGGGCACATTTTTCTCCTCTAGCATGGTGTGCAGCATCTGCTCGGGCATGGCAAGCTGGCTGGGTGAAATAAACACAAACCGCACCCCGGCCCGCTCGGACAGGCATTCCACCAGCGAGTGGACGGTGCGCCCATATTTTAAATCGCCGCAAAGGCCAACGGTAAGGTGGTCCAGCCTGCCCTTTTCCCGCCGAATGGTCAAAATATCCGCCAGGGTTTGGGTGGGGTGATGGTGGGCACCGTCGCCGGCGTTGATAAGCGGCACGGTGGTCACCCGGCGGGCCGCATAGGGCGCGCCCTCCTGGGGGTGGCGCATGGCGATAATATCTGCATAGCAGCCGGCCACCCGCACGGTGTCCTGCACGCTTTCCCCTTTTGCTGCCGAGCTGGAAGCCATGGACGAAACGCTCAGCACATGGCCGCCCAGCTCGTACATGGCCGCCTCAAAGGAAAGGCGGGTGCGGGTAGAGGGTTCAAAAAACAAGGTGGCCAGTTTTTTGCCCTCGCAGGCATTTTTGTAGTGTTCGGGCCGGGCAATTATGTCGTCGGCCAGGTCCATCAAACGGTCCAGTTCGGCGGCGGTAAAATCATCGGATTGCAGAAGATGACGCATGAAATATTCCCCTTTCTTTCCTGTGGCAGACATTCGCCCGCAAAAGCAGGCTTTTTTCCTTCCTTTCGCGGGCGGTGTTTTAAAACGCGCAGGGCTTTGCGTGTTTCGTTATTTCATCCAGCTTTCATCCTGGGGATTATTCCGGAACGCAATCAGTTTTGCTTTGTCCTCGCTGCGGATATACCCTTCCTCGGCGGCTACCTCCACCAGTGCATCCAGGTTGGACAGCGAATGGTTTTCCACCTTTGCCTGAGCCATGCGGTCCAGCCCCTTCTGCATGCCATAGGTGAAGATGGACACCACGCCCAGCACCTCGGCGCCGGCTTCCCGCAGCACCTGCACGACCTCCAGCACACTGCCGCCGGTGGAGATCAGGTCCTCCACCACCACGACCTTCTGGCCCGGCTCCAGCCGGCCCTCGATCTGGTTTTTGCGGCCGTGGTCCTTGGCGCCGCCCCGCACATAACCCATGGGCAGGTCCAGCATGGTGGCCACAATGGCCGCATGGGCAATGCCGGCGGTAGAGGTGCCCATCAGTACCTGTACTTCGGGGTAGTACTTTTTCACCGCATCGGCCAGGCCCTGTTCCACCTCGGCGCGCACGGCCGGGGCTGAAAGGGTCAAACGGTTATCACAGTAAATGGGGCTTTTAATGCCGGAAGCCCAGGTAAACGGCTCGTCAGGGCTCAAAAAAACGGCCTTGATCGAGAGCAGCGCTTTGGCAATAGAGCGTTCGGTCTGTTCCATGGTTTTTGGTCCTTTCTTTCAGCCGGCCAAAACCGGCAGTTTTTTATCTGCGTTTGTCCGTTTTGGGCAAAGCGGGCAGGTCAGTCCACAAATTCGTCCAGGCAGCGCTGGTAGGCGGCCACCGGGTCGGCAGCAGCAGTAATGGGCCGGCCCACCACAATGTAATCGGTGCCAATTTCCTTTGCCTTTTGGGGGCTGGTAATCCGCACCTGGTCGCCGGCTTCGCCGTCTGCAAAGCGAATACCGGGGGTTACGGTGCAAAATTCCTTGCCGCAGGCAAACTTCACAATGCCTGCTTCCAGCGGAGAGCAAACCACCCCATCCAGCCCGGCAGCCTTGGCGTTTTTGGCGTACTGGATAACCGTTTCGTTCAAAGGTGCCGAAATTAAAAGCTCCTTCTGCATCCGCTCCTCGCTGGTAGAGGTCAGCTGGGTCACCGCGATCAAAAGCGGGCGGGTTCCATCCGGCCGGGTAAGCCCTTCCAGGGCCGCCTGCATCATGGCAATGGTACCGGCGGCGTGCACATTCACCATATCCACATCCAGCCGGGAAAGGCTTGCCATGGCTTTGCGCACCGTGTTGGGAATGTCGTGCAGTTTCAGGTCCAGAAAAATTTTGTGCCCGCGCTGTTTAATCTGGCGCACAATATCGGGACCTTCTGCATAAAACAGCTCCATACCAATCTTCACAAACGGCTTTTTGCCGGAAAACCGGTCCAAAAACGCCAGCGTTTCTTCCTTACTGGCAAAGTCACAGGCAATGATGACATCTTTTCCCATGGTAGCCTCCTTTTTATATTACAAAAAGTATTTTTATTAACAGTTTTTGTATTTTGTAATTTTACCAACCGCGTGCGGCGGCCGTCAAATCCTGCAAACTGCTGACACCGTAGCGTTCCATAGCGGCGGGCAGGGCCTCTATTATTTTTTTGCTGGCAAACGGGTCTGCCAGGTTTGCCGCGCCCACCTGCACGGCGCTGGCGCCGGCGGCCATCATCTCCAGCACCCGCTCGGCGCTGTTCACCCCGCCAATGCCAATAACCGGCAGCTTAACCGCATGGGCCACCTGCCACACACAGCGCAGTGCCACCGGGAAAACGGCCGGCCCGGAAAAGCCGCCCATTACATTGGCAATCACCGGTTTTTTGGTTTTCAGGTCAATGCGCATCCCCAAAAGGGTGTTAATCAGACTGATGCCGTCCGCCCCTTCCGCTTCGCAGGCCAGGGCAATTTCGGCAATATCGGTTACATTGGGAGAAAGCTTGATATAGAGAGGCTTATTTTTGACCACCCTGCGCACCGCTTTGGTGACCTGTGCGGCCAAATGGGGGTCCGAACCAAAGTTTTTACCCCCTTCGTGCAGGTTCGGGCAGCTGATGTTCACCTCAATCAGGCCCACCTGCTCCTGCTGGTCCACCATGGCGCAGCAGTATTCAAACTCCTCCACCGAAAAGCCGCCAATATTGGCAATAACCGGTTTGTGAAAGTACTGCTTCATGCGGGGCAGATACTGCTGGCACACCGCTTCAATACCGGGGTTTTGCAGCCCCACCGCGTTGATCATGCCGGCTTCGCACTCGGCAATGCGGGGGGTGGGATTTCCGGTGCGGGGCTCCTTGGTGGTGCCCTTAAAGGAAAAACTGCCCAAAATATTAATGTCGTAATAGCGGGCAAACTCCTCGCCGTAGCCAAAGCAGCCAGAAGCCGGTATGACCGGGTTATCCAGCCACAGGCCGGAAAGGTTTACACGGGTATCCATTAAAACAGCACCTCCTGTCGGTCAAACACCGGCCCGTCGGCGCACACCCGGCGGGGGCCTTCGCGGGTAATAACGGTGCAGCCCATGCAGGCGCCAAAGCCACAGCCCATACGCTCTTCCATACTTACCTCGCCCGCACCGGGCAGCACTGCCAAAAGGGCCTTCAGCATGGGCAGCGGGCCGCAGGCGTAAAACCGGCTGGGGGCAAGCTTATGGCGGGTTACAAGGTCGGTTACAAAGCCCGCTTCACCGGCGCTTGCGTCGGCCGTGGCCAGGTATACGGTACAGCCCAGCCGCTCAAACTCCTCTTTGCCGAACACCTCGTCTGCGGTATTAAAGCCCAAAAGTACCACCACCGGCAGCCCTTTTTCCCGCAAAACGCGGGCGGCCGCCAAAAGCGGCGGAACCCCCACCCCGCCGCCGGCCAAAAGCGGCGCGTCGCCCGCCTTGTCCAGCTGGTAGCCGTTGCCAAGCCCGGTCAAAAGGTCCAGCTTTTGGCCCGGCTGAATGCGGCTCATATCCTCGGTGCCAACCCCTACCACTTTATAAATCAGGGTAAGGCAGCCGGGGGCAAAGTCACAAACCGAGATGGGCCGGCGCAGGAAACGGCCGGGCAGGGCAATTTCCACAAACTGGCCCGGCCGAATGCCCGCAGTGTCCCCAAAAAGCTCCATTTTGTAAACATGCCGGGCAATTTTTTGGTTTTTGCTGACTGTAAATTCCATGGTTCCTCCTGTAAGGCGCAAGGCAGGCTAAGCCTTTGCGCTGTTTTGGGCGCCGGCGGCCGGCAGCAACCGTCTCAGTCCTCGTCCTTGTCGATGGTGGAAACCCCCAGCGTGATCTCCTCCAATACATCCAGCAAAACCCGAACGGTATCCAGCGCGGTAAACATGGTTACATTGTTCTCTACTGCGCAGCGGCGAATTTCGAACCCGTCCGATTCACCCACGCCGCCGCCGATCTCGCTGGTATTGATTACATAGTTTACATGTCCCTTACGCAGCGAATCCAAAATTTCCTCGCTGCCCTCGCTGATCTTCTTTTTGGCGCGGGTGCGGATGCCATGCTGCTTCAAAAATGCGGCGGTTCCTTCGGTGGCCTCAATATTGAAGCCCAGGTCGTAGAACCGGCGGATCAGCGGCAGCGCCTCCTCTTTATCCTTGTCGGCGATGGTCACAAAAATGGTACCGTAGTTTGCCACATTCATGCCGGAAGCCTGCATGGCCTTATACAGCGCGCGGGTCAGGCTGCGGTCGTAGCCAATGGCTTCACCGGTGGACTTCATTTCGGGCGAAAGGTATGCGTCCAGCCCGCGAATTTTGGAGAACGAGAAGGCCGGCGCCTTTACATACCAGCGCTTGCGCTGGGGGTGCAGGGTTTCGGTAATGCCCTGTTCGGCCAGGCTGTGGCCCAGCATAACCCGGGTTGCAATGTCGGCAATGGGCACACCGGTAGCCTTGGAAAGGAACGGCACCGTGCGGGACGAGCGCGGGTTTACCTCAATAACCGAAACCTCATCGCCCACCGCAATGAACTGAATGTTGAAAAGCCCCACAATGCCAATGCCAAGCCCCAGCCGGACGGTGTAGTCCACAATGGTGTCCTTCACCTTCTGGCTGACGCTGAAGGTGGGATACACGCTGATCGAATCGCCCGAGTGCACGCCGGTTTTTTCCACATGCTCCATAATGCCCGGCACATACACCTGCTTGCCGTCGCAGATGGCATCCACCTCCAGCTCGCGGCCCATGATATACTTGTCCACCAGCACCGGCTCGTCGTTGCTGATGGCTACGGCGGTGGCCAGGTAATGGCGCAGTGCCTCTTCATTCGCCACAATCTGCATGGCACGACCGCCCAGCACATAGCTGGGACGCACCAAAACCGGGTAGCCGATCTCGGCGGCCACGCGGCAGCCATCCTCAATATTGGTTACCGCCAGACCCTTGGGCTGAGGAATACCCAGCTTTTCCATAATTTTTTCAAAGCAGTCGCGGTTTTCGGCGTTTTCAATGGCCTGCACATCGGTACCAATAATGGGTACCCCCAGTTCGGCCAAGGGCGCTGCCAGGTTAATGGCGGTCTGCCCGCCCAGGCTTACCACAATGCCCAGCGGCTTTTCCAGCTCAATTACATTCATCACATCTTCCACCGTCAGCGGCTCAAAGTAGAGCTTGTCGCTGGTGGTGTAATCGGTGGAAACCGTCTCGGGGGTGTTGTTGATGATAATGGCCTCATACCCGGCGTCCCGGATAGCCCAAATGGCGTGTACGGTGGAATAGTCAAATTCCACACCCTGGCCAATGCGGATCGGTCCGGAGCCCAGCACAATAATCTTCTTGCGGTCGGACACCACCGATTCATTCTCCTCCTCGTAGGTGGAGTAGAAATAAGGCACATAGCTTTCAAATTCCGAAGCGCAGGTGTCGATCATTTTATAAACCGGGAAAACGCCGTTTGCCTTGCGCAGCTTAAAGATTTCCTTCTCGTCGGTGCCCCACACTTCGGCCAGATATTTATCGCTAATGCCCATCCGCTTTGCGTCTTTGAGCACCTGCAGGTCAAACGGGTGCTCACGCAGCCTGGGCTCGGTTTCCACAATGTTTTTGAACTTGTCCAAAAACAGCATGTCGATCTTGGTGGCATTGTAAATAAGCCCCAGGTCCACCCCCTGGCGGATCAGCTCCGCAATGGCAAAAATGCGGTCATCGGTGCCGATGGCAATATATTCCATCAGCTTCTTTTTGGGCATGCCGTCAAACTTTTTGTGGTGCAGATGGCACACCCCGATCTCCAGGCTGCGAATCGCCTTCAGCAGGCTTTCTTCCAGCGTGCGGCCTACGCTCATCACCTCGCCGGTGGCCTTCATCTGGGTGGAAAGGCTGTTGGAAGCGTCGGTGAACTTATCAAACGGGAAGCGGGCAATTTTGGTAACCACATAGTCCAGCGCCGGCTCGAAGCTGGCGGGGGTGTTTGCCAGGGCAATCTCATCCAGGGTCAGGCCCACGGCAATTTTAGCGCTCACCCGGGCAATGGGGTAACCGCTGGCCTTGCTGGCCAGCGCCGACGAGCGGGATACGCGCGGGTTCACCTCGATCAGGTAATATTCAAACGAGTGGGGGTCCAGCGCAAACTGCACATTGCAGCCGCCCTCAATCTTCAGCGCCCGGATCAGCCGCAAGGCCGAATCGCGCAGAAGCTGGTATTCCTTGTTGGTCAAGGTCTGGCTGGGTGCCACCACAATCGAGTCGCCGGTGTGAATGCCCACCGGGTCGATGTTTTCCATATTGCAGATGGTAATAGCGGTGTCGTTTGCGTCCCGCATGACCTCGTACTCAATCTCTTTATAGCCCTTAATGCTTTTTTCCACCAGTACCTGGTGCACCGGCGAAAGCTTCAGGGCATTTTTCATGATCTCGCGAAACTCTTCTTCGTCATCGGCAAAACCGCCGCCGGTACCGCCTAAAGTAAAGGCGGGGCGCAGCACCACCGGGTAGCCGATCTTTTTGGCTGCCGCAAGGCCTTCTTCCATGCTTTCGGCAATCAGGCTGGGCAATACCGGCTCGCCCAGGCTTTCGCACAGCTCTTTAAACTTTTCCCGGTCTTCGGCCTGTTCAATGCTTGTAAAGCTGGTGCCCAAAATTTCCACCTGGCATTCGTCCAGCACGCCCTTCTTGGCCAGCTGCACCGCCAGGTTCAAACCGGTCTGGCCGCCCAGGCCCGGCACAATGGCGTCCGGCCGCTCGTAACGGACAATTTTTGCCACATATTCCAGGTTCAGCGGCTCCATATACACCTTATCGGCAATGGCAGTATCGGTCATAATGGTGGCAGGGTTGGAGTTGATAAGAATGACCTCGTACCCCTCTTCCTTCAAAGCCAGGCAGGCCTGGGTGCCAGCATAGTCAAATTCGGCCGCCTGGCCGATGACGATGGGACCCGAACCAATAACCAGTACCTTGTGAATATCTGTGCGCTTAGGCATTCTCTTCGCTCCTCTCTTTGGCGGCCTCGTCCATCAGGTCGAGGAAATGATCAAACAGGTGCCCCGCGTCCTGCGGGCCGGGGGCGCTTTCCGGGTGGAACTGTACGCTGAACAGACTGTCCTTTTTGCACTCCACCCCTTCGGCGGTGTTGTCCAAAAGGTTTACATGGGTTAAGGTCAGGTCGGTGTTTTCCAGGCTGGCCACATCCACCGCGTAGCTGTGGTTCTGGCTGGTCATCATAATCTTACCGGTGGCAAGGTCCTTTACCGGGTGGTTGCCGCCCCGGTGGCCAAACTTCATTTTATAGGTTTTGCCGCCGTATGCAATCGAAATAATCTGGTGGCCCAGGCAGATGCCAAAAATAGGCAGCTGGCCGTGCAAGCTGCGCACCAGGTTTGCCACTTCGGGCACATCCACCGGGTCTGCGGGGCCGTTGGACAAGAACAGCCCGTCCGGCTGCAGGGCCAAAATCTGTTCGGCGGTGGTGTCGTAGGGCACAATGGTCACATTACAGCCGCGGCGGTTTAGCTCCCGCACAATGTTCAGCTTAATGCCGCAGTCTACCGCCACCACATTGAACCGGGGATTGAAGGTACGGGAATACCAGCGCTTTTTGCAGCTTACCCGGTGCACCGCATCGGTGGGAAGGGTGGTATCCTTTACAATCTTCATGGCCACCGCATAGGGCAGGTCGGCGTCGCACACCAGCACCTTCTGGCTGCCTTCGTTGCGGATAATACGGGTCAGACAGCGAGTGTCGATGCCCTCAATACCCGGAATGCCGTTCTCCTCCAGCACCTCGCTGACCGTTTTGGTATAGCGAAAGTTCGAGGGAATGTCGTTGTATTCCCGCACGATCAGCCCGCCCATGGTGGGCACGCGGGTCTCGTAGTCCTCATCGGTCAGGCCGTAGTTGCCAATGAGCGGATAGGTCATAACCACCATCTGGCCGGTGTAGCTGGGGTCGGAAATAATTTCCTGGTAACCCACCATTGAGGTGTTGAACACAATTTCGTTCACCGCCTGTACCCGGGCGCCGAAGCCGTAGCCGTAAAATTCCCGGCCGTTTTCCAGCACTATTTTTCGGTCGAATTGTCTTGCCATACCACATTTCCCTCCACGATCGTCATTCTGGTCATCCCCTGTACCTGCCAGCCGGCAAACGGCGTGGCCCTTCCCTTGGAAAGGAAGCGTTCGGGGTCAATGGTCCATGTTTTTTCCAAATCAATCACGGTCAAATCCGCTGTATCCTGGCAGTTCGTTCCGCCGCAAAGACCAAATACCCGCCGCGGCGCCAAACTCATCAGTTCCACCAATTTTTCCAGCGAAAGAACGCCCGGCTTTACCAGGCCGGTGTACAGCACCGCAAACGCATTTTCCAGCCCTACTACCCCCATGGCGCTGCCCGAAAGGCCTTTCGCTTTTTCCGCTGCGGTATGGGGGGCATGGTCGGTCACAATCATATCAATGGTGCCGTCCAAAATTCCTTCTATCAGCGCCTGGCGGTCCTCTTCACTGCGGATGGGCGGGTTCATCTTGAACCGGCCGTCTTCCTGCAGGTCCATATCGTTCAAAAGCAGGTAATGGGGGGCTGTCTCGCAGGTTACCTGCACCCCGGCCGCCTTCGCTTTGCGGATCAGATCCACCGTTTCCTTTGCCGACACATGGCACACATGGTACCGGCAGCCGGTCTTTTGGGCAAGCTTTAAATCTCTTGCCACCGGGCCCCATTCGCTTTCGCTGCAGATTCCCTTGTGGCCGTGCAGCCTTGCGTATTCACCCTGGTGGATATATCCGCCAAAAAGCAGGCGGTTATCCTCGCAGTGGGCCACAATAATCTTATCCAGCGCGGCGGCTTTGCGCATGGCCTGCTCCATCAGCTCGTCTGACTGCACGCCCCGCCCATCGTCCGAAAAGGCCACCACCTGCCCGGCCAGCCCTTCCATATCCGAAAGCTTGCCTTCGCCCTTTTGCCCCATGGTAATGGCGCCGTAGGGGTATACCCGCACCCGTGCGTCGGTTTTAATTTTTTCCAGCTGCACCGCCAAATGCTCCGGGGTGTCCGGCACCGGGTTCAGGTTTGGCATGCTGCACACCGCAGTATACCCCCCGTGGGCCGCTGCCGCCGTTCCGGTCGCAATGGTCTCCTTCATAAAAAAACCGGGCTCCCGAAGATGTACATGAACATCTACGAGACCCGGTATAATAATGCAGTTTGGAAAATGGAAAACACGGCCGCCTCTTTCGGGAACAGAAACACCAAATCCGTCTACCTTACCGCCGCAAATGGAAAGGGTTCCGGGAAGAAAACGGTTATTTTGCCAAATCTGTCCTGTCAGCTGCATTCTAATCTCCTATTCTGCCGCACCGCGGCGTTTTTTCTATTATAAGGTCTGAGCCAAGCCGCGTCAAGAACTGTTTGCATCTTCTCGCTTTTGGCGAAAAAATGGCAATTACCCCGGCTACTTTTGTAGTATTTTTTTGACCAATCTTTCCTCCCAAAGCATGGCGGGCTTTTCATCCCAAAATCTGCCGGGCGGTATTCTGTCCCGGTTTTGCACTACATACCAAAAAAGCTTTCGCTTTAGGCGAAAGCTTTTTTGGTATATAAGGCCGCATATCTTCGTACTGCATGCGGCATATCAGATTGGTTTTATGGTGTCACCTTTCCATTTTGCAGCAAAACGGTAAACTGCTGGTCTTCCTGCAAAGGCTCATGGTGCGAATCCTCCAAGTCAAAGGTCAACTGCAACGCTCCCAGATCGTTGAATGTTTCAGCCCAAGTCTTTAAGACAGAACTATTCACCCACACCGCTATAAGCCCGCAGCTACCCGGCTGTACCACCTGATTCAGGTCAAAAATATCCGTCATATTTCTTTCATCCAGCAGCATATGGAAATTTCCCAACTGAACCGGTTGTTCTGACTTATTTTCCAACCAAAACCAAAATGCAGCCTGATCCGTACCGCTTTCATTAATGCCCAGCTGACCGCCGGCGCAATACACCGACACGCCCTCTTCATTCTGCCAGACCAGCACCCCCTCCGGCTGCGGCAGCTCATAGCCCTGTTTGTCGGCGGCATCAATTTCCACCCGCTTTTGCGACACAAAACTGAGTGCACTTGCATCCTCCGTCGGATCACCAAAAGCAATAATCATCTTAAACGAAATATCCTCTGGGCGGGTGATGTGAGAGCGCAAAAGCTGTTCGGCATCTACGGGCAGTTCCAGATAAAAGGCATCGCCCGAATACACATAGGCCACCTGATCACCTGCAACGCTCACTCCGTTCATCTGTATTTGGTCAAATCCAACTGCATAATATCCGTCCCCTGTGTAGGACAAATAAAGCCCTATCCCAAACCGGCCATAGCCTCCTACACTGCTCTGTGCCATACTGTACGAACAGAATACAAATTCTATTTTCAAACCGTCCTGCTCGTACAGAACCTGTTTTTCCCAGCTGGCTGTCTGCAAAATTGTGTTCTGCGGGCCAAAAACTTCCCCCACAACCGGCAGCGGTTCCTCTTCCACCACCTCTTCAACAGGCACCTTGCTGAGCAGTTCGGGTATCTCCTCGTTTGCCTGCTGGGTCATCATTCCAAGCAGAATAAACATAATAACCATCAGCAAGGCAAATACCAGCACCGCCAGCTTCATTTTCCCCGGCTGCGCACACTCTTCCACCGGAATATTGCCGGTATGCGCCGCCTCCTGGGGCTGCGGCTTGTCTGAATAAGGCACCGCCGGACCAAAACGAGTTTTCTCTTCACAAAATTCAAGCTTGGAAATCGTAGATTCTTTATATCCACATCCGGGACATTGACCGTCCTTCATTTCGGTCAAACAGATTGGACATTTCATGAGACTTCGATCCTTTTTGGCTACAAGCACACCAGTGCCCCTAAAAATTCACCCCAAAATACACCGCATTTTTACGGACTATCTGCCCGCTTTCAAGCTCATTATACAAAAATGTTTCTGCCGTTACAATGCCAAATAAGCATAAGCCATTTTCTGCACAAATCTTTTTTGTTTTTACCGGGTCACTGCAAACGTTTTTAAGCAATGCCCCGCGCTCAAAGCGCGGGGCATTGCCTGCTTTTTAATAATAACCTATACCTTTACATCATCCCTGCCTGTGCGCTCAAATCCACCGCAAACTGTTGGGATTGTGCAATATAACCGTAGTAAGTATCCCATAAATTAAAGGTCACGGCCAATTCATCCAAATCGCTCAGGCTTTCACCCGAAAGGGACATACTGTAACTACTGGCCTGTACCGCCACCAGACCACAGCTGTCCGGTGCTATCATTTGGGTTAGGGTATAGGGGTAACTTTCCCATTCGCCGGCCAACCCAATCTCTTCCATTTCCAGCTGCACAGTCTGGTCGGAATCATTCTCCAGCCAGAACCAGAAAATCGGTTCTGGCATTTCATCATAGCTTTCACGTATCTGGCCACCCAAATAGCGCAGCGTAATGCCATCGCTATTCTGCCAGACAATCGCTCCATCCGGCGCAGGCGCCTGCACGCCCTGCAGCTGGCTTGCCTGAACGGTCAGCTCCTCGTGCACATTGCTGCCCGAAGGCCCCGAATCGCTATTCGGGTAAACATAAAGCTGCATAGTCAGCTCTTCCGGGCAGGTCACGCCCGCTCTTAAAAGCTGTTCGGCATCTCCCTCAAGCTCCACATAGAACGCATCGCCCGGGTAAACGGTAGCATAAACCTCGCCCAAAGCTGCCACACCATTTACGGTAAGCTGATCGATACACAGTTCATAGTACTTATCGCCCGTGCCGGACAGGTACAGCCCCACCGTAAACCGGCCGCATTCACCAAAGCTGTAGCCTTCCGTATCATATGAACAGCACAAAAATTCCACCCGCAGGCCATCCGCTTCATACAAAACCTGCTTTTCCCAGCTGACCGGCTGCAGCGTCTGCCCCTTCAGGCTCTCAAGCTCGCCTATTGCCGGAACGATGGGTTGCTGCGCCTGCTCACCCGCATTGCTTTGCGCTGGAAGGTTTGGCTGCAGGGTAATCTTCTGCCCGTCTGGCTGCCTAAATACCGCCAGCCGCACTAGGCTGAACACAACAGACACGGCCGCCGCCACCAACAACGCCAGCACCAGGCCTTTGCCGCGTTTTTTAGGACTTTTTGCCCCCTTGCCCACAAAGCCACCAGCATAGTGGCCGTCCTGGTTTTGTGTTTGGTTAAAACAGCCCTCTGCGGCACCAAAGCCCGTTTCCTCCTGGCAAAACTCCGGCTTCGGAATGGTGGACTCCTCATACCCGCAGCTGGGGCACCGGCCATCCTGCATTTCGGTCAGACAGATTGGACATTTCATGGAACTTCGCTCCTTTTCGACCGGCGGCGCACTGCAGCCCATAAAGGGCCTTTCTTCAAAATGCGCCGCTGTGTTTGGGCTGTTCGCCTGCTTGTAAGCCCATTATACAAAAAACGCCCGACCGTTACAACGGCGGGCGGCAAAATCTGTCCTTTTTTTCCATCTATTTGTGCGGCATAAAAGGCCTGCTGCAAATTTTAAACCCCATTTAAGCCCAAAACAACTTTCCTTCCTTTAAATACCAGCGCAGCGGCGCGCAGGCTGCCAGTGCCGGATCATGGGTAATTATCAAAATGGCGCTGCCTTCTAACCGCAGCTGCACCAGCGCATCCAGCACCGCCCGGGCACTGGCAGCGTCCAGGTTGCCGGTGGGTTCATCTGCCAAAAGCAGTTTGGGCTTTGCTGCCAGCGCCCTTGCCACCGACACCCGCTGCTGCTGGCCGCCGGAAAGTTGAGCCGGCAGATGTTCGGCCCGGTCGGCCAATCCCACCTGTTCCAGCGCCTGTTGGGCCAAAAGTCTGCGGTTTTGCGCATTCACTTTGCGGTAGCGCAGCGCCAGCTCTACATTCTGTCGGGCTGTGAGGGATGGGATCAGGTTATAGCTTTGAAACACAAAGCCCAGCTGTTCGGCCCGCATTCGTTCCAGCTGCTTTTCCCCTGCCTTCTCCACCTGCTGGCCCAGCAGGGTCAGCTTTCCTCCATCCGGGCTGTCCAGGCAGCCCAACAGGGCCAAAAGGGTACTTTTGCCGCTGCCGGAAGGCCCGGTAATGGTGCCAAACCCTCCTTCCGGCAGCGAAAAGGTCACACTTTTCAGCACCCAAAGCGTGTCCGTTCTGCCCCGGTAGCCTTTGCACAACCCCTCAGCCCTGATCGCATCGCCCATTCGTTTTCCTCCTGCCCATCCGTTCAGGCCGCCTGCTGGCGCGGCGGCCTGTTTCGCGCTTTTTTGCGGCGCGCTTTTATAGTGTGGGCAAACCTTTGCAAACTATGCCTGCCGGTGGATGTTTTGGTATAGATAAGTGGTATATAGCAAATAGATGAAAGCACCTGCGCCCCGAAAACGCTGGTGTTTTTGCCATAAAAAACGCGGCAGGACAATTTTGTCCTGCCGCGCTTTGCAGCATGTATTATGAAAACAAAGATTCTTTTTATCGGGTTAGACCGTAACCGGCTGGGCCGTTTTTTGCTCTGTGGGGTGTTTATTTTTTTCGGTCTGTTCCAAAAGCCGTTCTCTTGCCACCGAAAGCATCAGCTTAATGCGGTTTTCCTGGTTTACGCGGGTAGCGCTGGGGTCATAGTCAATGGCAACAATATTGGCATTGGGGTAAACCGAGCGGATCTTATTCATCATACCCTTGCCGCAAATATGGTTGGGCAGGCAGCCAAACGGCTGGGCACAAACAATATTGTCCACCCCGTGGGCTTCCAGTTCCATCATCTCGGCGGTCAAAAGCCAGCCTTCGCCCATCTTATTGCCGCGGCCTATCATGCCCTCCGAACAGCGCATCGTTTCGGTAAACGGGGCACTGGGGGTCAAATTTTTGCACTGTTTTACCGCGTCGATCATCAGCTTTTCCCGCTTGCCAAACCAGCCCAAAAGCAGGTGGGCGCCCCACTGCGCCAGACGGCTGCCGCCGTACAGGCGTATGGTTTCTTCGGTGTTGGCCACACAGTACAAAACAAACCCCAAAAGGCCCGGCACATTCACCTCGCAGCCTTCTTTTGCCAAAAACTCTTCCAGCTGGTTATTGCCAAGAGGAGAATATTTCACATAAATTTCCCCTACAATGCCTACTTTTACACGGGGAACCCGAGTGACCGGCAGATCTTGAAAGCTTTGGGCTATGGCCAAAAAGTTTTGGGCCATCTGCTTTTTATTCACGCCTTTGCCTTCTTCAAACTGGCGGCTTAAAACCTGCACCCAATGGGCCACCAGCCGGTCGGTCGCGCCCTTTTCATCCTCATAGGGGCGGGTCTGGTTGGCCAAAAGCATCAGTTCGTCGCCGTACAATACCGCCGCCACCACCTTGCGCACCAGCGGCAGGCTCAGCTTCAAAGAGGAATCTTTTTCCAGCCCGGAAAAGTTTAAGCTAAGTACCGGCACCTGGCCGTAGCCCGCTTTTACCAGCGCCTTGCGCAGCAGAAAAATATAGTTGGAAGCCCTGCACCCGCCGCCTGTTTGGGTAATTAAAAGGGCGGTGTGGTCCACATCATATTTGCCGGAATTCAGCGCATCAATCATCTGCCCAATCACCAAAAGCGCCGGGTAGCAGGTGTCGTTGTGCACATATTTCAAGCCGGTGCTCACCACCGAAGGCGAGTCATTATCCAGCACCTTCACCTTATAGCCCGCCTGCAGCATGGCCTGCTCCAACAGCGCAAAGTGGATGGGCAGCATCTGCGGAATTAAAATGGTGTGGGTCTTTTTCATCTGTTCGGTAAAAATGGGATAGTCGGGCAAGAGTTATCGCTCCTTTCTCACCGGCCAATGGCAGCCAGCAGGCTGCGCAGCCGAATATTCACGGCCCCCAGGTTGGTAATCTCATCAATCTTGATCTGGGTATAAATCCGCCCGGCCCGGTGCAAAATTTCCCGCACCTCGTCGGTGGTAATGGCGTCCACGCCGCAGCCAAAGCTCACCAGCTGCACCAATTCCATATCCTTTTGGGTGGTCACATACTGGGCGGCTGCATACAGCCGGCTGTGGTAGGTCCACTGGTTCAGCACATGGGTCTTCTGCCTGCCGCCCAAAAGCGCCACTGAATCTTCGGTAATAACCGCCGCATTGTGGCTGCATACCAGCTTGTCAATGCCATGGCAGATCTCTTCGTCCAGATGGTAGGGCCGGCCGGCCAGCACAATAATCGGCATATCCCGCTCGCGGGCCTTGGCGATATACTCCTGCGCTTTCACCCGCACCCGATCCATATGGGCTTCGTATTCGGCGTAGGCCGCCTTCGCGGCCTGTTCCACCTCGCGTTTGGTCACACCGTCAAAATGCTTTTGCAAAAGCGCAGTCATATGTACCACAAAGTCCTTGGGACGGTGAATACCCAGATAATCATACAGGAAGGTTTTGCCCGCAAGGCAGCGGCAGTTTGCTGCAATGACTTCCGGGTAATAGGCCACCACCGGGCAGTTATAATGGTTATCTCCCAGGTGTTCATCCAGGTTATAGGTCAGGCAGGGGTAAAAAATGGTTTTAATATCCGGCTGTTCGCACAGCCATGCAATATGGCCATGCACCAGCTTTGCCGGGTAGCAAACGGTATCGGAAGAGATGCTGGCCTGCCCTTTTAAGTACAATTGCCGGTTGGATGCGGGGCTTTGCACCACTTCAAAGCCCAAATGGGTGAAGAAGGTATGCCAGAAGGGCAGAAGCTCCAGCATGTTGAGTCCCATGGGGATGCCGATCTTGCCGCGCGCACCCGCCACCGGCTGGTAAGCGCTCAAAAGCTGGCGCTTATATTCATACAGGTTAAGCGACTCGCCCGCGCCGGCCTTTGCCAAGGGCTTTTCGCACCGGTTGCCGGACACAAACCGCCGGTTGCCCGAAAAGCGGTTAATGGTAAGCTGGCAATGGTTGCCGCAGCCTTTACAGGTAGTGGTGGTTACCTCGTGGGTAAAGTCTTCCAGCCCTTTTTTGTCTAAAAGAGTGCTGGTTTGGCCTTTGCCGGCACGGCCGGCGCCGAACAATGCTGCGCCGTAGGCGCCCATCAAGCCGGCAATGGTGGGCCGGATCACCTCGACCCCCATCTCTTTTTCAAACGCCCGCAGCACCGCTTCGTTATAAAAAGTGCCGCCCTGCACCACAATATGCCGGCCCAATTCCTCGGGGCGGGTCGTGCGGATTACTTTATACAGCGCATTTTTCACCACGCTGATGGAAAGCCCTGCCGAAATATCCTCCACGCTGGCGCCGTCCTTCTGGGCCTGCTTTACGCTGGAGTTCATAAATACGGTACACCGGCTGCCCAAATCCACCGGGCGGGGCGCAAATAGCCCCAGCTTTGCAAACTGCGGCACTTCGTACCCCAGCGCCTGGGCAAAGGTCTGCAAAAAGCTGCCGCAGCCAGAAGAACAGGCTTCGTTCAGGTAAATATCGCTGATGGCGCCTTTATCCACCTTGAAGCATTTCATGTCCTGGCCGCCAATGTCTATCACAAAGTCCACATCCGGCATGAAATGACGGGCGGCCGTAAAGTGGGCCACCGTTTCCACCACGCCGCCATCCAGACTGAACGCGTTTTTAATAATCTCCTCGCCATAGCCGGTGGCGGTAGCCGAGCGCACCTGAATGTCCGGCTTTTGCTGGTAAAGCTCCAAAAGCACCTGCCGTACAATGGGCACGGGATTTCCGGAATTGGGCTGGTAGCTCTGGTACACCAGCGTGCCCTCGCTGTCCAGCACCGCCACCTTTACGGTGGTGCTGCCCGCGTCAATGCCAATATCCACCGCGCCTTTGGCATCGGCCAGGGGTGCTGTGGGCACGGTGGCCAAAGCGTGGCGGGCGCAGAAGGCGTCGTACTCCTGCTGGTTTTCAAACAGCGGCGGATTTGTGGCAAAATCGGCGCCGGCGCTGTAATGCTCCAGCCGCTGGGCCACCTGCTCCAGGTCAAACTCCTCGGTGGAATAAAGCGCCGCGCCCAAAGACACATAGTAAAGGGAGTTTTCCGGCAAAACGCCCTTTACCCCCAGCGCCTCGTCAAAGCTTTGGCGCAGTTTGGAAAAGAAGGTGATGGGCCCGCCCAGGTACATAACATGCCCCGCAATGGGCCGCCCCTGGGCCAGGCCGCCGATAGTCTGGTTCACCACCGCCGCAAAAATAGAAGCGGCAATGTCTTCCTTGCGGGCGCCCTGGTTCAAAAGGGGCTGCACATCGCTTTTTGCAAAAACGCCGCAGCGGGAAGCGATGGTGTAAAGGCGTTCGCTCTTGAGCGCTGCCTCGTTCATTTCATCATTGGTCAAATGCAGCAAGGTGGCCATCTGGTCAATAAAGGCCCCGGTACCGCCGGCGCAGCTGCCGTTCATCCGCACATCCATGCCACCGGTCAAAAACAGTATTTTCGCGTCCTCGCCGCCCAGCTCAATAATAACATCGGTACCGGGTGCAAAACGGTTGGCCGCCACACGGGTGGCAAACACCTCCTGCACAAAGGGCAGTTTGCAGGCAGTGGCAAACCCCATGCCTGCCGAGCCGGAAATGCCCAGCACCGCCCGGTCGGCTCCCACCTCTTCCCGCACCCGGCGCACCAGCTCGGCGGCTTTTTCCACAATGTGGGAATAGTGGCGCTCATAAGACTGGTAGAGAATGGTGTCCGCCTGGTCCAACACGACACATTTAATGGTGGTGGACCCAATATCAAGACCAATACGCAGCACAGCCGATATCCTCCCAATTCACAATGAAAAAAACGGCGCATGTCCATTGGCAAAAATAAGCCGGGCAAGCGCGTTAACATTAGAATTTTACAACACGCATCGTAAAAAAACAACGGATGATTTGTAAAAAAACTGCGAACAGACCCCTGTAAAATTGTGGGAATCCGCTTAAAATGCAAAATTTTGCCACTGCAAGCGCTAAGAACTTGCTAACAATGCTGCTTTTGACTGAAAAACCCTTTTTTAACATTTTTGCCCTGCCAATCGCTCTGTATCTTTGCCGAACAGTGCACGGCAAGCTGGCATACCATAACAAAGGAGGCGATATACCATGGATTACACAGCAAAATATCCTGTTGATTTTACCGCAAAAGACCCTGTGCGGCGCTCGTCCGACGAGCCCGCAGCCGCCCTTGCCGCATTGGCCCGCGTTGGCCAGAGCGACTACCCCGGTGTAGCGCTGCGCCGGGGCAGCAGAGGAGCGGTTGTTGGCATGGCGCAGGCCAGGCTCAACGCCGTGCGCGCAAAGCTTTATCCCCAGCTTGGCTACCTGCAGGTAGATAATATCTTCGGTGCCGGTGCGGAAAAGGTTGTGCGCCAGTACCAGGCACTGAAAGGCCTTTCTGCCGACGGTGTACTGGGCCGCGCCACCTGGAATGCGCTTCAAAAGGACTACGAAAGCCTGTCCGGCACCGGTTCGGGCGATTCTTCGGGTTCCACCGGCTCGGCCAGCGGTTACCCGGGCACTCTGCTCTCCCGCGGTTCGTCCGGCCCGGCAGTGGCAAACATGCAAACCCGTCTGAATGTGGCCGGCGGCTTTTATACCGCAATCAACAAACAGACGGTAGACGGCAAGTTTGGCAACAACATGGCCGCCGCTACCCGCCGCTTCCAAAAGCAGTTTGGGCTTTCTGCCGACGAGGTAATTGGCCCGGACAGCTGGAACAAGATTGTCAGCGTGTCGGACCATCTGCGCGCGGGCATTCACGACAAGGTACAAACCCGTTACCCGGGCAGCGTACAGCAGAAGGGCTCGTCCGGCGACTCGGTCCGGTTCATCCAGTCCTACCTGAACCGCGTGCGGCCTGAAAACGGCGGCAATTGGCCCCTGCTTACAGTGGATGGCCAGTTCGGCTCCATTACTCAGCAGGCTGTGGTGGCCTTCCAGGCCTCTCACAACCTGAAGATGGATGGCAAGGTGGGCAGCGCCACCTGGCAGGCCCTCATCAGTGCCTTCAACAACGCCATTTAAGGATTAGGCAAAAGCCCCTGGCAAATCGGGAGCGTTCGTAAAACAGTTTCAGTCCCGGCAGTAATGTCTGCCGGGACTGTTCTTGCATAAATTGAAGCCGTATGATACGTTTAAACAGACCGATAAACTTGAATTTGTGGAGATAACTATTGTGGATAAAGCAGTTATTTATATACATGGAAAAGGTGGTAATGCTGAAGA
>JALFTI010000012.1 GCA_022778585.1 Pygmaiobacter massiliensis | reverse complement strand
CCAGCTGCCTGCCTAGCTTTACTGGGTTGGGTGTTTCGCCCAACTATACTACACGCACCGAACCGGCGCACCCATGCCTATATTTTACCACACTTGCCTTTATTCCGCATCTTTTCTGTGCGGTATTGCCTTAAATAATATGCTATAATGTAGGGCCTACTGACTGACTATTTTGAGAGAATCGCAAATTTATATGTCAGAATAGCCAAAAAATATGCCGAAATCAACAAAATCGCGAAGATAAACAGGAGCTTTGCACACCTGTAAAAATGTAGCCTATTGTACTGACTTTGGTATCTGCAAGATTATTTTCAAGCAAAGCAAAAACAGGCTTGCAGTTGACCCACTGGTTATAAGCCTCAATCCATTGATATTACTGGATTTTTTCTGCTTTCCGCCCTGTTCAGTAGACCCTAATGTAAGACTACTGCAATAAATAAACTTTATGGAAAAGTTAAGAGCCTGTAAGCGATTGAGAATTACCGCCCCGTTCGTTCCGCTCCACCTTCAGCTTCTGTAGGACTTCATCTGGAAGTTTGCTCAGCAGCTTCTCTGCCCGTTTACAGCGCCGTTGCAGTTCGGAGATTTGCATATGCTGCTTATAGTTCCGGCTACGCTCCTCGTTCAGTTCATCCCGCAGAGCATCGTTTTTCCACTGCTGGAGCTGCCGTTCCTGTTGCGAGAGCGCAATCGTATCCAGCAGACGTTGTGTTTCCGCCTGAAAGGACTCAACATCCGGCAGGACCTGGGCCAACAGCGCAACGGCTTCCTCCCGTTTCTTCCCGGCATTCAGAACATTGATGCTTTTCAGAGCCTCTTCCAGTTGCTCCAGCTTGGCGTCCATGGCAGTTACCGTTTTGTACCACTGAGGTGTCAGGTGCTTGCGCTTTGTCTCCACGGCGGGTGTGCCGCGTTCAAGCTCCGGCCACCGCTCCGCCATGCAGGCGTAGAAATCGTCCTGCCAGCGAATCATGGCTTTCTTGTTGCCGAGAATTTCTTTTGCGGACAGTCTACCGTCTTTGGTCAATGGGACGAAGCAGAGATGCATGTGCGGCGTCTTTTCATCCATGTGCACCACCGCAGAGATGCTGTTATCCTCTCCAACACGCTCCTTCAGAAACTCAAACGCTCGGATGAAGTATTCTCCCATTTCGGCTTCGTGAGCCTGTACAAACTCTGGGCTGACCGTCACCAGCGTGTCCACAAACTTCACGCTGTCCTTCCGCACCCGGCAGCCTGCCATCTGGATGCGGTGCTTGATCTCCTGCTCGTAGCTCCAGCGCGGTGTCACCAGGTGAAAGTTCTGCGCGGTGCGGCTGGGGTCAATATCCGGGGTGCTGGCGTAGATCTCCTTTGTCCGCTCGTGGTGGGCACTCAGCGCCTTGGACGCGCCGCCCTTGTGTTTCTCAAATCGTAAAATAGCGTATGCCATAAAACGTCTCCTTATGTAGGCAAAAAGAAATCGAGTGTCCACATCCAACTCTCAGGTTGGTTATGAACACTCGATATGGTCCGAGTGACAGGATTCGAACCTGCGGCATCCTGCTCCCAAAGCAGGCGCGCTACCAACTGCGCTACACCCGGATGTATGGTCATTTTATTCCATTTACCACAACCGTTATGACCCTGTTGGCCCAAATGCTTGAAAGGGACACTTTAAAAAGGTGCCGATGTGGATAGAGCAATTATTGGCCAAACAAAAGCTGTAATATATCAAGCGAATGATAACCTCAGGATAGGATTGTACCCAAAATACCGCCTTGGCAGCCTTAGTTTGTACGGCAGGGAAAAACAGCTGTAAAAAATATAATATTTATTATACTCCTGCCTATAGTTTCGTGTCAATAATCACTATTGACTATCAAAACCGGCTGTTTTACAATATTTCAAGACACTGCTGCTCTGCCCAATTGGTTTGAAAGGGCATCAGCACGGGAGTTGTATTTTGGAGGTATCGTGATGTTAAACAGCGAAAAAACCATGGACAAAGTGATCGCGCTGTGCAAAAACCGCGGCTTTGTATTCTCCGGCAGCGAGATCTATGGCGGCCTTTCCAATACTTGGGATTATGGCCCTTTGGGCGTTGAATTTAAAAACAATGTAAAAAAGGCCTGGTGGAAGAAATTTGTGCAGGAGTCTGCCACCAATGTGGGGCTGGACGCAGCTATTTTAATGAACCCGCAGGTATGGGTGGCATCGGGCCATGTGGGTGGTTTTTCGGACCCGCTTATGGACTGCCGCGACTGCAAAACCCGCCACCGGGCTGATAAGCTGATTGAGGATGCAGGCGGCCATGCCGAGGGTATGAGCTTTGAGGAGATGTCTGCCTACATTAAGGAGCACAATATTACCTGCCCCAATTGTGGCAGTGCCAATTTTACCGATATCCGCAAGTTTAACCTGATGTTTAAAACCTTCCAGGGTGTTACCGAGGATGCCAAAAGCGAAATTTACCTGCGCCCTGAAACGGCCCAGGGCATTTTTGTGAACTTTGCGAATGTGCAGCGGGCAACCCGCCGTAAGCTGCCGTTTGGCATCTGTCAGATCGGCAAATCGTTCCGCAACGAGATTACCCCCGGTAACTTTACCTTCCGTACCCGGGAATTTGAGCAGATGGAGATGGAATTCTTCTGCAAGCCGGGCACGGATCTGGAATGGTTCTATTACTGGAAAGAGTACTGCAAAAACTTCCTGCTGGGGCTGGGCATGAAGGAAGAAAATATGCGTTTGCGGGACCATGAGCAGGCGGAACTGTCCTTCTATTCCAAAGCAACCACCGACATTGAATACCTGTTCCCGTTTGGCTGGGGCGAACTGTGGGGAATTGCTGACCGTACCGACTATGACCTGGGCCGGCACAATGAAGTTTCCGGCAAGGTGCAGGACTATTTTGACCCCGAAACCAACCAGCACTATGTGCCCTATGTGGTGGAGCCTTCTTTGGGAGCCGACCGTGTGGCACTGGCCTTTTTAGTGGAAGCCTACGACGAAGAGGTTGTGGACGCCGACAAGAACGACACCCGTGTGGTTATGCGCCTGCACCCGGCTCTGGCGCCCTACAAGGCAGCGGTGCTGCCTTTGTCCAAAAAACTGTCTGGCAAGGCGCAGGAAATTTATGCCCAGCTGCAAAAGCGGTTTATGGTGGATTATGATGACGCCGGCTCGATTGGCAAGCGCTACCGCCGCCAGGACGAGATTGGAACCCCCGTTTGCATTACAGTGGACTTTGATACGGTGGGCGACCCGGAGAAGGGTGAGGGGGCCGACAACTGCGTGACCGTGCGTGACCGTGATACCATGGAGCAAAAGCGAATTCCGATTGCGCAGCTGGAAACCTATTTGGAAGAGCGGATTGCCTACTGAGCACCGGCTGGAATAAAAGCCTGTGTGCGTGTGTTTTGGTGAACATTCAAAACAAAGGTTAATCTTTGCGTGCCGCCGTGCAGAAGTGTTCTGTGCGGCGGCACGCAAAACTTTTGAAGGGAAAACCGGTTTGACAAAGTGCGGTTTGTCTGCCAGTTTATAAGGGGGAGAGCAATGAGTTTATTGTGGCAGATTGGTCTGCTTTTGGGGGCGTGCCTGGCAGGGCAAGTGCTGGCGCTTTTGCTGCCGCTGCCCGCCAGCGTGCTGGCTATGCTGTTGGTGCTTTTGTTTTTGTGTATGGGGTTGTTTAAGCACCATCATTTGGATAAAGTGGAACATTTCCTGATGCAGAACATGGCATTTTTCTTTGTGCCGGCCTGTGTGAATGTGTTCAGCTACCTGGATGTTATTGGTAAAAACTTTGTGGCTATTTTTGTAATATCCATCGTTTCCACAGTGGTTACCTTTGTGGTAACCGCATTGACCGTGCGGGGTCTGACAAAGCTGGTGCAAAAAGAGAGGGCAAAAAAATGACACAACTGATTACATCCGAGCTGGGAAGCCTGACCCTGGCGGTGGCAGCCTATGCGCTGGGTTCGCTTATCTACCGCAAAACCGGCAATAACGCCATTGCCAATCCTTTATTAATTGCCACATTGTTGTTGGGGTTTGGGCTCAGGGCGCTGGGGGCTTCTACCGAACAGTTTTCCTCTTCCGCCGCCATGATCAATTTTTGGATTATGCCGGCCACGGCGGTTTTGGGGGTAGCTATCTGGCGCAATCTGCCCATTATCCGCAAAAACCTGGTGCCGGTGTTGGGTGGCTGTATTGCGGGCTCATTCACTGCGGTGGGGTGTGTGCTAAGCATGTGCAAATTGTTTGGGCTGGATGAAGAGCTTACTATCAGCCTCGCACCCAAATCCGTCACCACTGCCATTGCAACCTCCATTGCACAGCAGTATGGCGGCATGGTGCCTATTACCATTTTTGCTGTTATTGTAACCGGTATTTTCGGCGCGGTGGCGGCGCCGTTTTTGGTGCGGCTGGTTCGGGTGAAAGACCCCGTGGAGGCCGGCCTTGCGCTGGGGGCCTGCAGCCATGCAGTGGGTACCAGTGCTGCGGTGAAGATGGGCGAGACCGAAGGCGCCATGAGCGGTGTTGCCATGGGGCTGTGCGGCGTTTTTACGGTGCTGTTCGCGCTGGCACTGCCCGCGGTGCTGGGCCTGTTTTGGTAACAAATATCCCGGGCAGCAAGCCCGGGTTTTTTGCATGTTGGGTTTGGTGCGGTCGGGTGTATAAAAAACATGGCCGCAGCAAAACTGAAACTGTGCCCTGTATGGGGCAGGTAACGCAGAAAGGAGCAACAGAATGGAAAAAGCATTGCTGCAGGCTTATGCCAAAACTGCCGTGCAGGTAGGAATTGGGCTTAAAAAGGGGCAAACCCTTATGATAGCGGCCCCAATAGAAGCGGCGGAATTTGCCCGCCTGTGCGCTTTGGAGGCATACCTTGCCGGCGCGCGGGATGTGGTGATGCGCTGGTCGGACGAGCAGTTTTCCCGCATTCGTTATCAGCATGCCAGTGAGCAGGCGCTGTGCGATGTAAAACCCTGGCAGCTGCAGAGCTATTTGGATTATGTGAAAGCGCCGGGCGGTGTGGCTATTTTAAATATTTTGGCCCAGGACCCCCAGGCATTTTTAGGACTGGATCTGGCTAAGATCGACAAGGCCAGCGCCGCGGTGCGCCGCGCGCTGGCACCCTGGCGGGAATATACCATGAATGACCGGGTGGCCTGGAGTATTGTGGCGGTTCCCAGCCGCGGCTGGGCCAGGAAAGTGTTTGGCGACACAGCCGATGCAGAGGAAAAGCTGTGGAATGCAATTTTTAAGGTGTGCCGCATGGATGCGCCCGACCCGGTGCAGGCCTGGGAAGAACAAACGGCGTTTCTTGCCCGCCGCCGGGACCAGCTGAATGCTATGGAGCTGACGGCCTTGCATTTTACCAGCCAAAACGGCACTGACCTGACCATTGGTCTGGCCGATACCGCGCGCTGGGAGGGAGCTAAAAGCACAACGCCCGACGGCCAGGCGTTTTTGGCAAACCTGCCCACAGAGGAAATTTTCACCGCCCCGCACAAAGAAAAGACAGAGGGCGTGGTTTATGCCAGCCGGCCTTATGTTTACCATGGAGATTTGATTGAAGGCCTTTGGCTGCGGTTTGAAAAGGGCCGGGTGGTAGAGTACGGTGCAAAAAAGAACCAAAAATTGCTCTGTATGCTTTTGGATACCGATGAGGGAAGCCGTTCTTTGGGCGAAGTGGCGTTGGTGCCCCGGCAAAGTCCCATTAACCAAAGCGGCATTCTGTTTTATAATACCTTGTTTGATGAAAATGCAGCCTGCCATATTGCATTGGGGGACGGTTATCCTTCCACCGTACAGGGCGGAACGGCGTTGTCCCAGGAAAAACTGGAGCAGCTGGGGCTGAACCACAGCCTGGTTCATGAGGATATTATGATCGGCACCGAAGATCTGCGCATCGACGGCATCCGCCGGGGAGAAGGCACTGTGGCAGTGTTCCGGGACGGCGGCTGGGCTTTCTGATGAGGCTTTGGCCCAAAATGGCCGGAAGGATAAAACTGGGAAAGTTTTAGGATTTTATTAAAGTTGCAGCGCGGCGAAGAAGGAATATAGGCCGTATCGTCTTTTCAAATGAGACCCAAATTGCTGCAGACCTCTGCGGCAAAGATGCAAAAACAGGCAGGTTTGTTTTTTTGCTTGCCATCTTGCGTAAAATCTGGGTTTACAAGGAAAGGATTGAATGAAACATGGCACAGCAGCGCTACCTATACAAAGATTACGACCGGCCGGCAGGGCAAAAAAACAGGATGGAGCGGCCGGCACCGCCTGTTTCCCACAGAATGAGCGGGCGGCAAAACAGCCGTTTTCGCGCCCGGCGCAGAAGGCGGCGCTGGAAACTTGGGTTTTGGTTGTTTGTGCTTATTGTGTGCTGCGGCGTGGGGCTGCGGCTTATACGGGGGTTTGGGTATGGCTTGCATACGCAGTTTGAAGCAGGTTCTTTTGGCCCTGCCTTCCACAGCGTTGCGAACGACGATTTGACTGGACAGTCTGCGCCCGGGCAAGGGCTGGACGGTTGGCAGCTTATATTGGTAAACGAAGCAACCCCCCTGCCCGATGATTGGCAGGTTACCCCGGCACAATTGGACAACGGGGAGTGTGTAGACGAGCGAATTTTGCCTGCTTTAAATGAACTTATGCAGGCTGCACGCGAGCAGGGCGTTTTTTTGGTCGTGCGTTCCGGCTGGCGCAGTGCACAGCAGCAGCAACAGATTTTGGACGAAAAGGTCCAAAGTTTTCTGGACCAGGGGATGGAGCTGCAGTCTGCCCAGTTGGCGGCAGCCGACTGGGTGGCACAGCCTGGCGAAAGCGAGCATGAAACGGGCCTTGCCGTGGATTTAAACCAGGACCCTGAACACCCCGAAAGTATGGACGCATACAGCTGGCTTGCCGAGAATGCCTGGCAGTACGGTTTTATCCAGCGCTATCCGGAAGGAAAAGCCGAAATTACCGGTATTTCCCATGAACCCTGGCATTACCGCTATGTAGGAGAACAGGCGGCAGAGGAGATTTGGCAGCAGAATATCTGCTTGGAAGAATATCTGGCCCAGGTGGGTTAAAGCTGCCATTTGGCGGAAAGATAAGCGGTTTTGCTTGCTTTTTGAAAAATGTGTGATATACTGGGTATAGTAGGTTAATAAGTTTGAATGGTAGAGTGGGCCGCAAGGTCCGCTCTTCCTGTTTGTAACGGGCTTTTTGCGCCGTACCGGCGCGGCCTGCAAGGAGGAAGTATGGCAAAGGGCAAGGGCGGCAATGTGGTCGCCAGGGTGGAACAGCTGGTTCGCCCGGTGGTGGAACAGCTGGGTTACCAGTTATGGGATGTACGGTATGAAAAAGAAGGGCCCAACTACTTTCTGCGGGTGTTTATTGATAAGGAAGGCGATATGGATACCGCCGACTGCGAAACGGTTTCCCGTGCGCTGGACCCGCTGATTGACCAGGAGGACCCCATCGACGAAAGCTATTATTTCGAGGTTTCAAGCCCTGGCCTGGGCCGCCGCCTGACAAGGCCGGAGCATTACATGGCCTGCCAGGGAAAAAAGGCACGCCTGCGGCTGATTCGCCCGGACGAAGAGGGCAATAAGGAGTATGTGGGGACCCTTGCCGGCTTTGTGGCCGGCCGCCCGGTGCTGATTACCGCCGACGGCAAGGAAAAATGCCCGGAGATGAGCGCGCTTGCTCTTGCCAAGCTGTGCGATGATGAAGACCTGTTTGCTGAAAAGAACTAAAACGGCCATAGGACCGCGCAAGGCGGAAAATTTTGGGAGGACACCGGAAAATGAACAACGAGTTTTTTGAAGCGCTCCGCATGCTGGAGAAAGAGCGCGGCATCAGTGAAGAATACCTGATTGAAAAGATCAGGGCCGCCATTGTGATTGCGGTGAAAAAGGGCTACGATGTGGAAGAAAATGTAGATGTGGTAATTGAGCCTTCCACCGGGAAATTTTCCGTGGCCATTGTGAAAGAGATTGTGGATGAGGTGGAAGACCCCCGCACCCAGATGACCCTGGAAGAAGCCAAGGTTTTAAAACCCCGGGCCAAGGTTGGCACCCGCATTGAAATTCCGCTTAAGACCAAGGAGTTTGGCCGCATTGCAGCACAGACGGCAAAGCATGTGATCCGCCAGGCCCTGCGGGAGGCCGAGCGCAGCCAGATGTATGCGGAAATGCAGTCCAAGGCGCACGAAATTGTAACCGCTGTGGTGAACAAGGTGGACCCGGCGCGGGGCATTGTGGTTTTGGAGCTGGAAAAGGGCGAGGCTATTTTGCCCAAAAACGAGCAGGTGCCCGGCGAAGAGCTGCATGAAGGCGAGCGCATTAAGGTTTATGTGGTGGATGTGACCGTTACCGACAAGGGTCCCAAAACTATGATCAGCCGTACCCACCCGGGCCTTGTGAAGCGCATGTTTGAGATGGAGGTGCCGGAAATTTTTGACGGCACGGTGGAGGTTAAGGCCATTGCCCGCGAAGCCGGCATGCGCACCAAAATGGCGGTTTACAGCAAAGACCCCAATGTGGACCCGGTAGGCGCCTGCATTGGCGCGCGCGGGGCGCGGGTGGCCAAAATTGTGGAAGAGCTGGACGGCGAGAAGATCGACATTGTGCCTTACAGCGAAGACCCGGCCGCTTTTATTGCGGCAGCGCTTTCCCCGGCCAGCGTGGTCAAGGTGGAAATTCTGCCCGGCGAAGTAAAAAGCTGCAAGGTAACGGTGCCGGACAATCAGCTTTCCCTGGCCATTGGCAATAAGGGCCAGAACGCCCGGCTCACTGCCCGGCTTACCGGCTATAATATCGATAGCCGGCCCGAGTCCGGCTATTACGGCGAGGACGAATCGGAAACTGCCGACTGATAGCCGGCCGCATTCCAGACGAAACAGAGGTGAAGAGTATGGTGACCAAGAAGATCCCCCAGCGCCATTGTGTGGGGTGTGGGGAAGGAAAACCCAAAAAAGAACTGGTGCGGGTAGTGCGCACAGCCCAAGGCGAGATTTTGGTGGATTTGACCGGCAAGAAGTCCGGCCGCGGCGCCTATATCTGCCCGAAAAAAAGTTGTCTGGAAAAGGCGCGCAAGGCCAAGCGCCTGGAACACGCCTTCTCCTGCGCCATTAGCCCGGAAATTTACGACCGGCTGCAAGAGGAAGTGGAGGCGAGATTTGGCGATGACGCCTGATAAGCTGCTTTCTGCTGTTTCGCTTTGCCGCAAGGCAGGCAAGCTGGTTACCGGCTTTGATGCGGTGCAGGAAAGCCTGTATGATAACAAAGCTGTGCTGGTGTTCTGCGCAGCAGACCTTTCGGCCAATACCCGCAAGCGGGTGGACCGCTTTTGTGAAAAGGTGGGGGCACAGGCTTTCACCGCCCCGCTTACCCAGGCCGCGCTGGAGCAGGTATGCCCCAAGCGCACAGGGGTGTTTGCGGTGACCGACCAGGGCCTGGCACGGCTGGTGCGAGACCAGCTTGCGGCCGAAACAAATAACCTGTAAACGGAGGGAAACGCATAGATGGAAATGCTGATTAAATATAAAGCCGGCGATGTGGCCAAAGACCTGGGCCAGCCTGCAAAGCAGGTGCTGGAATTGCTGGGCGAAAAGTTAGGCGAACAGAAAAAACACACCCAGCCCCTCACCGAAGAAGAGCTGAATTTTGTGTTTGAACACTATACCAAGGAGTATGAAGCTGCCAGCCTGGACGAATACCTGGCCTGTTTTTCTGCCCCCAAAAAGGAAACGGCCGAAAAGGCAGCGGAAAAAAAGCCCGAGAAAAAGCAGCCTGCGGCCCCCAAAAATGCGGAAAAGAAGCCGCAAGCCCAGCCGGAAAAACCCGCTTTGCAGCCTGCCGCCGAAAAGGTTGCAGAAGAAAAGCCTGCAGCCGGAAAGCCGGTGCAGGAAAAAGCTGCGCCCGCGCAAGCGGAAAAAAAGCCTGCTGAGGGTTCGGCACAAACAAAGCCCGAAACTGTAAGCGAAAAAAAGCAGCCGGAAAAACCGGCACGCCAAAAGCCGGCCGCGCCGATGGGCGGCCCGCTGCGCCGTGCAGACGGCAGCTTGGTGGAAGCGAAAAATTCCGGCAAAAAGGCGGAAAAGGAAAATAAGGAAACCGCAAAGCCCGCCGAGCAGCGCCGGGAAACCGTGACCATGACGGTGGATACCCGCACCAGCGAAGTGAACCTGGATAAGTATAATGAAAAATACGACACCTTGGCCGGCGCGGGAACCCGCGGCGCAGCCCAGGCTTCCGGCAAGCACGGCAAAAATGCGGTGGGCGGCAAGCAAAAATTTGCAAACCGGCCCGGCAAGTTTGGCGGCAAGGGTCCTCAGGGCAAAAAACGCGAAACCGAAGCGGAGCGCCTGCAGCGGCTTCAGCTGGAAAAAGCCCGCAAAGCGCAGCTTAAGGTTTCGATTCCGGATGAGATTACGGTGGGCGAACTGGCCAGCCGGCTGAAGCAGACCGCCGCCAATGTGATTAAAAAGCTGATGGGCCTTGGCGTTATGGCCTCGGTTTCGGAAGTGATTGATTTTGATACTGCCTGCCTGGTGGCCGAAGAGCTGGGCGCCAAGGTGGAGCACGAGGTGCATGTGACCATTGAGGAGCGGCTGTTCGAAAACGAGCAGGACGATCCCGCAACGCTGGAAGAGCGTCCGCCGGTTGTGGTGGTTATGGGCCATGTAGACCACGGCAAAACCTCCATTCTGGATGCCATTCGGGCGACCCGCGTCACCGAAGGCGAAGCCGGCGGCATTACCCAGGCCATCGGCGCTTACCAGGTGGTGAAGGACGGCAAGGCCATTACCTTCCTGGATACGCCGGGCCACGAGGCTTTCACCTCCATGCGCGCCCGAGGCGCAAACCTCACCGACATTGCCGTGCTGGTGGTGGCGGCCGACGATGGCATTATGCCCCAGACGGTTGAGTCCATCAACCACGCAAAAGCGGCCGATACCACCATTATCGTGGCGATCAGTAAGATGGATAAACCCACCGCAAACCCCGAACGGGTAAAGGAACAGCTGACCCAGTACGAGCTGGTGCCCGAAGATTGGGGCGGCGATACCATCTGCGTGCCGGTTTCGGCCCTGACCGGTATGGGCATTGACGACCTGCTGGACACCATTAACCTGGTGGCCGAAGTGAAAGAGCTGAAAGCCAATCCCCACCGCCGTGCCAAGGGCGCCGTGGTGGAGGCCCGGCTGGACAAAGGCCAGGGCGCTGTGGCTACCGTGCTGGTACAAAATGGTACGCTGCACAAGGGCGACAGCATTATTGCAGGCACTGTGGTGGGCCGTGTGCGCACCATGCGCAACGATAAGGGCGAATTGATCGAATCGGCCGGTCCGTCCACCCCGGTGGAGATTACCGGCCTGACCGATGTGCCCGCTGCCGGCGACCTGTTTGAGGCAGTGGAGGATGAGCGCTTGGCCCGTGAGCTGGCTTCCCAGCGTGCCGACGCTCAAAAGCAGGAGCAGTTCAACCAGTATAAAAAGGTCACGCTGGATAACCTGTTCAGCCAGATCGCCGAAGGCGAGCGCAAGGAGCTGCCCATTGTGGTGAAGGCGGATGTGCAGGGCTCGGCCGAAGCGGTGAAGCAGTCTTTGGAAAAAATCTCCAACGACGAAGTGCGGGTTAAGGTGATCCACGCCGGTGTGGGCGCCATCTCCAAAAGCGATGTTATGCTGGCTTCGGCTTCCGGCGCCATCATCATTGGCTTTAATGTGCGGCCCGACCCTGTGGCCAAGGTGGAAGCCGCCCAGGCCGAGGTGGAGATGCGGATGTACCGGGTCATCTACGACGCCATCAACGATGTGACCGACGCCATGAAGGGCATGCTGGCCCCGAAGATCCGCGAGGTGGAGCTGGGCCGCATCGAGGTGCGCAATGTCTTCAAAATTTCTTCCGCCGGTACCATTGCTGGCAGCTATGTGCTGGAAGGCAAGGTCACCCGCGGCAGCAAAATCCGCGTGGTGCGGGACGGCATTGTGCTGGCCGAAGACGAGATCGACTCGCTGCGCCGGTTTAAGGACGATGTGAAGGAGGTCGCTGCCGGCTACGAGTGCGGCATTGGCCTTGATAAATTCTCCGATATTAAAGAGGGCGACATTTTTGAGGCGTTCGTTCTGGAAGAGTACCGGGACTGAGCGGTGCTGACAGGAGGAAAGTATGGCAAACAACAACATGGGCCGCCTGGCAGAAGATATGAAACGCGAGATCATTGACATTATCGGCCATATGAAGGACCCGCGAGTGCAGGGCTTTTTGACTGTGATGCGGGTGGATGTAACGGCAGATTTGGACAATGCCAGGGTGTATATCAGTGTGCTGGGCGAAGAGCAGGCGGCGCAGGATGCCATTAAGGCGCTGAACCATGCCGCCGGCCATGTGCGCAGCGAGATCGCCAAGCGGATGCATATCCGCAAAAGCCCCGCCTTTACCTTTGTGCGGGATGAAGGCGCTGCCTATGCCGCCAGGATTAATAAGATCATAGGAGAACTGAACCATGATTGAGACAATAACCCTGGAGCAGGCGGTTGAAAAGCTTCTTCAGGCGGAGGATATTCTTGTACTGTGCCACAAAAATCCCGATGGTGACACCTTAGGTTCTGCCGGCGCGCTTTTGCACGCGCTGCAGGCGAAAGGCAAACGGGCGGCAGTGCTTTGTTCAGACCCCATTGCCCCGCGGTATGACTTTTTGCAGCTTTCGCTGTATGACGAAAGCTGGCAGCCGGGCTATGTGGTGGCAGTGGATATTGCTGGCACCCAGCTGTTTGGCGAAAAAAGCGTGGAGTGGGGCAAACGGGCCGACCTGTGTATTGACCACCATGCCACCAATTCCGGCTATGCCGGCGACACACTGGTGCGCCCGGAAGCCGCGGCCACGGCCGAAATTATGTACGAGGTCATCGAGAAGATGGATACCCCCATCACCCCGCTGATCGCAAGCTGCCTGTATACCGGCCTCTCCACCGATACCGGCTGCTTTAAATTTTCCAATACCACAGCCTATACCCACCAGGTAGCCGCCAGAGTGATTGAGAAGGGGGCAGACCTGATACGGCTGAACCAGCTTTTGTTTGAAAGCAAAAGCCGCAGCCGCCTTGCCATTGAACAGATTGCCACCAGCCATATTGAATACCATTTTGACGGCCGCTGCGCGCTGATGTATGTCACAAGGGACGAAATTCGCCAGGCGGGAGCCGACGATACCGACCTGGAGGGCATTACCTCGATTCCCCGCGCCATTGAAGGGGTGCAGGTGGGTATTACCATGCGGCAGCTGGAAAGCGGCAGCTATAAGGTATCGGTGCGGACCTTGGAGCCGATCGACGCCGCGTCCATTGCGGCGGGCCTGGGCGGCGGGGGCCATAACCGGGCTTCCGGCTGCGAATTTTTCGGCAATCTGGAAAACGCCAAGGCTGCCGTTCTGGCCGAGGTTGCAAAACAGCTATGAACGGAATTTTAGTGGTGGATAAGCCCAGTGGCTGGACCAGCTTTGATGTGATTGCCAAGCTGCGGGGGGCGCTGCATACCCGCAAGATTGGGCATTCCGGAACGCTGGACCCGCTGGCAACCGGTGTGCTGCCGCTGTTTGCGGGCCCTGCCCGCAAGGCGGTGGACCTGCCCCAGCGACAGGACAAAACCTATATTGCAAACATTAAGTTTGGCATAAGGACCCCCACGGCAGACCTGGAGAGCGAGGTGTGCGAGCGCCGGCCCTGCCAGATTACACAAACCGAATTTATTCGGTGCCTTGCGGATTTTCCGCGCGCATACGACCAGCTTGTGCCTATGTATTCGGCGGTGAAGGTGAACGGCCAGCCCCTTTACAAGGCGGCCCGCAAGGGTAAGCAGCTGGAGGAACGCCCTGCCCGGCCGGTTCAGCTGCAGGAGCTTTCGTTTTTGCAGCAGCTGGACGAGTGCGAGTTTTCGTTCCGGGTGCACTGCAGCAAGGGTACCTATATTCGCATGCTGGTGGAAGATCTTGCAAAAAGCATGGGACAGATTGCGGTGATGACCGGGCTGCGCCGCATTCAAAGTGGTCCGTTTTCCATTGAGCAGGCCCACACTATGGATGAAATTTTAAGCTGTGCCGCTGCGGGTGGCCAAAGCGAGGCGGTAAACCGGCTTTTGCTGCCGGCCGACAGCGTTTTTGAGGAATGCCCCAGCCTGAACGCCAGCGAAGAGCTGGCGCGGCGGCTTTTGAACGGCGCACCCACCCACATTTCAAAGCCAAACGGCACCTACCGGGTTTATTACCAGGGCGAATTTATGGGCCTTGCCCAACTGGAAGACCGGGTGCTGCGGGTAAAAAAACTATTCTGCGACAGGGACTGATAAGCCCCTGTCGCTTAAAAAGGCGGGAAGGACCAGTAGATATGATCGACCTGACAGAAAAGCAACAGAAAAAAACAGCGGTTGCGCTGGGCTATTTTGACGGCGTTCACCTGGGCCACCGCAAGGTGCTGGCCGCTGCCTGCGAAGCCGCAAGGCAGTGCGGCCTGCAATCGGCGGTTTTTACCTTTTGGTTTGACGGGGTAAAAACCATTAAGGGCGAGCGGGTGGTCAGCGCCGAAGAGCGCCGGCGCCGGATTGAGCATTGCGGCATTGAGCTGTTTTACTGCCCCGAATATGAAAGCTTTAAAAATTTAACCCCCGAGCAGTTTGTCCAGCAGGTTTTGGTGGAAAAAATGAACGCAGCCGCTGTGTTTACCGGGGACAATTTTACCTTTGGCCGGGGCGGTAAGGGAAATGTGCAGCTTTTGGGGCAATTGTGCCGGCAGGTGGGCATTGAGCATACCATTGTGGAAATGCAGGCCGCCGACGGAAGCCTGGTTTCTTCCAGCCGCATTCGCAAGCTTTTGGCCCAGGGCGACATTGCCCACGCCAATTGGCTTTTGGGCGAAGCTTATGCGGTTACCCTGCCGGTGCAGGCGGGAAAGGGCATTGGTTCGGGAAAGCTGGGCTTCCCCACTATCAATCAAATCTACCCCGCCGGCCTTCTGCGGCCCAAAGAAGGGGTGTACCTGTCCTGTGCTTGGGTAGATGGGGTGCGTTATCCCGCGGCTACCGGTATTGGCAGCCAGCCCACAGTGGGGGGAACACAGGTCACCTGCGAAAGCTATCTGGTTGGGTACGAGGGCAATTTGTATGGCCGGCCTGTTCGGTTGGAGCTGTATGAATACCTGGAACCGGTGCAGCGGTTTGAAAACCTGGACCAGCTGCGCCGCTGCATTGCCGACGCCGCCCAGCGTTCGGTGAAATATTTTGAAAACCACCCGCAAAAAACTTTACAAGCCTCAGCGGGAGTGGTATAATTATTTAGCTTACCCGGGCTCAGGCAGCGGTTCTCCGGCCCTGACCTTGGTCCGCGGCAAATTTTTGGAATAAAAGGAGTTACGAAACATGGAAACCAAGTCCGAGATCATTGCAAAATACGGCCTGAACGAAAAGGATACCGGCTCTCCGGAGGTCCAGATCGCTCTTTTGACCGCCCGCATTAACCACCTGACCGCTCACATGAAGGAGAACAAGAACGACCACCACAGCAACCGTGGTTTGCTGAAGATGGTTGGCCGCCGCCGCAACCTGCTGGCTTACCTGCAGAAGAAGGATATTGAGCGGTATCGTGCCATTATTGCCAAGCTGGGTCTGCGCAAGTAAGAACCGGTTGGCAGAGCGCCTGCTCAAACGGGCGTTGGCTTGAGCATTCAAACAAAAAAACGGCGGGCAGCAAAGCCCGCCGTTTTTCTTTTGCAAAATTCTGCACACAACTGTTATAAAAAGCGCTTTTTAAAACCCGAAAAGCAGTAAGCGCAGCGCAGGCGGCGTATAAAAATAACCGTTTGGTCGGTGGTTACAGATAAAGAACAAAGGGGCAGGACGAGCCATTCAGGCTCATCCTGCCCTTTTTGCAGTTTCTGCATAAAGTGTTAGGTGCCAGGGCCAGTCGGTCAAACCTAAAATGCCCGGCTTTCATGGCTCTGCCCAAAAAGCTTTGCCGCTGCCCGTAAGGTTTTTTAAAAGTTTCAACGCTGCAAAGCCGGGAAAGCGGACCTTGCCGGTGTTTATTTTGGTGTTATGCCGGCCTGGCTTGTTTTTTTGCCTCAATAAGGCGATAAAACATTTCAGGTAAAGTACTCTGCGGCCTGTGCCGGGGCTGTTTCGGCCAGTTCAAATCCCTGTTCGGTTTCAATGCCGTCAAAACAGAAGGATTCCACCTTGGGTGGCGAGAGAACAAAATATCCCAAAATATGCTCGTAATCGTAAATTTCGTCGGCAAAAATACTGGTGGAAAGCCCTTCGGTGTTGGAGCGCAGCAGCTGGGGAATCAGCTGAGACAGCTGGTCTGTGCCGCAGGCCAAAAAAAGTGCCAGTACCTTGCCGCAAAATGGGGCAGACTGAGCCAGCGGTAGATCGGCAAGGCGGATTAAATCCGCAATGTTTTGGGCCGAAAGAGCTGCCGCATCCTCACCCGGCGCAATTTTGGAAGCACCGGCCAATTGCAGCGTATCGGCGTTCAGCCGCACGGGACCAATCTGTTCGCCCAGCTCAATCAGGCTTTCCTTTGGCAGCTGTAAATAATGGGATACCGTCAGGTCCAGCGTATCGGCTACCCGGTCGGCAGCGTAACCGGGCCCGGCATATTCCCAGGCGCTTTTCAGCTGGGTTACCCCGCCGCCAGGATTCAAAAGCAGGGTGTCCGGTCGCAGTACCGTCACGGCGGCTCTGCCCTGAAACGGATCAAACCGCACCAAAAAGAACAGCGGTTCATCACCGGTAGCGCAGACAAACAGGTTGCGCCAGTCTTCGGGGGAAGGTTTGTCAACTCCTACCTGAGACTGGGAAGCTGCGGCCGGGCTATCGGTGTGGTTTTGCAGCATAGCCTGCAGATAGATGATGGCATATAACGGAATGAGTAGGGCCAAAGCGGCCAGAAATGTTAACCAAAATGCTTTGCTTTTTTTCATCGGCTTATCCTTCTTTCCTGGCAGACCCAGCGCCAGAACAGTCTTGTGCATAGTTTCGGCGGCAAAAAGAAAGAATATACAGCAAAAAGGAGGCATAGGGATGAAACAGAAAGAAAAGAAAAAGCATAACCAAAGTACCCTCGCGCCCGGCGCGGCAAACGCAGTGGTACAGCAGATTGTAAACCAGCCGGCAAGCCCTACCGACCCGACCGGCAGCTATACCGGCCGGCCTGAAAACCCAAACGAAGCGCCGGTGCAGGATGCAGACGACCTGTGAATGAACGGTTTTGCCCATAGGAAAAACACCGGGCAAAGAAGGCTTTGGCGAAAAACGCCCTTAACAACCGCACGGGTTTATGGTATGCTGGGTATGCCAAGGAAAAATATGGCCGGCCAATACCCGGCCAAAGGGGGCGGCGCAGATGGCGGTGAAAGGCCTGGTGCTTGCGGGCGGTGGTGCCCGGGGCGCTTACCAAATTGGGGTAAAGCAGGCGCTGGATGAGCTGGGGTTTCGCCCAGCTGTTTACACCGGCACCAGTGTAGGCTGCCTGAACGGCGCAATGTTTGCTTTGGATATGGACCACCTGGCCCGCAGCCTGTGGTGCAGCATATCGGACAAGGATGTCATGGTTTTGCCGGAAAAATTCTGGGGCAGGCAGCTGGTTTCGTTTGCCAAACAGGTTGCGGAAGCAGGCGGATTAGATGTGTCGCCGCTGGAAAAGACGGTGCGCATGTTGGTGGATGAAGAAAAGCTGCGCAGCCTGCCGGTGCGGTATGGGCTTGTCACCGTGAACAAAAGTACGCTGCAGCCGGTCTGCGTAAGCCTGGAGGAGATTCCCAGCGGGCAGCTGGCGGATTATATGATGGCTTCTGCCGCGTGCTTCCCCGCAATTCGTCCCCATGATTTGGACGGGGAAGCGTACATTGACGGCGGTTATTTTGAAAACATGCCGGTAGACCTGGCGGCAAGGCTTGGCGCACAGGATATTGTGGCGGTAAACCTGGATGGCATTGGCTTTACCCGCAAACCCAGGGCAAAGGGAATTCGGGTGCGGTATGTGGAATGTTACTGGCCGCTGGGCAGTATTTTAAAGTTTGACCCCAAAACAGCTAAGCGGAATATAGAGCTGGGGTACCTGGACACCTACCGGGCCTGGCATAAGGTAAAGGGCTGTGCCTATGCCTTTACACCGGCGGCCAGCCGGGCGCTTTTGGCCGGCTGGGGGGTGCGCTGCCGCGATCTGTTGGATAACGCCCAAAAGTTTCACCCGGCTTTGGAGCCAGCGCTGGAAGCGCTGGCTGCACGCGGGCGGCCCAAAACGAGAGACCCGCAGACTCAGCTGCTTTACCTTTTGGAGGTGGCGGCACAGGAACTGGAACTGGACCCCACCCGTCTTTGGAAGGATGAGCGGGAACTTTTGGGAATTTTGACCCAGCGGTACCTGCACCGGCATTCCGGCTACCAGTTTGCGCCGGTTTTACTGGGGGAAGGAAAAATCGACCCCATAGCTATGGGTCGTGCTCTGGCGTTCCCCCGCCGCCTTGTAACCGAAGCGGCAGTATTGGCGGGCGCCGACTGGCTCTCGCAAAAGGACCGATAAGAAAGGAAGGAACTGCGCAATGAAGACCTATACCGGTACAGCGGCTTCACCGGGGCTGTGCATGGGCCCGGTTTTTTTGGTACAGCGCCAATATGCCGCCGCCCGCCGCGCAGTGAGCGAGCCGGAACGGGAGGCCGCCCTGTTTGAGGCGGCAGCCGTGCTGGCAAAGGATGAGATTACCGCACTGGTGGGGCGTTCCGGCGAGGCAGAAGGAGATATTTTTGTTTTTCAGCGGGAAATATTAAACGACCACGGCCTTTTGGAAGAAATTTTGCGCGCCATCAAACAGGGGCACGGCGCAGCCGAAGCGGTGGAACAGGCGGCAGACCTGTATGCGGCCAGGCTGCGCAGCATACCGGACGCCTACCTTTCCCAGCGTGCGGGAGATGTGCTGGACGCCTGCCGGCGGGTGGTGGCCATTCTGGACGGCCGCCCCAGAGAGCCCATTCAGCTGACCGAGCCCTGCATTTTGGTGACCGATGAGCTTTTCCCGGGAGATTTGGCCAGCCTGGATAAATCGAAACTGCTGGGCATTGTGATGAGCGAAGGTTCCACCCAAAGCCACACTGCCATTATTGCCCGTACATATGGTATACCCACCCTGGTATTGGTGGGGGAGCAGGTGCTTGGCATACCGCAGGGAACCTTGTGCTGCATGGATATGGCAGAGGGCAGCTTTATCTGTGAGCCGGATGAGGGAACCCGTGCCAGGTTTGCCCACCGCATCAGCCTTTCCCGGCGCAAAAGCCTGACCCAGGAGCAGCTGCGTTTGGCCCCGTGTGTTTCCAAGGATGGCGAACACTTTACGCTTTTGGCCAACTGCTCGGCGCCCCAGGACATTTCGGCCGCAGTGGCGGCCGGCGCGGAGGGCATAGGGCTTGTGCGCAGCGAATTTTTGGTGCTGGACGGCAGCTGGCCCAACGAGGAAACCCAGTTTGCCTTCTACCGGGACTGCCTGCAGGCGGCAGATGGCCGGCCGGTGACCATTCGAACACTGGATATCGGCGCGGATAAAAATTTGCCGGGGGTCAGTGTGCCCAATGAGGAAAACCCGGCCCTGGGGCTTAGGGGGCTCAGGCTCACGCTTGCCCACCCGGATCTTTTGCGCACCCAGCTGGCGGCTTTGTACCGGGCCGGCCGGTATGGCGATCTGCGCATTATGTTCCCCATGGTAACTACAGTACAGGATATGCACAAGGCGCTCTGTCTGGCAAAGCAGGTACGGCAAGAACTGACCCAGAGGAAGGTGGAATTTGCCGAAAATCTGCCCTGTGGCTGTATGATCGAAACGCCGGCGGCTGCGCTGCAGGCTGAAGAGCTGGCAGCGCTTTCGGACTTTTTTTCCATTGGTACCAATGACCTGACCCAGTATACCATGGCAGCCGACCGGCTTTCCCCGGCGGTGGCAGGCTATTTTGACTGCGCTGCCCCGGCGGTGCAAAGGCTTATGAAGATGACCGTAGAGGCAGCTAAAAAGGCGCAGATAAGCGTTTCGGTGTGCGGCGAGGCCGCGGCTGACCCGCGCTGTGCGCTGGTTTATGCAAAGCTTGGGGTGCGCACCTTGTCCATGGCGGCGGTGGCCCTATTTGATGTGAAGCTTGCTTTGAGCGAAGACAGGGTTTTGGAGCCTGCTGCCTTTGACTGTTTGCAAAAAACGGCCGTGGACTAAGGAAATGACCTGCCCGCCTGGATGGTTCGCTTTGGTTTGTATTTATAAAAGAAAAAGGACCCTGGCACTGCCAGGGTCCTTTTTTGCTCTGTTTGGCTAATGTGCAGTTTAAAAAAGCAAGGCGGATAAAAAATTACGACTCCTCGGTGAGGCCCACCACCACATAGGGCTGCAGCTGGAACGGCTTGGGAGAGACGCAGCGGTCCTTCCACATATAGAACCAGCGCTCGGCCGGGTAGTAGTAATATCCGTCCTGCCAGTGGTCGCTGGTGTCATACGGATCGGCAAAAATAATCATGTCGTCACCAATGGAAGGGGTGCCCATGGTGTCGTACCCAATAATAACCTGCCAATGGCCGTCCCAGTCGCCCCATTCCACCAAAATGCCGTGGTTCTGCTCCAGGTGTCCGGTAATCCAGCTAACAAAATAGCTGTCGGAAGCATCGTCTACCCAGGCTTCGGTGTCATCGGAATTTTCGCTGGCATACAGGCTGGAAGAAGAGAAGTTGCCAGGCAGGTTGCCCACATCGTTGCCGGTTACGCCGTCGGCTTCGGTCAGAAGGTCCGCTTCGGTCCAGTCCTCCCGGTAGCTGGTCTCCAGCACCTCCACCCCTTCAATGGCGTTAAAGGCCTTTACCAACTTGCCCACATGGGCGCCGTACTCATAGTAGTTATCCGCACTGCCCGGCTGGGCTTCTTCGGTATCCTCATCCACCGAAACGCCGGCCAGCTGGCACAGGTCCCATTCGGTGTAATCGGTAATGCCCCAGTTGGAAAGCACCATATAGGCGCTGGCGGCACCGCAGCTGTACTCGGTGGTCTGCTGCATGGTCTTAAATCCGGTTAAAATGGTCAAATGGTCGTTGGATTCCATGTTGTAGAAATCCGGGTTGACATAATAGATGGAATCGGCATGGTCGCCTGCATTGCCATAGGCATCCGCTCCGCCTTCCGGGTCGCAGTCTTCGGCCGGCAGCAATTCGGGCATGGCCTTTTCGGAGGTATTGGCGGTATCGGCAGTCTCGGCGCTGGAAGATACGCTGGCCTGAGAGCTTGCGGCAGAGCTGGAACCGGTGGACTGTGCGCAGCCGGCCAGCAGCCCAGCGCACAGCGCCAGGACAACAATCGGGTACAGGTGTTTTTTCATCAGTTTCATTTCTCCTCTTTTTCAAAACTGTGCCGGCCGGTATGGCCGGCTTTGCGGCAAACCCGGCAGCTTTGCCGGGAAGAGGATACTTGTGCGCGATTCTACAACTGTGTTATTTATTTTAGCTAAGAGGGCGCGGCTGCGCCCGGTTGGCTTTTTATTTATGCAGCGTGCCGCAAAAAAGGCTGCGGCGCATAGGTAGAATGCTGAGTAAAGGCGGCCTTGGCCGCTCCACTCCCTGCTTACAAGTATCTGCGGCGTTCCACCGCGAAAAGGCACGGGCCTTTTCCACTTATAATCGGGCGTTTTGCCCGCTGCAAGGGTGATCCCTGCTAATTCGGCTTTTGACCGGGCTGTCCGTCTGGCCCCCGCACCTCGCAGCGCGGGTCGTCTTTTTATAAAAACGAGGTCAAACGCGGGGCTTTCCCCGCAGAGCGCCAAAAAGCGCCCCCACAAATTAGTAAAAAGATGTTTACTCGCCGGTTTGCACGGCGCATTCTGCCCTCCCTTTTTTAAAACTGCACGAGCTATACTATACCAAACCCACCCTTTCGCGTCAAGCAAAATTTTCCTGTTTTTTATGCGCTGTTTGCGCCCAAATGGCAAAACCGCCAAACCAACCGCATGCGGCAGGACCAAAAGAATGATTTTCAAAAAGATGCATTTATATTCAAAATACGCTTGATTTTATGCAAATTTGGTGTATAATTATACTATCTCAAAAACAGCCAGGCGTTTTAGCCGCCGCGGCAGATAAGGGGCAAAGCAAATGGCAGACAGCTACCAGACAAAATTATGGGGCGGGCGTTTCAAACAGGAAGAAGATGAGCGGATGAACCGCTTTAACGAAAATTTTTCCGTTACCCATTGGCTTTTGCAGCCGGACATTGAAGGCAGCATGGCCCATGTGACCATGCTGGTGCAGGTGGGGCTTTTAACCAGCCAGGAAGGCCAGCTTTTGCACCAGGGGCTTGCCGGCATTTTGGCAGATGTGGAAAGCGGCAAGCTTGCGCTTTGCGGCGACTACGAGGATATTCACACCTTTGTGGAGCTGAACCTGGTAAAGCGGGTAGGGGATGTGGGCAAAAAGCTACACACGGCCCGCAGCCGCAATGACCAGGTGAATTTGGATATGAAGCTGTATGTGCGCGCACAGGTAAAGCAGGTTATTGATAAAATTCATAATCTGCAGGATACCATCCGGCAAAAAGCGCAGCAGAACCCCTGCATTATGCCGGGGTATACCCACCTGCAGCGGGCACAGGTTATCACCTTTCAGTCTCACCTGATGGCTTACCACGGTATGCTTGCAAGGGACAGCGTGCGGCTTTCCAACGCGCTTGGGCTAATGGGGGAAAACCCGCTGGGCTGCGGGGCACTGGCCGGTACAACCCACGCCATTGACCGGCAGCTTACCAGCCGGCTTTTGGGATTTGAAAGGCCATACCAAAGCTTTGAAGATGGTGTTTCGGACCGGGACTACTGCCTGGAAGCCATGGCGGATTTTTCCATTTTAATGATGCATTTGTCCCGGCTTGCCGAAGAGCTTATCTTGTGGGGCAGCCAGGAGTTTGGCTTTGTGGAACTGGACGACCGGTACACCACCGGTTCCAGCATTATGCCGCAGAAGAAAAATTCCGACGCGGCGGAATTGGTGCGGGGAAAAACCGGCAGGGTATATGGCGGGCTTATGGGGCTTTTAACCACCATGAAAGGCCTGCCGCTGGCCTACAATAAGGATATGCAGGAGGACAAGGAACCCTTTTACGACAGTGCGCAGACCGTTTTGGACTGTTTGTTTATGATGGAGCGGATGATTGCCACATTGAAGGTAAAGGGCGAGCGGATGAAGCAGGCGGTAAAGCAGGGCTTTTTAAACGCAACCGAAGTGGCCGACTACCTGGTGGCAAAGGGGATGCCGTTCCGCGATGCCCATGCGGTGGTTGGAAAAATGGTGCTTTGGTGTGAAGAGCAGGGCAAAAGTATAGAGGAGATGACGCAGGAGCAGATGTCACAGTTTTCGCCCCTGCTGCAGGGGGATTTGTATTCTTATATTGATTATGAGAATATTCTGCACAAGGGAATTAAAAAGGAAATGCTTGAAATTTGAAAAACAAAGGCCGGCCGGATTAGTATGCGGCCGGCCTTTTTATAGTTTTTTTAAAACCGGAAAAGCGGCAGGCAAAACCATCCTTTGCCTTTTTGCCGGGAATATGGTATACTAAACCATATTTATACCGGTCGGTTTTGCAAAAATGCCGCCCGGCAAGCGGGAGGGAAAACACCATGCGGATTGTTGTAAAACTGGGCACTTCTACCATTGCACACCCAACCGGCCGGCTGAATGTGCGCCGAATGGAGCTTTTATGCAAGGTGCTTTCGGATATTAAAAACGCGGGTCATCAGGTAATATTGGTTTCTTCGGGAGCCATTGGCATGGGTGCCGGCAAGCTGGGGCTTACCGAAAAGCCGTCCGATATTCCGGGCAAGCAGGCCGCGGCGGCCATTGGCCAGTGCGAATTGATGTATGTTTACGACGAGCTTTTTGGCCATTACCATCACACGGTGGCGCAGCTTTTAATTACCGGTTACGATATTGAGAACCAACACCACCGCACCAATATTGAAAATACCCTGCAGCGTTTGCTGGACTTTGGCGCATTGCCGGTTATTAACGAAAACGATACCGTTGCCACCGAAGAGATTCAGATTGGGGATAACGATACCCTTTCGGCGGTGGTTGCAACCCTGGCCAAGGCAGATATGCTGGTTTTGATGAGCGACATTGAAGGGCTGTACGACAAAAACCCCAAAACGCATCCCGATGCAAAGCTGATCAGCCATGTGCCGGCTATTACCGACGAGGTTATGGCGCTGGCCGGCGGGGCCGGCAGCGCCTTTGGCACCGGCGGCATGGAAACCAAGCTGCGGGCCGGGCGGATGGTGAACCAGGTGGGCATTCCCATGATTATTACAAACGGCGACCGGCCCGAACTGCTGTATGATGTGGTTGCCGGCCGGCCGGTAGGCACCCTGTTTGGAGAAAGGAAGGAAACGGTATGACCGTACAGGAACTGTTGTGCCGGGCCAAGAAGGCGAAAAACCAGATTGCCATGGCCGATACCGAAAAGAAAAATGAGCTGCTTTGCCAGATGCGGCTTGCCCTTTTGGAGCGGGAAGAGGAAATTTTGCAGGCCAACGCCGCCGATGTGGAAGCCGCCCGGGGCAGTATCAGCGAGGTTATGATCGACCGCCTTTCCCTGAACCATGACCGGATTTTGGGCATGGCAAAGGGCATTGAAGAGGTAGCAGCGCTGGCCGATCCCATCGGCCGGGTACTCAAGCGGACAGAGCGGCCCAACGGCCTTTTGATCGAAAAGGTCACGGTACCCTACGGGGTTATTGCCATTATTTATGAAAGCCGGCCCAATGTCACCGCCGACGCGGCTGCTTTGTGCCTGAAAGCCGGCAGTGTTTGCGTGCTGCGCGGCGGCAAGGAGTCGATTCGCTCCAACATGGCCACGGTGGCTGCCCTGAAGGAGGGCGCACGCCGGGCCGGTTTTTCGGAAGATGTAATCTGCCTGGTGGCCGACACCACCCGTCAGAGCGCCAATGATCTGATGCGCGCAGTGGGATATGTGGACCTTTTGATTCCGCGCGGCGGCGCCGGTCTGATCCGCGCCTGCGTGGAGAACGCACTGGTGCCCTGCATTGAAACCGGAACCGGCATCTGCCATGTATATGTGGATAAGGCAGCCGATCTGGAGATGGCGGCTAATATTCTGGTAAACGCCAAGGCCAGCCGGCCTTCGGTCTGCAATGCGGCGGAGGTTTGCCTGGTTCACCAGGATGTGGCCGAGCGGTTTTTGCCGCTGGCCCAGCAAAAACTGGCCGAAAAAAAGGTACAGCTGCGCCTTTGCCCCCGTGCAGCAAAAATTATTTCGGGCCAGGCGGCAAATGAACACGATTTCGACACAGAATTTTTGGATTATATACTGGGTGTGCGTGTGGTGGACTCGGTGCAGCAGGCCATTGAGCATATTGCGCTTCACTCCACCCACCATTCGGAGGTCATTGTCACGCAGGATAAGGCGGCTGCCGATCTGTTCTGCCGCATGGTGGACTCGGCCGCGGTGTATGTAAACGCTTCCAGCCGGTTTACTGATGGCGGAGAGTTCGGCCTTGGCTGCGAGATGGGCATAGCCACCCAAAAGCTTGGGGTACGCGGGCCCATGGGCCTGGAAGAAATGTCTACCTATAAGTATGTGATCCACGGCAACGGCCAAGTTCGCTAAACTGGCCTGCCACGAAACGAGGGAATAGTAACATGGCGTTTAAGCGACAGACAAAAGAAGAAAAGGAGCGGCTGCGCCGGCGCCGGCGCCGGCAGTTGATCGGCGGCGCGTTGTCGATTCTGATTTTGCTGGGAATTGTATCAGTGGTGCGGGCAGCGGCCGGCGGGGTTGCCTGGCTAATGGACGACACCGAAGAGCGGGAGCATTACGAAGCGCTTTTGGCGCCGATGGTTATGCTGGACCCAGTGCCGTTTGACAGCCTGGAAAATGCCGACCAATCCATGCTGCTGCAGACAGCTATCTGGTCCACCATTTACAACGAGGACTTGAACCGGTATGAACGGGATGACCTGGGCGCACTGATTCTGCCTTCGGTGGATGTGGACAAGAATGCGGCCTTGCTGTTTGGGCCAAATTATAAGCTGCAGCACGGCACCTTTACCGCAAGCGGTATGGAATTTGTGTACGACGAGACAACCCTTAGCTACACCATTCCGGTAACCGGCACCACCAGTGTTTACACCCCGCGGGTGGAAAATATTGAAAGTTCCGCAAAACAAAAACGGGTAACGGTGGGGTATATTCCGCCGCAGGTGGGCTTTTCGCTGGAAGGCACCGTAAATATGGACCAGCCGGCCAAGTATTATGACTATATTTTTACCCGCCAGGGCGACGGCTACTACTTGACGGCTGTTACCGACAGCGATGTGAGCGCTAATGTAAATTCGACCGTTTCCTTCAGCTCGCAGGCAATGCCGCAGGAGGTAAACGAGGAGATGCTGCGCCAGGCCGCCCAGGCCGACAGCACGCCGGACACTGCCGCGCAAAGCACCGCCGAACCGCAGGCTTAAAACAAAACCGTAAAAAAGCGCCAGGCAAAAACCTGGCGCTTTTTTTGCATTTGTGAAAGATGGCAGCCAAAGCTTGGACGGGGGTTGTCGGCTTGGGCGGCGGTATGCTATACTGGCAAAGGTACAGCGGGCTTTAAAGCCCGCTGATATTCTGTAAAGTGAGGAAAAGAGAATGAAGGCAGCCAAATGGAAAGGAAATGCACTGCTTGTGCTGACAGCGCTGATCTGGGGGTGCGCATTTGTGGCCCAAAGTGTCAGCATGGATCATATAGGTCCGTTTACCTTTCAGGCAGTGCGCTCTTTTTTGGGTTCGGCCTTTCTGGTACCGGTTTTTCTGGTGCTGGACGCCGGGAAAAAGCGTGCCGGCAATTACCATAAACCCACGGCTCAGCAGCGTAGAACCCTTTGGGTGGGGGGAATTGCGTGCGGCGTGGTTATGACGGTAGCCGCCAATCTGCAGCAGGTGGGTATTCAGTATACCACCGCAGGCAAGGCGGGGTTCATTACCGCCATGTACATTTTGTTTGTACCGCTTTTGGGCTTGTTTTTGAAAAAGCGCGTTTCGCCCAAGCTGTGGGGCTGCATTTTTTTAGCGGCCGTGGGGCTGTATCTGCTGTCGGTGACCGAGGGCTTTTCTTCGGTGGGCAAGGGCGATTTTTATGTGCTTTTGTGTGCAGTGGCCTTTGCAGTGCACATTGTGGTGGTGGACTACTACGCGCCGCTGGTGGATGGTGCACGGCTGTCCTGCATTCAGTTTTTGGTTTGCGGGATTTTGTCGGGTGTTCTGACGGCTTTGTTTGAACAGTTCAGCCTGCAGGCTGTGTGGTCTGCGGCAGTTCCGGTTTTGTATGCAGGTATTTTGTCCTGCGGTGTGGGCTATACCCTGCAGATTGTGGGGCAGAAATACACAAGCCCCACCGTGGCTTCTCTTCTGCTTAGTCTGGAATCGGTATTTGCTGTGCTGGCGGGCATTCTGCTTTTGGGCGAGGTGCCCACCTTGCGGGAGACAGCGGGCTGCGTGCTGATGTTTGCGGCCATTGTTGGTGCCCAACTGCCCGAGCGCAAAAAACAAACAGTCTAAGCGGCAGATTCTCTGCTTTTTAGACATAAAATGGCAGAAAACAGCTTTTTTGCAAAGGGCTAATGTTATGCCCTGTTTTGCCTTAGCATTAAAATAAACACAAAAAACGGCCCCTTAAAGCATGCAATGATGCAATGCTTTAAGGGGCCGCTGTGTTTACGGCAAATATAAAATATGGTTAAAAGGCCAGTGCCAGCCGACGGTTTGGTTTATGGTGTGGCGGCAATTTTGCGGCCCAGTTAAATCAGCCCTAAAACCCGCAAAAGGAAAATCCAGAAGGTTAAGGTAAAGGAGGAAGCCAGGGTAGTGGCAGCCACTGCGCTGGAGGCCAGCACCTCATCATTGTGCATGTTTTTGGCCATAATGTAGCTGCTTACCGCACAGGAAGCGCCGCTCATAATCAACAAAGAGGAAAGGGTAATGCCCCGGAACCCAAGCGCTACTGCAATGGGTATGCAAACAGCGGGCAAACCGATCAGTTTTAAAAAGGTGCAGCCCAGTGTCAGGCCAAGCTTGCCGCGGGCCTTTGCAAAGTCAAACCCGGCGCCCAGCACCACAAGTGCCAGCGGGGTGGAAAGGGAAGCCACGCTTGTGAGGGTTTTATCCAAAAGAACCGGCAGCTGCAGATGGCAAAGGCTGGCTATAAAACCCAGCGCCAGGCCGCGAATGAGCGGGTTTTTTGCCACTCCCACAAGGGACTGGCGCAGAAAAGTACCGGCATCGCTTCGGTTTTTCTCGCTGTCATAAAAGCTTAAAAGCAAAACGCTTACCACATTGTAGATGGTGACCGAAATGGCCATAACCAGCGGCATGGCGCCTGTTTCTCCATTGTACATGCTTTGGATAAACGGCAGCCCCAAAATGGCCACATTCCCACGGGAGGCCGCCTGTACGAAACTGCCCCGGGAAGAGGCGGGCGATACAAATAGAATTGCCAGCAGCCAGCACAGCGCAAATGCGCCCAGGCAGGCACAAATGCAGTAGGTTACCAGCTTTGCATTGGCAAAAACCGAAAAGTCGGTGGTATATACGCTGCAAAAAAGCGAAACCGGCAGCGCTACCTGAAAAACCAGTTTGTTGCCCTGCTGCACAAAGGTGTCGCCTATTAGGCCAATGCGGCGCAGCCACCACCCCAAAACCATAACCCCAAAAATGGGAATGGTGGAATTAACGCTGTAAAGAAAGCTGTCCATATTTTGCCCCCCTTGCCGGCGGCCGGGATATATCCTGGCCGCGGTATGCATATGTTGCTATTGTACCACCCTAAACCCCGTTTGCAAAGCACGGTACCTCTGGAACAGAACGCTGTAAAGGGATAAGGTGCGCAAAAGGTGAAAAAAAGGGCGAAAGATTGTGTTTTTGCAGTTTTTTTGTTAAAATAAAAACTTATAATGCGTTGTATGATATAAAGGCATAAAAGACGATTTATAAAAGGTTAAAAAAGGCCAACCGCGTGCCGGGTTTAAAAACAACCATACGCCCCTGCAGCGGGAGCGCAGCTGTAATGACAGGCAGCTGATACAGACGAAAAGGAGGAAAGACCTATGTCCAGATATTGGCGCTTGGCAGCGCTTGTGCTGTGTGCGGTGTTGCTGTTTACCGCCTGCGGCAAGGATGAGGTCAGCTTTGTTTATTATACTGATGCCCAGATTAAAACATTGGACCCTCAGCTGGCTTCATCGCAGGCCGAGCGCACAGCGGTTAAGCATTTGTTTTCGGGGCTTTACCGGCTGGATGAAAACGGCACGGCGGTGCCGGATGCAGCTGTTGAGACTGAGGTGTCGGCAGATGGGCTTACCTACACCTTTACCCTGGACGAGGAGGATGTGTTTTACGACGGAAAAAACGACCCGGTTGCGGTGACGGCCGACGACTATGTGTTTGGGCTACAGCGGGCGTTATTGCCTTCCACCAATGCGCCGGACGCAGGACAGTTTTTATGTATTAAGGGTGCGCGCCAGGTGCAGCAGGGGGCAGATGTGTCCACCTTGGAAGTTCGGGCGCTGGACGATACCACTTTGCAGATTTGCCTGGAAACAGCGGACGAGGGATTTTTGGAAAAGTTGGCCGGCAGCGCTGCCATGCCTTGCAACCGGGCCTTTTTTGAAAGCTGCCAAGGGTCCTATGGCCTTTCCCGGGATGAAATTTTAGGCAATGGACCATTTTACCTGTCCGGCTGGAGCGAAAGCGCCGGCCTTACCCTGCGCTTGCAGGAAGGGGAAAGTGCGCTGGCAAGCCGGCTGCGGATTGTTCCGGACGACCAGAAAAAGACAGCCGCACAGCGCCTTTCTGCCAAAGAGCAGGATTTGGCTGTAACCCAAACTGCCGAAGAGGCTAAAACCTTACAATTGCAGGGCTTTTATAGCCAAAGCTTTGAAACCGGTACAACTGTTTTGGTTTTTAACTGTTCACAGCCGGCTTTTTCAAACCAGTCGGTCCGGCAGGCGCTGGGCTGTCAGGCGGCGGCCAGTGTGCAAAGCGCCTTGGAACAGATGGATGGTGAATGGACCGTGGCGGAAGGGCTGGTTCCTGGGGCGGTTACCACCGCAGGTGAAAATTACCGCCAGGCTGTGGGCAATGTAACCTTTTCGCTTTCCCTTCAGCAGCGGTATGCAGCCTATCAGCTGGGGCTTTCCCAGCTGGAAACAGACCGTTTGTCCGGCATAACCGTGCTGGTGCCGGACCAGGAACCCTTTACCCAAATTTACCAAACCATCAACCAGGATTGGCAGCGGGAACTGGGAGCCTTTTTTTCGGTGGAGACACTGCCGCTGGAGGAGCTGATTGAGCGGGTGCAGACAGGGGATTTTGACCTGGCTCTGATGCCCTACTTGGCCCAGGTGAATGACCCAGCCCGTATTTTGCAGGACTTTGTAACCGGCGCCAGTGGAAATGTGGCCCAATACGAAAACTCCCAGTACGACCAGCTGGTGGAGAATGCCAGCGAAGAAACTACCGCCGGTGCGCAGCATACAGCGCTGCGCGAAGCGGAACAATTGCTGCTAAGCCAGGCACCGGTGGTTCCCTTGTGGAATATCTCCCAGCAAATTTTCCTGGGAGAAGGCTTTGAAGCGCTGGCTGTGGACCCGTTTGGGCCGGTTTTTGACCTGACAGTGACGGCAGAGTAAACGGTTTTTGTTTTCCGCTTTTCCCTTTTCCTTTTTATAAAACAAAACGCCCGGAGCAAAAGCTCTGGGCGTTTTTCATAAAAGAAGAAAGGCGTTACAGGTCCAGCCCAAACCAGACCATACCGTTTTCCGGCTGGTTGTGCAGCGCACATACCCGGTAAAAGCCGCGCCGTTCATACAGGTGTATGGCCCCTAACAAAAACGGGAAAGCCCCTAAAAACAGCTGGTGAAACCCCAGTTGATGCGCTGTTTCAATGCAACGGTCCAAAAGAGCACCGGCAACGGTGTGGCCGCGAAAGTGAGGCCGCACATATAACCGGCAGATTTCGCAGCGGGTGTTGTCCAGCTTTTTTAAACAGATGCCGCCTGCCACCTGGCCGTCTATCATGCCAAGGTAACACAAAGACTGACCTGTTTTGGGGCATTCGGTACAGGGGGCCGGCAGGCAAGAGAAAAGGTGGTGTGGACGGCACTCGGTCTGCAGCATGCGGGTATACTCGCTCCAAAGGCCGCACAGTTCCCTGCAGCCAGGTTCGGCTGTCTGTATAACCGGAAAGCCGGCGGCAGGCCTTTCAGGCTGCCGTACGCAGTCGCACATGGCTGACTCATCCTTTCTTGGAAAAGCCCGCCAGCGCAGATTCAGCTGTTGGGCTGAGGGGTAAAGCCGGCGGGGCGCACCTTAATGGTGCCCTCCTCCACCAGCCGAATAAACAATAAACCCAGCTGCGGGTCAAACTGCGTACCCAGGTTGCGGCGAATTTCGGCCAGAGCCTGTTCCACAGAAAGCGCTTCCTTGTAGGAGCGTCGGCTGGTCATGGCGTCGAACGAATCGGCTAGGCACAGGCAACGGGCCCCTACCGGGATCATCTCGCCAGCAAGCTGACGGGGATAACCATGCCCGTCCCAGCGTTCGTGATGCCCGATTACGCTGGGAATAACATAGTTCATGGAGGGAAGGTGGCGAATCATGGCAATGGCACCTTCCGGGTGAGAGCGCATGATCTCCATCTCGTCGTCGGTTAAACGGGAAGTTTTGGACAGAATGGATTCGGGGATACCGATCTTGCCAATGTCGTGCAAAAGCCCTGCCTGGCGCACAATCTCCACATGTTCGGAATCCAGCGGAATGGCTGCGGCCAGGGCTGCGGCGTATTCCGAAACATTCTGAGAATGGTTAAAGGTGTAATGGTCCTTGGCGTCAATGGCTGCGGTAAGGGCATATACCGTGGAAGCGCAGCTTTCTGCCAGGGCCCGTTTACTTACGGTGCTGCCAGCTGCACGGCCCATCTCCGGCGAGTAGATGACCACCCGCCCCTTGCCATTGGTTTTGCCGCTGTAAACCGCCATGCTGGCGTAGGTGAACATTTCTTCCAGCGAAGAAGCACCGGCAGGATAGCTGCAGATGCCGGCGGTGTGGGTTAAGTAGCGGTGGTCGTCCCGCGGCGGCAGGCTTGGCAGCTGGGACAGCTGTTGCATAAGCTGCTGGGCGGTTATCGCATCGCAAAACGGCAAAAACACCGCCAATTCTTTGCCACTGTACCGGGCAATAACCCCGCGGTTGCCAATAACAGCCCGCAGATTGTCGGCAGTTTGACGAAGGGCTGCATCCCCTTCCCGAATCCCATACAGTTCGTTATACAGCCTAAAATTGTCCAGGCTGATCATAACAAGGGTCGAGGTGTCATGGCGGGCCAGTTCAAACTGCTGATGAATGCAGTCGGAAAAATACCCCCGGTTGTACAGCCCGGTCAGCGCGTCCAGCCGCGCCTCCTGCTGCATTTCGGTATACAGGAAAGAATTTTTCAGCGCAATGGACAAAATAGCTGCGGCAGAGTCCAAAAGACCCAGTTCTGCAAAGGAAAATTTTTCATTTTCATGTTCTGCAAAAGAGAACAGCGTAATGCCAACCAGCTGGTCGTCACAGCAAAGCGGTTGTATATATTCCGCCGCAAGTTTTATAAGCGCGTCCTTTTCCTCTTCCCACATGGACTTGTAGGTTTGGGTATGGGCAAATTCACTGTAACTAATTCCGCGCTTATGAGCAGAAAGCCATTTTACCAGCGGATGATTATCCGCCAGCGAGAAGGAGCAGTCCACCATTTCGCGGGTACAGCATACAATCCGGTAACGGCGGATGGAAGGGTCATGCACGCAGATATAGGCGACCTTTTTGGGAAAGTTTTCCTGCAAAAATTCCCGGTACAGCTGCAAAAGCGGCTGCATTTCCAATACCTTGCTTACCGCCAGGCTGAACTGCTTGAGCGAAGCATCCAGTACCTCGCGGCGCTTGGTAAACAGGTTGTTCATCAGCCGGCGGGTCAGGGTATAAACTGCCATGGTCATTACCGAGAAAAACACGGCAATAACAATGGTTTTATAGGCCATAAAGTCGGAAAAATAGACCGAATACAGCGAGTTCAGCGAAGAATAGGAGGCAATTAAAATAATAGTGGTGAAGATGGCTGCCAAAAGGTAGCTGGAGCTGTTGGAAGCAATGTGGGTTAAGCTGAGAATTCGCCTGCGGTAGAGAGAATAGTATAAAAATAAGGCGTTTAGCCCACAGGCGAAGGTGTCGTTTGGCAGGGAAACAAAAAACGGGAAGACATCCAAAAGGGTGCCCACCAGCATAATAATAACGCCAAAAGTGAGCGGGCGCAGGTCGGCTAGGCTAACCCGGTCCTCCCGCACTGCGGTAAGAGCAATGCGCCAGGCAATGCCAAGGGTAAGAAGGGCCAGTGCAATGGGGAAAATAATGGTAAACGAAACCGAAAATTCAAACCGTTTTTCGCCGTCTACCCATAATACATGCGGGGTTTTAATAAAAACATGCCCCAAATTCATTAAGGTGACCACGACCCAGCTGACAAACAAGCTGGTGCGCACAAAACTGCCTTTTGTTTCGCAAAAGCAGTACACAAAGTTGTAAACAAAGAACGGCACCAAAAAGATGCCCATAATGGAGGTTTCGTACCAGAACAGGTCGCTGGGAAACAGTTCCAGCCGCATAAACAGCGAACCGCCGCACCAGGCCATAAAAACCAGCAAAAGCTGCATAAACGACGCAACCACGCGGTCCTTTTTGGCGGAAAGGCAGGTTAAAAACAAAAATACATTGCAAAGGCTTGCAACCAGCGGAACCAAAATGAAAAACCGTTCGTTCAGGCTCATACCGGTCCCTCCCCTGTGCCCTGCAGCCGCAAAATTTCCATCAGGCTTTCCTTGGTGGGGTTAATCCGGTCAATGGCCTCGCCGTGCTTTTGCCGGTATTGCTCCAGCACGCCGCACCGCAGCAGGGTAACCTGCAGCGGGTCAACGCCCAGCAGCTTTTTTAAATCTTTATAATCGCCATCATAATAGCGGAAATAAATGCCCAAATGTTCGCAGATAATCTGCTTTTGGGCCGCGGCATTGGCCAGCGCTTCGGGTTTTAGCTCCACATACAGGTGCAGGAAGGAATGGTTCTTTTCATCGTATTCCTTTAAGGCAAACCATCCCTTTACCGGCAGGTAAGAAAGGTCCAGCACCTGGGCAATTTCCCGCTCGGTTATGCGGGTAAAGCCCGAAATATCAATCACGGTGGGAATGCGGTCCACATATTCAAACTGGGGGAAGTTGATGCCGTCGGCCGGGTTTTTCAGCCGCAGGCAGCGGTATACATCCCCCACCCGGTAGCGGGCAAAGGCGCCGCCTTTCAAAACGGTAATCACCAGTTCGTAATTTTCGTTTGCGGACAATTCATTCATCAAATAGGTGGAAGGCTGGAAAGAGGGGTCCTTCAGGCTGCGGCGCATCTGGTCTTCGGGAATGAATTCATAGAAGCAGGCGTCCGGGAAAAAGCACAGCCCGTTGCGGCTCCAGGTTTCGGTACCCATGCAGGAAGGTTCGGTTCCGCCGGCCAGTTCCAGCGGGCGGCGGCCCCACATGGCTTCCAGTTCATCTTTATACAACGCGCTGTCGGTGCCCACACAAACAAAGCCGTCCAGACGGAACAGGTCCTTGGGCAGAAGGGGCGTGTTGTCCCGCCGGCACCGGTAAAGGGCAGAGCAAAGCCGCCAGATCATGACCGGGCTCATGCCGGCCAGATAGGAAAGTACATTTTTGCGCCCCGAACCGGAGAACAGGGAAACAAGGTTTCGGCTTGCTCCGTACAGAATGCTGGACATGCCGAAAAACAGATCCATTCCCCGTTTTAAGCTCAGCTCATACCCCTTTTTGGTCTGCTGGGAAAAGCTCATTTTGGTTGCTTCCCGCACCGAAGGTAAAAACCGCAGCCGAATTTGGGGCGCGATCAGCCAGGGGAACATGCCGGTGGCGTAGGGCATGGGGGCCAGGCTATACAGCACCCGCGCGCCGGAATGTACCTTGAACTGTCCCTTGCCGCTGCTGGTGGAAAGAAGCATAGCGGCCAGAATATTGGTGGTATAAGTATTCAGCATGGCCTGGCTATAAGGGGCCCATTTGGCGGGCTTTTCCCCGCCCTCCCAGGTGGTTTTCAGCCAGGTAACCGGGGCTGCGGGCAGCATGTCCTCCTTTTTCAAAAGCAGAATATCTGCATAGTCCTCAAACCGGGTTAAAGGAACGGTGCGGCGAAATTCTTCCACCGTTTTGGGGACCTTGCCGCCGAAAAGCCGCTGGCCCAGCGGGCAGGCTGCCAAAAGATGGATCTGTTCCATCAAAAGGCGTTTTTGTACCTGCATGTACTCATCCATGGAAAAGTCCAAAAAACCGCAATACTCCTGCCAAATGGCATCGGCAGAAGAATGCTTCAGCTTCTCTTCAAAAGTCAAAACGGCTTTCCTCCTTTCCGGTTTGGTTTTGCGGCCCGCAGGGCCATGAAAAATGAAGGTAAAAAACGCTATTCAGCGCTGGCGCGGCCAGCGCGGCCATAAAAACGGAACGGCAAGCTGGTACTGCGCATAGCCGGTTAAGGTGCGGGGAAAGACCACCTTGTCCTGAAAAAACACCCACACAATGTCGGCTGCGGTCCAAAGCAAAAAGGCAAGCCCAAGCGCCAAGGTACGCCCTGCAAGCCAAAAGCCCAAAAGGCATATTCCATAACACCAAACCCCCGGGTGACGGCAAAGGCCATAAGCGCCGGTTTGCACCACTGGGGTTTCGCAGCAGGTGTAGGTGGTTTGGGCGGGCAGCGAGAAAAAAAGCACATAAATCAGCACACAAAAGCCCAAAACACCTACTGTACACCCAATTGCCCGGCCCAGCGAAAAAACGCGCCAAAAGCCGCTTTGCCACAAAAGCTGCCCGCCTGCTGTAAGCTGCAAAAGGCAGCCCGCCGCAAATAGGCCCGTACGCCAAAGGGAACGCTTGGCCAGCTGGGCAAGGTCGGCCAAAAAACATAAAAAAATTCCAAAAAGTCCCGCCCAAACTGCCATGTTCATTCCAAAAAGGCGATGCCCAGACAGCCTTCGCCGGTATAAATGCCAATCACTGCGCCCACCCATTCAATCCGCGGCTGAATTTCAGGGTCAATGCTGCGCAGCTGCTGGGCCAGTTTTTTGGCTTCTTCGTACCGGTTTGCGTGGAAGATGAAAACCTCGCCGCCGAACTGAGCGCGGTCGCGGTAATACTGCACAACTCGGTTTACGGACTCTTGGTAGCCGCGCACAATTGCCACATCCCGCACCAAGCCGTTGCGGAACATTAAAACCGGTTTTACACCAAGCAAATCGGCCGCCAATACCCGAATGGCGCCTACCCGCCCGCCCTTGCGGGCGTTTTCCAGCGACTGCATGACAAAATACACGCCAATGCGGTCACGGATCTGGCCGATATGGTCTAAAATTTCCTGGGCGCTGGCTCCCTGGTTTGCCAATTTTGCGGCAGAGAGAACCAAGGTAGCCAAACCAAACGACACCTGCAGGGAATCCACCAAGTGAATGTGCGGTGCAAAACCCTGTTCGGCCAGCATGGCTGCAGCAATGTTGGCGGTATTGTAAGAGCCGGACATTTTGCTGGTAAGGGTAATGCAGATAATGTCATCGGCGTCCTGTGCCTGGCGGAAACAGTCTGCATAGACCGCCACATTGGGATGGGAAGTGGTGGGCAGTTTTTTGCAGCCGGCCAGCTTTTGGTAAAGGGTGGGAGGGTCAATGTCAATATTGTTTTGGTACTGCTCCTGACCAAAAATAATGGTGTCCGGAATCAGGTGTACGCCGAATTCCTGCGCCAGCGCAGGGGAGAGATCGGAGACGGAGTTGGTAAAGATAGCAACCTTTGGCACAGACAACCCTCCTCAATATGGCAAAGTGCGGCAGGGGCCGACTGTGCCAGACAGAGAAATTTTAATTTTTATACGAAAACGGTGACTTTCTTTATTATAACGAACTGCATGCCAAAAGACCAGCTTTTTCTACATAAAATGCGCAGAAAAGAGGAAAAACAGCCGCGTTTACAGGCAAAATGCAGGCTTTTAAAACAATTTGGAAAAAATTGGAAAATATAAAAAAGAAAAAGCTTACAACCGAACGCCTTTTGGCAACAAAAAAGCTGGCAGAAAAGCATTCTGCCAGCTGTGTTTTTTATTCCATCTTTTTGGGAAAACTGGAATGGAAAATGCAAGCGCTTGTATTACAGCCCAAACAGCAGGTCGGTATAAGCAGGGAAGGGCCAGCGATCAGCAGCGCACAATTCCTCCAGCTTGTCGGCGGCCAAGCGCAGCTGTGCCATCTCTTCGCGCCAAATCTGGTGCAGCGCACAGGCTTCTTCGGTGGCACTGGTGCAGGGCAGCTGCGCCAACTTTTCGCGCAGTTTTTCGCTGCACGCGCTCACCGCATCCACCGATTCTGCCAGCCTTTGTTCCAGCCGGGCGGTGGCCTTACTGGTAACACCGGTCTGGCCGGCATAATAGTTGGCCCGGGCTACCCGGCCTAAAAATTCCACCGTGGCCGGCACAATTCCGCGGTCCACCATCTCCAGCATGGTCAGAGCGTCAATGCGGATGGTTTTTGCGTAGTGCTCCATCAGCACTTCGTAGCGGCTGTGGCATTCGGCGGGGGTGAATACCTTGGTGCGGGCAAACATTTGAATATTTTTTTCTTCCAGCAAAGCGGGCACGGCCTCTACCATGCAGGAAAGGTCTGCAAGGCCCCGGCGGTGTGCTTCCTCTCGCCATTCTTCCGAATAGTTGTTGCCGTTGAAAATAATACGGCCGTGCTCGGTATACACCTGCCGGATAATGGCAAGGGCTTCCTGCTGCTGGTCGGCAGCCTGTTCCAGCCGGTCGGCATAACCGCGCAGGGTATCGGCAACAATGGCGTTGAGCACTGCGTTTACCAAGCCAATGCCTTGGCTGGAACCCACCATACGGAATTCGAACTTATTGCCGGTGAAGGCAAAGGGAGAGGTTCGGTTGCGGTCCGAGTCATCCAGGGTAAGCAGCGGCAGGCTTTTCACACCGGTTAAAAGCTTTTTGCGTTCGGCCTGGTCCACCGCATGGCTGGTGGCTACTGCCTCTAAAACGCGGGTAAGCGGGTCTCCCAAAAATACCGAAATAACAGAGGGGGGCGCTTCGTTGCCGCCCAAGCGGTCATCGTTGCCCGGACAGGTGGCAGAAAGGCGCAGAAGATCGGCATAATTGTCCACCGCCTGCAGCACCGCGCACAAAAACACCAAAAATACCGTGTTGGAGGCAGGGTCTTTGCCGGGTTTAAACAGGTTTTTGCCGGTATCGGTGGAAAGCGACCAGTTGTTGTGTTTTCCCGAACCGTTTACGCCGGCAAACGGTTTTTCGTGCAGAATGCAGGCAAGGTCATGCCGAATGGCCACCTTGCGCATCAGTTCCATCATAATCTGGTTATGGTCGCAGGCCACATTGCTGCCGGCAAACACACTGGCCAGCTCGTACTGGCCGGGGGCAACTTCGTTGTGCTCGGTTTTGGCCGGCACGCCAAGGGCCCACAGCTCTTCGTCCAGCTCCCGCATAAAGGCGCGCACCCGCTCGCCAATACTGCCGTAGTAGTGGTCCTCCAGCTCCTGGCCTTTGGGGGGCTTTGCACCCAGCAGGGTGTGGCCGCAAACCTTTAAATCCAGCCGCTGTTCAAACAGCTTTTTGTCCACCAAAAAGTATTCCTGTTCGGCCCCAACGGTGGAATGCACCGCCTTTACATCGGTTTCGCCCAAAGCGTGCAGCACCCGCACGGCCTGCTTGTTAACCGCCTGCATGCTGCGCAGTACCGGGGTTTTCTGGTCCAGCGATTCGCCGGTATAGGCGCAGAAGGCGGTGGGAATGTAAAGGGTGGTGCCCAGCACAAAGGCGGGGCTGGTGGGGTCCCAGGCGGTATAGCCGCGGGCTTCAAAGGTGGCGCGAACCCCGCCGGAAGGGAAGCTGGAAGCGTCCGGCTCGCCCTTGGAAAGCATTTTGCCGGAAAAGCTGAGAATGGGCTTGCCTTCATACACGCCGTCCACGAATGCTTCGTGTTTGCCGGCGCTGGTGCCGATAATCGGCGCAAACCAGTGAATATAGTGGGTAGCGCCCAGCTCCATGGCCCAGTTTTTCATGGCCTCGGCCACCGTGTCGGCCACGGTGGGGTCCCATTCGTGGCCTTCGTCCCGAATGGCACGCAGGCTGGCATAAATGTTGGCCGGCAGCCGTTCCCGCATAACCCGGTCGTCAAACAAATGACAGCCAAACTGCCGCTTCAAGTCCATATTTGCCATCTTCTCTCCCCCTGTTTTTTAAAATAAACAAGCCGTTTTGGCATTGGTATTGCAATGGCCGATACCGCTTATTTTATTTGGTTATAACACGGTGATATTTTACCATGGCCCAAAACACCCTGCAAGCCGATTTGCCGATTTCATGAAAATTGACAAAACAAAGCCCCCTGGCGGATTTTAACAGTGTGCATCCTTGCCGAAAAGCGGTTGCTCGGCTGTAAAAACAGCGCGAAAACAGCGAAAAATGCACCCAAAGGGCGGATTTTTGCCCCCGGCGGTTGCGCTGAAAAAACCGGCATATTATAATAATACAGATATGAATACAGATATGGCTACAAGGCCGCCAAAAGAACAAATTTGGGCCCCAGGCAACACGCTGGGCTCTAAAAAGGCAGCTCAAACGCCAAAAAGGAGCGGTTTTATGACAAAAGCAGAAGAGTTTTATAGGTCCATAAAAGGCAAAAAGGTCGCGTTTATTGGGGCAGGGGTGTCCCACCGGGAGCTTTTAAAGCTGTTTGCAAAGCGCGGTGCACAGGTGACCTTGTGCGACAAAAAGCCTTCGGTAGAGGCATTTGGTCAGCTGGGACAGGAGCTTTCCCAGCTGGGGGTACGGTTTTCTTTGGGAGAAAACTACCTTGCTGGCCTTGCCGGCCAGGACATGATTCTGCGGACCCCCGGGTTTGAATATTTTACCCCCGCTTTGCAGGCGGCCAAGGCTGCCGGAAGCCAGGTTACCAGCGAGATGGAGCTATTTTTCGAACTGTGCCCCTGCCGTATTTGGGGCATTACCGGGTCGGACGGCAAAACCACCTCTTCCAGCCTGATTGCAGCCATGCACCGTGCCATGGGACGCAAGGTTTTTTTAGGGGGCAATATTGGGGTGGCACTTTTGCCGTTGGTGGAGCAGATTAAGCCGGAGGATGTGGCAGTGGTGGAGCTGTCCAGCTTTCAGCTGATCTCGATGCACCATTCGCCCGATGTGGCGGTTATTACCAACATTACCCCAAACCATTTGGACCACCACAAGGATATGCAGGAGTATATTGACGCCAAGCGGAATATTCTGCTTTACCAGTCTTGCGAAAGCAGAACGGTGCTGGGTTACCACAACGACATTACCCGCAGCCTGCAGAAGGATGTAAAGGGCAGCCTTTACTGGTTTTCCCGGTTTGAAAAGGTGGAAAAGGGTGCCTATCTGGAAGAAAACGGAGATTTGTGCTTTGTGGAAGACGGCCGCCTGACCCGGGTGATGAACAAGGACGAGGTACGGCTGCGGGGCATGCACAATGTGGAAAACCTGCTGGACGCCATTGCGGCCTGTGCCGGCTGGGTGGATTTTGAAAAGATGGCGCAGGTAGGCCGCACCTTTGCCGGGGTGGAACACCGCATTGAGCCGGTGCGCACACTGGACGGCGCCCAGTGGTTTAACGATTCCATTGGAACCAGCCCCACCCGCACCATTGCGGGGCTGCGTAGCTTTGACCAGAAGGTTATTTTAATTGCCGGCGGGTACGACAAGCACATTCCCTATGAGCCACTGGCCCCCGAAATTTTGCAGCATGTGAAAACGCTGGTTTTGATGGGGGCGACCGGCCCGGTTATTGAGCGGTGTGTGACCGCACTGCCGGAATACGACCCCAAAAACCTGTGTATTATTTACGCAAAGGACATGGATGAGGCGGTTGAAAAGGCGCGCAATGCCAGCCAAAGCGGGGATGTGGTTTTGTTCTCTCCCGCTTCGGCCAGTTTTGATCTGTACCCCAATTTTGAAAAGCGGGGCGAGCATTTCAAGGCTGTGGTAAACGCACAGGCAGAGCGGTCGTGATTTGCCGGATCGACCCTGCCGACCCGTTTGTTCTGCCCGCGCAGGAACAAAACCAGGCGGTTCGCCTTCGTTTTGCGTCCGCCTGGAACTGTTATGGGGCACACCCGTCCATCTGCAGCTTTTACAGGCTGGAAGAGGGCGGGGTGCTTCTGGTTACAGGCAAAAGCGCCCTTGTGGCCGGCAGCTGCCGCGATGCAGAGCAGCTGGGGGCGTTTTTGCGGTTTATGGGGGTGCAGCAGGTAGAAAACGCGCCGCCGCTTTTGGGCTTTAGCCCAGCTGAATGCCTGGTAATGCAAAAACCGGCGGGCGTTGGGCCAAAGTCTGTCTTGTCCCAATGCCCGGTCACCTTAACGCCGGATCTGTGGCGTTTGCATGGGTGTGGGCTTTTTGAGGATGCAGACGCCTGGTATGCGGACGCCTGCCTGCGCCGGCGCCACGGTGCGGTGATTGGCGCGGTGCAGGACGAAACAGGGCGCTACCTTGCCAGCGCCGGGCTTTACGCCGTGGATGAACACAGCGCATACCTGACCGGTGTGGTTACATCGCCGCACAGCCGCCGGCAGGGCCATGCTTCAGCTGTGGTGGCGGCGCTGTGCGCCTGGGCGCAGGAAAAACAAGTTTTTTTGCTGTGTTTGCCGCAGCTTTACTCACTGTACCAGCCGCTTGGGTTTCGTACAGTACCAACGCTAAACGGTTATCTGCAGCAATTGGAAAGGTAAAGGAAAAATGGTATGATGAAGGAATTTTTTGACCTGCCCGCGGACCTGTTGCAGCTGGACCAGCAGGCCATGGCCGACTGCAAAGAGGCCTTTGACCGGATCTGCGAGATTCGCGACTACAACCAGGTGAAGGTGCTGAAAGCGTTTACCGACTGCCATGTAGCAGCAAGCCATCTGGTGGGCAGCACCGGGTACGGGTATGACGATGCCGGCCGGGATAAGCTGGACCAGCTGTTTGGCCGGATTGTGGGGGCCGAAGACGCGCTTTGCCGGGCCAGCTTTTTGTCCGGAACCCATGCGCTGACGGTGGCTTTGTTCGGCCTTCTGCGGGCGGGGGATACCCTGCTGGCGGTGACCGGCCGGCCCTATGACACATTGGGCGGCGTAATTGGCTGGGATGACCTTGCCAAGGACGGCAACGGCAGCCTGGCGGAGTACGGGGTGCGGTATGAAGAGATTGGGCTTTTGGCCGGCGGCGAGCCGGACTATGCAGCCATTGCCCAAAAAGCTGCGTATGCGAAGGTGTGCCATATTCAGCGCAGCCGTGGTTATGCCGACCGCCCGGCCCTTTCGCTTGAAACCATTCGAAAAATTGCCGACGCCTGCCATGCGGCCAACCCCGACACCATTGTGTTTGTGGATAACTGCTATGGCGAGTTTACCCAAAAGAAGGAACCGGTAGCAGTTGGGGCCGACCTGATGGCCGGCAGCCTGATTAAAAACCCGGGCGGCGGCATTGCGCCTACCGGCGGTTACATAGCCGGCCGGGCAGACCTGGTGGAAAAATGCGGCCACCGGCTGACCGCGCCGGGCACCGGCCGGGAGCTGGGCTGCAGCCTGGACACCTTGCGCCAGCTTTATTTGGGCCTTTACTATGCCCCCGGCGTAACGGCAGAGGCGCTGAAAACCAGCGTGTACGCAAGCCGCCTGTTTGCACTGATGGGCTACGAGACCAAGCCCCATTACCTGGCAGACCGCAACGATATTATTACCAGCATTGAAACCAAAAGTGCGGCGGCGCTTTGCGCGGTTTGCGAGGGGATTCAGGCGGGCAGCCCGGTGGACAGTTTTGTGCGCCCCGAACCCTACGCCATGCCCGGCTATACCGACCAGGTTATTATGGCGGCGGGGGCGTTTACCCTGGGCAGCAGCATCGAGCTTTCCTGTGACGGCCCGCTGCGCGAGCCGTTTACTGCTTACCTGCAGGGGGGACTGAACTTTGCAGCAAGCCGGGCTGGCGTGCTTTTGGCAGCGGATAAAATGCGCCGGCAGCTTGTGTAAACAAAAAGCCGGCAGCGGGAGGAAAGTGTTATGATCTATACCCCCATGACCCGGCGCGCGGCCAGTATAGCCTACCGGGCCCACGAAGGACAGTTTGACAAATCAGGCCTGCCGTATATTTTTCACCCCTGGCATCTGGCCGAAAGCATGCCGGACGAGGTGAGCTGCACGGTGGCGCTTTTGCACGATGTAGTGGAGGATACCCAAGTTACCTTTGAGCAGCTCAAAGAGGCCGGTTTCCCCGCAGAGGTGCTAAAACCCCTGCGGCTTTTGACCCACGATAAAGCGGTGGATTATATGGACTATATCCGCGCATTGCAGTATGACCCGGTGGCCCGTTTGGTAAAGCTGGCAGACCTTGCCCACAATTCGGACACAAGCCGGCTGGACCAGCTGCCCCCCGGGGCCGAGCGCAAGCTAAAGCTTTACCGGCAGGCCACGGATTTGCTGGAAAAAAGGCAGGCAGAAGCGGAAAAACGCTGACCCCAAAGCACCTATCCCTTTCACAAGGAGCCGGGTGCCTTTGCCTGTGAAAGAAAAGATGAAAAGGCGGTGCATGGATGCAGGCACCGCCTTTTGCTTTGGGCAAAAGCTGCAGTATTTGCCCTTTTAAAGCGGGCGAACCTGATGCAGGCAGGGACAAAGCTTAACACTTTTTGAAGCATGTGGTATAATAGCCGAAAAACAGCTATTGTTTTTCTTTTTATGCCACAGCTTTTACCCCTTGCGGGTGGGCAAAGCTGTGGTTTTATCTTGTTTTGCGCGGCTGCTGTGCCTGGTACGTGCGGCGGGGATGGTATTGTTCTTTTTGCCCCTTGCAAAGGGGCTGGCCTTTGGGCATTTGGCTGCTTTTATGGCCGGGAAAGCTTTGTTTTGCTGTAAAAAGGCCTGGCGGAAAAATGGTCACAAAGGTGCAGGTAAGGAGATGAGTTCGGTATGGCGTTTTGCGGTGTGCATGGAAAAGGCAGCCAAAACCGGCAGGTGGATTTTTCCAAAGCAGATGTGAAAAAGAACATATTGGCTGTGGCGGCGCCCATGCTGGTGGCGCAGGTGCTGAACCTGCTTTACAATATTGTGGACCGTATTTATATTGGCAAAATTCCCGGAGAAGGCACCTTGGCGTTGGCAGGGCTGGGGCTGTGCTTTCCGGTTATTACCCTGGTCAGCGCGTTTGCCAACCTGTTCGGTGTGGGCGGTGCGCCGCTTTGTTCCATTGCGCGGGGCAAAAAGGACCTTAAGACGGCCGGGGCCATTGTGAGCAATGCCTATTTTATGCTGCTGGTTTCGGGTCTGGCGCTCACGGTGCTGGGTATTTTATTCCACCGGCCCATTCTTTACCTGCTGGGGGCCAGTGCCCAAACCTACCAGGACGCTTCGGACTATATGGTTATCTACCTATTGGGTACGGTTTTTGTTATGACCTCGCTGGGGCTTAATCCCTATATCAACAGCCAGGGGTTTGCCCGCACCGGTATGCTTACGGTGCTTTTGGGGGCGGTCAGCAATATCATACTGGATCCTGTTTTTATTTATGGCTTTGGGCTGGGGGTAAAGGGGGCAGCTATTGCCACTGTACTTTCTCAGGGGTTTTCGGCCATATGGGTGTTGTGCTTTTTAACCGGCAAAAAGTCGGAACTAACCCTGCAGTTTCGCGGTTTTCGGCCGGACTGGGGCTGTATTGGCCGCATTGGAGCGCTGGGTACTTCCAGCTTTGTTATGTCCTTTACCGACAGCCTGGTTCAGGTGGCCTGTAATGCCACGCTGCGTACCTTTGGCGGAGATTTGTACATCAGTGTTATGACGGTTATCAATTCGGTTCGCCAAATTGCGCAAACACCGGTTATGGCCCTGACCGACGGCGCTTCGCCGGTTATTAGTTATAACTATGGCGCACAAAACGCACCAAGGGTGCGCCGCTCCATTCGCTTTATGACCCAGCTGGGTTTTCTTTACACCATGCTCATCTGGGCGCTGGTCAGCTTATTTCCTGCCTTTTTTATCAGCATTTTTAACCATGATGCCGAGCTTTTAGCGGCTGCGGTGCCCTCCTTGCACATCTATTTTTTTGGCTTTGTCATGATGGCTTTTCAGTTTACCGGGCAAAGCGTGTTCAAATCGCTTAATAAGGCAAAAAAGGCCATCTTCTTTTCGCTTTTGCGCAAAGCTTTCATTGTGGTGCCGCTCACCCTTATTTTGCCGCACCTGTTTGGGCTGGGGGTAAACGGTGTTTTCTTGGCCGAACCCATTTCCAATGTAATTGGCGGCCTGGCCTGTTATATCACTATGCGCCGCACCGTTATGCCGGAATTGTCCCTAATGGAAATGGAGGCCGCACCCGCAGGACGGGTGTGACAAACTTTTTTTCAGTAAAAAATAAACCCAAAGCCTGCCAAACATGTTTGGCAGGCTTTGGGTTTTTTGTTTGAATAAAGCTTTGCTAAAAACAGCGTTGTGCCGGCCTTTAAGCGGCAGCACGCCGGCTTTTATACACCATCCAGGCGGTAATGGTAACCAAAACCACACAGCACCCCGCCAGCGCAAACGGACCGGGGGCTTCCCCTGTGCCTAGAAAAACCCAAACCGGATTCAAAAGCGGCTCTACTGTACCCAAAAGAGAGCACAAAAGCGGCGGACAGCTGCGCACAGCCAGGCCGTACAGCACATACGGAATGCCCAGCTGCACAATCCCCAAAACGAGAATACAGCCCACGGCCTGGACGGTAATGGGGGTGGGGGTGAAAAAACAGGTGGGAATTCCCACCAGGGCGGTAAATACATGCCCCAGCAGAATGCCGGTCATCCGCTCGTCATCGCTTTTGCACTGGCTGCTGGTCATAAAAACGCTGGCCATGGTAAAGCCGGAAAACAGGGCAATCATATTTCCCAAAAGGTTGCCCGGCGAAAGCTGGTCCAGGAAAAACAGGGCAATGCCTGCCAGCGTAAATCCGGTCACCAGCAGGTCGGAACGGTAGACCCTTTGGTGAAAAACCTTGGCCGACAAAAATAAAATAAACACCGGTGAAACATACTGCAGCATAATGGCGTTGGCCGATGTGGTGAGCTTGTTGGCCGAAATAAAACACAAAAAGGTTAGTGCCAGCACCGCGCCGTTCAACACGGCCATGCGGCTGGCGCAAAAGGAAAGATGGCTTTTTTTCATGTAAGTCAGCACGCACAGCGCCGAAATAAGGCTGCGCCAGCCGGCAATGGCAAAGCTGTTCCAGGGAATTAGTTTAATAAAAATGCCCGCAATGCTCCACATGGCGGCGCACAGCAGCATATAAAAAACGCCCTGCCGCTGTGCACGCTGTGAAACGGTGTTCATGGCCTGCCGCCTCCCTCTTTTTTATGGTTTGTTTAGCTTAAAACAGCCGGTCAGCCTTTGGGCAGCAGCTTTACAATCTGGCTTACCAGCGCTTCCAGCACCTTGGCGCGCTGGTTTGCAATGGCAATGACATGTTCGCCGTCCAGCCGCTTATCTCCCATGCCGGCAGCCATGTTGGTAACAAGCGAAAGCCCCAGTACCCGCATGCCGCAGTGGTTTGCCACAATGGTTTCCGGCACCGTGCTCATGCCCACTGCATCGGCGCCCAAAATGCGAAATGCGCGTATTTCGGCGGGGGTTTCGTAGCTGGGCCCGCTGTAAGCCAGGTAAACGCCGTGGCGCAAAGGAAGCGAAAGCTGCTGGCCCGCCTGGTCTGCCACGGCTCTCAGCTGCGGGTCATACGCGTAGGACATATCTGGAAAGCGAGGGCCAAACTCGTCGGCATTCGGCCCAATCAGGGGGTTTGTCCCCAAAAGGTTGATGTGGTCGTCAATGACCATGATATCCCCAACCTCGAAGTCATAGTTCACCCCGCCGCAGGCGTTGGTGACCAAAAGGGTTTTAACCCCAAGCCGGCGCATAAGGCGCACCGGCAGCGCAATGTTGGCCATGGGGTGGCCTTCGTAGTAGTGCAGCCGGCCCTGCATGCAGATGACCGGTTTGCCGCAAAGCTTGCCTATCACAAACCGTCCCAAATGGCCCGGCGCGGTGGAAACAGGAAACTGCGGCAGACTTGCGTAATCAATAAAAACCGGTTCCTCCACAAGGTCGGCAAGGCCCCCAAGGCCGCTGCCCAGAATAATGCCCACATCGGGCTGGAGGGCGGTTTTTTGGGTAATAAGCTCGGCGTATTGGTCAACAGTCAGCATAGTAAACATTCATTCCTTTCCGGCCGCTAAAGGCGGTGTGTAAAATGGCACAAGGCAGCCGTAGGCGGCTGCCTTGTTTTGTACCGTTTTAAAAAGATTTGTGCGCACTGTGCTTGCCGGTACGAAAGAAGCTGATGGCCGAAAACACCACCGCCACGATTCCCACCGTGATGGAGACACAGCCAAGAATAAAACCGGTCAGCGAGAAAATTTTGTATTTCATGCAGCAGTCCTCCTTTGCCCAGCAGGGCGGATCATTGGATTGTTTTTGCGGCAGTGCCGTTATTAAAAACATTATAGCAAAACTGCAAAAAGCGGGCAAGCAAATTCTGTCTTTTTGCCTAAAAAAATCACAGTCGACGGTGAGATGTTTTATTTGACATTCTGCGCCAAAACTCATATTATTAAAGATAATAGTCCAATCGTGACAATCCAAAAAATCTGGTGTAAGGAGCGTAATACTATGGCGTTTATCTTCGAAGAACCGTCCCATACCTTTGGCGAGTACCTGATTGTTCCCGGTTATTCTTCGACCCAGTGTGTCCCGGCCAATGTTTCGCTGAAAACGGCCCTGGTAAAATACCGCAAGGGGCAGGAGGAATGCCCTCTTACTATGAATATTCCGTTGGTTTCCGCCATCATGCAGTCGGTTTCGAACGATACGCTGGCCATTGCGCTGGCCATGGAAGGCGGCATTTCGTTTATTTACGGCAGCCAGTCGATTGAGAGCGAGGCCAAAATGGTCTCGAATGTGAAAACCCACAAGGCTGGTTTTGTGGTGAGCGATTCCAATATCCGTCCTGATGCCACCCTGGCCGATATTCTGGCCCTGAAGGAGAAGACCGGCCATTCCACCGTGGCGGTTACCGAGGACGGTACCGCAGAAGGCAAGCTGGTAGGCATTGTGGCAAGCCGAGACTACCGGGTTTCCCGCATGTCGCTGGACACCAAGGTGGAGACCTTTATGACCCCGCTGGACAAGCTGATTTATGCCGGCGAGGACACTACCTTGAAGGAAGCAAACGACATTATTTGGGACAATAAGCTGAACAGCCTGCCCATTGTAGCCAAAAACGGAACCTTGAAATACATGGTGTTCCGCAAGGACTATGCTTCCCACAAGGAAAACCCCAACGAGCTGCTGGACGCCCACAAGCGGTATGTGGTGGGTGCCGGCATTAATACCCGAGACTACGCCGAGCGGGTGCCTGCTTTGGTGGAAGCCGGGGCCGATGTGCTTTGCATTGACTCTTCGGAAGGATTTTCCGAATGGCAGAAGATCACCATTGAATGGATTCGGGAGCATTACGGCGACAGTGTGAAGGTGGGTGCCGGCAATGTGGTAGACCAGGAGGGCTTCCGCTTTTTGGCCGAGGCCGGTGCGGACTTTGTGAAGGTGGGAATCGGCGGCGGTTCCATCTGCATTACCCGCGAACAGAAGGGCATTGGCCGTGGCCAGGCCACCGCGCTGATTGATGTGTGCAAGGCCCGGGATGAGTACTTTAAGGAGACTGGCATTTATGTGCCGGTTTGCTCTGACGGCGGTATTGTGCACGACTACCATATGACCCTGGCTCTGGCCATGGGGGCCGACTTTATTATGCTGGGCCGGTATTTTGCCCGGTTCGACGAAAGCCCCACCACCAAGCTGAACATCAACGGCAATTATGTGAAAGAGTACTGGGGCGAAGGTTCCAACCGTGCCCGCAACTGGCAGCGGTATGACCTGGGCGGGGCCCAGAAGCTGGCTTTTGAGGAAGGCGTGGACAGCTATGTGCCTTATGCCGGCAGCCTGAAGGACAATGTGGCTCAGACCTTGGCAAAGGTGCGCCACACCATGTGCAACTGCGGTGCGCTGACCATTCCGGAACTGCAGGAAAAAGCGCGTTTGACCCTGGTTTCGCCCACCAGCATTGTGGAGGGCGGCTACCACGATGTTATTTTGAAGGACAAGGGAATGGGCGGTTTGGAATAACAAGCCGGCTGTTTATACCAAATAGAAAGCCCGGCAGCTTTTGCTGCCGGGCTTTTTTATTCAGTAAGCCATATCTTCAAAAGCACAGGGCTGCACGCCCTTTTAAGGTTGGCTGCCGGCGGGCCCTTCGTCGGCATTGGGGGGCAGCGCAGGGGCGTTTTCGGGGCTGTTTTGGCCAAGGCGGCTGTATACCCGCGCGGCAATCAGGCTGGTAATGGGGATGGTAAGCAGAATGGCCATGCTGCCGATGATTGCCTGCAAAATTTCGGTAACGATCATTTCCAGATTGAGCAGCTGGAAAACCGAACTGGCATAGGTGGTTAAAAGCAGAACACTGGTGAGGGAAGAGCCTATATAGGCCAAAACCAGGGTATTTGCCATGGTGCTCATCATGTCACGGCCAATCTGGATGCCGCTGGAAAAAAGGGACCTAAAGCTTGCATCCCGGGCTTTTTCGTGCAGCTCGGAAAGGGCCGAAGCCACGCTCATGGCCACATCCATCACTGCGCCCATGGCTCCAATAATAATGCCGGCAAAAACCACCCCTAAAAGGTCGATGGGAACCGCCAGCTGACTTAGAAAGATGGATTCCTGCGAAGTAAGGCCGGACAGCTTGAGAATTTGGGAAAGCAAAACGGCCAGGGCGGCGGCGGTCAATACGCCCGCTGCACAGCCGCATATGGCCACCAGCGTTTTGGCTGACAGGCCATCCACCAAAAGCAGGGTGCTGGCCACCACATAAATACAGATGAGAATGGCGCACAGGTAAATGTTAGCGCCGGCCAAAACCCAGGGCAGAAAAACCAGAAAAACAGCGCCGCAGGTAAAGATGAGGGCCACAATGGTGTTAAATCCTTTTTTGCGCCCAAACACCAAAAGCAAACCAAGAAAAATAACGCAGAAAATGCCAATGCCTTTGCTGCGCTGATAATCGCTGAACAGAAAGGGAACCGAACTGGAAGGGTCCGGGTTGGGATAAAGCAGAACCAGATCACCCTCTTCCACCGGCGCGGGCTGTACCGGCTGATAGCTGTCTAACTGCTGCACAGCATAAAGGGTGCGGCCGTCCAGCGTGCCGGAAAGCGCGGTTGCAATAAAGTGGCGTTCGGTCAGGTAAACGGCATCGCCGTCGCCAAAGCCGGGCTGTTCTATGATTTGCTCGTCGGTAATGCTCAGTACCCTGGCGGTAAAAAAACTGGGGTCGGAAAAGGGGGGCAGTGTAACGCCGGTTGCATGGGCAAGCCGGTTGCCCAAAATAAGCAGCAGAATGGAACACAGCAGGGTGGCCCAATAGCATAAAAATTGTCGGTTGCGGAAACGGTGCAGCATATACTCCTCCTGTTGGCGTTTGGGCAAAGGCACAAACACTGCGAATAAGACAAAAAATATGGCGAGCGGGCGCAGCCCCGCTCGCCATATTCAGTATACCCGACTAAGGACAGATTGTGCAATCAAAAAGATAGAAGAACTTGAGTTTAGATAACGGCTTTGTTGCGCCATTTGCCGGAAAGAAAACGCCAGATAAACAAAATAATGCGCACCAACCAATCCAGATACATGGCGTACCATACGCCGTAAATTCCAAGGCCGAATTTTAAAACCAGCAGATAGGAGAATCCAATCCGGAAGATCCACATGGAGCAGGCGGCTACCACCATGGTGAAGCTGACATCTCCCGCCGCGCGCAGAGCATTGGGCAGCGTGAAGGACCAGGGCCAGGTTAGGGCAGCCAATAAAAAGTATTCGGTTAAAATGCGGCCGGTAACGGCACCGGTAGCGGCAGACAGGTTGAAAAACTGCAAAAGCAGCGGCACACACGGCCATGCCGCTAGGCAGAGCACACACATGGTAGCGGTGGCAAGCGCCATCAAACGCAAAGTATAGCGCCGGGCCTGATTCAGCTGGCCGGCCCCTACGCATTGGCCCACCACAATGGTCATGGCAAGGCCTACCGCCATGGATGGAATTTGCGGCAAACTGGAGACCGTATTGGCCACCGCATTGGCGGCAATTGCGGTAGCGCCCAGTGTGGAAACCAGAGACTGCACTAGAATTTTGCCAATGTGGAACATACTGTTTTCCAGCCCGTTGGGAACCCCTACCTTAAGAATGCGGCGTATCATTTGGGGGCGAACTTTAAATTCCCGCCAATCTCGCAGGCTAACCTGCAGCGTTGGGTTGCGCAGCAGTGCAAAAACCAAAATAGCCCCCACAATACGGCCAACAAGGGTGGGGATAGCAGCACCCAAAACCCCCATTTTAAGGCCGTAGATTAAAATGGCATTGCCGCCGATATTTACAGAGTTGGAGATGATGGAAGCCTGCATGGATACCCGAGAATTGCCTTGTGCCCGGAAGATGGCAGTGCCGGCGTTATAGGCGGCAATGAACGGGTAAGAAAGGCTGGTAACGCGAAAATATAAGGTGGCATTGGATAGAATATCGGGCTGTGCACTGGAATAAAGAAGTGCCAAAAACTGCCCGCTGACCGCACAGCACAAAAGGCCCAGCACACCGCCCAGCACGGTAAGTACAAACATAAGCTGCCTTGCGGCCCGGCGGGCGTTGTCAAGGTCCTGCTTGCCCAGGTATTGGCTGGCCACAATGGCGCCACCGGCAGCCAAAGCGGTAAACAGGTTTAACATTAAAACATTAATGGCATCCACCAGCGAAACCGCCGAGACGGCAACTTCGCCGGCGCTGGACACCATAATAGTGTCGGCCATGCCGATGGTGATGGCCAAAAATTGTTCTACCACCAACGGGCCGATCAGCCGGCGCAGACGGGCAGATGTAAAGAGCGGCCTTTCGGCCGCTGCAGATTCAGACATAAAAAAGCGCCTCTTTTCGCTGGGGGCTGGCGCCCGCCGAAAAATTGACCGGCCCTAAGGCCGGCATGCAAAGCAAATATATATTTTAAGCGCTTAGGAAAAAGAAGTCAAGGCTGTGTTTAAGGGCTTTGGAAAGGAAAAAGAAAAGCGGGTTTTGGGAAAATTTGCTCTGCCATCTGGCAGCAATGCTGTTTTGCCAAAACAGCTATACAGTAAAAAGCCAAAGGGCCCGCACCGTAAAGTGCGAGCCCTTTGGCTTTTATACAAGGTCTTGATTGGAGGTGATAATAGTAATCAGATGGTATACAGCTCAGGACGGCGGTCCTTATAGGCCGGCAGCTTCTTGCGCACGGCTTCGATACGGTCGGTATCGATATAGGCGCAGACCAAAGTCTCCACCTCGCCGGCAGTTGCCACGGGAACACCCATCGGGTCCACTACAACGCTTTCGCCCATGGTGTCGGTGCCGCACTGGTCGCAGGCCACCATGTAAACGGTGTTTTCAATGGCGCGGGCGGTGATCAGGGTGCGGAACTGATGGCTCTTCAAATCACCCTTGGCCCAGGCAGTGGGCATAATGATGATGTCAGCGCCCTTGGAACGCTGGTAGCGGGCCACTTCGGGGAAGCGTACTTCATAGCAGACGAACAGACCCAGCTTGCCGAACGGGGTGTCGATCGGCTCGAACAGAGCAGTGCCGGGCTTATTGTCATCCGACTCTTTGAAGCCAAATGCGTCGTACAGGTGGGTTTTGCGGTAGCTGGTGACAATTTCGCCTTCTGCGTTCAGCACGACGGTGCAGTTGTAGTTGCGGTCGTCGGCGGGGTCTTCCACCTTCTCGTTCATGCCGAAGATGATCCAAATGCCGTTATCCTTGGCCAGCTTGCGCATACCGGTCACGAACGGGCCGTCCAGATACTGGGCGGTGCCCAGCTTGGTGGCGCGGTCGGTGCCAACGGGGAAATGGCTCATAAAGCATTCGGGGAAGATCATCAGGTCGGGCTTGTACAGCTCCATGGCCTTGGCAACGGCATCCTGGGCCTTTTTCAGGTTTACTTCGGGCTGCCCTTCCATGGCCAGCTGGGCCAATACAAAGGTGCTCTGCATAATAGTTCCTCCTTTGTTCAAATGGCTAAACCAGACAGCTTGCCCGGCGGCCGGATTTACCGGCGCCGGTTGTGCTGCCATAGCAAAATTTGTTTTTAGACCTGACCCAGCAGGGTGGGCAGGAACAGGGTGATCTGGGGAATGTAGGTAACCAGCAACAGGGTAATGCAGCTGGCAACGATGTAAGGCACAACCGGCTTCACAATCTCTTTTACCTGGATGCCCGAAATACCGCAGGCTACATACAGGTTGCAGCCAACCGGCGGGGTTACCTGGCCGATAGCCACATTCATAACCAGCACTACGCCCAGCACAATGGGGCTGTAGCCCAGCTGCAAAGCAACCGGCAGGAAGATGGGCACGAAGATGTACATGATCGAGTTGCCGTCGATGAAGCAGCCGGCAATCAAAACAATGATGTTGACGATGATCAGGAAGATGACGGTATGGCCGCCAGAAATCTGGATTACAAAGTTAGTAAGAGCGGTGGAAATGCCAGAAACCGACAGCACCCAGCTCATCAAAGTAGCGTTGCCGACGGTCCACATGACAGCGCCGGTCTGCTTGCCGGAGTCCACCACAATGGCCAGAAGCTCGCGAACACGCAGAGTGCGGTAGATGAACATACCGACGAACAAGCCGTACACTGCTGCAACAGCGGCTGCCTCGGTCGGGGTGAAAATGCCGCCGTAAATACCGCCCAGAATGATGACCGGCATCATAAGGCCCCAGAAAGCGTCAATGAAAGCCTTCCAGCGGTGTTTGGCATTGCTCTTGGGAACGCGTTCCAGGTTGGAATGACGGGTTACCCACATGGAAGCAGTGAACAGGGATGCGCCCATCAAAAGGCCAGGAACAATACCGGCCATAAACAGCGTACCCACCGAAACATTGGCAATGGAGCTGTACACAACGAAGCTGATGGAAGGCGGAATAATAATACCAATACCGCCGGCAGTGGCCATCAGGGCAGAAGCATCGCCCTTGGTATAACCCACGCGGGTCATGGCGGGAATGATAATGCCGCCCAAAGCAGCTACGGTAGCCGGGCCGGAGCCGGAGATTGCGGCGAAGAAGCAGGCCACAATAACGCACACCAGCGCCAGGCCGCCCTTAATGTGTCCCACAAAGGACTGGGCAAAGTCGATAAGCTTGGTGGAGATGCCGGCTTTTTCCATAATGTTGCCGGCCAGAATAAAGAACGGAATAGCCAAAAGCAAGAACTTGCTGATGGCGGCATAGTAGTTATAAGCTACCATGGACAGGCCCATGCCCGAAGTGAGCAGGGCGGAAACACTGGAAAGGCACATGCAAGTGCCGATGGGGGCGCCGATGGCAACGCAGATGCAAAAGACGCCTAACATTACAACAGCGGTCATTCGGCGTTATCCTCCGTTTCTCCAAGTTTTGCATACTCTTCGGGGCTGGTTTTAACTACTTCAACAATGTGCATAACGCTGCGGAAAATAAGGAAAACCAGACCGAACGGGACAGTAACACCATAAATCCAGCTGGGGATGCGCAGCGCAATAGAAAGGCTTCCCATGTTGTACTGGCTGATGACCATCTGTACGCCGCACCAGCACAAAATACCAGCGGCCAAAACAGTCAGTGCAGTGTCAAAAATATCAAAAAAGCGTTTGGCCCGGGGTTTGAGCATACCCGTGACCAGGTCCAGGGTGTAGTGGCTGTTTTCCTTGCTGGCTAAAGCGCCGCCCATGGTGGACAGCAGCACGAACATGGTGCAGACCAGTTCTTCGGTAAAGGAGAATGAGAAGTGGAAAACATACCGGGACAGAACACCCACAAAAACCAGACCCAACATTACAAGCAATACAATGGCTGTAACAATGGATTCAGCGTTCAGGTATTTTTTGTTCATAGACGGATTCCTTCCTCAATAGGCCCTTTTCGCCAAGGGACCCACCGCGGCAAACTGTTCACGGTGGGTCCCCTGTACAAAAAGGAGGTTTAATAGAGCTAAGATATGGCTAAGATTTATTCGATACCGAACGCCTCGCAGCCTTCAGCGCCAACCATCTCTTTGTAGGACTCGATGGTGGGAGTAGCAGCCTCTTTGAACTCGGCCATCTCTTCCTCGGTGGGAACATATACGCTCACGCCATAGTCGATCATAGCCTGCTTGCATTCTCCTTCCTGACGGTCCATCTCGTCACGGGCGTACTGGGCAGCTTCCACAGCGCACTCACGGATCAGTTCCTGGGTGTCGGCGCTCAGTTTCTCCCAAGCGGCCTTGCTGTACAGCATATCGTAGCAAGCCCAGGTTACATTCACTTCGGTGATGTAGGGCTGCACTTCGTGCATGGAGCCGGAATACAGGGTCTGGTAGCCGTTCATGTTGCCGTCCACAGCGCCGGTCTGCAGGGCAGAGTACAGCTCAGACCAGCTCAGCTGGGTGGGGTCAGCACCCATATCGCGCATCAGGCTCATCTGCAGGTCGCCGTAGGTACGCATTTTCAGGTTCTTCATGTCAGCCGGAGTGCGAACTTCGTGCTTGTTGTTGGCAAACTGCATAATACCATTGGAGCAGCTGCTCAGGTAAACAATGCCCAGCTCGTCATACAGTTTGGCAACATATTCGCCGCCGGTGGAGTCAATCTTGTCATAAGCTTCCTGATAGTTTGCGAAAGCAAAGGGGATGGAGGAAGCATAGAAGCCCTTGTTCAAGGTGGAGAAGCTGTTCTGGCTGATAATAGCCATCTCGAACGCGCCGCCGGAAACCATCATTTCAACATGGCGCACCATGTCGCCGCCGGAAAGCTGGCAGTTGGGGAAGCGGTCTACCTGAATGGCGCCGCCCGAACGCTCTTCAACCAGTTCTTCGAACTTGATAGCGTCGATGCCGTCCATGCCGGTGTCACCGGTAGCATAGCTGAGTTTCAGATTCAGTTTGTCGTAAGCTTTGCCATCGCCGGAAGTAGTGGAGGTGGCAGTGCTGCCGGAAGCAGATTCCGAAGTAGTAGTTGTGGAAGAGCTGCCAGAGCAGGCGCACAGGCCCAGGGCCATGGAGAGCGCCAGGGCAAGAGCAAGAAACTTTTTCATGTCAAACCTCTTTCCTTTTCATGTTTTTTTACAGTTCGTAAATGTCAGGCCGGCGGCTTTCCCAGGTGCCCACACGGCTGCGAATGGTCTGCTGGTATCCAAGATCCAGTGTAGCAAGCAGGATCTCTTCCCGATAGCTGGCCACCGCAACCGGCGTGCCCCAGGGGTCCACCACCATGGAGCGGCCTAAATGCCGCTCCCCATTTACTTGGCCAAATTGGTTTGCGGCACACACCCAAGTTAGGTTATACAGGGTGGTGCTTTCCAAAAGAATGTCCCAATGGTCGGGACGAGAGGCATATTCTAAGCCCCACGGAAAACAGGAGGTACAGAAAAGAATGTCAACCCCCTTCAATGCCATGCTGCGGGCCAGTTCCGGAAACCGCAGATCAAACCCAATCAAAATTCCAATCCGGCCAAAGTCGGTGTCAAGGACACTTAGTTCCTGTCCGGCTTCGGTGAAATCAGACTCCCGAATGCCATTCCAGTTCATTAAATGAATTTTGGAATAACGCGAAAGAACCTGACCTTTGCGGTCGATAAACGGGCAGGTGTTACGAATTTTGTAACCGGATATTTCTGGAAATGAGCCGGGAATGATATTTACATGGTAGCGCTGTGCAGCTTGGCAAAGCGCCTGTATGAAAGGCCCGTCCAGCTCTTCGGCGTTAGCCAGACCATCCTGGGCATCATGCGGCTCATAATAGCTGTATTCCGGAAATACAATCACATCCAGATCCGGGCAGCGGCGCATGGCTTCTTGAATGGCCTTCAAAATATGCCGCAGGTTTTCCTGTTTGGAGCAGTCGGCCGACCGCTGGCACAGGGCAACCTTTACGAATTGCTTGGACATGGGGTGGGGAAGTCCTTCCTAATGTACGAGAAACGCTTATTTCTCCAG